>CAVTFL010000025.1:0-56439 GCA_963733925.1 uncultured Alphaproteobacteria bacterium | reverse complement strand
CGCTTTGGGTCAAACGCGTCGTTCTGGAGGTGTGCTGGTCACTTCTGGTCTACCTTCAGCTTCGGACATATCGCTGCTCCGCACTAAGCGGCGCGATTGCCAGAAGCGGTCATTCAAGCCAGTCGAGAGCGAATTAGCTTGCGTTGCACTGAGTCCTTTTGCACTCTCAGGCAAGGAGGCCGATGCATGAAGATAATGACCTTCGCGTGCGCTCTCGGAGCGGCCCTAGTGCTGTGTAACTTCGGGACGTCTGGTGCTGAAGCCCGGGCGCGGAATGCACAAGTCGTTCATGAACCAAGAAGGGTTCTTATCCGGGTGCCCGTGATAAGGCCAACTCCCTGGGATTATTATATTGTTCCACGATATCGTTATCGCCCTGAAGACGACCGGGTCGATCCATACGGGCCGCCGCTGGTGTCGTCGTGGCTCCTCTATGAGGGGTGGCGGTGGCCATACTGGTGGTGAACAGCCATCACGCCAAACAGACCGCATTCCGGGGGAAGTGGTGATCGTCCCCCATCGGACGCGGAGGTGAAGCGTAATGCCGGGATAAAACGTGATGCCGCGTTGTGGCTGCGGACCGCTATGGGTTGGGTAGCGTCGTTTTGATCGCGCCTGCCCATGTTCCGGGTCGGAAAAGCGCGTTGCACCCGTTGCCACGAATAGTTGCGGCACCTTATTGTCGTTTAGATATTTTTGTACGGCGGCATTAGGTGCCGTACCAAGGCTTCCAAAAATCAGAAGTACCCCGTCTCCTTCCACCAGCTTGCGCGTTTGCTCCACTGTTTTCGTAGGGTTATAGCCGTCGTCGTAAGCAATCAGGTTGATCCTACGCCGATCTGCTGATTGCAGAAGCGTATTGCTTCGAGCGCAAGGTGCGATTTCACTGTGACTTTGCAACTCTGCGCGAGAAATTGCCGATGATCGGTGCCAAGCGGCTGATCCTGACGCACATGTCGCCGGACATGCTGGGGCGGGTGAGCGAACTAAAAGATTGTGAAGCCGCCCACGACGGGATGGAAGTTGAAATCGGCTGACCGACTTGATTGGGTCGAAACGTGCGGTCAGGGTCAAACGCTACAGGTCGTTTAACGCTTAGCTATAAACGAAGTCCGGGTTTGTCCGAAAGCCGACCAGTTTCCGATGCGTCCGGTGGCCCATGCTTGTCGGCACTCTAACCACGCCGAGGAGTGAACATACAGTATCAACTGAGTAGCACGCGACGACAGCGCTCAAGCGATGGCTTCTCGATTGCCCGGTGAAGTTTAGTCCCATAGCGTATTCGATCTGCTCAACGTACTTGAAAAATGCACGCATGGTTGCGAGATTCATATCGGCGATCCCAATTGCCTTTTGCACCGTATCATTGCGCAGGAGAAGACATAGTGCCTAACGCCTCTGCCCATGCCTCTAGCACCAGGGAGAGCGTAATCGACCCAGGATCCACGTGGCCGAGACTGCGCGCGCCCAATGTCTTGGCTTTGCCGGTGGAGGCTATCATGCCCTTGGTGGCGTCACTGCCCGCTCGGGCGCCTGCAGCAGCCGCCAAGGCTATCGCGCACAGATCCTGTCCCGGGGCGTCGCTATCGCAGCAATGGCCGATCGACAGTGCGTCGACCATGGTTTTGTCGCCGGGCTTTGCCTTACCACGCGCCTGAACGGCATCAAGGCCCGCGACCAGGGCGGCGGAGTACCCAGAGGCATCGAGTGACGGTCGTGACAGCGGTTTTCCCGCGCCGATGAAAAATGTTCCAAAGACGGCGCCGGAAGCTCCGCCACTTTGAGCCAGAACCGCCAGCCCGGCATTCTTAAAGACGTCCCCAACAGTCTGCGCCGGTTTGGTTGTTACAGCTTGTCGGGCAGCAGCGAACCCTCGTTCCATGGCAACGCCGTGATCGCCATCTCCAATTGCCTGATCAGCCTTGGTCAGCGCGTCGCGATGACCTATCACCCGGTCCGCCGCCGCGATCAACAGACCGCTTCACCCCTTCAAGGTCGATACTGTCCATACCATAGCACCTTCATCAAGTCTGCTGGTAGCCCAAAGACCAAGCGGGCTCAGACAACGCCCGCTCTAGCTCTTCGTCCAGTCTCATTAAGGTCAACGACATGCCCGCCATTTCCTGACACGTGAGCAACGGACCCGCATCCGTTCGCACGACTTCGATCCCGCTCTCCGCAAGCCGTGCACGAACACGGCGATTGATTATCATCAACTCCATCATAGTCGTCGATCCAAGATTGTTAAGCAGCATTGCGACCCGATCTCCGCGCTTGAACGGCAGGTCCTCAAGCACAAGCCTTGTCATTTCATCGGCTAACTCGTCCGCAGGCATCAGCTTGCGGCGCTCGACGCCCGGTTCGCCATGCGCGCCCATCCCGATTTCAATCTCGTCATCGCCGAGTTCGAACGTAAGCTCTCCAGTCTCCGGCAACGATCCGGCTTTAACGGCTACCCCGATGGAACGAATATTCGCTTGCGCCTTGCGGACCAATCGCTCGGCTTCATCAAGGTTCTTGGCCCAAGTGCATGCGGCTCCAGCAACTTTGACCATGTAGAATGCACCAGCAATTCCACGCCGCTCCGCCGGATCCTTGACTGCGACGTCGTCGCAGACCCGCACCGTTCGCACCTCAACGCCAGCATCGGTCAGCATCTCCGCGGCAATGTCGAAGTTCATGTTATCGCCCGCGTAGTTGCCATAGACGAATAGGACGCCCCGCCCGCGATGCACTGCTTTTGCGGCTTCGAAGACCAGATCCGGGGCCGGCGCTGCGAAAATATGGCCGGCGACCGAAATGTCGGCCCAACCTTTGCCCACGTAGGCCGTATACATCGGCTCGTGCCCGCTACCACCCCCAATCAACAACGTTACTTTGTCATCCTCCAAATCGGTGCGGATCAAAGCATTCGCACCCGGAACCATCTTAAGCCGGCCATGCGAAGCTAGAACCAATCCTTCGAGGGTCTCAGGGACCAAATCCGAAACGTTGTTTATTAGTTTTTTGATTTTGCTCATCTCGACCTCCGTTATGATCAACTGTTGTCTGTGTCGCTGTGCAAGTTTGGCAAGTGGTCGAGAACCATGAACAACACCACGCCCGCCAACAGCACCGGAAATGCACAGACGTGGAGAAGGAAAATAAATGATTGGCACAACATTGCGATTCCAGCGAGGATTAGCACTGTGGCCACTGTATAAAGACGGTTCAGTAACATATCATCGCCCTCCCCATCGATCCGTACCGGACCGAATTCTCGATCCATTTGGGGAAGCAAAGATGAAGGCCTTTGCCGGGTCCAAGTGGAGGAAGCAGGGATCGCCCTGCGCGAGCCGTAAGTCTGTCGAAACGACTTTGCGTACGCGGTTCATGCCGAACCGAACCTCTACAGCCTGATCCTTGCCGCGAAAGTCCGTGGCCCAAAGTGTGGCGGATGCAAATTCAGGCGCAGATTGCGTTCTGAATCCGATGTCCTCGGGCCAGAAGCCGATAGTCACGCTTGCACCATTCAGCTAGCCCGGCAACCCGCAGTGCGGAAAGCTGCCAGGGGATAGGATAACCGTCTATCGTCACGGTCTGGTCGCGCACCATAGCCTCGAGTAGCGCCATGGACGGACTTCCGACCAGCTCACCTACGCGCCTGTGTACGGGGTCAGCATAGATTTCCGCCAACGTTCCCGTCTGAAGGAGGCGACCCTTGTCAATCACCGCTATGCGCGACGCGATCGCAGCCGTGCTCAGGAAATCGTGCGAAGCATACACCAGGGTTTGGCCACGACGGCGGTGCATGTCCCGCAGCTCATTTTGCAGCGCCTCCCTTAGTTTGAGATCAAGCGCGCTTAGCGGCTCGTCGAGCAAGAACAGCTTCGGCCGGCGCACTAGGGCACGCGCCACGGCGACTCGCTGGCCCTCACCGCCAGAAATCTGGTCCGTGCGTCGGTTCAGGAGATGGTCGATCCGCAGATCCGCCGCCGCCCGCGTGACGCGGAGTTCGAACCTCTGATTCGTCCTCCCGATAGTGAGGCGAACGCAACGGAAAAGCGATGTTATCGTAGACCGAGAGCGTCGGGAGCAGATTGAACCCTTCAAAAACTACAGCTATATCGCGCACCATCGGCGAGTCGTTCGTGACGTCCTCCCCCGCGAGCCAGATCTTCCCAGCGTCTGGCCTGTGCAATCCAGAGATGCACCGCAAGGTCGTGGTCTTGCCAGCGCCAGTAGGGCCAAGTAGCCCCAGAACCTCGCCCTCCATAACCGTGACGTCGATGCCATCGAGGGCGAGCTTCGAACCGAAACGTTTATTTAGGCCTTGTATTGCGAGCATAATTTGCGACATCAGCGTACGCCCAATCGACTGCCGTCCGGTGCGAAGAACAAGCAATGCGGTGGCGGAAGTCGCAATCCGCGCCCGTCACGAGGCTCTACTTCCAAAGGCAGCACTACCTGTATGGTTTGCCCTGCAAGGGAAATTGCGTCTGGAGATCACGACCGACGAGTGCGGCATCGAGCAATTTCGCGGGCAATACATCGCGGCCTTCTTCGTTCGCTAATTCGACCATATGCGGACGGATGCCGAGAACGATCTGATTGAGTTCCCTCGGCACGGGCGTGCTCAAGCACGGTATTCGGCGCGGAAACACGAAGCGATTGGTCCGCGGCTACATGTAGGCCATCCGCGGCTAGTGTCAGATCGATGAAATTCATGCCCGGCGAGCCGATGAAGAATGCGGCAAAGCGATCCGTCGGATCATTGAACAAAGCCGTCGGCGACCCCGCCTGCACGATACGGCCGGCCCGCATCAACACCACGCGATCGGCGAGCGACATGGCTTCGCGCTGGTCGTGGGTTACGTGTACCGTCGTGATCCCGAGTTTTTTTTGGAGATGACGCAGTTCCCATCGCATCTCCTCGCGATATTGCTCGTCCACGGCGGAAAGCGGCTCGTCGAGCAGCAGGACATCTGGATCGCGAACCACGGCGCGGGCCAAAGCGGCTTTTTGCCGGGATCCCGGCGGTAGCCCGACTGGATAGCGGTCTAGAATGTCGCCGATAGCGAAGACCTCGGCGATCCATTCGATCTTCTTGCCGATTTCATGACCAGAAACGCCCTTGGCACGCAGTGGAAAGGCAACGTTCTGGCGCACCGTTAGGTGCGGATAGAGTGAGACGAATTGAAACACCATTGCGACGTTTCGCTTTGCAGGCGAGAGCCCAGTAACTGGCTTGCCATCGAAGCGGATCTCGCCCGAGGACGCGTGCTGCAACCCAGCAATACTGCGAAGCGCAGTGGTCTTGCCGCAGCCCGATGGTCCCAGCAGCACAATGAACTCGCCCTGTTCTAGGACGAGGGATATGCCGTCAACGGCGGCCACGTCACCAAATTGCACAGTCAGTCGGTCGAGCTCGACCTTGGCCATAGCCTTGTTCCCTAAACGCGGTTTGACAGGCGCGTCAAATAGCGCACAAAGATCATGGAGAGACCCATGATCACGATCAACAAAATGATCGCGAGCGCCGACGCTTCCCCGGTATGGAAATAGCCGAAGGCTATCTTCCCGAGAGCGAACGCGGCCGTCTGCGTTTCCGAAGCTGGGCCACCTCCAGTCATCGCCAGGAACAAATCATATTGCTTGAATGCGTCGATGAGGCGCAGCAGCAGCGCTATCATCAAGATCGGTAGCGACATCGGCAGTGTGACGCGGAAGAACGTAAACATTGGGGAGGCGCCATCGATCTCGGCGGATTCCTTGATGTCCTTCGGAATGCCGCGAAAAGCGGCCGTCGCCAACAGGATCACGAACGGCGTCCAGGTCCAGGCATCGGCGACTGCCACGGCCCACAGCGCGTTTTCCGATCTGCCAAGCCAGTCGATCTTTGCAATACCGACCAGCGAGACCAGCCAGTTCACGACGCCCCATTCGCTGTTGAACATGTAGCGCCAGAGGAAGCCGACCACGATTGGGCACAGCATCATCGGCAATAGCGCCAGCGTGAACAGGAAATCACGGCCCTTGAAGTTGCGCTGAAACGCATAGGCCACCGCGAGTCCGATCGTGAATTGAATGAGCACCGTCGCAAGAACGAACTTGCCGGTGAAGGCAAAGCGTTGCCAGATCTCGTTGTCATTGAGCAGGTCAACGTAATTCCCTAACCCGACGTCGACGGGCTCGATGCGCGGCCGCATCATCGAGAATTGCAAAGTCGAGTAGTATATGAGTGAGAAGAACGGATAGAACACCATCAACGCCAGGATCAGCCCGGACGGTGCGAGGAACAAGCCACACAGCCAACTGTCCGGCAACGTCCGGACCTGCTTGCGCGCGTGCTTGACGCGAGTGGTCTCGCCCTGGGGGATGGACATGGCCATGCTCAGCCGGGGCCCTTCGCCAGCACGCCAAACGTCATGCCCATGAGCAGGTATCGGCGGATCAGGTAGAAGAAGATGACGACGGGTACCACGAGTACGACGCCGGCCGCGAAGATCTGGGTCCACTCGATCCCGGTCGCGCCCATCGCCGAGGAGATCTTGACCGGCAACGTCTTGGCACGAGTGGTCGCCAGGATCGACGAGAATGCGAACTCATTCCACGCTACAATGAAGCAGAAGCCGGCGGTCGCCGCGATGCCTCCGCTGACCATCGGCAGCACCAGCCGCCGGAATGCGAAGAGTTGCGAGTAGCCGTTGACCAATGCGATATTCTCGACCTCGGTAGGCACCCCGTCAAAAAAGCCCTTCATGATCCAGGTGGCCAGACCAAGATTGACGAAGGTCGTCACCAGGATTAGCCCGAGCCAGGTATCCGTCAGGTGGAGGCGCGAATAAAGCATATGGTAGAAGACCAGCACGGCGACCGGTGGAATCATCCTGGTCGAGAGCACGAAGAACAAGAAATCGCCGTGACCCGGAAAGCGGAAGCGCGATGTCGCGTATCCGCCGAGCGTGCCGAGCACAACCGCGAACGTGGTGCCAAAACCCGAGATCACGACCGAGTTCACCAGGGAATCGTACAATCCCACGGCTGTAGCGGTATTTTGTGCTGAACCGACCCCGAACACCGCCTCGTAACCGGTCCAGACCGGTCGGAAGAACACGGTGGGCGGCCAAGCGAACAGGTCCTGCCGGTCCTTGATCGACGACAGCATCAGCCAGATGATCGGGCCGGTGGAGAACACCAGATAGACCCCGATGATCAGCGCGGGAAGCAGCACTGCATTGCGTCTCATCGTCGGCCTCCAGTCCGTCGCGGCAAGCGTTACGATCAATGATCGGGCGTGGCAGCGCGCCACGCCCGACAATTTCGGCAATATCAATCGTAACTTTCTTCCTGGACCTTGTCCTTGCCCACCGGGTTGACGATCTGGTCCGGCACCTCAGGGATATTAGCCGTACGCGTGATCTTGTATCCGGCCTTTTGCAGAAGCGTTTCGTGACGCTCGGCCGCAGAGTTGAGTGCCTGCTTAACGGTCTTCTTGCCGGAACTGGCGGCCGAGATCTCCTCCTGCAGGATGTCGAGCAGCTCGGGGTATTCCGGCAGGTGCCAGTAATCGTTCACGTACGACAGAGCGCGGGCGAAGCTCTTGTTGTAGGAATTCAGGCTCTGCCAATCGGGACTGTCGAGCACGGACTTCAAGTCCGGTCTGGCAGACTTTTGCGTATCGCTTCTGCTGCTCCGGCTGGAAGTACCATTCCATGAACTTGATGACGGTGGGGATCTTTTTGGAATAGACGTTGAGGCCCATACCCTGACCGCCCACCATGGTCTGCCGGCGGAATTTACCGTCCCGGCCGATGGCGCCCGGAAGCACGCCGAACTTAGTTCTGTCGGCGAACTGATTGACCTTCGGATCGGAGTTCGATCCGTCGAAATAATACCACTGCATCGCCATGGCGAGCTTGCCCTGTTGGAAAGCCGAGTTGACCTCGTCCCAGCCCCAGTTCTGGCCGCCGGGAGGGCCGTATTTGAACATATCTACATAGGCCTGCACGCCGTCGATCGAGGCCGGTGAGTTGAGATAGCCTTTGACTTCGTTGGTGGCTGGATTCCAGAGTTCGCCGCCGAAGGACCATAGGAAGGCGTTCGATGCTGTCGTGGCGAAATCGTATTCGCGTCCGCCCATCTGTCCCCATCCATAGAGACCCTTGTCCGGGCGCGTGAAAAACTCGGCGACCTGTTTGGCGTCCTGATACGTTTGCGGGACCTTGAGCTCCCGTCCATATTTGGCCTTGAACGCTTCCTTCTCCTTCGGATCATCGAACAGATCCTTGCGGTACATGAAGCCATAGGCGTCCTGGTTGACCGGCAAGCCCCAATATTTACCGGAATTGTCGGGATACTCGCCGTATGCCGCAAGCGAGAACTTTTCGAACAGTTCCGGCTTGAGGACCTTGGATTCCTTGAAGACATCGTTCATCGAGTAGGCATGGCCGCCGCCGGCGAACTCCGCCAACGATTGGCTGTCCCACATTGCGATGTCGAACCCGGCTCCCTTTGATGGCGAACTCAGCCGCAATTTTGTCGTGCCACATCGGTCCGTATGGAACGAGGTCCGGCACCATCTGAACGTTCTTGTCTGGATAGTCCTTGGCTATATTGTAGAAAGTGTCGGCACAGGTTCCAGCATGCCAGACGAAGGTCAGCGTCTCGGCCGGTGCTGGGGACGCCAGCATTCCGATGAAACCGGCCGCCATGGCAGAGACTTTCAACATGCGTGTCGGCACTTGAGTAAGGCTTCTCATCGTTTCCTCCCTTTTTTTAAATTTATCGGTTACTTCGGTCGGAGTTTTGGCCTCGCACGCGAGAATTGCGCCTTCGGTGCCTTGGCAGGCGCCGGCGAGAGCCGCGCGACGGCGTCTTCAAACGAAACGTCGTCATGCACCATGTCTCGCACCGCCTTCATCAGCACGAGAGGTTCGGGTGACTGGAACAAGCTTCTTCCAAACATGACGCCCCGTGCGCCTGCCGCGAGCAGATCACGGACAAGCCCAAGCGTCGCCCGATCGTCGTCAAGACGCGGGCCGCCGGCGACCAGGACCGGCGCATCGGCCGCGCCCTGCACGACATGGCGAAAGCCTTCGATGGTCCCGGACCAGTCGGTCTTGATCACGTCGGCCCCGATTTCGACCGCGATCCGGCTATTCATCGCGACCGTCTCTGCGTCGAACGGCGTCTTCAGCCGTCCCTCTCGCGCAGCCATCGGCTCTACCACCAAGGGCATCCCCCAGTTGCGTGCCGATCTGGCGGCTCGCCCCACGATTTCCACCGAACGGGTCTCGAGTTCGGGATCGCGATGGCAGGTGAACAGGAACGTGAGCACCGCGTCAGCGCCGAGCCGCATGGCGTCCTCGACGTCGGCGACCTGGCGCGTATGTCCCTCACTCGTCGGAAAATTGACCGCCTAGCCGCCACATCGTTGTCTGGTCGAGCCGCATGATGACGGCGGGCCGATTGGAGCCCCTTAGGAGTTCGGCCGTCCGGCTCCAGAGCGCCGGGGCCCAGAATGATGCCATCGAACCCCGCCTCGACCGCGAGCGCCACACCCGCACGCAGGTCGACCGCACCCGGCACCGGTCCCACCTGCATCCCGTGATCGAACGCAAACACGACCGCCCGACCGTCCCGATTGGAGAACAGCCGTGAAAGTCGAATTTGCTTGCCAGTTCCCGCTCGTCACTTCTCTCTCCTCCATGTTGTTTCCTTGGGATCGCCATTCTGCGCCCGGATGAATGATCAGGACGCCTGACGATGGTCTCCCTCAATCTCCGCAGCGGCCGCCACCAGCTTGAGATTCACTTTCTCGCGCCGTAGCAACTCGGCGTGTCGCGAATCGATTCCGTCATCGACGAACACCTCGTCGAACTCAGCGAGGCTGCTGAAATAGTTGAGCGCCGACTTGCCGATCTTGGTGTGGTCGAAGACCAATACCGAGCGGTCGGCAGCTGCTCGCATCGCGAGCTTGGCGCGCACGACGTCCTGATCATGAAGATAGGCGCTCGCCCCCTGCACGGCCGCAGTCGAGAAAATAGCGAGGTCGGCTCGAAGTCTTGTGGTTCCGCTCTCGCATACCAGGCCGAAGAAGCTGTCGGTCACGGGATCGTATCGGCCGCCAAGGCAAATCACACTGAGACCGGTGCTTTTAACAAGTCGATTTGTTAGATTTAGGCTGTTGGTGATGATGGTTAGGGGGCGCACCGCATCGAGAGCATCCAGCACGGCGCCGGTAGTGGAGCTGTCGTCAACCATTACGGCCATCCCGGGATCGACCAGTTCGGCTACAGCCTTAGCCAAAGCTTGCTTGAGATTTCGATTTTGACGAATGCGAAAGGCGTAATCGGCCTCAAACAAGATCGAAGGCAGCAAGGTTGCACCGCCGCGCGTTTTGCGCAAAACCCTCAGCTCCTGCAGGCGATCAAGATCACGATGCACCGTCATCTTGCTGACGGCTAGAAACTGAGCCAAATCTTCGACCGAAGCCTCCGGCTTCTTATGGAGATAATCGAGCAGACGTTCTCGTCGATCCTCACCCACGTTTTCGCACTCCCCCTAATTAAGACAAAGCGTACGACCAAAATCACACCGTCGCAAGTTATTATCACAAGTAAATTGATGCTGCGCTGCAGTCGACCCTATACCGGTAGGCTCGCCCGACGTCGCCTGCAAAGAAGTCAAGCGCCCTTTGCTCGGCCACCTTCCCTGGTGCTGAACTCTGTCTCTAGGCAACCGTCGATTCGAGAGCGAAACCCGTCTTTGGGCAACTCAATCGTTCGCATCGGCATTCGGAAACCCTGGCGTTGGCACGTGCCGCATGTCGTTGAAGTGAGTTGGCAGGATCGATAAGCCTGTTCTGGGGACTGTGGTAGATCGGGTCCTATCGTCACGGCGCCCCCGGTGATCGGGAACTCTACCGCGGGCCGCCTTGTTCTTTCAGGTGCTCGTGGATGATCGGCTTGATTTGTTGTTACGGCCTTATTTTTCAAACTCTCAGAAATAAGATTGTGGCTTCTCACAATTTCTTTCATGAATTGGGAAGAATTCACAGACACCTTGCCGAGGACACTGCGATTTATGATCGGCCTTTCAGGCGGTGCCTCTCGGCGAAACGCTACGCAAATTCAAACGACCGGCCGACTGACCGCAAAATCGCTTGGCTCTTGGGTATCGCATGCCGCCACAACGCAGCCGAAGCGCTTGTGGCAATCGATCTGACGATGCTCGGGTGCGCCTTATGCCCAATCGCTCGAGCAGGACCGGCTACCATTCCTCGTAGTCCCATCTTGAAATTGGAGGCAACTCTCTTTCGTACGGCGGATAAAGCCGCCGCTGAGGCTTACGTGAGGTAGTAGTCGGTTGCATCGGAGGCGGCGACGGCTTGGACAGGTTCTGCTCGGAAATCCTTGCGATCTGGCGTTTCATTTCTTCCTGGCTCGCCTTGATCTGTTCAATGGCTTTTAAATTGTCGCTAGCCATCTCTTTCTGGTTCGCCTTGAGCTGTTCGATGTCTCGCTGCATATTCGCGAGATCGGCCGCGATTGTTTGCAGCAACTGTGTGGATCGGGAAGCGCTGCGGTAGCTGGCGGCATTGCGTCTTGCGGCGTGGTGGGAGCGGAACGTCGGCGTTGCGTTTTGCGATGCGGCGTTGCTCGCGGCGGTGCTGCCCCCGCCGCGGCAACTCGAACGGCAGATGGAGCGGCCTGCGCGAGAAGCGGCGCATTTTCCGGTGGCAATGATGGAGTTGAAACGAACCGCGGCGCCCAGCGGGCGACAATCTAACTTGACCCCGCCGCCATAGGACGACTGCAAAACCAGCGCGGCGGCAACGATGCACGCCACAAGCGGCAAGCCGACGAGGACCCGGAGCATCGGCCTTCTGGGCGGCAATTGCGGTGCTTGCGGATCAGGTCCGGCAGAAGGTGGGCGCGCGGCATCGCGCTCCATTTTTGCAAGCTGCTCACTCAAACGCGTTAGCTCTTCATTCGCGATCTCGATCTGTTCGTGGGCATGCGTGAGTTGTTCATCGGCGAGCGCGATTGGGGCATTGTTGGGTTTAATCGCTTTTGGAGTGGCTGTGGAGTTCATTGGCGTCTCCCTCTTTCGCCCCATCCCACCGGAAGTGGCGCGACTAAGCAGTCTTGCCCAAAGCATGGCCATATTGTGAAAAGTATAGGATCACATATCGATGGCTTCGTAAGCTGGGGAGTTCTGAGATGGGTGAAGCGCGTCACTTTGGCTCCGAGCCGCTCACTTCCGCTTTGCGCCCAACCCCGGACATGTCGCCGCGCCGCATAACAGACGCTAGGTGCAAACATGCGACATCTCGATGTTATTCAATCGCATGGCCAGCTTGCGCGGCAGGACCCCGCGAGAGCTGATCTATACGAAGAACCTGCCACGCAACTCGCCGGCAAGCTGCTTGCGGGGAATTGCGGACGATCTGCGGCAGCGGATGAGGCAAATAACTTCCTAGCGCCGCTCCTATTGCAAGAGAATCGGCAGATTGAGCGGGCCGCGGAAACCGAATCCGTGCCAGCGCACGCCCGCGCGATCAGGCAAGGTCATGTTGGGGAAGCGCTCGAACAGCATGGGCAACAAGATTGCGCCAACGGTTCGCCGCGACAGGTGCGCGCCCGCGCAGTGATGCGGGCCGTTGCCAAAGGCTTGGTGAGGATTGGGCTCACGCAGCCCGTAATAGTTTTCGCCATCGTCGAAGACGTCCTCGTCTCGATTGGCCGACGCCTGGATCGTCATCACGGTGTCGCCTTTCGGGATGAAGCAGCCGCGGATCTCCGTGTCCTCGATAACGAGCCTTGAACTCGCCTGGATCGGCGCCACCCACCGCACCCCTTCCTCGAAGGCGGAGCGCCATTTGTCGCCTTCGCGCACGGCGTCAAGCTGATCCGGATTGGTGAGCAGGCCGTAGAGGATCGTCAGCAGGGCGTCGCGCGGCTCGTTGACGCCGCCGCCGATCGCGATCTTCACGTTGGCGATCATCTGGCTTTCTGGAATCGGATTCTTCGCGTTCACCATGAAAGAGAGGGCTGAGGAATCCGGTTCGGCCCGCACGCGTTCGGCATTGGCGCGAATACATTCGTCCATTTCCGCATTGGCTATGTCGGTCGCATCGAAAGGCCCCGGCGTCCAGCCGAAATTGCCGGCGCCGTCGATCAGCGTCTGCGACCATCGCTGCATGTCCTCATCGTTCGCGTCGGGAACACCCATCGCATGTGCCAGAATCCGCGCGGCAAGCGGTCCTGCGAGACCGGAAAAGAGATCGACCACCTCACCGCGCGGCAGCCGGTCAAGATAGGTCGCGGCCAGTTTCGTATACAGCGGCGCCCAGACGGATTCGATCGTCTTCGGCATCAGGGCCGGCATCATCGCCATGCGTTCGGTCCGGTGCTCGTCGTGGTCCTTGCGCATCAGCGTATGCGCGAGAAAGGCGCGCTTCATGGGCGTGTTCGGGTCGTCGGAGCTGAACAACGCCGCGTTGTCCTTCACGTATTTGGTGTCGGCGGCCTTGGTGAGGAAGGTGCGGCCCACGGATTTAACCCGTAATACAGGCGCTTCGCGTCTCAGGCGCCGATAGATCGGATAGGGATCGCGCGTGAGCTCTTCGATCGTGATGGTCTCGTCCAAGGGGGCCGGGCACGTAGTCGGCATGGGGTGATCCTGTTGGCTGCTGGCCAGTATGTGCCAGGCGGAGCATATTGGCAGGCAAGAAACAGCGCAATCCGGCGTCGCCGCCGGCAGGCGCGAAGCCGGCACGCTCCTCCGCCGCGCCGGAACCGAATGAGAAGAATTCAGGACTCCCTAGCAGATTTGAGGAAGACGGCGTCACCTTTTGGCTATCTGCGCGAGCGCGCGTTCCGGTAGGCGGCCAGAGTCCGTTGTGGGTCAAAAGGCGAAACACTCGTCCCGAGTATTTGTCTTCCGCTAAGTCCCCAAACTCGGACATCGCTCCACGCGCCCGGCACTTCGCATTTGTGCCAATAGGGGACTCATGCAGTCCAGCAAGAGCATCGAAAAGGCGTGTAAGCCATTTCCATTGCCATTGTTCGATTACGGCTTGCTGCGAGTCTCAATGTGGTGCAAATCGGGAAGCGGAAAACGCCAGATTGCCTAAAGTCTCACCTAGACTTACGCTGTCGGGCTGAGATCGGGAGCCTTGAATTCCACCACGTTGCATTCTCTGAAGTGTAAAGCGATTTCCTCTTCGGCGAGACGCTCATACTTCTGTGCTTCGATTAGATATCTCCAGCTATGCGCAGGATCAAACACCGCGAACTGACGGTACAGAGAGCCAATGGCGCGATAATGTCGAACGTTTTCCATTGCAACCTCCCCACGGTTCGTTCACAGGTTATTCCGTCTTTTTTGCCAGAGTCATTATGATTATGCGAAAGAACTATTTTGGCGGAGACAACGTCCTCCAGTTTCCGCGCCAAATCCCGCGCTCGCACGCGTCATCGGATACAGCCGGAGCAAACGTATCGCCGGAGCGACGCTCTAGAAAAGCGGCGCAGACTAATGGATGCTTGGGCGGCGTACTATGAGCTCAAAACTTCGGCAATCGTTCAGATGCGCAAGCAGAAGTCCATCTAAGCCACGAAGGCTGCGCATTCCATTTCCGCCGTCGCCCCAGCAGGAACGATCCGAGCGCGTCGCTGACGACGTAAAGTGCGTCCGCGCGACCACTGAGCGATGAGCGGCACCACGTGCCGCAACTCCTGCCAACCACTCAACGGAAATTTACTGGTGCGCCCGCTCGGCGTCGGCGGTCGCGGTGCCCATGTATTTCGATTGGAAATGAGCAACCCGCTCGCGCCACATTCCGACGAACGCCTCCGACGTCAGCTTCTCCACCGATTTCCACGCCTCTTTGACGACCGGAAGCGTATTGCCCCAGATCGCGCGCCTGCACCATTTTTCGCCCTTCTCCCTGCCTTCGCTGGTGGCGCACATCGATTTCCAGGCGATGCGATTGGGTTGGCTGAGGTGCTCCGCGGCGCCTTCCCAGCCCTGCTGATGGATCAGGTAGAGATCGTTCAAGTCCGGTTTCCTGTGCGTCACCCACTCGAACAGAATGCCTTCGGTAATGATCTTGTAGGCTGCTGCAACGGCATTATCGCGGGGATTGAGAATGTCTCCGGATCCGAATTTGCCGAACTCGTATTTGCTCAGCTGGAACAGCCCGATATACGACCCGGTGCGTTGCTTGGGGTCGAAGCCGGATTCGACCTTGGCCACCGCCTTCATGAAAGTGAAATCCAGACCGAAGGCGTCGGACGCGCGCTTGATCTCTTCCACCGGCGTTCCGACCGGGATGTCCTTGAACGAACGCAAGACGATCGCAGCCGGCTTCTCGGCAGGCGGCAGTTCGGACCAGACATAACAAATGAGATACCGGAAATCCTGCGGCCCCGAGTTGGAGGCACCGCCGGATGCACCGCACGTTGTCGGCGCCAGTTGCGCGGCCTCACGGTGGCCCGGGTCCACCGATTTCTGCACAGGCGGTAAATCGGCCGACAGCGTCTGTGACGGATCGGGCAACGCGGCCACGACGATCGATTCCGGTTTATCCGAGGCCGCCGTCGTGTCGGGGGCCGTCCCCGCCGCAGGTTCGGCGGCCGTCGCCACTTCGGCGCTAGCGACAGCGGCGTTCGCGACAACGGCGTTGGCCATTGCGATTGCCTGCGGTTCATCTGCGACCCTGGCGTTGGTGGCGGCGTGAGAGGCTGCGCGGTCCTCGATTGGCACTGCGCCGGAGTTCTCGATACTGGCCGTAGCGAAGCCAGGAAGCCGGGCGACCACCCCGCCTGCGAGAACGACCGTTCCGCACAACGCCGCCGCCATTATCGCAAATCGCCACGTGTTCATGATGCCCTCGCCTCCAAAGGCTCCGCCGGAGCCATGTAGAAAAGCCAAGCATGCGAAGAGCTTTATTCTTGGGATCAATATGGGTCGCGCAATGGCGCAAACGGCCGCTCGTCAATTTTTCCGAAACATGTTGCCCGATTGCAACGCGTCGATCGCAAGCAATTGCGTCCTTCTCAACGGCAACTCACACCGTAATTGTGAGTACGGTCCATTTTTCGACCCACTGCGACCAAATTTGAAGGAGAGGCTTGGCGCGCTATCGGGATGACGCATCAGGCGTCGACCTTTTCTGTGTTCCGCATGTCGCGTGCTATATGACACCTTTCTTCGGAACACATCTGCATCTTTCGATGGCCCTCCCGCGCCCGGCACACTTGAGCGCAGAGTAGATAGGCCACACTGCGACTAATGATCGGCCTTTCGGGCGCTCCTTACCGTCCCTTCGCCGTTTGATATCAACGACGCACTCCTCAATGGCTTATGACCGGGTGTCAAAATGGCGCTGAGAGCGCCGTACAGGCGTTTGGGTGTGTGCTCTAGGAGTGCGACAAGCATATTGGCCCCAACGCGTCAGTGAGCTCCTGAGCGATTTCGAGGGCTTTAGCCGCGAACCAGGCCTTTCACGTAGGCTGCACAATTCACTACGCCCTGCGCTTCCGCGCTGGTCAGCTTTTTCCTGACGCTCACATCTACGATAGCTTATGCTGTCTGAAGCGATCGGTACCCCATTATCGCGGCGCCCTTGTTGATCGAATTGGCGTCAGACTCATAAGCGCCATCGAACAGGTGGTGCTGTACGACCGCGACTATTGGCGAGAAGTATGGGCGTAGCGCTTATTAACTCAGGACGAGTTGATGGATTGGTTTGAAAAACTGACGGGCTTTCAGGAAAAGAATTACGACGACACCCGCGCCAAACTCAAGGTCGAGGGCAAGCGACTGCGATCTCTGGTTAATGATAAGAGACTATGGCATCGGAGAGCTAGAATTGGTGTCCCTAGAAACGCTGCGCGAGAGTGTAAAAGCCGCCGGCGAACTGCCGGGGCGGCTCCGGGTAAGCGTGGTGACCGGAGACGTACGACAAATGCATCGATTGCCCGAGAACGCCGGCGCATTGTTCCAAGTGGCGTCTCAGTTCAACTTACTAGAGATGGTTTCACCCGAGGTTACACCGGAGCAAGGCGTCACCCGTTACCAACACGACCGCACTCAAGGCCCTGCGTGTGCGATCGCCGCCGGTGCGGCCACAATCTACCGCAACTACTTTGTGCCGGTGAACGGGGGTCATGGCCAGAACGCCGAACGGCAGCTCGACGGGTTGGCTGATCTTGGCTCCGCATTAGCCGTTGCCTTGAATCAACCGGTCGATGCCCTATGGGGAATGAAGAACGGTTACGCACTGTGCACCCGTGTGGGTCTCGATAGAATTTCTGAATATCTTAGATCGTTGCAACCAGACCAAATCGATATTTTGCGCGGTAAACTTTGCATCGGCCTTCACCGGGACGTGGAGGTCACTGAAGTCGAAAGCGATCGGCCGCCGCTGGTTTCACAAGCCTTTTGCTCGGCACTCCCGGTGGCCTACACCCGTGTGCCGCCCGCTATTTGGGAACCCTTTGCGTCGCTGGTTTTAGAAGGCGCGTACGAAGCAACGATGGCCGCCGCCTTGTTAAACGCAAAACGAGGCGCATCGAACGTCGTTCTGCTTACCCAACTTGGCGGAGGCGCCTTCGGCAATCACGACGACTGGATTTATACGGCGATGCTTCGCGCTCTTGAAAGGATGCAGAAATTCGCTCTTGAGGTAAAGTTGGTCAGTTATGGGATGCCCTCAAGGGGAATTGCGCAACTTGCAGAGGCTTTTGCATAACTGAGCTTTACTGCAGGCCACGGGATTTTATTTCCTATCGGAGAAAATTCAGCGACGCGCTTACCAACCCCGCACGGACTAACGTCCAACAGAGTGGCTTTAATGTAAAGATCTTGACATATATCGCCTTGCATGAAAACTTGGGCGACCATTGAAAGATGCAGGGAGGATAGATTGAGACGGGCAAAAAATCCGGTTTTATCCTTTGCACTTTTGGCGACCGTCGCATTTATGGGGAACGCTTCGGCACAAGATCGACCAGTCAAGGTCGGCATCTTGAACGATCAGGCTTCGGTTTATTCCGCGATTACCGGTCCCGGATCGGTTGCTGCTGCTCGCCTCGCCATCGAAGACATCGGAGGCTCGTTGTTCGGCAAGCCGATCGAGCTAGTCTCTGCAGATCATGGGCATAAGCCGGACCTCGGCTCGGCGATCGCACGACGCTGGTTTGATACGGAAGGCGTCGACGCAATCTTCGACATTTACAGTTCCGGCGTCGCTCTTGCCGTGCAGGGCATCGCAGAGCAGAAAAACAAGCTTCTTGTCGTCTCGATGGCGTCGAGCCGCGACATCAGCGGAAAGTCTTGCTCACCGAACGGAATGCAGTGGGCCAATGACGGATACGAGGTCGCCAATTTGACCATCAAGGGATCAACCGGCGACAAACCGACATCTTGGTTCTTCCTCACCGTCGACTACACTGCCGGACACTCGATCGAAGGGGACGCTAAAAAAATGATCGAGAAGGGCGGCGGCAAATTCGTCGGTGCCGTTCGTTTCCCGCTCAATACGCCCGACTTTAGTTCGTTTTTGTTGCAAGCGCAGAATTCTGGCGCCCAGAATATCGGCTTCATCGGAGGCGGCGCCGACATGACCAACGCGATCAAGCAGGCGGCTGAATTCGGGATCGAACGCACTGGCCAGCGCTTCGTGCCGTTTTCCCTTACGACTGTCGACGTTCAATCCCTTGGCAACGAAGCCACGCAGGGCATGCCGCTTGTGCTGAGCTACTACTGGGATGCGTCCGAACAAACAAAAGCCTGGGCAGAACGCTTCAAGAAAGCTTTCGGTAAAATGCCGAGCGACCCGCAAGCCAACGTTTACAGTGCAGTCCTGCATTATCTGAAGTCCGTAAGAGCAGCAGGCACGACCGACACGGCGGCGGTCATGGCGAAAATGAGGGAGATGCCGGTCGAGGATCTCTTTACGTCGGGCGCACATATCCGCGAAGACGGGCGCCTGATGCGTGACGTCTACTACGCTGAGGTGAAGAAACCGAGCGCGATGAGTGGATCGACCGACCTGATCACCCTGGTCAAAAAGATGCCGGGATCGGAAGCCTTCATCCCGGCCAGTGAAAGCGATTGCAAGCTTCTCAAGAAGTAGCTCGCGGTCGCGATGCTCAGCCGTAGAGCTTCGAAAGCTCTTCCTTCTTGACCTTACCGGTCGCCGTCATTGGCAACGTGTCGACGATCCGGATCTCCGGTATCTTGTAGACCGCCAGACGTTCCCGACAAAACGCCGCGAGCGCCTCGGCGGTCGCCGTCATCTTGCGCTCAGGTAGGATCGTTACGAAGGCGACTGGAACCTGCCCGCGCGTATCGTCCGCACGCCCGATGACGCCGCTGCCGGTCACGTCCGGATGCTGGCCGAGAGCGGCCTCGATTTCGGATGGGAAGACGCTCATGCCCTTCACCTTCAGCATCTCCTTGCGCCTGCCAAGGAAGTGAATGGTGCCAAGTTCCGAGATCATTCCGATGTCACCGGTTCTCAACCAGCCATTCACAAGTCCTTCGGCCGTCGCATCCGGCCTGTTCCAATAGCCTTTGAGCAGCGACGGCGTGCGTACGCACAATTCTCCCTCCTCGCCAAGCGGAAGCAGCCTGTCCGAATCGAACTCGAGGATCTTGAAATCCGTGTCCGGCACCGGAATTCCGCAGAAGATCTGGCGCTGCTTCAGATCCCGGTCGTCATCCTGCCAGCCACGATTGAAGGCGTCGTAGGAATGCGTTTCGGTCATTCCCCAGGCCGCCTCCCTCAAGACCGTGCCCGTGAGCTTGCGCCACCCTTCGCGGAAGTTCGGATTGAGCTTTTTGACGAACGAAGCCACCATGACTTCGCGCAGCGAAGTCAGATCGTACTGACCGGCGTCAGTCCGGTTCATGATCTCAACCGCGTTGTCGACGACCATGTTCGAAACCGTAGCGCGGTGACGCTGCACCGCAAGCATGTAGGCGACCGGGTCCCAACGAGCCATTAGCACGCACGTTGCGCCGGTCACGACCGGCAGAACGATGCCGAGATCTTCGCCCGCCATCCAGAAGATTGGCCAGAAATTGATGATGACGTCGTCGGCGGTCACGGTCATCGAGACTGAACCCATGACGGCACCCGTGAACAGCATGTCGAACTGCGTGTGGACGCAGCCCTTGGGCATACCGGTAGTGCCGCCCGTGTAGTTCAACGCGGCGACGTCGTCGAGTCCGACGTCGACCAGCGCGCCGCCGCTGGTCTCCTGCAAAAGCGCGCTCATTAGATCGATGGAGTTGGCGATCGTGATGCGTGGCGCGGTCAGCGCCGGCGGCAAGGGCCCCTCAAGGTTTGGGCTCAGAACATCGCTAAAACCCGTTACGATAAGCTGCGCAATCCCGCACTCCTCACGCACCTCTTCAACGAGATAAGCGAGTTGATCATGCGCGACCACGATGCGCGCCTGTGTGTCATTGATCTCATAGGCCAGTTCAGGCCGCGTGAACATCGGATTCACCGGGACGTGGACACAGCCGGCCTTGAGAATGCCGAAAAAGCAGATGTAGAACTGCGGACAATTTGGTAGGAAAACCGCTACCCGATCCCCTTTGCTGGCGCCGAGACGCTTGAGCAAGCTGGCAAATTTGTTGCTGAGGCGGTCGAGCTCAGCGTAACTCGTTGCATGACCGTAGAACAAGACTGCCGGCTTTTCAGGCTGGCGACGCGCCCATTCGCCGAGATAATGCGTCAGCGGCCTTCGACCGTGAGGATATACGGGTGCGCGAGGAACACCGGCCGGCCAAAGCGCAGCCTGCAAGTCACGAACGTGGTTCAGATAACTTTCTTCGCTGCGCGTATAGCCCTTTTCAGATCCGGCCTTGCTCATTTTCTTTCTCCCTTTGTCTTACCCGCTCACCATAGATCGACGCGCGTTGCTCTCCTCTCGCTGAAACGGCTTGGCTGGGTGGTCGTCTTGAGCCCGCGGACGATGCAGCGCCGAGTCTCGCGCGGATCTATGACGTCGTCGACCTCCAAGAAGGTCGCACCGCTCAATGCCTTGTTCTCTTCGTACGACTTAGCGACCATTTGGTCGAACCAGGCTTTGCGCCTTGCTGGATCCTCGATGGCGGCCAATTCCTTCCGATAAGCGAGTTTCACAGCACCCTCAAGACCCATCGCACCGAACTCGGCGCTTGGCCACGCCACCATGAAGACTGACATCTGGCTCGAGCCACCAGCCATCGCCAATGCGCCAAGCCCATAGGCCTTGCGAAGGACGATCGTGAAATACGGAACGGTCGCGCGCGAGGCAGCAACGAACATCCGCGAGACGTGCCGCACTTGGGCGGTCTTCTCGACCTCCGGCCCCACCATCATGCCAGGCGTGTCGCAAAGCGAAACGATCGGAATCCCGAAGGCGTCACACAGTTGGATGAAGCGCGCGGCTTTGTCACCTGCGTCGGCGTCGACTGCGCCGCCCAGGTGGTGCGAATTGTTCGCGATCAGGCCGACGGGAAAGCCCTCGATGCGGACCAGCGCCGTGATCATGCCCTTCGCGAAGGACGGACGCAGTTCGAGGACGGAGCCCCTATCCGCAAGCGTTTCGATGATCGGCCGCACGTCATAGGCGCGAAGTCTGTTCTCGGGCACGGCATGGCGCAGAAGGCGTTGATCGGCACACGACCAATCGGGGACCCGGCCTTGGAAATAGCTGAGATATTGCCTTGCGGCAGCGACGCCTTCCTTCTCGTCCTCCACGAGAACGTCGATCACCCCGTTTGGCGCTTGGACCTCAACAGGACCGATGTCCTCCGGCCTAAACACGCCGAGGCCGCCGCCCTCGATCATAGCGGGACCGCCCATGCCGATATTCGACGTCCGGTCCGCGATGATGACATCGCAGCTGCCGAGCAAAGCCGCGTTGCCGGCAAAGCACCGACCTGAGACGACGCCCACGAGCGGCACCTTCCCATTAATCGCACCAAACCGGCTAAAGGTGGTGGTCTCGAGGCCCGCGGGTGTCGGCCATTCGTCGCCGGGCCGACCCCCGCCTCCTTCCGCAAAGAGTACGACGGGGAGCGACCATTTGTCGGCAAGCGTCAGCAGCCGATCCTTTTTCTTGTGGTTGATGACGCCTTGCGTCCCCGCAAACACCGTATAATCGTAGGCCATGACGGCGCAACGTGATTGCTCGTCACCGAACAGATCGCCGTTGACAGCGCCGACCCCCGTTATTAGGCCGTCGGCGGGACTTCATCCGGCGCAACTCTTCCAACGACCGTCGCTGACGCTGTGCCGCTAGCGCGAGGCCGCCATATTCGATGAACGACTCGGGATCGCATAGGTCAGCGATGTTTTCGCGCACCGTGCGCTGTTTAGTCTTTCGGCGGCGCGCGACGGCCTCCGGCCTGCCTTCATCGAGCAGCTCTGCATGGCGCCCGATCACTTCGGCCAAGTCGCCACGAATGTGGTCGAGGTCGACGGCCTCGGCGGTCTCGACGCCGGCACTAGCTTCGTCCGATGGCGCTATGTGCAACAGGGTCTCGCCTTCGAAGATCGTATCGCCCGCCGCGACCAGAATGTCCTCGATCACGCCGGCCATTGTCGCGGCAACAACATGCTCCATTTTCATGGACTCGATAACGAGCGCCTGCTGTCCTGCATGCACACGGTCACCTCGTGCCACCGAGCAGGCGACGATCGTTCCCTGAAGAGGTGCCGGCAGCGCGACCAGTCCTTCGGGGGTTGGCGAAACTGGGTTTCGTCCTCCGTTGGACCCAGGCGGCACAATAGCTGCGCTTGCGTCGAATACGCCCAGCGGATCGATCTCGCGGACATCCCGCGAGCGCCTGGTTGGCTGCTCTGCACCTAAAGGCTTCGCGGCGGCGAGCAACTCTTCGAGATGTTTCTCCAGAAACCGGGTCGACAAACGGTCAGCCAGAAAATCCTCGTTCTCGACGATCGCTCGTAGAATGGAGATGTTCGTCTCCACGCCTTCGATGCGAAATTCTTCCAGCGCCCTTCGGCCGCGCCGAATGGCGTCCGCAATGCCCTCCGGCGAATAGGCGATGACCTTGGCGAGCAGGGAATTGTAGCGGGGGCTCGTGCGATAACCGATATACCCGAAGGTATCCACGCGGATACCCGGGCCGCCCGGCAAGGCAAAGCCGGTCAAAACCCCTCCGGTGGGCCGCGCGTCACCGTCGGCCATCATTCGTTCCATGTTAACGCGGAACTGGATCGCGCCACCCCGTGCAGCGGGCGAACGTTCGAGGCCGACGTCAACCAGCCGCATACCCGAAGCTACGCGGATCTGCGTCTTGACTAGATCGACCCCGTATATTTCCTCGGTGACGGTGTGCTCCACCTGCAGGCGCGGATTAGCCTCTATGAATACAAACTCCCCGCCATTGGTAGGCACTAAGAATTCGAACGTACCCAAGCCCCGATACGCCACCTTGGCTGCCATCCGGATCGCCGCACCGCAGATAGCGTCGCGGGTCTCGGGCGAGAGGCTTTGGCTTGGCGCCATTTCCACCACCTTCTGGTGACGTCGCTGGACGGTGCATTCGCGCTCACCTAGATGGATGACGGCGTGCCCATCACCAACGATCTGCACCTCGATATGGCGCACGCTCGGCAGATAACGCTCGACATAAAGTGCATCATCTCCGAATGCTGCGTGGGCCTCTGACCGGCAGCGCTCCCAGGCGCCGGCCAGTTCGGCGGGCGCGGAAACAACACGCATGCCCCGGCCACCTCCGCCGGCCACCGCCTTAATCATGATTGCGCCATCCTTGCCCAGGCCGGTAAGGAAGGCCGCGGCATGGGTCTGCGTAACCGGGCCATCCAATCCCTCGAGGACAGGAACACCTTCGTTGCGGGCAAGTCGCCTCGCTTCGGACTTGTTACCGAACAACTCAAGCGTTTCGACCGCGGGACCTACGAACGTCATGCCTGCCGCAATCACAGCCCGCGCAAATTGCGAATTCTCCGACAGAAAGCCGTAGCCTGGATGCACGGCGTCGCAACCTGCCTTAAGGGCGGCCTCGACGATCGCGTCGATATCGAGATATGCCGCGGCGCCAACGCCGGGCAGTTCGCGCGTCTCGTCGCAGGCGCGCCCATGCGCGGAGCCGGCATCGTCGGCGGGGAACACGGCGACCGTCGGGATGCCAAGCTCGAAGGCCGCCCGTGCTATGCGCAGCGCGATTTCTCCGCGATTGGCAATCAGTATTTTTCGAAATGGCATGGCGACCCTTCCCGGCTCGCAGTTCGCGTCTTTCAGCGAGTTTGCGGCGTTGCAACCATAGAAAGCTATGGACATGGAAATAATCTGTCAATATCATTACAGAATTGATGGGAAGCATAATGTCGACAGCGATCAAAACGGGTGCGAAGAGCAGCCGCGAGTCTCAGACCGGCAACTCTGCACGCGACCATCTTAACAACAAGCTCTTCTTCCGACTGTTTCTAGCCGCCAACATCTACGAGACGCAGGCCGTTCGTGAGCTAAACTTTTCGGCCGTGACGGGCGCCGCACTCGGAGCCCTGTCGCGCGATCGAAACGGGATGCTGTTCTCCGAGCTCTACGCCTATCTCGGCGTCAGCCGTCAGAACCTCGACGCGGTGCTGAAAGGGTTGGAGAGGAAGGGTCTCGTCGAGCGCATCGAGGTTGAGAACGACCGCCGAAAGAGAATTGTGTGCCTGACTCCGGTGGGCGCGCAGGCCTGGAAGGACCTACACCGGCGATCATTGGAATTCTTTCGGCAAGGGACGAAGGGAATGCCGGCTGCGGAAATCGCGGAATGCGCCGAGACATTGTCCCGCATCGGACGGGCTTTGCGGGCGGTTCAGTTGGACTGAGGTCAAATTCCTGCGCTATCGACGCGGCAACCGGCAAGTACCCGGCAATCGCATTGACCGACGCCATTCAAATCGCCCCTGTGGCTCTGGCTGCTGGTAGGCGATGGAGATCATCAGGGAGGTTTCCATGACAAGCCACAAAGTCCCCACCGCAGAGCAATGCGTCCTTCGCTCGCTGATCGAACACTGGGGGCGCGAGACGCCTAACCGCGTCTACGCGACCTTCGATGACGGCAGCGAACTGAAATACGGTGACCTTCTGCGCCTGGCGCGGCAGACGGGACATGCCTTACAGTCACTGGGTGTGAAGCAGGGGCAAACGGTGTTGGTGTGGCTGCCGAACGGTTACCAATGTCTGCGCGCTTGGTTTGGCATCAACATGATCGGCGCAGTATACGTACCGATCAATACGGCATATCGTGGCGGCATTCTACAACATGTCGTCAGCAACGCCGGCGCTGGCGTCGCGATCGTGCACTCAAGCCTACTTGAGCGACTAAACGATATCGACAAGCGCGACCTGCGCAAAGTGATTGTCATCGATGGTGAGTTGACGCCGATTGGAGGACTGGACGTCCTGCCCGCAAGCGCCCTCAATTCAACTGCCGACGACGCGCCACCTGTCGAACGTCCGATCGCACCATGGGACACCCAGTCGATCATCTACACCTCCGGCACGACCGGGCCTTCAAAAGGAGTACTCTCGTCATACGCCCATCTGTGCGCCATGGCCCGCGGCTTATCGGCAGATAGGGACGGATTATCGTATCTGGGCGCCACCGACACTTTCATGGTGAACCTTCCACTCTTTCACGTGGGTGGCACGGCGCCCAGTTATGCGATGCTGCTAAGCGGGGGGTCGATTGCCATGGTCGATCGTTTCGACACTGGGTCGTTCTGGTCGACAGTCGCAAGGACCAGGACAACGATGGTAATCCTGCTCGGCGTCATGGCGAGCTTCCTCATAAAGCGAAACGACACGGGCGAGGAGAAATTCAGTCCGCTTAAAAACGTCACCGTCATTCCACTGAGTGAGGAGGGGATCGCCTTTGGCAAGCGTTATGGCCTTACACTACACACGCTCTTCAACATGTCTGAGGTGTCGTGCCCCCTGGTCGCCGAACCGAATCCAGCTGTCATCGCGACGTGCGGCAAGCCGCGCGCGGGAGTGGAGGCTCGTCTCGTTGACGATCACGACTGCGAGGTCGCGCAAGGTGAGATCGGGGAGCTGATCCTTCGCACCGATGCGCCCTGGGCCATGAACCACGGCTACAACAAGTCGCCCGAGGCCACCGCACTTGCCTGGCGCAACGGCTGGTTCCACACCGGCGACGCCTTTCGTATCGACAAGGACGGCAATTATTTCTTCGTCGATCGCTTCAAGGACGCCATCCGCCGGCGCGGCGAGAACATTTCTTCCTTTGAGGTCGAACTCGAGGTCACGGCGCACCCCGCTATTCGCGAGGCCGCGGCGGTCTCGGTTCCGAGCGAACACGGTGAGGATGAGGTTCTGGTCGCGGTGTCTCTCACTGAAGGCCAGACGCTAGACCCCGTGGACCTTATCGGCTTTCTCAAACCGCGCATGGCCCATTTCATGGTGCCGCGCTACGTTCGCATCTTGGCGGACCTTCCCAAGACGCCGACCAATAAGATCGAAAAATACCTGCTTCGCAAGGACGGAATTACGCCTGACACCTTTGATCGAGACGCAGCGGGCATTGTCATCAAGAACGAAGCAGCGCGCCGGCGGTAATGGTTCTCACAGAGGTTGAGCTATTCGTTGCGCATTCAAGCGCCGGCCGTTTCGGCCGGACCGAATGAGGGACCGTGCCGCCGGACGCGTTCGCGCTATCGATGAGGCGTCCTTTGCTCGGAGAGCAAGTTGGTCTAGAAACGCAGCATGTCCAATTCATCGAATACGCCGCTGCCGTTTGATCAGCTAATCAAGGCGATTGAAGCTCACCGTTCCGTTTATGGATACATCAGCGGACTTCGGCTCGACCGGGCCGCCCGCGGGGAGGCCTGGTCCAGCCTACCCTACCGTCCCATTTTTGTCGGCGATATCAAAACTGGCGTTCTCCATGGCGGCGTCGTGACCGCCATGCTTGATGAGAGCTGTGGCATGGCCGTCCAACTGGCGCTTGATGGGACGCGCGCGATCGCCACGCTCGATCTGCGTATCGATTACCAGAAGCCCGCGACGCCTGGGCTCGATATCAAGGCGCATTCGATCTGTTATCGCGTCACTCGCTCTATCGCATTCGTGCGCGCCACCGCCTTTCAGGAATCCGAAGGCGATCCGGTCGCCACCGCGACAGCCTGCTTTATGATTGGTGCAAATCGAACCAACATGATGTCTGAAAAACGCACGAACGATGGCGCTGCCACCTATGCTCGAAGCGCCGGAGGATCCGACAAGCGTCTTCGCCAACAGCCCTTTTGCGCGTTTTCTTGGTATTCTTGTCGGCAACGACGATAGTTCTCGTCATGCCCTTTTCGCCCAAGATCATCGGCAACCCCATCCTTCCCGCCATTCACGGCGGCATGACGGGCGCGTTCCTTGAAACAACCGCAATTTTCGGGGTAACACGCGAGCTCGGCGTTTCCGCGATGCCCAAGCCGATCGGCCTTACGATCAACTACCTACGCTCAGGCCGCGCGCTGGACAGCCACGCAAAGGTGTCGATCGTCAAGCAGGGCCGGCGCATCGTCGCTTTTGAAGCGCAGGCTTGGCAGGACGACGCGACCAAGCCCATTGCCTCAGCGTTTGGTCATTTCATGCTGAGGAAGACGCCGGGCATGGATGAGGAACAAATGTAGTTGAGGACACGAATTTCTCACGCAGATCGACGGATCGATATAAAGGGTAAAATCGCGGCCCTGGGGCTGAGAAAGACAGGAAGCGAATGGGGCACGGGGAGCGAACATGGCGTTGATAGAGGTTGGACTGGACGACAAATACCGGCTCGATGCCAAGCGCATCTATCTTGTCGGGGACGCAGGCGCTGGTGCGGCTGCCGATGATGCAGCGCGAGCGCGACCGCGCGGCAGGGCCTCAACACCGCGGGCTTCATCTCCGGCTATCGCGGCTCGCCGCTCGGCATGTACGACCACGCGCTGTGGCGCGCCAAGTCGCTTCCTCAAGCAGCACGACATCGTCTTCTCGCCCGGCCTCAACGAAGATCTGGCGGCGACCGCGGTGTGGGGCAGCCAGCAGGTCGGGCTGTTTCCCGGCGCCAAGGTCGATGGCGTGTTCGGCATCTGGTACGGCAAGGGCCCGGGCGTCGACCGCTCGCGTCGATGCGCTCAAGCACGCCAATTCGGCGGGCACTTCGCAGCAATGGCGGCGTGCTGGCGCTGGCCGGCGACGATCACGGCTGCCAGTCCTCGACGCTGGCGCATCAGAGCGAGCAGATGTTCGCCGCGGCGATGATGCCGGTGCTCAATCCGGCGACGCTGCAGGATTATCTCGATCTCGGCCTGCTCGGCTTTGCGCTGTCGCGCTATTCCGGCTGCTGGGTCGGCTTCAAGGCGATCTCCGAAACGGTCGAGAGTTCGGCTTCGATCGTACAGCGATCCCGATCGCGGATCGAGATCGTGATGCCCGCCGATTTCGAGATGCCGCCCGGCGGCCTGAACATCCGCTGGCCGGATCCGCCGCTGGAGCAGGAGCGGCGGCTGCACGGGCCGAAGATGGCGGCCGTCGCCGCGTTCGCGCGCGCCAATCGCATTCGACCGATCGTGCTCGACTCGCAGCCGGCGCGGCTCGGCATCATCGCCACCGGCAAGGCCTATCTCGATCTGCGCCAGGCGCTGGCCGACCTCGGCATCGACCGACGCGGACGCGCAGGCGCTCGGCCTGCGCATCTACAAGGTCGGCGCTGACCTGGCCGCTGGAGGAAACCGGCGCGCGGCGCTTTCGCCGAAGGTCTGCAGGACGTGCTGGTCGTCGAGGAGAAGCGCGGCTTCATCGAGGATCAGCTGCGTCCGCATTCTCTACAACGTCGACGCCTCGAAGCGTCCCTCGGTGGTCGGCAAGCGCGACGAGAGCGGCGCGCCGCTGCTGCCGAGCGAAGGCGAGCTGACGCCGACCATGGTTGCGGCCGCGCGTCGTCGCGCGGCTGCGCCGGCTCGGCATCGCGAGCCCGGCGCTCGAGCAGCGGCTGGCGCGGCTCGAAGCGTTCGACCGGCCGGTCGAGCGCATCGGCGCCGACCAAACTGCAGCGCACGCCGTTTTTCTGCTCGGGCTGCCCGCACAACACCTCGACCAAGGTGCCCGAAGGCAGCCGCGCGATGGCCGGCATCGGCTGCCACGGCATGGCGCTGTACGTCCCGAGCCGCCGCACCGCGACGATCACGCATATGGGCGGCGAAGGCGCGACCTGGATCGGCCAGGCGCCGTTCACCAGCGAAGCGCACATCTTCCAGAATCTCGGCGACGGCACCTACACCCATTCCGGCCTGCTGGCGATCCGCGCGGCGGCCGCGGCCGGCGTCAACATCACCTACAAGATCCTCTACAACGACGCGGTCGCGATGACCGGCGGCCAGCCGGCCGAGGGCGGCCTGACGGTCGCGCAGATCGCGCATCAGGTCTGCGGCCGAAGGCGCCAAGCGCCTCGCCATCGTCTCCGACGAGCCCGGAGAAATATCCGCGCGAAGCTACTTCCCGGCCGGCGCCACGGTCCATCATCGCCGCGAGCTCGACGCCGTGCAGCGCGAACTGCGCGAGATCAAGGGCTCACGGTCCTGATCTACGACCAGACCTGCGCCGCGGAAAAGCGCCGCCGGCGCAAGCGCGGGCTCTATCCCGATCCGCCGAAGCGCGTCGTTCATCAATCGAGCGCGTCTGCGAAGGCTGCGGCGACTGCTCGCAGAACTCCAATTGCGTCTCGGTGCAGCCGCTCGAAACCGAATTCGGCCGCAAGCGCCAGATCGACCAGTCGAACTGCAACAAGGACTTTTCCTGCGTCGACGGCTTCTGCCCGAGCTTCGTCACCGTGCATGGCGGCAAGCTGCGGCAGGCCGATCGCACCGCGGCCGATCCGTCGGCGATTGTTCGCCGATCTGCCGGCTGCCGCCACGCCCGCGCTCGACGGCGCCCTACAACATCCTCGTCACCGGCATCGGCGGCACCGGCGTCATCACCATCGGCGCGCTGCTCGGCATGGCGGCGCATCTCGACGGCAAGGGCTGCTCGACGCTCGACTTCACCGGCCTGGCGCAGAAGAACGGCGCGGTCATGAGCCATGTCCGGATCGCGCCCGCGCCGGACGATCTCGCCACCGTCCGCATCGGCGCCCGGCGGCGCCGATCTCATGCTCGGCTGCGACATCGTGGTCGCCGCCAGCGTCGCGGCGCTGAGCCGGGCCGAGCGCGGCGTGACGCGCGCCGTCGTCAACGCCGATCTGCAGCCGACCGCGAGCTTCGTGATCAATCCCGACATCGATTTCGAGACCGGACGCGATGCGCGACGCGCTCAACGAGGCGGTCGGCGCGACCGATCTCGACATTCTCGATGCGACCGGCCTTGCGACCGCGCTGATGGGCGACAGCATCGCGACCAATGCCTTCATGCTCGGCTTCGCGTTCCAGAAGGGCGCGATTCCGCTGTCGCTGGAAGCGATCATGCGGGCGATCGAAATCAACGGCGCCGCGATCGAGATGAACAAGCTGGCGTTCTCGCTGGGGCCGGCTTGCCGCGCACGATCTGCAACGCGTGCGTCAGCGCCGCCCGGTTCACGACTCAGCGCGCGCCGGCCACGACGGACGCTCGACGAGACCATCGCCTATCGCGCCGAATTCCTGACCGATTACCAGAACGAGGCCTATGCGAACGCTATCTCGCGCGGTCGCGCGGGTGCGCGCAGCGGAAGCCGCGGCTCGCTCCCGGATCGCAGCGAACTCGACCGAGGCGTTTGCAAAGAACCTGTTCAAGCTGATGGCCTACAAGGACGAATACGAGGTCGCCCGGCTTTATGCCGACGGCAGTTTGCGAAGAGCGTTGAAGGAACAGTTCGACGGCGATTTCCGCCTTAAGTTCATCCTCGCGCCGCCGATCTTGGCCCGGCGCGACAAGGCGACCGGCCATTTGCGCAAGCGCGAATTCGGCGGCTGGATCTTCGGCGCGTTCGATTTGCTGGCGCGGCTTAAATTCCTGCGCGGCACCGCGTTCGATCCGTTCGGCTACACTTCAGAACGGCGCATGGAGCGGGCTTTGCCGGACGAATATTCGGCAATGATCTTACGTCATCTCGACGCGACGCAGCCGGCGGATTGGCCGCGGTTGGTGACGCAGGCGAAATCGGCCGATCTCATTCGCGGATATGGCCACCTAAAGGAAGCCAATATCGCGCGCTACCGAGAGGAATGCGTGCGGCTCGACGAACTGTCGGTCCTGTGGCGCAAGCTGCGGAATAGCGAGCCGTAATGCCGCAGCATCGACGAGATCGCGGCATGATCTTCTTAATTTTCAAGTAGCACAGTTCGCCGGCGGAGGCCGGCCGACGCCCTTCTCGATCTGAGAGACCTTCGATGCCTGGCAGTCCGCGGCGGCCGCGAAGCCGCGGCCGGTCAGCCCGGCGGCCAGGCGCAGGTCGCGGAGCTTGCCGCCTAGGCGTTGCCGGGCGGCCTGAAGGCTGGAAGACGAAGGCGGCATCACGACCAATCAAAGCCCGCCGAGGCCACGGCTGACACGGATTGCCGAGGATTGCCCGACTCTGCCAGGCCGTTACCTGTGGTGACTCAGTGAGTCTATAGAGGAGAGGGCAATTCCGGGCAATCTCCTTCCGGTCGGCGGCGGTACCGGCGCACTCTCAGAGGACGAGCAACCGAAGGTTTTACGCGACCAGGAGGCAGGCAGAGCATGGAAATGGCGGCGCGTCAACGGCGCGGCGTGTTCGCGGTCGATGAGAACGCCGCGCTGGCCGAGCTTGAGCTGGCCTGGGCCGACGGTGGCTATCACGGCTTCAGCGTCGACGACAAGACCTGGTTAGCGATCAGCAGCGCCGGGGAGGTGCTGACCGGCGAGGCCGCGGACGCGCTGACCAGGAAGATCCAGGCGCACCGGCAGGCGATGCAGTGATTAGGAACGTGCATGCGCTGGTACCCGCCCGGCGGAGGCGAGGATGTGCCGGGTCTGCAGGCTGGCGGACCCGCCGCCTGATCCGACGTGCCACGACGGCCGGGACCACCGCGTCGGGACCGCGGCGGCGTGCCCGCACTGCGGGCGGCTGCAGCAGGCGTGTGCCCGGCGGCCTGCTCCGGGTCGATGCAGGAGGCCGCTCGGACGAAGGCGCAGCTGGTACGGCTTGGCCTGTGGCGCGGCGGCTGGTCATGCGGCCCGCAGCGGGCAGGGCGGCGAGTGACCGGCGGTTCGACCCAGCGTAGCCGAACACGGCGCGGGTCTACACGCCGCGGGCGGGAAGGACCACTTCCCCGCCGACCGGGCCGAGGCCGCCTGCTGCTGGAGATCTACCCGCCGCTCCGGGACCTGGTCCAGGAGAACCGGGCGTTCGTGCCGGGGCCGTCGCCTGGGCCGCCAGCGAGGGGATCGGCCAGTTCATCGACCTGGCGCCGGGCTGCCCGCCTCCCCCGCGGTCCACCAGGCCGCGCGGGCGGTCCTGCCCGGAGCCCGGGTCGCCTATGTCGATACCGACCCGTGGTGCTGTCCCACGCACGGGCGCTGCTGGCCAGACGACGGTGTGGCGGCGGTCGCGGCGGACCTGCGCGACCCCGCCGCGGTGCTGGCCGCCCGGAGCTGCGGGCCGTCATCGACCCGGCCGAGCCGGTGTGCGTCATCCTCGGCGCGGTCCTGCACTTCCTCGACGCCGGCACCGCCCGGGAGGTCACCGCGGGGTACGCCCGGCTGATCGCGCCGGGCAGCTGCCTGGTCATCAGCTGCGCGACCTACGACGACGAGGCGCTCGCCAAGCGGCTGGCGGCGGAATACACCGCCGGGCAGTTCGTCAACCACACCAGGGAGGACGTCGTGTCGTTCTTCGCCGGGCTGGAGCTGGTGGGGCCGGGCGTCACCGAGGCGCAGACCTGGCGGGCCTGGATGCCCCAGCCGGTGCTGCGGCACCGCGAGGGCCACGTGCTGGCCGGCGTGGCACGGCGTCAAGCCTGACCTCCAGCGCGCCAGCCTGCGCGGCGCAGGTATCAGCGGTATCCGGGACGAGCAGCCCAGTCGCCGGGCTGCGGAGCATCACGCAGTGCGGCATGCACTTGCCGGTGATGGCGGTGATGCGGCGCATGGTGCCGGGCAGCCATCGGTCGTAGAACTCCAGGGCCCGGGCCAGGTCGGGGTGCGTTCCGCCGTAGGTGTGGTGCCATTCGGCGGCCAGGGTGGACAGTTCCCACACGGCGTGAATGTGGCTGGGCCAGCACTCCCGGAGCTCGTAGCCGCCGTAGTGCTGGCGGAGCACGGTGTCGGCCCACCGCCGCAGGTCGGCTAGCCGCGCGTGGTAGGTGTCGCGGTCCAGGCCGATCCAGTACGGGGCGGCGGGCCCGCCAGGGGCGGCGGCGTCAGCGCACCGGCGACCGTCTGGGCCAGGTCCTCGACCGGGCGGCCAGGTTCAGGCCGACGCGGAGCCCGGCCTGGTCGAGCCGCTCGTTGATAGCGTGGACCTGGCCGCGCAGGTCGGCGAGCTGCGCGGCCATGGCGGCCAGGCTCTCGCCCAGAGCGCGGGCCGAAGGTTCAGCGGGCGGGCCGCGGTCATGATGCCCTGCCGTCCAGCTCGGCGTACAAGTAGCTGCGGGCGGTGCCCGCCTGCAGCCCCGCCTGCGGAGCCAGCTCGGCGGCGACCCGGCTGGCTCTGCTGCGGTCGCCGTAGTCCGGGTGAGCGCGGTACAGGGCGAGCAGGACGGCCTTCTTGGTGCGGGGCGGCTCGGTCGCCTCCGGCGCGGGCGGCCCGGGGAGCGCGGGCAGCGGGGCGGCGTCCAGCACCATCCGGCGCAGTCCCCGGGCCGTCTGCGGGGCGGCCAGGGCGAACCGCAGCAGTACAGCAGCACCAGCCCGGCGATCCTGGCCGCGGCCGCCGCGGCGCGGCCCGGGTTATCCAGGCCGAGGGCTCTTGGTCGGCCAGGACGTGGCGGCGGATCACCGCCACGACCCGGTCCACCACCATGGCCAGCGCTATAGGCCCGACCGCCTACGCGGCGACCGACCGCGGGCTGGCCACGTCGGCGGCCGACACGTTCATGTAGGACGACGCGGCCGCGCAGGCCAGGATGAGGACCCGTTCGGCCCGGGCGGACTTGCCCGCGCGGGACAGGCCGAGCGCGAGCAAGGTGAACACGATCATCAGCAGGTCCAGCAGCAGCGCCTCGATCACGCTGGCCGCGTCCTGGCGGCGGACGCCGAGAATGTAGGCGTACTGGGCGCTGAACGAGACGAACAGCGCGCCGCCGCCGTCAGCGCCAGCAGCCACGCCGCCACGGCGATCAGCGCCGAGCCTGGGGCGCGTCCAGTCCCCGCCCGGCGGCATACGCGGGTGGCGAGCTGCTCGGCGGGGTCGCCGGTGATCCCGGGTCGGCCGGGCTCCGCCCGGTGGGGGGGGGGGGGGGGGGGGTGCGGGGGTGGCGCTCATTGGGCCTCCAGTTCGGGCCCGGCAGGCCATTCCAGGTCCGCTTGTGCTTCGGGCGGGCGGATCTCGGAGGAGTCCCGGAAACAGGTCGGATACCAGGCCTCGCCCTCGTGCCAGGTCGCCAGTTCCGGAGCCTGCACGCAGATCTCCCACTCATCCGGGCCGCAGACGCCACCACCCAGCCGGGCAGCCACGGCCACTCGCCCCGGTCGGCGTCTTCTTGCTCGCTGGTCAGCGGGTAGCGGACCTCCACCCAGGAGTCCTCCGGGAACGCCGGCTCAGTCATGACGTCCCCAGGGGCCCGGTCTGCGCCTTGACCAGCGCGCCTTCCCCGCGCTGTCTGGCGTGGCCCGGCGGCGGCCACAGATGCACCGTGCAGGCCAGGCTGCGGCTCATGACCGCCGCCGGTCCCCGTCGCGGGACAGGACCCGGCCCACCGTCGTAGGGGACAGGCCGAACGTCCGGCCGGTCGCCGTATCCGTATTCCCGGCGGCCTCGGCGGCCGGACCGCCGTCACGCTCCCGGCGGGCGGCCCGCACCCGGCGGGTCCGCAGCGGGCGGCGGTCCCGTTCGGTCAGCCCGCCCCAGATGCCGTGGGCGATCCGGTTGCTGATCGCGTAGTCCAGGCACGGCCGGCGCACCGGGCACGCGCGCAGACCTGCCGCTCGGGCCCGGCCGTCTCGCCGCGGCCCGGGAAGAACAATTCGAGCTCGGCGCCGCGGCACGCAGCCTGCTCCCGCCAGCGCGCAGCAAAGCGCGCCGGGGGAGAGGGGATGCGGCGACGCGGCGGGCGGGCCGTCACCGTGCGGGCGCGGTTACCCGCGCCCGCCAGGGCAGCAGCGAAGGCGGCCAGGTCGGCCGTTGTCCAGCCCGCTGGCCGCGAACTCCTCGGCGAACCGCCGGGGATAGCGGCGGGTGGTCTTGCGGGCGCCTTGGCACACCGCCGGTGTGCGGCAGCGTCCCGGCGATGACCAGCCGCCGGACCGTCTCCCGGGAGATTCCCAGCCGCCGGGCGAGCTGCGCGGCGGTCAGGAAGTCCGCGGCCTGCTCCGTCTCCGGTGGCGGGGGGCGCCGTGGGGGCGGGATCAGCGCCACAGCCAGGGCCCGGGCCACCATTCTCCAGCAGCTTCAGGCGGCACCGCCCGTGTTCCCGGTCGCTGAAGATGAGGATGTAGCGGTCATTGAGGGTGAGGACGTGGGGCGCAGGACGGCCCCGCCGGCTGGGTGCTGGCGGGGCCGTGGTGTGCGTGGTGGCGCGGTGGTGGTCAGTCTGTCGTGATTTCGGTGACGGCGGCGCGGGCGCTTTGCTCGTCGACGATGGACTTGCGCCCGGCCCAGGCGGCGACCAGGGCCTGGGTGGCGAGGTTGTTGACGGCCCGGGGCAGGCCGCGGGCGGCGTCGTGGATCAAGGCGACGGCGTCGTCGCTGAACAGCGGGTCGGACCGGCCGGCGAGCTTGAGGTGGTGGGTGATGTACCCGCCGGTCTGCTCGGCGGTCATGGCGGGCATGGCGTAGCGCAGGGCGATCCGCTGGTCCAGGGCGGCCAGCACGCCGAGCCGGAGCATCCGGCGCAAGGTGGGCTGGCCGATGAGCAGGCAGGCCAGCGGGCTGGCGGCATCCATCTCCGAGTTCGTCAGGATCCTGACGGCCTCGAGCTGGTCGTGGGTCATGAGATGCGCCTCGTCGATGACCAGGAGCGGGACGCGGCCGCGCTCGCCGTGCTCGGCGGCGAGCAGCCCGGCGGCCTGGGCGGCGAGGGTGGCGGTGCCGTGGGCGGGCAGGCCGCCGAGCGCGGTGACCACGGTGTGGTGGACGCCCCTGGTGCCCGTGGTCGGATCGGCCAGGTAGATCAGGGTGTGCCGGGTCTGGTCCAGGCCGGCGGTGGCGGCGCGCGCGGAGACGGTCTTCCCGGAGCCGACTTCGCCCGTGATCACGCCGACGGCGCGCTCGCGGGCGCACCAGGTGATCCGCGCGACGGCCTCGGCGTGCGCCGGGTAGTGGTGCAGCATGGACGGGGTGAGGTCCTTGCCGAACGGGGTGCGGGTGAACCCGTAGTGGTTGCGCAGGTCGATCATGTCAGTCCTTCCGGGGTGGTGATGCCGGCGGCGGCCAGGCGCGCTGCGGCCGCGTCCGCGGCGGCGCGGGCCCCGGCCGCGGCTTGGCGGGCGGCGGTGATGTCACGGCTGGCCCAGCCGCCGGCGGCGCGCTCGGCGGCGATGCGGTCCAGCAGGTCTGCCTTGGCGGCCAGGTAGGCGGCGGCCTCGGCGGGGCTGGCGTTGCCCAGCCCGGTCCGGGACAGCCGCGCGGCCCAGGCGATCAGGTCGCTGATCTGGCCGGGCCAGGCCGGGCTGCGGGCTCACTGCCCCTCCTCCTGCGCGTCGTCGTCCCCGCCGCGCAGAGCGTCGTAGCGGATGCGGTGCCGGCGGGCGGCCTGCTCGTGCTCGGCGGCGATGATGCCCAGGTAGTCGATCCCGGTGGCTGGCGGCGGCGCGGCGGGGGTCTCCGGCTTGGCCTTGGGATGGGAGTGGCGGCTGACCTGGTGCGGTGTGGCCAGGCCGTAGGGCCTGCCCTTCCAGCGGACCTCGACATGGGTCAGGTCGAACGGGTCGAAGACGCACTCGACACGGCGGCCGGCCAGCGCCGGGTCGGTCTCGTAGACGCCGCCGAACAGCTTGATCGTGGCGGTCTTGGCGACGGTGCGCAGCTCGGACCACAAGAACGCCTCGCGCAGCTGCTCCGGCGACGGGGTGGGGAACGGGGCGCCGGCCAGCCACCGCTCGATCGGCGGCTGCCCGGTCTCGCCGTGCGGCCGGGCGTGGTAGACCGTCTCGTACCAGGCGGTGAACAGCCTGTTCAGCCGCGCCAGGTCCGTGACGGACGAGCCGTCGCCGATCTCGACCAGGAACTCCTGCCGCACCACTCCGAAAAAACGTTCGATCTTGCCCCTGCCCTGCGGCCGGCCGGGCGCGCTGTGGGTGATCTTGATGCCCAGCCGGGCCGCGGCCCGCGTCAGCGCCGCATCGACAAAAGCGGAGCCGTTGTCGACGTAGATCGCGCTCCGGGACGCCCCGGGCGGCCAGCGCCGGGCGCAGCGCCGCGGCCAGCCGCACGCTGTCCTCGAAGTAGCCCCAGCGGGCGGCCATCACCGCCCGGGAATGATCATCGAGGAAGGCGAACAGGTACGCCTTGCGGCCGGCGATCCTGCGGCCCGTGCAGCGCGTCGCCGGTCCACAGCTCGTTCGGCCGGCGGCCTCGAACCGGCCGAAGGCCTGCGGCGGCTGCCCGTCCGGGCGGGTGTTGAGCTCCAGCCGCTCGAAGTGCCGCTGCAGCGTGCGCACCGACGGCGACCAGCCGCACGACGCCCGCAAGATCCTCATCACCTGCGCGGCGGTGCGGGCGGGTTTCTCCCGCTTCAGCCCGGCGGCCAGCTCCAGCGCGGCCGCGTCGGTGCGCGGGCTGACCTGCCGGGCCGGCGGGGCCAGCGCCGCGAACCCGCCGGACCGCCAGGCCCGGATCCACCGGTCGATCGTGGCCCGCGACACCACCACCTGCTCGCCGGACGGGCCTTGATGCGCCCTGGCGGCCAGCTCGCGGACCAGCCGGCCCCGCTGCCGGGTGGACAGCGCCGGATCGGCGGCCTCGCGGATCAGCTGATACCGGAACAACGCCACCTGCTCGGCGCGGGCCGCCCGCTTGCGGTCCTCCTCAGCCCCAGACATCACATTCCTCCTCGGTGAAAAACGGTGAAAACAGCAGTCACCGAGGATTCCGGCTCATCGCGGCGCCGCCCAGAGCCAGCTCGTGTTGGCCACCCGGCCCGGCCACGACGGGGCCAGCAGCAGCCCGCACGTCACCGCCGCCGCCAGCTGCCACCGCGCCACCGTGCCCACCCCCGGCACCCGGGCCGCCGCCGCGGCCGCCGCCGCGACCGCCGCCACCGCATCCGCGGCCGGCGACCCCGCCGGGCCCGGCAGCGGCGGATCGGTCACCAGGCTGGCCGCCAGCGCGGTGAACACCGACCGGACCTGCTCCGCCCGCCGGGTAAACGCCCGCAGCCAGCCCCGCACCGTCGAGGCCGGGCGGCCCAGCCGCCCCGCGATCACCCGGTGCCCCGCCCCGGCCGCCTTCGCCTCCAGCGCGAGCCCGATCACCTCCCCGGCATCGGCCCGCCGGGCCAGGCACCACGCCGGCAGCAGCACATGCGTCACCCCGCACTCCCGGCACCGCGACCGGCGCGGCACCAGCCACGCATGCCCGTCCGGCCTGTCCAGCCTGCCCGGCAGCCGCACCCGCCGCCTCGCCCCGTTCCCCCACCTGGCCAGCACGCCCCCGCACGACGGGCAGGCCAGCTCCCCGTCCCCCAGCAGCCGTTCGACCACGTCCCGGTCAGCGTTTACCGTGAGCACGACGCCTCCGCGCGTCAACCCAGCGGCCCTCCCGTCTCCGGTTGCCAGACCAGAAAGAAGCGGGAGGGCCGCACCCATCACCGACGTGATCACCGTGCCGTCGCACACGAAAAAGGACAACCCGAAGGCTGCCCTCAAACCCGTCCTCGCCGTAAGTGGCGGAACCAGATCTCTACATCCTCATCCCGAGTGGCCGGGGACACGCCGCCCTGGACGACGACCTGCTCGACGTCCCCGGCTACCGCCCCCGCACCGGCTACCGCCCGGCCACCGGCACCGGCACCGTCCCCGACATCCGCCTGCCCGTCCGCCGCTACCGGAGGAAAGGCGCATGACCGGCAACCGCACGGGCGTCCCCCTGATCAGCGACATCCTGGACGTGCTGGACCGGCACGGCTACACCCGCAGCGACAACGCGCACACCGCCCGGGCCATCCTGCTCATCAGCGACCTCGCGCACATCTACCAAGGCTCCCAAGACCACCCGTTCGGCCCGTATATCAACGAGCCACCGTCGCCGCCGACGGAACCGGCGCCGCCCGAACCGGCCGCCCAGGACGCCGTCCTCATCCCGTCCGCCCAGGTCAAGACCCTCCTGGTCGCTTTGGATATCGCCGCCGATGACAAGCGTGACCGCGCCGAGATGTGCGCCGACTGTGCGGATCAGTCCTGCCTGTCCTGCGAGTTGCGTCTGCAGGACGCCCAGGCATATGACGACTTGGCTGCTCAGCTAATCCAATCCGCCGAGGCTTCGGCGGCTGCAACCGCTCATCACCCTGAGCCTGCCAGCCAGCCCCAGCCCGCAGCAGACCGGGAAGCCGGCCAGTGACCCGGCAGCCCGACGATAGCGAACCCGGCCGCAGGCCTCCCGACTACGTGATCGTCGTCGCCGCCAGCGACTGGCTCCAAGACCGGTACCCGCCGCCGCGTCCCTGATCCACGCCCTCCAAGCCGGCCAGAACCGCCATCGCGAACCCGAACCCGACCTGGAAGCCGAACCATGACCCTGACGATCCACGACACCACCATGACCAGCGACCGCACCGCCCACACCGCCCGGCACGCACCCAGCCGGAACGGATGGGATATGTCCTGGCTACCTGGCCAGATCCTCGACCGCAACACCGCCATCACCGCGATGATCCTTGCCGACCTCGCCGCCGAAGAAGACCTCCACGAGGGCCACCGGCTCTGGCCGCACGTCCAAGGCTGGGCCGAAGAACTCGGCCTGACCGGACCCGAAGCGGTAGCGGCCGCATCCCAGCCGCCTGGCGACATCAACCGCGAGCACGACGCAAGCCGGCAGACAGCCAGACCGGGAGGCCGCGGACTGACCGGCGAGACACATGCGCAGGACAGATAACGGCACAGAGCCCACGGCAGCACGCGCCGGCCGCCGCCTGAGGACGGGCTGCTACCGGAGCTGTCCCTGTACGAGCGGCTCATCGGCAACGGCACCGCCGCAGCCGACGCCCGGGACAGGCCCGTCAACCATGTCACCGCCCGGCGGCTGGCCATCTGGCTGGCCGCCCGGCCGCAAGCCCCGGTCTTCGCCCAGGGCCTGGTCCGCTTCGTCCAAACCGGAGCGATCAGCCCGGCGCTGAAGACCCAGCTGCGCATCCACGCCCTCTCGGGAAACTACCCAGACCACTGGCAGGCCGCCCGTCTCCTGCACTACTGCGTCGGCCGCGGCACCGACATCGGGCCGATCGGCGAGAACTTCGGCGCCGCCTGCGACCAGATCGACCGCGCCGACCTCATGCTGTCAGACCTTCACGACCGGGCCAGCAACGGCCGAGCGCTCCCGGACAGGCCTGGCCGGAGATCGACGGCCCCCGGCCCGTCGCCCTGGCGGGCCGGAACCCCGACAGCCAGACCGTCACCCTCGTCCTCGACGCCACCACCGCCAGCATCGCCCTCTTCGCTATCGCCGCGCACGCCGACGAACGCGAAGCCCACCTCCGCGAAGTAGAACGCTTCGGCCAGACCCTGCCCGAAGGCTCCTACGGCCGCCGCAACCGCCAGGCCATCGCCGCCCGCGAGACCCGTATAGCCGCCCGTCTACGCGCTATCGAGCACGCCTACCGCATGGCCATCGACCGCGATGCCGTCTTCAGGCCTGCCCGAACCCGCCAGGCCACATGGTTCTCCCGAGCATGCGGCCGACGCGCAGATTGAGCTGGAATAGGGCGCGGAGTCGATCCATCGGGGATTCCCGGGAGTGGAGGGTCTGTCAAGGAAGAAGCTCCTCATTTCCCGGCCGTGCCATCGCAGTTCGAGGATGATCTCAGACTCCGGCGTTCAGTCAGGCCGCGGTGTTCGTCAAGGCTGCGCACCGGCTGCTGGAGGAACAGCTTTGATACCTTGCCAAACCCGCTTCTTATCGCGCAACGTTAGTGTCAGAGTCAACTCGCGGCCTGAAGGGCTGGCTGCGGCCAGGCGCGTCAAGACGCCGCTCTAACTGCGATTCTTGGATGCTGGCCGGGCGCCGGGTTGGCGGGGTGGGTGACTGGATGGTGGAGTATGGAAAGAGGTATCCCTGGCGCGGATGGCGGTTCGGTGGTCGTTTCGATCGTCGATGATCACCCGGACTTGTGTCACGGCGTGCTGGCCAGGCTGCCGCAGGAGAACTCGTCCTTTGTCGCCGGGGTCATGGCCGCGACCGTACCGGAATTCCTGGTGCTGGAGGCCGCCGCGGCCCGTCGGTCCGATGTGGTCCTGCTCGACCTGACCCTTAAGGACGGGTCCTCCCCGGCGGAGAACGTCGCCCGGCTGAAGGACGGTCGGTATCCGGTGGTGATCTACACCGGCGAGGAACGGCCGGAGCGGCTGCAGGGCACGCTGGGCATCGGCGCCGACGCCGTGGTGCGCAAAGAGGAGGCCGAGCGCCTGGAGGAGGCGCTGATCGCGGTCATGAACGGCGACGAAGCCTGGGTCTCGCCGCTGATGGCTGCGGTGGTGCTGGCGGCGCCCGGCCGCGGCTCTCGCCGGCTCAGGTGGAGGTCCTGCGGCTGTATGCGACCGGCGTGCCCGCGCAGCACATCGCGTCGGTGCAGGGGTGTTCGCTGGAAACGGTGAAGAGTCACCTGAAGGCGGTGAAGGCCCGTTACGTGGCGAACGGGGACGACGTCTACACCAGGACGGACTTGCTGCGGGTCGCGCTGCGGGATCGCCACGTCGATCCGGACTGGTACCTGCGCGGCCAGTGAGCCCGCTAGGCCGCGGCTGACCGCGCCCCGCCAGCAGCTCCGGCCGGGCGCCTCGTCAGGCGCGCGGTGCACCAGGCGACGCTGGAACGCGCGTTCGGCCGCATCTTCGGCGTGGTGGCCTTGGCCATCGTGCTGCAGTTCTGGGTCAGTTCGGGCCGCAGCGGGCAACCGCCGGGCAGCCTGGCCGCGGCCCTGCTGCTGAGCGGGCTGCTGGTCGGGCAGGCCCTGCGGGCGCTTCGCCGGCCGCCGTCCCAGCGGGACCTCTACCTGCTGGCCGCGGCCACTGTGGGCCTGGTGCTGGCCCCCGGATCCTGGCCGTGCCGGGGAGCCCGTTCCTGATCAGGACGCCTACGTGATGTCGTCCCGCCGCCGCCGCCTGGGTGGTGTGGTCCCGCCGTCTGATAGTGCCGGTCCCCGATCTGCTCGTTATCCTTGCCACCGGGGCCTGGCACCCGGTCGGGCGCTGGCGGTCGAGCAGTCGGTCGCCGCGCTTGCCACCGTGACCTTGGGAGGTGTCGCGGCCCGGCTCATGCGCGCGGCCGCGCGGCATGCCGACGATGACGCCGACCGGCTGTCGCGGCGACTGGCGAGCCAGGACGCGGCTCTGGCCGCCGAGGAAGCCGAGCGGCGTGCGGCCAACGTGGTGCACGATGACGTGCTGAGCGTGCTGCGGGCGGTTGCCGCGAACGGCCAGCCGCTGCCGCTGAGCGTCCTGATGGCGAAGGCGCAGCTTGCGCAGTCGGCGCTGGCCCGGCAGGTCCTGGCCGGCAGGCGGGGCTTCGGGAGTCTGGGGCCCGCGCTACAGCGCCAGGCGCTCGGGTTCGCGCCCGAGCTGACCATCGACTGCCGCATCGACGGCGAGCTCGACATTCCCGCGCCGATGGCAGAGGCGCTGAGCGGTGCCGTCGGGGAGGCGCTGCGCAATGTCGCGGCGCATGCCGGGGTGCGCGACGTCACCGTCATCGCGCGCGGCTACGGCCCTGGCGGCGTCGAAGTGACCGTGCACGATGACGGCGCGGGTTTCGATCCTGCACGGGTGGGACCGGCGAGCATGGGCCTGCGGAACAGCGTCCGCAGGCGTCTTCAAGACGTTGGCGGGGCCGCGGAAGTCATCTCGTCGCCCGGCGAGGGCACCACTGTCGTCCTGACCTGGAAGCCGCGGGAATCGACGGCGGCCGAAGTTGTTGATCCGCTGGCCTGGGCGCGGCGGATCGCGCCGAGCCCGGGAATGATCTTCCTCGGGTTCATGTTGCCGATCTTGCTGAGTAGCCTGGTGTTGCTCTGCCTGCACTGGTACGACATGCGCTGGCAGCCGGCGCCCGTAGCCGTTTTTCTGGGCATGCTCGGTCTGGCCGTGTTGTGCGCGCGGTATCTGAGTCAGGTGCGGATGACCAGTCGGGCCGCAGCAACCCTGGCGGCCGCGAACACGGCCCTGGCCGCGATCGGCACGCTGGTGATCGCTCCTGGCACCTCCGACGCGTTCGCCTGGTGGGTTGCCGGTGATACCGGGTTCGTGATCGCGGCGGTCTACTTCATCCGGGGGCCGGTGTGGGGCCTGGCCACGCTGGCGGTCGACCTAGCTGCCCTACTGGCCGGACTGCTCGCTACTGGCAGGGCGATCGGGGCTCGGCGCGTGGCTGGCGATCGCTATCAGCCCGACCATCGGCGCCGGGCTGGCGGTGGGTTTCCTGGCCGCCTTCCGGGGCCTGTCCAGGTACACCGAATCCCAGCTCGCCCGAGTACGGTGAGCGGCTGCGGCGCAGGCTAGAGCTGAAGCGCTGAGCCGCGTGGACAGTACCGCCCTGGAAGATGCCCGGTACGTGGCCGGACCCGTGCTGGCCCTGGTCGCTTCAGGCCGCGCGTTGGACGCCGCTCTGAGAACGGACGCAGCGTTGGCCAGCGCTACCCTCCGGGACAAGCTCCTCGCCCCCGGCCTCCTGACCGGCGCCTTGTCCGAGCGCGTCCGCGCGGCCCGGACTGCCGGGGCCCGGATCACTGTCGACTTCGCGCGGCAGGAGGACGCGGCACTGGTCCATGCAGCCCGGGAACTGCTCGACGCGGCGCTGGCCGATCTGGCCCCTGGCGATGACATCACCCTCCAGGTGCACCCGTCAACCGACGAGGACCCGGCAGTGCTGATGCTGATCTTGCGCGCGCGCAGCCTACGGTCTGATCACGCCGACCTCCGCCGGAATGCCGCCGAATACGGCGCCCTGATTAGCGACCTCGACGACGGCAAGCTGCTGATCCGCCTCGAGCCGGGCCCTGACGCAACGCAATATCCCCCTTAAGGGGGATCCTCTTAAAGGGGGATATCGCCGACCTGCGCCAGTTGCCCAGACTGGACCCAGATATGGGACCAGGAGGGGGAGGGCGATGGCGATGGCGATGGTAGTCAGACGGTGGCCAGCGGTCCTAATCGCCCTATTGGCGGGACGGTGCGTGGCGGGTGATCCCGGCCACGGCCGTCCCGGCCGCGGCCGTCCCGGCCACGCAAGCGATGGCGCTGGCGGGATCGACGAATTGCCCCGCGGCGAGATCATCGGGATGCACGGCACCGGCGAGGGCCCGAGCGCCACCGACATCAACGACTCGCCGGAGATCAGGACCACTTTCAGCGCATTCATCGCCGACGAGCGGAAGCTGAGCGAGCACGGCGCGCATCTGGAGTACTACCCGTATCCCACGGTCAGCTTCGCCGAATACCTGCCCACAAACTGGCCGGAACTGGCTATCACCATCAACGACTCCGCCGATGAGCTGGAAGTCGAGCTTGAGAGCTTCAGCGACGTCTGCCCGGGTACCCCGATCTCGCTGGTCGGCTACTCACTTGGTGCCTTGCTGATCGACAACATGCTCAGCTCCTACAGCAACGAGTGGGATTACGTCAACGTGGTCGAGCTGTACGGCGACCCGTGCTGGTACAACCCGCAGGGAGGCTACCGGGGCCTGGCCCAGTACGCCGTCAAGGCGGGATTCCCGCTGAGTTGCTTCCCGAGAACGCATACCCATACCCGCTGGCGTCCTGGTCCGGCTGCACTTCCTGGTGCAGAGCCTGTGCAATTACAAGGACCCGAGTCTGCGGTCAAGGCTGGCCGCCGTACGAGATCGGCGGACAGATCATCACTGCGGCACTGTGCGCCGTATACACGTGCCCGCACCGCTCTTACGTCGGCACCGCCACCAGCTACGGCGCCGAGTTTCTCGCCGAGAACGCTTTTAAGCCCGTGGGAGGGACCGGTTAAGGGAGAAGTCATGGGGAGAACGTCGTCGGCAGGACGCAAGCTGTCCCGGATCCGGTTCGTCCTGGCCTCACTGGGCGGCGCTGACACCAAGATCTTGGCGAAAGCACCGGTGGACGCGACCGAGATGACCGGCCGGGGAATCGCGGCGCTTATCCCGGCCCTTTTCGGCGGCCTAGCCGCGCTTATCTCGTTCCGGTACGCCTACTCGCTGCCGCTCCTGGCGGCCGCGGCGGCCGGGGCCGGTGGGCCGTAGTCGTGCTGTGCTTCGACCTGTCGCTGATGACGGCGGCACCGGATCGCCGGCGCATCTCCCGCGCGGTCACCTTCGGATCCCGCGCCATCGTCAGCGTACTGGCGGCGTTCACGTTCGCCAGCGCGATCGTCATGTTTATGTTCGCCAAGGACATCAGCCGCAGGTGGCCAAGGACCAGCAGACCGATCTGGCCTACTACAACACCACGGTGATCATCCCGGCGTACGCCAACGGATCAGGGCCGACCAGACCACCATCAGCACCGACCAGAACCAGATCAACCAGGCCAACCAGGTCGCGGCGACATGGCAGGGAAAGGTGGCTAACGACCGGGTCCAGACCACCTGCGAGGCGCAGGGCGTCACTCAGTTCGCTGGTTGCGGAAAGGGCACCGGCCTGATCGGGGAAGGCCGGTCTACAACGTCAGGCTCGCCGAGCAGCAGAACGATGAGGCCACCTCGCTAACGCGCAGTCCCAGGCCACAGCCACGAGGACCGCTTGTCGCCGCAGATCGCGTCGGCGGGAAACGACCTCATCATGGCTAAGAACCAGCAGAAAGGCGACTACGCCCGGGCGCAGGCCCGGTACGACGGCAATGACGGGTTGATCGCGCGGTTTCGGGCCCTGGGTGAGCTGGAGAGCCATTCGCCGGGTATCCGTCTTGAGGTGTTGCTCCTCGAAGGCCTCATCATCGCCATCGACCTGGCCGCCGTAATCGCCAAGCTGAGCTCGAAGACCCCGTCGTACAACCGCCTGCTGGAGGCGGCGCGGAAGAAGGTCATGATGCGCGCCGCCTTGGAGGAGGAAAAGGCCCACGATGTGACCGAACTCCGCCGCGCCGAACGCCAGGCGGTGTCCGAAATCAAGCTGGCCTGGCTCGACGCGAAGGTGCACGTCGCCTTCGCGGGGATAGCCGCCTGGACACGGGTATCAGAGCAGAAGATCCACGCCTGGGAGGCCGCGCAGACCGGCAGCCTCCAGAACGGCGCCGCGGCCGGTCCAGGAGATGGCCCCTACCGCCATGGGCAGGCCCCGGCGGATGGCAGCCCCCGCCATGGGCAGGCCCCGGCGGATGGCAGCCCCCGCCACGCCGCGCGGCAAGCGGCGCTCCCGGCCAGGGAACCAGGCTCACCGACTTGGTGAAGCAAGCGCAGCCACACCACCGGATGCCGGCGAGCATGGCCGGACCGCTGAGGCGGGTGGCGTGGTTCGGCGTCGGCCTGCTGGCCGCACTCGGCGCCGCGCTACTCGTGGCCGACACCGCCCATACCGCCGTGGCGGGCGGCTGGCTGGTCCGGCAGCGGCCCTAACGGCCGCAGCCTGGCCCTAGCCATCTATAGCCGCGGGTTCCGCCACGGCCCGGCGTGGGCGCACCGGGCCGCCTTTAGCACCGCTCTGCTGGGCCTGGCGCTGCCCGTCGTCATCGTCCTGGTGAACGTATAACACCCAACTCCCAGATGGAGGTAGCCATGGTCCCAACGCCAGACATCGGCCCGCACGGGCAACCGCCACCGATCCCCCAGCCCAGTCGGCAAGCGGCCTCACCGTTCAGACCGCGCGGCGGGTCGCGACCCTGGAGCGCGGCAGCCTTCGGCTGGTCAAGACCGCCGAGCGGGCCGGGGTGGACATCAGATACCTCGGCATCGCGCCGCTGTTCGACGAGCCCAGGGCGTATACCGGACAGCAGACCGACTGGATCATCCGCCCCGCCGACCCCAGCGATGCCATTATCCCGGCCGGCCAGCTGGACCGGCTGCAACGGCTCGTACATGCGGGCCTCGACTTCCCTTGGGTCTACGTGGCTCACGAGATTCCCAAGGACCGGCTCGCCCTGCCGACCGGGACCAACCACCCGCCGGTGACGCTCGACCAGGCCGCCGCCGCCGAAGCTGTCGGCCCGACTCCGCCGCCCGCCGAGACTAGCGCGCTAGCCGCGCGGCTCGGCCACAGCTCCCAGCAACTGCTGACCGTCTTGCGGACCGCCCTGCCTATCGCCGGAGCCATCGCCGCCGCGCCATTCGTGATTGCCGCCGCGCCGCTCCTGGCAGCAGGCGCCGCGGTCGCTGGCCTCGCGGCCGCCCTCGACCCCATCGTGTTCGGCGTCATCCCCGCCAGCGATCCGGTACCCGGGGAACCCGCCGCCTGGTACATCCTCGCCCAATGGACGTGGCCGGACGTGCCCGACGAGCCAGCGGGCACGTGACGCTCCTTACTGAGCCGGGGAACGGCGCCTTGCCCGAGCCGATCCGTCCAGCGCATTGTGGTGCCGGAGCAGGGGTGGTGTGACTATGGCGCCGGGCCAGCCTGCGGGAGCAGCGCACCAGAAGGCGCTCGAGCGCGCGTTCGGGCGCATCTTCGCCGCGCTCGTTGCGCTGTTCATGGTGGTGTTCTGGTTCAGTTCGGCCACGCTGCGCGGGCAGCGGCCTGGCTGCGTGGTAGCAAACCTTGTGCTGAGTGTGCTGCTGATCTGGCAGGCGGCGCGGGCGCTGCGCCGGCCGCCGTCCCAGCGGGATCTCTGCCTGCTGGCCGCAGCCACCGGAGCGCTTCTGATGGCGTCTCGGGCGCTGGCCGTGCCGGGAAGCCCGTTCCTGGCCGACGCGGCCTATGAGCTGGTCACGCCGGTGGCCATCGCCTGGGCGGTCTGGTCGGACCGGTTCGTAGTTCCGGTCCCCGTCCTGCTGATCGTCTTGGCCACCGGGGTGTGGCAGCTGGGCGGGGATCTCCCCGGTCGAGCAGGCGAGCGCCGCGCTCGCCGTCGTGGCGTGCACCGCCTGTGCCGCCCGGCTTATTCAGGCGGGCGCGCGGCGGGCCGACGCGGACGCCGACGCGTTGTCGCGGCGGATGGCTGAGCAGGATGCGGCCCTGGCCGCCGAGGAAGCCGAACGGCGCGCGGCGAACGCGGTGCACGATGACGTGCTGTCCGTGCTGCGGGCTGTCATCGTGGCCGACCGACAGGTGCCGTGGAGCCTCGTAGTGTCCAAGGCACGAGGTGCTCAGGCCGCACTGGCCCGGCAGGTGCCGCGCGAGGGCCACGGCCTAGCCGACCTGGGGTCCGCGATGCGCCGCGTGGCCGGGTCCGTGGCCGAGCTCGAGGTGCGGTGTGACCTCGACGGCGATCTCGACATGCCGCTGGCCCCGGTCGAGGCGCTCAGTGCCGCCGCCGGGGAGGCGTTGCGCAACGTGGCGGCCCACGCCGGGGTGCGCGGCGCCGTGCTCACCGCCCGCCGCAGCCAGTCCGGAGGGGTCACGGTGACCGTCTCCGACGGCGGGATCGGCTTCGATCCGGCCCGGGTGGGACCGGCGAGGTCCGGCCTGCGGAACAGTATCCGGGCGCGCCTGTCCGACGTCGGCGGCCGGGCCGAGATCATCTCCGCCCCGGGGCAGGGCACCTCGGTGATGCTGATTTGGAATCCGCCCCATCCAGCCAGCGCGCCGGTCACCGATCCGCTCGCCTGGGCCCGCCGGATGACCCCCAGCCCGCAGCTGATCTTCTCCGGCTTCATGCTGCCGATCCTCCTAATAGCCTGGTATCGCTGTGCCTGCGCTGGCCGGACATGCGCTGGCAGGCAGCGGCCGCGGCGGCGTTCATCGGCATGCTGGGCCTGGCGGTCCTGTCCGCGCGGTACCTGAGCCAGGTGCGGATGACGCGCCAGGTTGCGGTGGTCCTGGTCGCGGCGAATACGATCCTGGCCGCCGTAGGGTCGCTGGCGGTGGCTCCCGGCACCACCGACGGGTCCGCCTACTGGGTCGCCATCGAAAGCGGGATAGTCGTCGCGACTGTCTACTTCATCCGCGGGCCGGCCTTCGGCCTCATCGTCCTTGGCCTCGACCTGGCGGCGCTGACCGCCGGACTGATGGTGACCGGCGGCGCCATTCCCCGGGTGTGTGGGTATCATCTTGACCGGCCCGGCCATCGGCGCCGGAATGGCAGCCGCCATGCTGGCGGTGTTCCGGAACCTGGCCAGCCACACCGAGTCCCAGCTGGCCGGGTATCGCGAGCGGCTGCGGCTTCAGGCCCGGGCCGAGGCCATCAGCCGCGTCGACAACGCGGCCCTGGACGACGCCCGGCGCGTGGCCGGGCCCGTGCTCGAGGCGGTCATCGCCAGCCCGGCGCCGGATCCAGACCTGCGGATGGCCGCCACGCTGGCCAACGCCACCCTGCGGGACGAACTGCTCGCGCCGGGCTTCTTGACTCCTCCGCTCGCCGAGCGGGTCCGCGCGGCCCGGACCGCCGGAGCAGGCATCACCATCGATTTCGCTCGGCAGACCGAGGAGGAGCTGACTAAGGCGGCCCGGCGGCTGCTCGCCGCAGCGCTGGCTGGCCTCGACGCGGACAGCGATGTCACCCTCCAGGTGCACCCGTCGGCCGAGGACCGTCCGGCACTGCTGGTCCTGCACGTGCGCAGTCGGCGGTCAGATCACGCCGCCCTTCGTCGGCTCGCCGCCGAATACGGCGCCGTGATCAGCGACCTCGACGACCACGAGCTCCTGGTACGGCTCCAGTCAGGACCTGAGCGTGCCGCGGCCCTATCCCTAAAGGGGTATCCCCTTTAAGGGGAGCCCCTTAAAGGGGATACCGCCGACCTGCGCCATCGGCCCAGACTGGACTTAGAAAAGGGGACGAACGACGCAGGCGACTAGAAGGCGGGTCGCTCGTCAGCCCGGTCCGCAAACAGGAACACGGAGGTAGGAGTGCAGGCATGAACATGCCAATAGATCAGTCAGGTCTCCGTCTGAGTGCCGGGCCTGATGTCGCATTGTCGGCGACGGGCCAGATCTCAAACCTCGCTGAGCTCAGCCTCGACCAGCAACGGCAGGTTCGGGACCAAATCCTTGTCGAGTCAACTAAGCCTCTGACCGTAGCGATCATGGGCCACGCCATGTTGTTGAGGGGTCGGCAGAATTGTCACCGCAGTCGTGCGGGTCTTGGTGCAGCTGCTCACGAACTGGTATGGTGCCGTCATCGACTATCGTTCGATAGTTGTCGAGTAGTGAGGGGGACCTGTTACCCATGCGGATGTGGTCGATAGCATTCTGAGTTGACGTACCGAGCGAGTCGTGGGTCAGCAGCTCTGGAACGTATAGCGGTCGACTTGACTAGGGACTGCTTGAACAACGACGACAGGTACTCCACTCATACTGGGCCGAGGTCGAGCAGTTCGCGGCCGGGGCGCTCGGGACACGCGGCGCCCGACGCCTTGCTTCTGACCTTCCGGCGTTGTTCAAGGAAGCCTAGATTGTAGCTCGAGAGAGATCACGAAAGACTAAAATGCGTTCCCTTATCTACCATATAGTGGTCTACTTTGTGGCCCCTGGCATCATGCTGATCATGCTCGTCGCAGGAATAGTGCTAGCACTTAAAGTCCCGCAGCGCTTTCGCGTTCCAGCAGTAGCTGGCCTCTGCGCGGGCCTCGTGTGCTTCGTTATCTATGTGGTGAGTTCCTCAAAGGGCTTTGAGGCGCCGACGGTTACAGTGATGACACTGCCGGGCTTTCACTGGCTGCCAACTATCCTTGGCCTTCTGTTGGGCTTCGGGATTCTTAGCCTCTTGGAGGCTTTGCACCTGAACTCAGGGCTCTTCGGATTGTTCATCCTCATCCTTATCACGAGCAGTTCCGTTGCTGTCTACAGCTACTTCTTCCCATCGTCGTTGCGGGACTTCACGATCTTGTTCGCATTGAGCGCTGCGGTCGGCGTGCTGCTCCACATCATGCTCTTCCCGAAACGCATCAGAGGGATCATGAAAGGCACAATTCAAGAGGATGGCTCGTGATCCCGGTAACTCGGGCCAACCAGCGGATTCGAAACAAGAAAGTCAGTCTATATGGCCGATCTATCAATGATTCCGGAATATCTAGTCAGGTATCTATTCAATATTAATCAGGGCGGCGAGGTAATGACGCCCTGCAAGACATGCGGCAAAGCGACTAGGCAGGTTATCATTAGTTACGAGAATTTGCCTGCTCTTAAGAAGCTGGGCCTTGCGGGCCGTGTCTTCGACATCTTTCCATTGGGTCCGATTATTGTCGGTCGGCCAACTCTCTGTGAGTGTGGGACAGTAAACCGCTTAACCCGGACGATCAAGCAGGCGAACCAGGATGAACAATGGCGGACAATGATACTACTGGCGCCGATGGTGACGGACTCTCGCTCATAGGCGACGATATCCGCGACACCCCAGCACGGCACCCGGCGGCGGCCAGTCCTGAACAGGTAACTTTGCCGACGCCCGCAGACGCTGTGCGCATTGGCCTTTGGGGAGGGGTACACAGTGGGAAAACCCTCTTCGCAGGGGCGCTGCAAATCGCTGTGAACGCACTCGGCGCTAAGGGCGATGGTGTGGGATTGCGCTCGACACCGATGAATGTCGATGCTCGCCGCCACATGATGGAGGCCTTCGGCGCCTTGGGGAAGAACAGTGACCTCCCAGCGAGTACAGTCAACGCCCGGGATTTGCGCTGGACCTTCAGCGGCAAACTGCAAGATCCGGAGATGCAACGACCTGGCCTTGACGTGCGTTCTTGGATGTACCGCTCTGTGCAATTCGAACTCGATCTGCGTGACCCGCCTGGTAGCGACTACGATGATGACCCTGAGGGCGAAGAAATCAATGAGTCCATCAGGAAGCTCATTAGCGCTGATGGCATCATATATCTTTTCGATCCCATCGCAGACGGGCGGGATGAGAGGTTCGAGGCACTCTTCTTGGACACTCTCAGCCGTCTCAGCGCTAACAGCATCGTTAAGGGAAGGGTCGACCGCTATCTTCCGCAGCGTCTCGCCGTGTGCGTCACGAAATTCGACGACCACCGGGTGTTCAACAAGGCGCTATCAGCTGGGCTGGTGTTTAGCGACACAACGGGAAGGCTGTGGGTTCCGCCTGGAAAGTACTCGCAACAATTCTTTGAGTTGCTATGCGAGGACTCTGACGGCACTAACGCCTTGCATCTGCTGCAAGCGATCCGGAATAATTTCCGGCCGAAGTCGGTGCGATATTACGCCACATCTGCGCTGGGTTTTAGCGGCGAGCGCGGCGAAGGTGACCCACCATGGCCGAAACTCCGGCGCTATCCGAATGTAATGGATACCGCTGGGGATCACCAGGCAGTGCGGGAGCAGGCCAGGCCTGTCAATGTAATCGAGCCATTGCTGTACCTCGTCCGCCAGACGCGGCGCGACCGCGCACGGGTGGCACGCCGTGCGGAGAGTTACTCAGAATAGGGAACCTGCTATGAATGTAGGGGTCGGTTCACTGGAGGTTGGCTGGCAGTATATGGCGAGTTGCCCGGCGAACCCGGGGACCACAATGTTCTGCGATGCTCACATGGCTCCAGAAGTGCCGCGAGCACCGCCGACGCGCCCAGACGGGGGTTACGTCTGAGGTTTACGGGATGAGGATCGGCAAGGCCGCCGTCGGTCAGCAGGCGAGCTTTCAGCGCTGGCAGGAGGGCGGCAAGCGGTATCTCGGTATGACGATTTTCCAGATCAGCACTGCGACAAGCGGCGACCGCCGTGGAAGGGCAGCGGCGCAGTTCTACGAGTTCCCGGCCAATTGGGTTAGCCAGTACGAGGTTAGGTTGGCGGCCCTTTATGACGCCGCTGCCTCCGCTGAGTTGCCGGAGGACGGCGATGCCCGGTCCTTGCGGCTGATGTGACGCTTGGTGATAGCCCGATCGTGGAACTGTTGCGCCATAACGCCCAAGCCAGCACGCGGCTCCTGCGGCTAGCCAGCGCCGTGCTTGAGAGCCGGTGATAGTTACCAGCGGACCTTCAGATCTGAAAAAGCGGCTGGACCTGCTCGATGTTGTACTGACGCTGCTGCCAGCATCGTTCCGTGCGGAGGTATCGGCGACCACCTGGACAGACAAACCCAGGAAAGAATACCGCCTAGCCTTCGGCGGCGAGGCCGAGCGAGGTTACACGGCCGTGCCCTGGGAAGCAGGCATCGCAGATCCGGCAGCCATAGGGCGATATGCTACCTTGCTCGAGGAGCTCTGTACGGACCCCGCGCGCGTCGAGCCCGTGATCCGCTTCCTCGCAGCCCTGAATCCCACAGAGGCTCGTTCCGGTAGACGTGGCACGTCAACAAGGGCGATAGATGACTTGTCGGTTTTCCACAACCTATGGACATTTAACTTCACACTGCCCCCTGACCGCGCGCGGATAAGCAGTCTGCTGGGGATCGTCCGCAATGAGAACGCTAGACATCTCGCGCTTGGCAAGATCGATCAGATTCCTGCTTTCGCTATCGCCGCGGCCGGGATCGGGGTGACAGAGGCCTCCGACTTGCTAGCTGCGCTATGGTCAGCTGAGATCGCGACGCAGGCAGGGCTGACCGCTGCCGAATATCTCATGGACGGACAGCTGGCACCCGCCCAGTTGCTGATGACCGCCGCCGCTCGCGCGGGCGACCTTGGCGGCTTCCTGGGCACAATCATCAAAAAGATCGGGCCGCCCCCCCAATCCGCGAAGGCCCGTACGACGCTTACGAAACTGCTCGCCGACACGGCTGGTTCGGCGAGCACGTTCGCGGCAGTCTGCCCAGCGCTCTTGGAGGCCGATGATCTGGGCCTCCGGGTGCTGGCGGTTATCTCCCGAGACCGACCCAAAGCGGCCGCAACGAGCGTCTCTGCCATCGTAACGGCGGCCGATGCCCGCCAGCACGCCCCCCTCTGGACGAGGGCGATCGCACCTTCTGGTCGCAAGAGGGCTTGAACGGGCGCCGCGAGGGTGGCCGCCACACCTCGGCCGTCCTGGACGAGGAAACCGCTAACGTACGTGGTCCCAGTTCGGCCCTGAAGCGATTGCCGTCGCGTGGGCCTTGTCGCACGCGCTGAATATCCCGGATCCGGTCGAGTACACGTGGACGCAGCTGGCAGAATCCGGTATGAATGCCTCTCGTGCTGCGGCGACGGCAGACGTCTTGCGCAGTCAGGAATTCCGCTGGGCGCTAACGAGGCGCTTTGGAACGAAACTGCCTCCGCAGGCGAGGGCGCACGCCGACCTCGGCAAGGATCTCTATCGGACTCGCCCTGGGTGATGTACCCGGAGTCGGGAGAGGCCGAGGCGACTGTACGGCATTACGTCGGTGCATGCCTAGCTGGGTGCAGATCGCCAGCGGCTTTCACGCCGAGGGCCAGCGCGGACTACAGCAACTGCTCAGCGACAACCTGCTGGCCGACGAAGGCCCGGCCACGGCGGTGGCCGCGAGAACTCTGCTTAACGCCCTGGCCGCCAGCGAGAACGCGGAGGACCAAGAGTGGCTGATATCGCAAGTCCTCGATGACGAAGGCAGGAGGCCGAGGGCCGCCGAATGGCTTCGAGGCGTTGGGCAAAAGCTCATCAGCTCCCGGGTGCGATCCCCCAGCCCGACGACCGAGATAGAAGCGGCGCGAAACCTGCGGCTCGCGGTCCGCTCGCTAAAAGAGACGGAAGCAGACACGCTAGACGCTCTCGATCTGCTCGCCCAGGCGGCCGCCAACGAAGGCTTCAAGCACCGCCAAAGGGCATCAGCGGTCGGAATCATGCTGCGCGAGATGCGTCCATGGCCTGGTTGCCATAAGCCTGATTCGGTGGCGGACTTCTTGGATCGCTGGAAGCAAGAGCTGGCGCGGCGCGGGCTGTCGGCCGAAGACGCCGAGAGCAGGGCTGGCGACGCGATCTCGCAGATCATGAGCGGCATCTGGGGTCAGAAATCTGCGACGCAGCTGGGCGACTATTACTCAAAGATGATAGCCCTCACTAAAAACCGCCTCGAGACACAGATAGAGATCTGCATCGCGGACCGCACTCGCGTCTGCGCAGACATCGGCGAACGGAAAGCGGAGATCCAAAAGCTAGAGGCGGCATCCCGGGCGATCGATATGCGTATAGAGGCGATACGCGCCGAGATCACCGCCAATGAGCGGGCCAACGCCACAATCATGCGATTGCTCTTTACCCGAACCCGCCAACCAGTGACTGCGAACCTCCGCCGGTGTCTGCCCGGCTGGCCTTAACTAAAGGGGTGATATGACCAGGCGACATCGAAAGCCGCAACTATGGCTGCTGGCCATCACGCTCGCCGCGTCGATCGGCGGCGCGCTCGGAAGCCAAGCGGCACTAGCCCAGAGCCCGGGCCCGCACCCGACACTGGACCAGTTTTACCAGGCAGCCCATTTCGCTGATGCTCCTGCCGTCTACGTTGTGCTCGTCGACACATCCGGGTCTATGATGACCGATGGTATGTATAACAAGGTCCGGCAATACTTGGCCAGCTTTGAGAAATCGCTGTCTCCTAAGGATACTGTCACCTATTTCACGTTCAGCTCTGCCGTGAGCGGGCCATATTTCGGAGCGGGGTCCCTGCCGCCAGTTGCGTCCGGTAGCTACACCGATTTCGGCCCCGCCCTAGCTCAGGCTCTTTCCACGCTGTCGGCCGCTGCGGATAACGGGGGCAGCATCGGCGGCGTGTTCTTGATGTCCGATGGCATCATCGACGCTCCGCCCACTGATCAGACTTATCTGACCCTAGGTAGCCCAGGCTGGTCCGCGCTTAGGAAGTCAGCTACTGCATTGGCGTCACGAATGGCAGTAACGGGGTATCGTCTGCAACGACGTCGCAAGTCACCGGCGCAGGAAACGGAGCCAGGGCATGTGGCGGACAGGCCACCACCGACCCTGCCACTTGCGCGGGCGTACAAGCCGTACTGACGGCCGTCTTCGGACCCGGAGTGCTGGTAATCAATGGGACGACCGGCCCGGACATCAGCTCGCTGCTAGGCCAGGCGAAGGCTAACGAGGAACGCTCGAAGGCGATCCGGCAACTGCTCGCCAATGACGTCGGCCAGGGCGTTCGCGCCTCGATCACATCCAGCGGCGCCAGCCTCGGCCAGATT
>CAVTFL010000024.1:0-20737 GCA_963733925.1 uncultured Alphaproteobacteria bacterium | reverse complement strand
CTGTTCCGCCACTTGCCCATGTTGACAGCGAAGATGGCAAGCGTGCAGACCGAACTGGGGAGCGATTTCGGATCGAAAATCGCATTTCTGTCGATCACCATTGATCCCGAGCAAATACCCCGGATGTGCTGCAACGCTTTGCGCGCACTTCGGCGCCGATCCGGCGGGCTGGAAATTCCTCACCCGGTCACCCGCGGCGATCCAGGACATCGAACGTCGCTACGGCGTGTTCGCGTCAAAATCGTCGGACCGCGAGATGGACCACACGAATTTGACGTCGCTGGTCGATCCCCGTGGCATGCTGCGCGTGCAATATCTCGGTGTGCGCTTCGATTCGGACGAGTTCCGCCGAGATCTTCTGGGCCTCGTGGAGAAGCCCGGGCTGGCCAACAACCCATGATCCCTCCGGTTCACCTGTTGTCGTCACCGCCACGCAAACCGGAGTCCAGGCGCACCGCGGGTGCCCGTTTCGCGGGCCTGTCCGCTGTGCGTCCAGATAGATGCTCCGCGCGGCCGCCCGTGTCGTCGCGTGGCTGCGCGGCCAGGTCGTCGGGTTCGTCGCACGGGTTCCCGCGCGTGTCGAAACCAAGCTGCTGGTCGCGTTCCTGGCGATGGTTGCGCTCCTCATCGTGCTGGGCGTCGCCGAACTTCGGGTCCTGTCCGAAGCCCACCATCGCACCGAGGACCTGATCCGGCTGCACCGCAAGATCGCCGCATACCGCCAAGTGCAGCAGGAGGGGGGGCCACGAAGGACCAGCTATGCGCGGTGTCGTCGGCGTTGGTGTTGTCCCACGACCAAGCGTTATTCGCCGCACTGCGCCAGTTGAACCAGTTCGGTTACGACCTGGAGCGGCTGCGGTTTATCGCCAACGACGAGGCGGATCTGCTCGGTCAGGTCCGGCAGGTGCACGGCCAGTTTGTCGGCGTCGTCACGCAGGTCGTTGACCTGGTCCGCGCCGGGCACACGGCCGAGGCGCGCGCGATGCAGTTGGCGCAAGGACCACTGGCAGACCGTCTGGAGCGCCTGACAAACCAGCTTGTCAACCGGGCCGAGGCCGACATGATGGCCAGCATCGCGATGAGCCAGCAGTCGTTCGCCACATCGCAAGCAGTGGTCATCGGCCTCGTGCTCGGCAGCATCGCGCTCGCACTGTTTCTCGGTTATGCCATTTCGTGGTCGCTGGTCGAGCCGGTCACGGAGATCGAGGCACAGTTGCGACGGATCGCCGGCGGTGATTTTTCAGAACGCGTCCACGTCGCCAATCGCGACGAGCTCGGCGCGCTGGCAGCGAACGTTAACCGGATGTGCGAGGAACTTGGGCTCGTCTATCAGCAGCTCGAGACGGCAAATCGCCACAAGTCGGAGTTCCTGGCCAACACGAGCCACGAACTCCGAACGCCGTTGAACGCGATTCTCGGCTACGCCGAGCTGATCGAGGACAATATCTACGGGGACGTGCCGCCGAAGATTCGGGAGGTGCTGCAGCGCATTCAGAGCAACGGACGCCACCTGCTCGGCCTGATCAATGACGTTCTGGATATCTCCAAGATCGAGGCGGGCCAGTTGTACCTTTCGGTTACCGACTACTCGATGAAGGACGTGGTCGCGACGGTCGTGACCGCGACCGAAAGCCTGGCGAACGAAAAGAAGTTGGTGCTGCGGGCAATTGTGCCGGAGAATCTGCCGACCGGAGAGGGTGATGAGCGACGCATCACCCAGGTGCTGCTGAACCTTGTCGGCAACGCGATCAAATTTACCGAAGTCGGCGAGATAGAGGTGCGGGCATCGTTGGAAGATGCTCACTTCGGGCTGTCGGTGTCCGACACGGGTCCAGGAATCCCGGCCGAGGAGCGCGATCGCATCTTTGAGGAATTCCATCAGCTCGACACTTCCACCACGCGGACGAAGGGCGGCACAGGTCTCGGCCTCACGATCTCGAAAAAGATCATCGAAATGCATGGCGGGCGAATCTGGGTGGAGTCAGAGGTCGGGCATGGGTCAACGTTCCGATTCACCCTACCCGTCCGTTTGCGCAAACCGGAGAATGTCTCGTGAGGCAGCGTATCCTGATCGTCGAGGACACCGAGGACAATTTGCGGATCGCACGTGACCTGCTGAACAGTGCCGGATACGATCTGCTTGAGGCGACGGATGGGGCCGCGGGAGTGAGCATGGCGGCGCTGCACCATCCCGACCTGATCCTGATGGACATCCAACTGCCGAAACTGGATGGGCACGAGGCGACGCGTCGGATCAGGGCCATCCCGGAACTTCGGGATGTCCCGATCATCGCCATCACATCCTATGCCCTGAGCGGCGACGACGTTAAGGCCAGGGCAGCGGGCTGCGACGCCTATATCGCAAAACCCTACAGCCCGCGGGCGCTGCTCGCGGAGGTCCGCCGGTTCCTCGGCAGCCCGACATGAGCGAGGTGCGCGAGCCGCCCTAGCTCCCGGAAGCTGTGTCCGGCTAACCGGGCGACGCGGTCAGCCCGCGGACGTCGAAGACACGGATAGGGCGGCTCAGGCCCTTGACCGTGAGATCACCGATCTCCGCTAAATCGACAGAAGAGTCCAGAACGGTTTTGACTTTACTGTCTATCAAAATCTGGCCGTCCGCGGCCTCTCCACAGAGCCGAGAGGCCAAATTCGTTACTGTTCCGAGCGCGGTGTATTGGGACCGGCTTTCGAAGCCGATAAGACCAAGCGTGGCGAAACCTTGCGAAATTCCGACTCCGAAACCAAGGTCGTAGCCAAGGGTTTGCCACTTTGCCATGAGTGCGCTGATGCGGCCGCGCATCTCGACAGCCATTCGAACGGCCCGCAGGCATGGATCAGGACAAGGGATCGGGTCATTGAAGACCACCATGACACCGTCCCCGACGATGTGGATCAGCGTGCCCTGGAAACGGTTGATCAACGCGCCGAGAGTGTTGTGATACTCGGCCAGCATAGCGATTTGTTCCTCTGGCTCGGCGACTTCGGAAAACGCGGTGAAGCCACGCAGATCGCAGAATACGACGGCGACGTTGCGCCGATGACTGCGCAGAATATCGTCGCCGGAGGTGATCACGAGTTCGGCGATCTGTGGCGCGAGGAACCGCTTCAGCCAATCCAGATGCTTAAGTGCCGCGAGCTGTTCCGCGACGCGCTGCTCGAGCGTCTGGTTCCACTCGCGCGAGTTGGGTTGCCTGCGTGCGCACCTCGTCATGCAATGCCTTCATGCGGAGCATCGCACGCACTCGCGCCATAAGGGCACCGGCGTCGAACGGTTTGGTCAAATACTCATCCGCGCCGCGTCGAGACCCGCGACGACCTCCTTCTTGTCGCTCTGCGCGGTGAGCATGATCACGGGCATGAACGGGAGCGAGGTATCGGCTTTGAGGCGCTTGATTGTTTCGATTCCGTCTAAGCGAGGCATCATCACGTCGAGTAAGACAAGGTCGGGAACATGTCGCTTGACCTGATCAAGCGCTTCCAGACCGTCAGCGGCGGTGACTACGTCGTAGCTCTGAGCCTCCAAGCGCCGACGTACGACCTCGATGTTATCGGGCGCGTCGTCGACGACCAGGATAAGCGGGCGCTCGCGCACGACCTACTCCGTCTTTCCCGCGGACATTTCGCTCAACAGGCTCCACAGCGGCCCCAAATGTCTGCGGATGTGGAGGCAGCCCGGCGCATCATTGACACCAGGAACTAACTGAAGCCATGCCGCCACCGACGCAACCCGCACGCTTATACTTTCAGCTCCCGCTTAAGTTCGCTGAGGAAGCGCCAGTCAGTTCCCGTGGCTATGACCTTCTGCGGAGCCGACTGGATCTCGCCTATTTCCTGTAGCCGCAATGAGTAGAAGCGAACTGTGTCCTCGGGATCGGTACTCCCGCCAGACATCGAACCGAACTTCGTTTAGCATTTGGAGCGCATAGTCATAGCTGGGGGTACCCCGGCTGACTAAGCGTTCCGCCGTTTGCTTGGGTTCGGATGCGCAAAGGTCGGCACCCTTGAGCATCGCCCGCATGACGCGCTTAGTGGCAATAGGATATTTGCGAGCAAACTCCGTCCTGGTCGCAAGCATGCAGCAATAATATTGCGACCATGGGCGGTACACTATCTGGCTGGCGAGCACATGACCGATCTTTCTGGGCTTCACCTCCTGTAGCGCGGGCGGAAGGAAGAGATACGCGTCAATCTTACCTGTAGCAAAGGCTTCTATCGGGTCCGTCAGCGCAGCGGGATACCAATTGACTTCTTTAGAATCGAGCCCAATGAAGTTAGCCAAAATGGTTAGGAGTGGCTTGTCGCCAACCCCATAACCCACGACCCTCCCCCTCAGATCCGACACCTTTTGTATGTCATTTTTCGCAAACACCTCGAAGCACCCGAGGTGCAGTCCCGTCAGGATTGTGATCGGTGCCTTCGCTTCGAGGCCAAGGATAAGAGTGGGGGCGAAATCCCTTACGAAATCTACTTCGCCGTCCGCCAGCATTTTTGTGACTGACCCCATGTTGACGGCGTCGGCTTTGCTTACGTGTTCCTGCGACAACTGGACATAGCGGACGTCAGTGAACCCCTCGGCTCGCAGCAACTCCTCAAAGACCTGGGCCGCGTTGCAAATTACGGAGTTCATCTCGAGTTGGACGGTAGTTATTTCTGGCGGCGCGTCGCCGGCTGCTGAGTTTGCCGTGCGCCCCACATTGGGAACACCAAATCCGCCAAGGCCGAAAGCGCTAGCCCCCGCGATGGTCAAGAAGCGGCGGCGACTCTGCGAAATTAGCACGACACTCCTCCTTTTTCGGTTTATTCACTGGGTGATTCCCGTGGCGCGAATATCTGGATGGCGGGCGAGAGTTTATCGGGATCACACTCTACGAACTTTGGCACCGATGATTGACGCTGACAAGGACTCGGTCGACGCTAGCTACGGGTTTCCGATCCGTTTCGGCGAAGTCATCGAGGCCGTTAATCAAGAAATCTGCGCACCCATCGTTACAGGCGCTACCCGGCACCATGACGTCAGCGACGGTTCGGCGGGCGTTGCTTGCAACGGAAGCCGGGGGCACATCATGATGCCAGCGAGGTCAGTTCTCGACACGGTGGAGCACACAGCAGGACCTCGGTCTTCGCATTTCGATCGGGTAGTCTTCTGGATGAATGCAGCGGTGAGCAACGCCTACAACGGAGGAAGTCGCGATGGACGCAAAAGCCTTCACGGCCTTTGAACAGGCGGCCCACGACCGCATCGCCCAGACCTATGCGGAACACTTCAGTCCTCTGACCAGCCTGGCGCTTGAACCGCTGCTCGAAGCCGCTCGCGTTGCAGCGGGGAGGCGGTTGCTCGATGTGGGGACGGGACCTGGCATGGCTGCTGCGGCAGCGTACGCCCGTGGAGCTCAGGTGACCGGCGTGGATGTCTCTCCCGGCATGATCGCACTGGCCTGTGCGGCGCACACCGCGGTGACATTTCAAGTCGCTGAGGTCACGGCGCTACCCTTTGCCGATGGCGCATTCGACACGGTGATCTGCAACTTCGCACTGGGCCATTTTCCGATGCCTGAGGCCGCGCTGGGTGAATGTGTGCGTGTCCTGGTCGCGGGTGGTACCCTGGCCTTCAGCTGGTGGGACCAGCCGGCGCATCAGCGCGTGCAAGGCCTGTTCCGCGAAGCGATTGCCGAGTTGGAGCTTTCCCCACCCTCAAGCGTGCCGCAAGGCCACGATACGCTCCGGTACTCGGATCCGGAGCCCTTTGCGGCATTGCTGCGCGATGCGGGGCTCGCTGACGTAGCGGTGGTGGGGCACCGAACTAAGCATCTTATGCCGGACGTCGACACCCTGTGGAGGGCCGGCATTGGCGGCATGGCGGTCACAGCCAGTGCAATTACAACGCAGGACGTAACCACACAGGCTCGGGTGCGCGAGGCGATCGCCCGGCGCGCGGAGGCCTACAAGAGCCCACGAGGGCTCGAGATCCCGATAGCCTTCTTTATCGGCTCGGGACAGAACGTGTAGCGCCCCTGATCCTGCTTAGAGCACGCTAGACTTAGACTTATACCAGGCGACTCTTGAGTTGACTTTACTGTGATTTCGCCCGGCTCGGTGCGGCATGATTGGTTTTCCGCTCTTGGATCAGGGTGGACTGGCGATGACGGTGCGGATCACACGGCTCGAGCACGATGCGGAGGCACTGCGTCAGCACGATGCGCAGGTTTCCGCAGCGCCTGTTGCACGGCGACTTCTGGCATTAGCCTTGGTTTTGGAAGGTCATGGCCGGGCGAAGGCGGCCAGGAACTGCGGCATGGATCGACAGACGCTGCGTGACTGGGTGATCCGTTACAACGAGAAGGGCCTTGCTGGTCTGTCGGATCTTCCAAAACGCGGCGGCGCGGCACCAAAACTGACCCTTGAGGAGAAGGCGGTGCTGACAAATTGGGTCGTCAAGGTCCGGATCTCGCGGAGGACGGCGTCGTGCGCTGGCGGTTATGCGATCTGCGTGACCGGATCCTGGCGCGCTTCTTCGTGCTGATGGACGAACGCAGCGTCGGGCGGATCCTGAAGACCTTGACCTTCAGCCATATCTCGGTGCGCCCGCGCCATCCCCTGGCGAATGCTGAAGCCCAGGAGGCGCATAAAAAACGTATGGCCCGCCCCGTCGGCAAGCGATTTCTGCAATCTGATCTGAGCAGTCTGCGTCAACGTATCCGGCCTGTGGGCGCTGCCCCGGCCAAGATGGAGATCCGCGCGTCCTGGTCCTCATAAACTTTACGGCGTTGTGCGCCATTTTTTTAAACAGGTTTCCAGAACGCCGGTCGACTGTCAGGCCATCTCGCATTCACCACCAGCAGACATCAGCGGCCAGGACTAAAACTACTCGTCCTGGCCAATTCGTTACGCCGTCGCCCTCACAGCCGCGGCGTCAAACTCTTCGCCCCGGCGCAGGATCACCCACACGATCCGCGCCAGCTTGTTCGCCAGGGCGACGACGGCGGCGTTCTTGTGCACCCGCTGCAGTAGGGAGCGCAGCCAGCCATCAAGCGGCGTTGCGCTGGTCGAGAGCGTCGGCAAAGCCGACCTGGCACCATGGATCAGCAGCCTCCGTAAGTACTTGTTGCCGCGTTTGGTAATGCCGACCAGGCGCGGCTTTCCGCCGGTGGTAATCTGGCGTGGCACCAGCCCGAGCCAAGCCGCAAGATCGCGCCCGCGCGCGAACGCTTCTGCGTTGCCGATCGCGGCTACCAGCGCGGTTGCGTTCAGCACGCTGATGCCAGGGATGGTCGCGAGCCGTCGCGCATCGGCGTTATTGCGTGCGTGCATCGCGAATTCGTTGTCGAAGGCGACAATCCGCTGATCCAGTGAAAGCCACTCCATGCGCATGTCATCGATTAACCGCTGTGTTCGTCCGCTGAGTAAGATGTCGGGATCTGGATCAGGCATCGCATCAAGATGCCGCTGCAGCTTATAACGCCCCTTTGGCACTGTGATGCCGCGCTCCAGCAGAATGGCGCGCACTTGGTTGATCAACGCCGTTCTCTCGCCGACCAGACGATCGCGCGCCCGGTGCAGGGTCTGCATGTCAAGCTGATCTTCGCTTTTCAATGCCACAAAACGCATGGTGGGACGGGTCGCTGCCTCAGCAATCGCCTCCGCGTCGCGGTCGTCGTTCTTCTGTGCCTTCACGTAGGGACGAACGTACTCCGGCGACATCAGGCGCACGGTGTGACCCTGTGCTGTCAACAAACGGCCGAGATGGTGGGCACCGCAGCAGGCCTCCATCGCGATGATGCAAGACGGCATGCTCTTCGTGAACCCTGGGATGCTCTCCGGTCGCATGCGTCGCCGCTTCACGACCGCTCCGCTGCGATCCAGCCCGACGAGGCTGCAACTGTTCTTTCCCAGATCGATCCCGAGAACCGCGATCTCCATGGCATTTCCCTTTCCTTCCGGTTGCCTTACTCAACCTACACCGCCGGCGGAGAGGGGCGGGCCGTCGCCGCCGTCATTCCGCCGGCCGCGCAAGACAAGTCGATTGAGCTGTGGTGGCAGGACGAAGCGCGCGTTGGACAAAAAGGCAGCCTGACCCGTATTTGGGCCCAGCGCGGCAGCCGGCCGACCGCGTCACACGATCAGCGTTACGAATGTGCCTACCTGTTTGGCGCCGTTTGTCCCGCCCGGGGCATCGGCGCCGGGCTCGTTCTGCCGCACGCCAACGTCGACGCCATGAACCTGCATCTGCAAGAAATTAGCCGCTGGGTCAGCCGGGATGCGTTCGCCGTGATGATGCTGGATGGTGCCGGCTGGCACCAGACCGGCGATCGCCTGGTGGTGCCTCAGAATATCGGACTGCTACGCCTGCCGCCCTATTCACCCGAGCTCAACCCTGTTGAGAACATCTGGGAGTTTCTCCGACAGAACGACCTCAGCAATCGGGTTTTTGCGACATATGAGGCCATCGTCGATGCCGGCTGCGACGCATGGAACAAGCTTATGGCCGCGCCCGCGCAGATCAAATCAATCGCCACACGCGACTGGGTCAAAACGGTCGGAACATGAGTTGCTTGGTATTAGACTAGCCTGAGGTTGACCGATAGCCTGCCGCGCTGAAGTAACGGGCGCATTCGTCTGGTCAGATTTCATCGGGCCTCGACCTTGGACGCGCCGGGACCGCTCGCCCTTTAATGCCCTAGTGGCCGAGCGCGGCAGCGATGCGCGGCGACTATCTGGTCCGGCCTCCGAAGCTGCCAATCGTCAAACACTACGGCCGGACGGTGGACGCCGAGCACCGATTAATAGCTGCAAGATCCTCGCGTCGCCTCACAACTTAGCGCATGCGGGACAGTTCGCGCATCATTCGGTCAAACCGGTCGCCCGCAAGCGACACCGAATCCAACAGCTTTTCGTCCAACTCGTCCTCCTGCACCGCAGCCGAACCCAGTGTGGTTCCGCCGGCTGCCTTGAGATGCAGCACCGTACGCAGCCGGTCGGCGAGGAACATTGCCATGGCACGGTAAAAGCGCAGGCCGAAATCGGCATCGCTGGCGATCTTCGCCTCCACGTCCTGCTTGGACAGCTCAAGGACCATGACCTCGCCCCTGGGCCTTGACGGTCGCGGAAGTCGGTGCGCTGTCGACGAAACTCATCTCACCGACGATATCGCCTGATTGCAGTGGCATCACCTGGCCAACCCCCGCGACCTCCACGACGAGTTGCCCGCTCAGCAGAATGTACAGGCTCGGGATATGCTGGCCTTCGTCAACGATGATTTCGCCGTCGTGCACATACCGCCGAGTACCAGCCCGCACCATCCATTCGACGTCCATGTCGCTGAGCTGACCCAGCACGTAGAGTACCTTTCGCACGGCTGATTCTCCTCAAACCATCTGGCGGCGGGCCAGATCCCGGAACAGACCCGGCGTTTGCGTCAGTTCGTCGAAACCTCCGCTTTGCACCAGTTCGCCGCGATCCAGGACCATGATCCGGTTCACCATGGCGATGGTGGACAGCCGGTGGGCGACCACGATGCGCGTCAGGCCCAGGCGCGCGACCGTTTGGGTTACCAGCGCCTGGGTTCTGTTGTCGAGCGCGCTGGTTGCCTCGTCCAGCAGCAAGATGCGCGGCCGGCGCGCCAGGGCCCGTGCGATCATCAGTCGCTGCCGCTGTCCGCCCGACAACGTGCCGCCACCATCGGTCAGCACCGTGTGCAGACCCATCGGCAGCATGCCGAGGTCGTCGGCGAACCCCGCGAGGCGGGCTGCTTCCATGGCTTCCTCGGGACCGATCGGCCGGCCACCGCCGATATTGGTCAGAATGGTGCCGGGCTGGATCCGGCCGTTCTGCAGCACCACGCCGATCTGGCGGCGCAGCGCCCTCAGGTCGAGCGACGTAAGCGGCAAACCATCGAACAAAACCGAGCCGGCGGTCGGCGTCTCGAAGCCGAGGAGCAAACGCAGGATGTACTTTTCCCGCTGCCGGACGGACCGACGATGGCGACGTATTCGCCCGGTTCGATGGTGAAAGACAACTCCTTCAGGACAGGCGGCGTGTCGGCGGTGTAGCCGAAGGTCACGCCGTTGAACTCGATGGCGCCGGTCAGCACGCCGGGCTTCTGGGTGCCGAAGGAGTCTTCCGGCAGGGCCTCCAGGATCGGCCGGGCACGTTCGTAAAGCGGTACGACGCCCAGCGCGCTGGTGACCGCCGACACTGTCTGACCGATACCGCTCATGAGTTGGCCGAAGGCGCTGACAAAGGCAAGCCAGGCGCCGAGGCCGAAGCCGGCCGCCTCGGGCACGGCACCGCCGGATGCGAGCGCCCGGGACGCGGCGCCAGTGTCGTGCGTCGTAAGGCCCGCCGCTACCGAGGCCGCCACGACAAACAGCCCGGACATGACCAGCGGCATGAAGCCGGCGGACCAGACTGCCTGTAGGTTGTTGGTGGCCTGCGTCGCTTTGAAGGCTTCGCGTTGGCTGCCGTACGCGCCAGCCCAGATCGCGAACGCTCGGTCGAGTGCCGCCGCGACCTTCAGCTTAGCGACGCCGGAGATCGCCTGCAGCACAAAACTCTCTGCCTTTGCGCGCAGCGCTGCAAGTTGTCGCTCCCGGCGAAGCTGATAAAAGCCCATCCAGCCGGAAAACGCAGCGTATGCCATCGCCGCGGCGAGGCCGATCAGCGCCAGCTTTACGTCGCACAGTAGCATGACAATAAGATTGGCCAGCGCCAACACGCCTGACAACGCACCGGACAGCGTCGCGCCTGTCAGAATCTGCCGCATTCTGTCGACCGACATCACGCGATCGCCGAGATCGCCGATGTCGAACGCGCGAAAAAACCCAATGGGCAGGCGCAGCAGCCGGTCGAACACAGCAGCCTGGGTGGTTAGTGAAAGCTGTGCTTCCATCTGCTGCAGCAGCAGCCCGCGAGTGACGCGAAGGCCGGCCAAACCGAACATGGCGGCCAACAGGCCTCCTCCCAGCACTGCCAGTTGCCCGCGGGCGGAAGCGGGGATGATTGTCTCCACCAGTACGCCTGTGGCGGCTGGCACCGCGATGCCGAGGAGCGCCCCAAGCAACGACAACACCCCGAAGCGCAGTCGCACACCTCCAAGCCCGTGGCCCGCGAAGCGCACCAGGCCGAGCAGCGAGACTGCCGCCGCGGGATACGTGCGGTAAAGCGTCCAGGCCCCGGAGGCGAAGGTCTCCGCCTCTGTCCGGCCCACGCTACGCTCGCTGCCGGAAACAGGGTCCCAGGCCCAGTAGCACCCGGCCCGGTAAAGCAGGGCGACCGGCATGTCGTCCGCCTCACGCACCCCGAGCAGGGGGCCGTTGTCACGTCGCCACCACTGCTCTCGCAGCAGCACCATCCGCACCCGCAGTTCCGCCTCGGCTGCGAGCTCAGCAATCCGCACCGCGGCTGGCCGGCTGGACAGGATGCCGCTCGATTGTTCCGGCACCACCTGGCCCAAGTCGGCGGCGACGCGGCGGATCGCCCGCCACGCCGGGTCGCCGCTGGGTTGGGCCAGACTGTCCGCCGATACCTGGCCGGCTAGGCGCGCGATGCCTGCAGCCAGGATCTCACTCGAGGCGACTGCGCTCCGGCCGGCGCGATCGGTACGTTCCGCCTCTCGTGCCGTCAGGAGCGCGGCGGCATATCTGTCCAGGCAGGCAAGATGGCCGACGAGCGCAGTCTCCAACTCACCTGGAGCAAGGTCTTGGGAGGTGAGCAGCAATACACGGCTGCGCGTCACGGCTCGCAAGGGTGCGGCGGCGGAGACCGGGACGGGCGTGGTATTCGGGGCGGCGGTCAGGCCGAGGCGGCCTTGCACCTCACCTTCCAGGACTCTGACCCAGAGCACGTCACGTCCGTGCGCGCCCAGCAAATCGCCGGCGTCGAGCGATAGCTGACCCGCAACCGCCTGCCGTCCCGCCCAACCGACAGCGGGATCGCGCATCGCGTGATCCACCGCGGCGACCCAATCGTCAGCCGCAAGGGCAGCATCGCGCGGCACCTCCAAGGCGGTATCCAGGCCGCCCACCGCCAGCAGCGCCTCGTCGCCACGCTGCGCGCTAAATGCGCCCAGCAGCGTCTCACCGACTTGGCGGCGCAAGACAAATTCCCTCCGGCCATGCGGTTCTCCGTTGACCAACCGCACTGCGAACAGATCGACGAATCCGGTTCGCACGGTCCACAGGCCGGACAGGGCGGCAAGCGCCAATGGCCGATCGGCCGACAGCACGAGGCCGGCCCCACCCGCCTGGTCAAAGGCATCCGGGGGCGTCATGCTCCTCGGCGCCACATCGCCGCAGCGCACCACATACCTCCTGCACCCGATCGCACTACACTGTGGCTCCGATCAAGCTCGCGTAGGCGCCGCCGCGCGCCATCAGCTCGGCGTGGGACCCACGCTCGGCTACCTGTCCACCATCCAGCACCAAGATTTCATCAGCGTCACGGATCGTGGACAAACGATGTGCGATGATCAGGCAGGCGCATCCGCGACGCCGAATCGCGCTGTCAATCAGCAGTTCGGTGATCGGGTCAAGCGCAGCGGTCGCCTCGTCCAGCACCAGCACAGCAGGATTGGCCGCCAAGGCGCGAGCGATTTCCAGTCGCTGCCGTTGACCGCCGGAGAAATTCACCCCGCCTTCGGAAATCGCGGCGTCCAACCCGCCTGGGCGGGACGCGATATCGGCGTGAATGCCGGCATCCTTCAGCGCCTCGATCAAGACAGCGTCGGAGACTGTGCTGTCCCAGAGCGTGATATTGTCGCGCACCGTCCCGGCGAACAGGAAAACGTCCTGGTCCACGTACGCCAGGACGGCGGCCCGATCGGCCGGCGCCAGGTTTTCGATCGGCTCGCCATCGAGCCGGATCTCGCCAGACCACGGAGGCATCAGGCCGGCAACGATGCGCCCTATCGTGCTTTTGCCGCTGCCGGAGCCGCCAACCAAGGCGACGCGGCGGCCGGGCTCCAGCACCATCGAAAAGTCACGGATCAACGGCGGATCGGCGCGCGAGTAGCCAAAGCAAATATCCTGCAGTTCCAATCGGCCGGTCATCCGCACGAACGGCCCTCGCACGGAGGGCGGCGACGCCTCTTGCCCATGGTTCAACAGGTCGCTGATGCGCCCCAGATCGCCCTGGACTTGTTGGAAAACATCAGACAATTCCACCAGCGCGGTAAACGGGCCGACAAAGCTGGCCATCAGCAGTTGCAGTGCGACCAATGAGCCGATGGTCAGCTCCCCGTCCATCACCCGCAAACCGCCGACGGTCAGTACCGCGATGACGGCTATCCCGTTGAGTATTTGCGGCGCCACCCCGGCTATCGAGTTGATGACGCCGAGCGCCTGCTTCGAGTTCGCTGTGCGCGCCTGGTGGCCGGCCCAATAGGCGAAAGCCTCGCCTTCGTTGCCCGAGACTTTCAGCGTTTCGATCCCCATGATGGTGCTGGTGGTAATGCCGGACAGCTTACCCTGGTCCACTGCGACGCGCCGGTTCAGGTCACGCACCTGCACCCGCAGCGCGCGCAGCAGCAGAAGGTTCAACACCGGCACCATCACCGCGACGCCCGCCACGACCGGATCGAACGCCAGCATCGCCGCGCCGTAGGCGAAGACGGCAATCGTGTTAAAGGCTGTGGCCGCCACCTGGCCGGACAACAACCCCGCCACGTGGTCCGCACAGGCGACGCGGCCGGCCAGTTCGCCCGCATAGCGCTGGTTGAAGAAGGCCATTGGCAGCGCCAACATGCGGAACATGACGCGGCCGGACAGCACTACTGCGAGGCGGGATTCAAGCCGGAGCAGATAATGCCTCTGCAGCCAAACGATGCCGGCCTGAAGCAGGCCCATTCCCGCGAGGATCAAGCAAAGCGGGCCGAGCCAGTCGTCCAGCCGGTCTGACAACACCTTGTCCACGAACAGCTTGGACATACCTGGTACCACCAGCCCAGGCAGGATCAACAGGGCACTGAACAGGGCGATCAGCATTACGGATCCGCGCGAGCCAGCGAGGAAACGCAACAATGGGGTATAGACCATTGGCTTCGGCCCACCGCGGGTGAACCCCTCGCCCGGCTCCATTGCCAGCACGACGCCAGTAAATTTCTCGCTGAACTCGCTCTTCGGATAGCTCTGGCGGCCGCCGGCCGGATCATTTATCCAGGCACGCTCCCCGCGAAACCCCTCGAACACGACAAAATGGTTGAAGTTCCAGTGGATGATGCTGGGGCATGGCAACGAGGTCAGGTTCTCGGGCTCTTTCTTGAAGCCTTTGGCAGACATGCCCTGGGCGCGCGCCGCCTTCAGGATATTTGAAGCCTTGCTGCCGTCGCGGCTTACGCCGCAGGCGACACGCAGTTCCTCCAGCGACACCCAGCGGCCATGATAGGCCAGCACCATGGCCAGCGACGCCGCGCCGCATTCGACCGCTTCCATCTGCAGTATCGTTGGGGTCTTCGGCAGCCCGCGCAGGCGCTCCCGGACTGTCAGGATGGCATTCGCCGCGCGGTGCGGCCAATGCGTGAGAGTCATCGCGTTAAGCCCGTCGCCTGTCGCAGGGAAGGCAGGACCAGATTGATCGGCGGCTCTTCACGCACTGCGATGGCGGCCGAAAGCGTCGTGCCGCTGCTCAGATCAAGCGTCGGACCAGTGCCGGAACTCCAGGCATATCCGCTGGGCGTATTGCCTTGCTGGAGGTCGATGCGCGCCTCGTACGGCGCACTGCCGCCGCCGAAACTTTGCACCAGTTGGGGGTTCCCTAGGACCGCCGCCATGCCCTGCGGCGTGGCTGGGAAATCCGAGATCGAGGCGACACGGCCGTTGAGCGCCCCCCATTCCCGCATTTTGACTGTGGACAGCGCGATGCGCGCCGCCATTCCGGCGGAGACCTGCTTGCCATGCTCCGTCGGCACATAAACCACGGCTTGCAACCGCCGCCCCTCGGTTTCGACGCTTCAGGACCGTGCCGTTGGCGGTGACCATTTGACCCTCGCTGACCGCCAGCTCTGTCACCTTGCCCGTGGCTGGGGCGACCACGTCTCGCGCGGCGGTGAGGGCTGCACCGGCCTCCGCGGTCGCCCGTTTGGCATCGGCCAGACCGGCGCGCAGCCCGGCCAGCTCGCGTTCCGCCTCCAACCGGGAATGCAGCAGCTCGGTGTCGATTTCGACCATCCGAGCACGGGCGTCGCTGACGTCCTGCTGTGCGCGGGCCAGATCGGCCCGCGCCTGCTCCACCCGCTCCTCCAGCGCGAGGTTCCGTGGACGCATTTGCTCGCGGATTTCCAGCTGTCGGCGCAGTCGTCCGATGCGTTCGTTGGCCTGTTCTATGATTTGTTCCTGCGCCCCCTTGCGTTGCGTGGCATTCGCCTCCAGCGCTTGCCCCTCGCGCTGCAGCGAGGCACCGCGCGTTTCCAGCGTGACAGCGCGCTCTGCCTCAACCTGGCCGGCGTTAGCGAGACGCAACTCGGCCTCTGGCTGGTGGATAGTGGCGACCGGCTGGCCGCGCCAGACCGCATCGCCTGGCTTGACAGTTAACGACGCAACGACGCCGGAGGTCGGACTAAGCGCGCTGACCACCCGGCCGCCTTGGGTCACCAGGATGCCGCGCGCCAATACCTCGGTCGGGATGCTGCCGAGGAAGCCCCATGCGATGATTGCGGCTGTAAGGACACCGATGCCGAGCGCCGCAATCCAACCGCGCGCGTCGACCACGGGAATGAGTTCGTCCAGTTGCTCCGGCGATGCCAGCCGATCGAGCGCGGCCTGGCGAAACACTTGACGTGCCGCCTTCATGGCAGAGCTGATGCCCCTGCCGAGCCGGCCAGGCGCATCGTCAGGCGGCCCTACAGCGCCTTGAAAAGCGGCCGATGGCTGTCCGCCATCGGCTCAAATCCGCCACCGCGCATTTGGCCGACGGCACCGGACAAACCAACTTTGGGCGCCTGGAGGGGGCGTTGAATATCGCAGAGGCCCCCCGGACAGCGCTAACCCCAGCCGGCACCACCAGCGCCGGTCTCCTGGTGGACGCCTTTGATAATATTACTGCCAGCGTCGCTGGAGCTTTGGCCGACAGAGACGCTTGCCCCGGCATTTTGGGCGACGTCACCGCCTGCACCGCCAGATATCTCCAGCTCGTCGTCGGTCAGTTCGCCATCGGAGGGTAGTCCGCGCTTATGTTCTTTCGACATTTCGAGGCCTCTTTCTGGTTGTGGCAACCGTGTTCAGGCGGTGGCCGTGGATCCGGCGGGCTATTATTTTATACTTAGGCGACTACGCTAGCTCAGTCGTCATTAAAACGCGTGCCGCTGAACCAAATTGGCGCAGTTGTCAATCCCATTATGGGCTTTCGGCAGGGCAATCCGGTCAATGTCCAACTGAGCGACCCGAAGCTGTGCCGGAGATGCCCAGACCGCCTCACGCAACTCGCGACGCCAGGCTGCCGGTGTTCTCCCGCATCGGCGGAAAAGCCTACAGAAATGGGCCTGATCGTTGAACCCGCAGACGATGGCCAGTTCACTTAGCGCGATGTCGCTGGTGAGCATGAGATGGCGTGCCCGTTCGAGGCGTCGTTGGATCACATAGAGGTGCGGCGGCTGGCCAAAGCTCAGCCGGAAGGCGCGCGAGAAATGCGGTACGCTCAGGCCAACCACGCCGCTGAGATCCGCGAGGCGAATAGACTGCGACAAATGCTCTTCGACGAACCCTTGCAGTCGATGGATCCGCCAGGGCGCCAGTCCACCTGATCTGCTTTCAGGTGCAGCGGTGGAGGCAGTAAACAGAGACTTTTCCAAGACCCATCTCCTCCGTAGGTTGATCGCGCTTCGACACAAATATCGACGCCGCCCGACCGTGTTGAGGAATTCCGACTTTGTCAGCTCCGCCGGACTTCTGCCCCGACGCTGCTGACCAACGAAGATTGAGCCCAAATGCTGGGGGATATCTCTGAACTATTTCACACCCCGTGCGCGCGCTTTGCGGGGACTGGGCATGCTTGGGTGGGCCCGCTTATTCCGCTTAAGGCTTTCCCGGCATCGTTTGGGAGCTGCGGGATCGGACACTGGGTGAAGTTCTTTTATTGGATCTTGATTGCCACGACGCGCGACTGAAGATAATCGATCTCGTCGGAGCACAAAGCGATGAAGTGATCCGTTTATCCCCTTGTCGCCGCTGCGAGCGTACCCGCCGGCTTGGCGGGTTATATGGCAGCCCGAATATAGACCGCACTCCTGCATTATATGCCGGAGAAAAAGCTGACCGTTCCGCCAATGCTCACGCTCGCGCGTCGACCTTGGACGAGGGCGCATTCAGGTCAGGCGGGTTGCGAGCAGCTTCTGATGCTCCAACAGGGTGCGCCTTGTGGAGCTTGGGATAATAGCGGCACCCGATCGTCGGCCCGCTTCCAGGAATTCCATCATGAACAGCAGACCGAAAAGGCTGCCTTGGCTGCAAGCGCGCTGCCGCGTCAGTAGTACGCAAAAGCTGAATCCTCCACCCGAGCTGTGACATCCCCATGCAGTCGCCCCATCCGCTCTCGGGACCGTTCTTTGTCCGGCTTGATGTTGCCGGCGGGATCCTGCCGAACCGCCAAGTTGGACGCGTTCCACCGCAACACCGGATGCCCGCCATGCCACAGCGCCCGGGAAATGAAATGACGAGGCGCTCCAGTTCCGCGGTCGGAGCCGTGAGGCTCAGGAAGCCCTGGCAAACTGCACCAACACCAAACCATGCTCCTGCAGAGGGACTGCCGCAAAGTTGGGGGTTACGCTGCCATAGCCAGCGTCGGGTAAGGATCGTTGGCTGGTTGGAACCGCTGTCCGAAGCCGGAGCCAAGAGTGCCATTATAGACCGCGCATCGAACCTGAAGCAGCAGATCGGCACCGCGTCGCGACCATCGCATGTGCTGACTTTTGTTCATCCGCCGGTTCACCAGAAAGTCGGCTGTCCCTTCGGTGATCGCGGTTCCGACCCGCAGTCCGGCAAGATGGCGTTGGGCGTAATTGACCAGCCAGTCACTCTGGCCGGTCAGGTAACTGTCAATCGCATGCAAGGCGGTCCACAACTTTCGCGATGCCGCGATGGACTTTCCCGTACCTGACTCGCCCTTGAAATGATGCATGACCGCGTGGATGCGATCGATGCTGATCCGGGCATTGGTGGCTTTGCCGTTCCAGAGCCGCCAGTGCAGTCGCTCAACCTCCCCGACGATCACTGCCTTCGCCGCCTCCGCGGCGGATCGTCGCACGACAGAGCGCCGGCGACCTGCTTCAGGTGCTGAAGTCTCATGCCGATGTGAAACCATATGTGGACGGCCCCCTCCTCGCAAGGCCTCTTGCAGTGCTTTGATCAGATCGCTTGCGTCCATATGTCCGGCCTGTCGGTGCGCTCGCACCGGAACGCTGGCCAAGATGGTTTCCGCGACGGAGGTTCCAAACAATCAAGCGACCTTTAGAAGGGCCACTGGTTTCAACGGAGTGTCCCGCGCCGTGGATCGATCGATCACACCATCTGCTCCTTATCTTGCAAGTTCTGGCATCAGCTCAGCACGGTTGCAGTTCTGTTGCTCCCCGATACTGGCCGATCTCTATGCTGCACTTGCCGAGGTGGCAAGCGCAGATTTCGCAGTATAAGCCTCTCCTGTCACCATCATCTTCCAGGCGATGCGTGCCATCTTGTTGGCCAGCGCTACCGCGGCCAATTTCGGCGACTTGCGCTTGAGTAGCTCGGCGAGCCAGGGCGATGCCTTCCGGCCGAGCCCAACCTGCCGAATCACCGAGGTGGCCCCAACAACCAGCACGCTGCGCAGTCCCTCGTCGCCAGCGCGCGTAATGACGCCAAGTCTGACTTTGCCTGCGGTCGAATGATCTTTTGGCGTCAAGCCGATCCAGGCTGCGAACTGACGCCCCGATCGAAATAGCGTCGGATCCGGGGTCTTCATTGTCAGCAACACTGCGCCGATCGGTCCGACGCCTGGGATTTTGGCGAGACGTTGGCTGCACTCATCAGCCCGATGCCAGGCGGTGAGCTTAGCATCGATCTCGTCGATTTGAGCCTGCAACTGGACATATTCCTTCAACTGGTAGTGGGTTTCTCGAGGCGGGTGGATTCGGCCGCAGGCGGCAGATGACCTTGCTTTTCTGCCGCTGCCACCCCTGGGGTAGTGTCCAGCTTTCTGGAGGGTCAGAATGGCTGGAAGCCAACGCGGGCACGCGATTCCTACGCAACTGGGTCTCGGAACGTTTGAGCAATTTGTCTTGCCGCACCTTTCCCGCGGCTGCCGCGGTCCGGCACCAAAGCTGAGTTTGTTTAAGATCTTCAACTACATTTTGCGGCTGCTCTACATCGGTTGTCAGTGGAAGGAGCTACCGATCGAACGGGATGACGAAGGGCGCCCTGAAATCCACTACACAGGCGTTTATCGGGCCTTCCGGCGGTGGGAGGCCGACGGTTGCATCGATGCCGTCTTCGCAGGATCCGTCTTGAAGCTTCACCAGGACGATCTCCTCGATATCACGATCATTCACGGCGACGGCACGACCACGGCGGCCAAAAAGGGTGGCGATAATATCGGCTACAGCGGGCACAAGAAGCTGAAAGGCGACAAGGTCGTGGCCTTCTGCGACCGCAATTGCAACGTGATCGCGCCGTTCGTGTCGGCGCCAGGCAACCATAATGAATCACCGCTGTTGCGAGAAGCTCTGCCCGAGGTCGCGCGCATCGCCCGAGAAGTGGGAATGGAGCTTCAGGGCAGCATCGTCAGTCTGGATGGCATCTACGATTGTCGACGTAACCGCAAGGCCATTTTCAATCGCGGCATGATCCCCAACATTAACCCGAATGTTCGCGGTCGTAAACAACCCAAGCGAGGCCGCAAGCCGCTGTTTGAGCCAGCAATATTTGAAGAGCGCTTCTGGACGATTGAACGGGTGTTCGCTTGGGGAGACAAGTTCCGACGGTTGCTGCTTCGCTTCGATCGTCTCAGCCAGCTGCACTACGCATTCAAAACTCTGGCCTATACAATGATCAATCTCAGGCACTACCGTCGGAGCTAACCTAACGGGCGGTGTTGGTCCTTCACTTCTGTTTTACTCGCGCCGCGCCCGCGCCGCGTTGTGATCCTGCTCGTCCACTTTACAGCCGAAACCGTTTGGACAGCACAAAAATCGTTCATCGTCCGCTTAACCACGCCGCGCTGTCGTGTCGTATGGGGATCTTTTGCCGGGTCACCGCCAACGCGGAGCAAAACCCGCAACCAGTAGATTGAAGGCGTCCGACCGGATCTCGCGATAGATACAGGCTGCCAGTTGGTGTTGGCGGGGATGGAAATGGCCGTAAATGAAAGAGTGAGCGGAGAGGAAGTCCTGAGCTTGTCGCGACGATTTAAACCGTTGCATCTGCCGCTCTCGTCGTCGGGTTGGCCGATGCGAGTTCTCGGCCCGATTATTTAGATATCGGCTTTGTCGGTGCTCAACGCCAGGCAGTAGTTGGCGTTGAGCGACGCCATAGCTCCGCAGCTTGTCCGTCACAATCACCCGCGGCACGTATTGCAGACCCTTCAGCAGCCGGTTGAAGAAGCGCTTCGCGGCGTTGCTATCACGCCGGGCCTGGACGAGGATGTCGAGCACAACGCCATCCTGATCCACGGCGCGCCAAAGATAGTGCTGCACGCCCTGGATCCGGATGAAGAGTTGAGTGGCGCGGGGCAGTTGCAGCCCCGCGCTCTCTCAGAACCGGACGTGATACTCTCGCATCAT
>CAVTFL010000023.1:0-13480 GCA_963733925.1 uncultured Alphaproteobacteria bacterium | reverse complement strand
GTTCCCCGTTACCGCCGGTGCGGACCCGTATTTTTCTGCCGGTGTGTTGAGGTGGTCCAGGGCCGGCATAACGCGTTGCACGACCGTCACGACGGACTTCTGGGCTCTTCGCGGCGTGGCGTGAGTAACGGCGACCCGGCCAGCTAGGCAAAGGGCGGCTTCTGGGCCCGACCTGATCCAGCGTGGCACCGTGCTCGCCGCCATCAAGGACGCTACGCGCCGCTTCGCGATGGCCTTCGGCCATCCTTGACCGCGGCTGCGCGCGGTGCCGACGAGATGTTCAGGCCGGGACGGAGAAACGGCGCTCAGCCGAACAAAGAGAACGGGGCCGATGGCCCCGTCTTCAGTTGATCGCCGGTCAAAAGGGCAGCTCGTCGTCCGGGATGGTCACCCGTTCGGCCGGCGGGGATTGCCATTGTTCTCGCGCTGCGTCCTGGAGGTACGTGTCGTAGACGGCGAGGATGATGTCGCGCATTTCGTCGATGAGCTCGAAGATGGCGAGTGCTGCCTCGGGTGACCAGTAAGTCGGGATGCCGAAGGGGATGGCGATCGGCAGACCGGGATTGGGGCGCGGCTCTGCACAGAGTGGGCAAGCGATGCCGGGATTGCCTGCGCCGCTTATGCTTGCTCATGATTTTCCTCCGCGACGCTGTTTGACCTTTCGAGCGGCGCGTTCCGCGGCTTCTTTGGCGCGATAGGATTTGCCCTCGATGGAGACGACCTCGGCGTTGTGCATAAGCCGGTCGACCATCGAGACGACGCATGCGGCATTGGGGAAGACCTCGCGCCATTCGGCAAAGGCACGATTGGTGGTGACGATGGTGCTTTTCTGCTCGTAGCGGCGGCTGATCAGCTCGAACATCAGGTCGGCGTGGCGATTGGAGTAGGATAAATAGCCGACCTCGTCGATGAGTAATAACGTAGGTGCAACGTAGTATCGCAAGCGGCGGCGCAGCGCGGAATCGCTGTCGAGTGACGCCAGTTCGCCAAGCAGCTGGCCGGCGCTGGTGAACAGGACGGTATGGCCGTGGATCAACGCCTCATGGGCGAGATTGCGGGCCAGGGTGGATTTGCCGACGCCGTTCGGGCCGACCAGCACGGCGTTGGTCGCGTCCTTGAGGAAGTCGAGGGTCATCAACGCCTCGAATGTCGCCCGGTCAATCGACTTGGGCCAGCCCCAGTCGAAGTCGCACAAGGGTTTGAAGCGCCCGATATGGGCGCCCTGGAGGCGCCGCTCGAGGCTGCGGCGAGCCCGCTCGTCCTCTTCCCAGGCGATCAGAGACGCGGCCCAGCCGCCGGCGGCGGCTTCCGGCCAATGCGCCAACAGACCGTGCAGGTGCAGGGCCTTGGCGCGCACTTGCAGGGTGTCAGGGTTCTTCATGACGCACCTTCGTCAGCTGGTCATAGGTCTCCAGGGAATGAGGCTGCACGGCCTTGTCGCGCGCCCGGACATGCTCCGGCAGGGTGATGGCGACAGGCGGGTCTTGCCGGCGGTCGTCGCGGCGGCGTTCGAGCGCCAGACGAACCGCGTTGGGATGCGGCACATTACGGTCGAGCGCCTCGATGATGGCGGCATCGAGTTGGCTCGCCCCGTAGCGCTCCAACAGCTGAACCAGGGCAGAGGTAATGCTGCCAAGGTTGTCGCCGCGCTCTGCGGCGCGGACCAGCAAGGTCCGGCTGGCCGGTGCAGCCTGGGCGAGGCGATCGGTCGCCCGGTGGCGGCGTGCCTCGCGTTTCCACGCGACGAGATCCTGGATATGGGCCTGGACCTCGATTTGCTCGCCTTTGTCGTAGCTGCGCCAATGCGTGGCGACGATCTGCTGGCCTTCGACGATGCGCAGCCGGTCGGCATCAGCCAGCACGGTCAGGGTTCGCCGCACATGGGAATGCGGCACCGAATAATCGTTTTTGTCGAAGCGGACATACGGTGTCTTGCCAACCTTGACGGCCACCTGCTCGACGACGGGATAGGGATTGTCAGGCAGCCTCAGCAGCATGGGTGCTTCTTCGGCGAAGACCTCGCCAACGCTGCGGGTCTGGTCTTCCGGGCAGCGTCGGTCGGCGGCCAGACCGCGGCACCAGGCGTCGGCCTGGGCATTGAGATCGTCCAGATCGGCGAACTTGCGTGCAGCGAAGAACGCGTCCCGGACGAACCGTATGGCTCTTTCCACGCGACCTTTCTCATTACCGCGCGCAATCGCGACTGGGCGGGGTTCGAACCGGTAATGCGCGGCGAAGTCGAGCAAAGTCGGGTTGAAGCGGATCGCGTCGCCGTGCCGCTCCAGCACGGCACTGCGCAGATTGTCGTACAAAACGACCCTTGGGATGCCGTCCCATGCAGCGAAGGCGCCGAGATGACCGCGCAGAAAATTCTCCATGCGGGCATCGAGGAAAAAGCGCAGAAATATGTGCCGCGAGAAGCTGAGCACCATGACGAACGCCATCAAGGGGCGACGGGCTCGACCAATGATTATGTGACCAAAATGACCCCAGTCACATTGGGCCTGCTCACCGGGCAGCGTGCGCAGGCGCAGATAGGCCTCCGCCTTCGGGCGTGGCCGATGGCAGGCGATGACGGCGCGGAAGCGGCTTTTGCCGCCACGGTAGCCGCGTTCCCAAACCATCGCGTGCAGGCGGCTGGCGGTCAGCGTCGGGAACTTGCGCCAGCATTTCCAGGATGAACGGCAAATAGGGGTCGATCTTCGATGGCCGCTGCGGCGGCCCGAGGCGCGGCAGCCCGGCCTGGGCGAGCACCCGGGCGACGGTCTCCGGATGCACGCGCAACTGCCTGGCGATCGTTCCGATGCGCCATTTTTCAACGTGGTAATAGCGCAGGATCTGCGCCTCGAGATCAGGTGGAATAGTCATGCTCGGGTCCTCTTCGTCTGTTCTGACGGACCCGGCGTTGCAGGAAGCCTTGCCGCACCTGTTCCGAACAACGACGACCACAACGCAGACAGAACCAATCGCTGCCTGCGCGGAGCCTGTCGGCTGTCCATGGGCGACTGTTGTTCGACGATCACCGCCGGATCCGTGCCCAGCAGAGCATTCGTCCGATCCGGGAGTGAACCGTGATGCGTCACTTTATTTTGGGGTGCGCGGTAATGGCGGGCCCGGTAGCGGCGTGACCGCTCCGCATGTTTGATCCGGCCGCGACTGCTCGCCTGGTAACGTCGCCCCGCCTGGCGCAACGACCGGCGACGCGCATGGGGCGCACAATCGGCGCAGTACATGTGACCCCGATCGCAATCGCTACAGATAAGCACCGGAACACGGCACCCTGGCACCGCGCACAGAAACCGCCGGGCTTGCAGCGCATGGTCATGCGCGCAACAGCCGCTCTCATCAGGCGTCAGCCGATGGCGTGGACGCGCGCCGCCGTGACTGCGATGATGCCCCCGCAATCGTGCTCCTGCACGGTGTAGGGCACGGCGCCGATGCAAAACTTGCCGGTGATGGATCGGCGCCGTGCCTGACTTCCAAGCTCGGCAAATTCTTACCGCGCCGGCTCGCACGCCCAAAGGCCAGACCCTTGGCCGCTCGGACCGCCACTGCGGATTGCCCAGGTGGCTCGGCAGGCTCCTCCCACCCCCCTGCTTCGCTGCGCGCGAAGGGCGCTCCGCTCCGCGGGCAGACCCCTCCTATCGGCTACCCGGACAATCCGGACGCCGCAGCACAAGTTCGACCGTCAGGCTGCGCTTCGGCAAAAAACTGCGGATTTCGGCCGGCATTCACGGCCGATTCGGACGATCCGGAGTTTGTCGCCGAATATACCGATGAATGCGGGCGAGCGGCTTCGCAAATCATGCGGGCCATCGTGACCCACCTGGAGGCGGAACGGCGGCCGTGATCTTCAAGCTCACTCCCGCGCGTAGCAGGCGCAGTCCTTTGCCCCCTTTTGTCAGTCGGCTCGCCGACCTTGACCCCCTCGGCTGGTGCGAGGATGTAGGCGCGGCGTGACACGCTTCCCGTCCGACGGCCGGCCCACTAGGATCAGCAGCCCAACGTCAAAAATCGGGAGCCGCGCCTTGTTCAATCTGCGCAGCCTTGACCTCAACCTGCTGACTGTCTTTGAGGCCATTTACGAGCTCGGCACCGTCAGTGGTGCCGCTGATCGCCTGGCGCTCAGCCAATCGGCTACCAGCCACGCCCTGTCCCGTCTGAGAGAGGCGTGCAAGGACGATCTTTTCGTCCGAGCCCGCCAGGGTCTGTCTCCGACGCCCGTAGCCAAAGAAATGTATCCTGCCATCAAACAGGCGCTGGATGCATTGCGCGCAAGTCTGGCGGAAGCCAGTGGCTTCGATCCCGCCCGATCGCAGCGCCAGTTTCGTATCAGCATCCCGCATCCCATGGGTCCGTTTTATGCGCTTGCCCTCGGGCAGGCGGCGGCAGCTGTCGCTCCCGGCATCGTGCTAACTTTCGACACTGTCTCTCGGCCGGTTGACCTTGAGGACAACCTCCGTGATGGTATTGTGGACATCGCCATCGATTGGCTACCGGTCGAACTTGACCCATTCGTAAACAGGAAACTCTTTGATGATCAGATGGTGCTCCTGGCGAGAAGCGACCACCCTTCAGTCACATTCAGGCATCACAATCGAGGATTTGCGGAAAGCGGAATTCGTGACCCTGCACCGTCGCCGCGAGATCGAACATGCGCCGCAGGCCTTGAGAGAACTGTTGTAAACTTATAATCCACGAGGCGGTGCGCGTAAGCGAACTCCTTGAAATACCCACCGTCGTGGCGAGCACTGATCTGTTGGGCATGTTCCTATCAAGCATGGGCCCGCTCATGGAGAAGCGGCTCGGACTACGGGTATTGCCAATCCCGCTCGAACTACCTCCGATGCCGATTTACATGATCTGGCATGAGACCCGACGCCACGACGCCGCACACCGCTGGCTGCGCGAAATTGTGGTGACTGAGCTAAGTACCTCTGCACAGTGATTACGACTCTTTGGCGGTGTCCGGATAGGCACGTGCCAGCTTGTGCCGCGCCTTTTGCGTGGTGAACTTCCATTTGATCCGTGCGCAGGACTCGTTGCGTTGCCGCTGCCATGTGTCGATCTCGGAGACGAGGAATTCACGCTCGCCGATCCGGCGATCCAGACATTGACCGCGCAGTACGCCAATCTCGATTTCCACCATATTGAGCCAGCTCGCATGTTTCGGCGTATAATGAAATTCCAGGCGCTGAAGAACGCGGTGTGCCTCGGGCGCCGGGAAGGCTTCGTACAAGGCCCCCGCCGTGTGAGTTGAAAGGTTGTCCATCACCACGCGGATCCGATCCGCGTCCGGATAATGGATATCGGCCAGATCGCGCATGCACTCGGCGAAGTCGCGCGCGGTTCGGTGGTCCGTCACTTTTACATGCCGCCAGGGTTTATGCGCGTCGAGAAACACGAACAGATTGGCCGTGCCGTTTCGCTTGTATTCGCAATCGTAGCGCTCCGGCTGACCAGGCGCCGCTGGGATTGGCTCGCGCACTTCACCAATCAACTGTGTTGGACTTTCGTCGAAGCAAACCACCGGACGCCTGGGATCGGCCTCTTCGGCATAAAGGTCGAGCACATCCTCCATACGGGCGACATAGGTACCGTTCACTTCCGGAATGCACCACATCTTGTGGAGCCACGGCTTCAGATCGTCCTCGGCCAGACGCCGGCGGACCGTCTCGCGCGACAGCCCTTCATGTTCCGTCAGTTGGACCATCTGACCGGCCAGCAAATCGAGCGTCCAGCGCTTACGGCCTTCGGGTGGGTTCGAGCAGACCGTCGCCACCAGCAACGCCGTCTCCTTGCAGGATAGCTTGCGGGCGGCTCCAGGACGCGCTTCTTCGCTCAGTGCGAGATCAAGGTTGCCTTCCACGAAGCGCCGTTTGGTCCGGTAAACCGTGGACCCCCCAACCGAGATACTGTCCGCGATCGCCTCGTCGCCGATCCCCGCGTCGGCAGCCAGCAGAATTTGCGCTCGTTTAAGCTTGCGTGCCGCGTGTTTGCCCCCGCTCAGCATCGCCGTGAGTTGCGCGCGTTCCCCCTCGTTCAACTCCACCCGGTACCGTATGTTCATCACTGGTCCCCCGATTTCGAGGGCAACGATAAATCGCGCGCCAAGTGATTCGCACCCGATTTTTACCGCCAGGCAAGGCCAATATCTCGCGTTCATCCACGCCTATACGCTGGTGAACGGCCGCCCGCCCGCACAGGCGGAGATCCAACGATTCTTCCAGGTGACGCCGCCATCGGTTCACCAGATGCTGCTGACACTCGAGCGGGAGAGGCTAATCTCACGGCGCCCGGGGATGCCCCGAAGCATTGTTGTCCTGGTTGATCGAGCCGACTTGCCCCCGTTGGAACCAGGGTACGGTCAACCGGTCAAAATCACTGTGCAGAGGTCCTAGGTCAGCTCGGGAATCCCGGCCAGCACAACCGCCAAGAACGTGACGTGCCGGGTATCCCGGCGTAGCCAACGACCCCGCTGGCGCTCGGCGGGTACTATGCGAGGGCGCGGTGCACCGAACTTCGGGCAAATTTGAGACGTTTTGCGATCGTAGCGGGTCCCTCACGCGGCAACCTGCGCGGAACGCGATGTAGCGGAGGGAGCCTGGCAGCCTGGCCACGCAACGCGGCTGGTTCAGGTCCGGGCTGGATCAGGCGCTCGAGCGCCTGCGCGACCGAGCCGAAGCGGAGCGTCCGGCCCATCATCGGTTGCACCACGATTTCCGACATGCGGCGCCACATCATCCAGCGACGGAAGGAACTATTGCGCCGATAGAGCGCAAGAACCTCCTCATACTCCTCGCCCTCCGCGGTGTGGTCAAGCTCGACCACCATCCGCAGACCGTGGTACTTGGCCCAGCCCTGCACCATGACAAGGTCTGCCAGCTCAAACGCCAACCCGGATGGGTCAGTGCGTGCTGGATCAATCGATTTCATCTTGCACCCGATCTGGCAGCCTGATTACGCTAATCATCGCTCGATCCCTTCGGAAAGCGGACAGCTTTGGTGACGTATGCACAGCGCATCAATCTGGGTGGTCGTGCCCATTCGGGCCAAGCGCCAGAGGAGAAAGCGCCCCGAACTGTGCCTAGAAAAGCTAATCGACCACGCCGCCTTATGCTCGTAAGGTCGCTACAGCGGTTAGTCACCGCTGTGCATCATCGACATCGATGGTGTGCATATTCCCGCGTCAGATGAACGCGGCCCTCGCGTGCTCCTTCGACCCGGCGGACGTGGCCGCGGATGGGTGTCAGGGGGCCCATTGGCCAGCGCCGAGTTTGAACATACCTTCCCCTGAGCTGGCGAGTCACCCGGGGGAATCTCACCCCTAGGCGCTCCTAGAACGTGACACTCTCGCTTCATACGCGTGCGTCGAATGCGGGCGCGTTGGGCTGGCGTGTCCGTTGCCTGGTGGGAGGAAGCTTGGTCGCGGAGGGTGTCGCGGTCTGCCTGAGCCGCTTGAGGATGACCTCGATCTACTTATCGCAGGCCGCCACCTTGGTCTGATGAACGTCGTAGAGTTCCACCGCCTGCGTCAGGGCGAAGACGTGTTCCTCTCGGTAGTTGCCCAGCCGGCGCCTGACATACCGTTAGCTGGTTGCGAGTTTCAGGCACCGCAAAATGCCGCATTTGATCATGGTGTACGCCATCAGCTTCATGCCGTAATGGCGTTGTTGTTTGAACTCGAAGCGTAACAACAGCCGTTCGGATTTATCCTCCCACGCGAAGGTCCGCTCCACGCATATCCGTAACGAATGGATGGCCGGGTTGAATAACCGCTTCCGTCCGCGCTTCGGGGTCTTCCGGTTGCGTGGGTTTTTGTTGATGTTCGGGATGAGCCCCGCGTTGAAGATCGCTTTGCGGTTGTGCCTGGAATCAAACCCGCCATCGAGATTGAGATACGAGCCGTCAATTTTCAGATCAATTAGTCTGGCAAGGCGCTTCAGAGTGTTCATTGCCTCGGGCAGCAGTACGGTATCCGCCTCATTCACCGGCGCCACGGGCAGGGGAGCCAGCACGTAGCCGTTGTTGTCCACGATGGCGATGATCTTCTCGCCCTTCTGATGTTTTTGGCCGGAATAGCCGATGCCATCGCCGCCTTTTTTGGCGACGGTGTTGGTGCCATTGCCATGCAGGATGCTGAGATCAAGATGGTGTTGCTTCGCCAAATGCCGCACGCTGGCGATGAACGCCTGGTCAAGCGAGCCATCGTCAGCCCATTTCGCCAACACCTTATAGACGGTCGTGTAGTGGACCAGCGCGGTCCCCTCGCTCGAACTGGATAGCGGCATGCATTCCTATTGCATATACGTATCGATGACCAAACCGCGATGATAGCCCAGTTTGCACTTCGGCCCGCGCATGGGCATCGACAGGTGCGGGAAGATAAATGCGATGAACTCCGACCCGGAGAGTTGCACGGGAACCGGTGTCGTGGCCGGGCTTTTCTCCAGTTGCTCATCCGGGAATAGCTTCACCGGAAGCATCAGGGCCCTCACCGGAAAGAAAGTCCAATTATGACATATAATACAACATGTTATGGAATCACCGAAACTCGCAACCACCTATATTGGGCCGCAGCCTCTACGTTGTTACGCTCCCGCCCGCCACCGCCTCATGTTACATCGCATCCCTGTGCGTAAATCAACCGCCCGTCGCGCGCGCCTGGAGTTCGCTGAGTGTCACGGGTCACCTTCTCCTGAATGGGGCGGACCATCGGAGCCGGGATATTGCCGATGCCAGTAACCGGTTGTGGTGTGGCGGTATGGCGGAAGCACGTCCCGCTCTAACGCCGCAGCACGATCTGCCGCACCGGCGGACTATTGGCGGCGTCTATGCCGGTGACACGTTGCAGCAATGTCTGGGCCCGTCCACTGCCAGCGTACAGATATGCACGCCATCGATACGCATCATGCACAGCCGTGATTGACCGCTGAAACGGCCGTTCGTGCATAAAGCAGCCGGGCCAGGGAGCCGTCGAGACTTGCGAGTTCCTGCGCGGGCTCGGTTTTATTCCGCAATTTGGATTATTGGTCGCGCGCACGACGTGTGACGACCGCACTTGGTGCAGGGGCTGTGGCTTCTTCCCGAGTCACAGCCCCCATCGACCGTGACCTCACTGGGTCCTGCGTATTTGTTCAGCCGGCTTGAGTGTCTACGATCATTACCTCCACTTGCCAATACATGCGCCCGCCCCGGAAGCGGAATGCAACGCCGCTGAAGGTGCCCGCGGTCGTGGGGAAGTGCGCGGCCAACCATCACCGTGGGGTGGGGTTCGTTCCGTTGATCCAGGATCATCGGCACGCGGTTATGCAGTTCGGACATCTCGGCTCTCGGCGCGGTGGTAGAAACGATTACTGGAAGCGGATCCATTGACACCAATCCGGTAGCTTGCTTGACGTGGCCGGTGTCGGGCGTCTCGAGCGGCACGTCAGTTAGCTGCTGGCCCACCTCCAGCGGAGCGAAGGCGCGCTGGTGCACCACGCCGCCCGGCGTCGACGCGGCGAACCGATCTCGACCGCGTTCGTCGAGAGTGCGGTCAACGAAATCGTGGCCAAGCGGATGAACAAGAAGCAGCAAATGCGATGGAACCGGGCGACGGTGCAACCGTTCGTCGAAGTGCGGACAGCCGTGCTGAACGATACGCTCGAAGACGCCTTCCGTCATTGCTATCTCGGCTTCCGTCCAGCGAACAACGACGAGGCAACCGCAGCGGCCGCGTAATGATGAACCCCACAGGTTTGCATACCTCCCTGCAGGACGACCCGGACGAAGCCACACGCTTCGCACTCGCGCGTCCCTCGCACAAATATTCGGACCTGCGACCGGCGACAAACACCGCATCCGCCGGATCATTGCGTCCCTCTTTCCGCAGGCTTCGCCACGATGTAGGCGCGGGAATGGCTCCCGCGTTTCAAGGTGCCAACGGCACCTTGATCCGCCTTGGCTTGTTCGGTTCGATCGCAGCGGGCGGCCCGCTACCTCACGACTGCGGAATGATCGTCAATAACCTTGCCAATAGGCTTGTTAGCCATCGCGTCGCGACGGCCATCTGTTCCGGAGACCAATTCGGCGTTTCACGGGCGAGCGCTTGATCAAGTTCGATCATCAAATAGAGAATGTTCTCTTCATGGGTTGGTTGGTCGGCCATTAACCTCTTCATCCTTGTAAGTCCCGGCTCATCGGCGCGGTGATCGCCACCATCGTTGATTATGCCGGCTAAGCAGCCGCGGCGGTTAATCACCGCCATGCATCTTCCATATGCATCGCGTGCTTGAGCTGCGTCCAACCCGGCCTTCGCGCGACGACCCGTAGGCAGGCGGCACACGGTGCATACGGATCATGCACGACAATGCGTAACGGTCGCGCGGCTCAGTAGCCTGGCAGGCTTACGTGGACGGCCCCGGAAATGGCAAACGCTAATTTACTCTTTTCGAGCGCGTTCTGTGACGCCGTCAATGAGCATCGTCGAGAGCCTCGGCCGTCGCGCTGTTTGCGAGGCTGGAGGGCAGGCTGTCGCGCCACTCCTGAACCCGGTCCAGCAAGTTGCCAGCGTCGGTATCGCGTCAGCCCACTGTTGCGGTCGACTACGTCGAGTGGCAGGTTGGTAATATCGCACGACTGCCGGCGGCTTCGAACCCATTGCAACCCGTCACAGTGACGGGATAACGAGCCCCATGCCGGACCGCCACCAAAGGGCGACCATGCCCTGACGCCAGCAGAACCAACTGCAGCATGGCGGGCGTGTCGGAAGGCCGCCGCCGTCACCGCGCCTACCAAGCCTTCCATTATCGTTCGCTGCCGCAAGTCAGTGGATCGGCGCAGCCGGCGGGCGGCGCGGCGCGATCGCGAAGGGGTGGTGGTCCTGGCATCCGAGCTTGATATCCCGTGACGCATCACGAGTTCAATGGATTGCTATGCACCAGCAGCTGAACCGGTACAGGATCCGCCCTTCAACCAGATGTTCGTGGGCAGTTTGTCGCCCTTCTGAACAGGACCTGGATGACACGGATGTCGATGTCCTGCTCCAGCAGATGGGTGGCAAAGCTGTGCCGACTATGTTGCCGACGACATAGGCGCCATAGCTGTGCGATGCACATGCTTCAGGCGACACGCGACATCCGCAAGGTCGCGCTGTGGCTTGGCCACGCCAGCCTCCAAAGCACAGAGACCTACCTTCGGGCAGATTCAACGGAAAACTGGAAGCTCTCGCTTCAATGGCGCCGCTCGGCCTGCAACGAGGAAACTTCCAAGTTCCCGACAAGCTCATGGCGATGTTGAAGGGCGCCGACTGACGCCGAAATTATGCGGAGCAGAACGGCCTGGGTACGCGAGCGCAATGCTGGCCCCCGGCGCCCTACTCCGCATAACCGGAAAATCCGCATATCTGCGCATGTCGGTAGTGCCGCAGCAAGATAGACCCGGACACCAGGCGGCGCGGCGATCATTGCTGCACCAGGGCGGCCAACACCCGCCGCAGTGCATCTTCGTTCACCTGTGCATCAACGCGCACCTTTGCACCACTCGACAGCACGATCTCGATCTGCCCATCCAGCTCGGCGGTTGGCGACGTCAGAGGCGTTATGGGTGCGGCTAGCTCCGGCTGTGGGTGCCCCGCCACAACATCGACGCGCACGAAGCGCGGCTTGGTGTTGACCACCGCGCCAAGCGCGCCGCACAGCAGTTGTTGTCGCCATGTATAGAGCAGGCCGCTGCTGATGCCGTACCTGCGGGCCACCATGATCGGCGACACCCCCGGCCGCAAACTCTCCGCGGCAATCTCGCGCTTCTGTTCCGCCGTCCAACGGCGCCGGCGCTCGCGGCCAGTGATCACCTCAATGCGCCGATCGCGAGCACCCGCACGATCGGTCGAGGCGGGTCCTCAGATTCCAACGCCAGTGCCATCAATTTGTCGTCCTTTATGAAGGACGACAGGTGGCCTGATTTTCATCGCGTTGCGCAATGTGATGGTGCGACGTTGCTTACGCCTCTACGAGCAGATGTTGATGATTGTCACCACCAATCTGGCATTCGGCGAATGGCCGAGCGTGTTCGGCGACGCCAAGATGACCACCGCCTTGCTCGACCGTTTGACCCACCACTGCGATATCGTTGAGACCGGCAACGAAAGCTGGCGCTTCAAGAATTGCGCCTGAGGGTCTGTCCGTGACTTGGGTTTCGTGACGTCACGCTTCGGAGTGGACCATGCCACGCAAGTCAATCGGTGAGCGACCCATGACTGACGCCGAGCGCCAGGCACGCTGCCGTGCCGCTCGAGCTGCCGGGTACCGGCGATCCGAACACGTCGCCCTCTGGATCACCGCAGCCGCGCCAAACAATGGTGCGACGCGGTCTCCGTGCTGACCACGTTGCAACCTCAATATGCCACCTGGCTGGAAGCATTGCCAGAGAGAACCTGCAAGACAACGCTCTCGCCGAGGCCTTGCAGGCAATCTGTGACTTCGATCTCACTGAACTCCAGGCAATCATCCCCCGCGCGGCTTCGGTCGGGACTGACACCGAACAACCTCTCGCCGAAATATCGTTCCTGCGTCGCGTCGAAAGGGGTCCCTTTTGCGCGCCGATAGGGGGTCCCTTTTGGATGCCGATTGACAAGAGACCCCGCGCGACTTCGGGTAGTGCGTGGATACGAGTGAAGACGGTATATCGTTCTGGCCCGATCCGCCGCAGCAAGAGGCGAGCCGTTTCCAACTGATCGGTGCCTTGCGCCAGGGTCATTTCGAAGACTCCTGCATGCCGCTCGGATTTTAACCTGGTCAATGTTTCACTGTCGCAGGTCTCAGCGTCGGATCCGGCGTTAGCGTGCAGTTTTGAACATATCGTGTGGCAACCCCAAGTGCGAAGGCGTCGGCGCCGCGTTGCGATAAACGTCCGGTTCGGGGATCACCCGATGAGTTGTGTGGGGGCTGAGGTGGGCGCGGACCCGCCGTAGGGTCAAATCAAGGCTCGCAACGCCGGATCTGCGATTGGTTGAGAGTCGCCTTCTCCAGACCGACTTCACCGAGGATCTGAAGTAGATCACTGTGCCGGTTTTGGTGATGCACAGCGAAGACGATCAGATCGTCGCCTATATCACGGCCGGGCCACAGTCGGCGAAGCCGCTGAAGAACGGGACGATGAAGACCTACAACGACTTCCCGCACCGCATGCCGACGACGCAGGCGGACACGATCAACGCGGACCTGCTGGCCTTTCTGCAGAGCTAGAGGTGCTAGGTGCCGGGACTTGGATCCCGGCACCATCGCCATTTCAGCGGCGATTTATACGTGGCAGGGCCTGATCGCTGGTCGGCGTATGGCAGCATATAGCTAAATATCAGATCGCATGAGGACGTAGTTGCGGGGAATTGAACGCGCTCGGTTTGCTCTTAATTGCCAGGTGAGTTGCGTGGCAGCGATTAAGAAGCCCGTATCGCGCGTATCACTCTGCCGCCAAAGCGGCTTGGCACCCATGTCCATGC
>CAVTFL010000022.1:0-119487 GCA_963733925.1 uncultured Alphaproteobacteria bacterium | reverse complement strand
CGGGGCCGCCTGCGTGCCAAGACCGCCCGCGGCCGCCGTCTTGCCGTTAACCGGGTCGATGTACCAGATGTGGTTGAATGTCGTCGGCGGGACGGCGCACCCCGGGTAAACCTCCACCGCGCCGGCGCGGCCGCCGAGGATGGCGGCAAAGCACAAAGCTCCGGCGCGAATCGACCAGCGCGGCTTCTTCATGATCATGGCGGACTCTCCAGGGGCGGCGTGGGAGCAGAATGTCTGACGTGAACCTTTTGTCGGTAGCAAGGCAGCCCACGGACGCCAACTCGCGCTTGGCGCGCCTGGCGGACGTCGTCGTTGTCGATTGTCCCATTCGGATATCACGAAGCCGTCCTGCCCGGCGACGGCCTCCGACGCGCCGCTGGGGCGGCGGAACTTTTGGGTTGACGAACGGAGGGCATGACGGCAGAGAAGCGGCTGGCGATCTGCCGGCGGCAGGCACGGGAATACGCGGGTTGGCCCATGGCGCCGCACGTTTTCCCCGCAATGAGAGAGCGATTCGTTCTCGTTTGCGCAAATAACATCTGATTATCTGACGGCATTCGGCAGGGCATGACGCCATGAAACACGCAATGCTTACGCTAGATTATTTCGCCCTGTCCAAAGAGGCGAAAGCGCTCAAAATATCGAGCTCCGCCAAGGTCATCCGAATTGCGCTCCTTGCTGACTGCGCCACCCAGCACCTGGCGACGATCATGCGCGCCATCGCCGCAAGAAACGGCGTGCAGGCGGAGCTGTACGAGGGAAATTACGACGGCGTCGACCTTGAGATCCTTGATCCGAACTCCGGATTATACGCGTTTGCGCCGCAATATGTCGTCATTCTCCTGTCGAGCGAAAAACTGAAGGCGCGTCTCTACGCCAGCGGCGACCGACGGACCTTCGCCGACGAGACGGTCGGCAGACTCGAAAATCTCTGGGGCGCGTTCCGAGCGCACAGTCAGGCGACGATCATTCAGAGCACATTCGTCCTGCCGAGCGAGCGCGCGTTCGGCAATTACGAACTGAAGGTCGCCGATTCCGTCGGCTCCATTTTCACCGAGATCAACTATCGCCTGGCGGTCAAGGCGCGCGAGACCAAGAACGTGCTCTTGAACGACGTCGATTTTCTCGCCGCCGCCATAGGCCGGGCGCAGTGGCTCGATGCGCGGATGTGGAATATGGCCAAGACGCCCTGCCGGCTCGAGCATGTTCCGCTGCTCGCGCAATCGTTGCTCGACACAATGTTCGCCGCCTCTGGCCTGATCGTGAAATGCGTCGTTCTCGACCTCGACAACACGCTTTGGGGCGGGGTCATCGGCGATGACGGCCTGGAGGGCATCGCGCTTGGAGAGTTCGACGAAGGCGAGGCGTTCGTTGGGTTCCAGAAGTTCATCCGCGAACTGAAACGACGCGGGATCATTCTCGCCGTGGTCAGCAAGAACGAGCACGCCAACGCCGTGCTGCCATTCCGGGAACATCCGCATATGGCGCTCAAGGAAGAGGATATTTCCGTCTTCGTCGCCAACTGGGACAACAAGGCGGACAATATTCGCCTCATCCAGAAAACTCTGAACATCGGCTTCGACTCGCTGGTCTTCCTCGATGACAATCCGTTCGAGCGCAACATCGTGCGCGAGTTCCTGCCCGAGGTCGTGGTGCCGGAACTGCCCGAGGATCCGTCCCTCTATCTTCAGTCCCTGGCCGATCTCAATCTGTTCGAGACCGCGTCCTTCTCCGAAGCGGACCTGCAGCGGGCCGACCAGTACCGCGAGGAAGCTCAGCGCGAGCTGACCAAGACCCACTTCACCGACATCAACGACTATCTGACCTCTCTCGCCATGGAGATCAGGCTCGAGCGGTTCAACGCCTTCAACCTGCCGCGCATCGCCCAGCTCATCCAGCGCAGCAACCAGTTCAACCTGATGACCCGCCGTTACGGCGAGGCGGCGTGCGAAGCGATGATGAAGGACCCGTCGCTGGCGCCGCTGACGCTCCGGCTTGCCGACAAGTTTGGCGATTACGGCCTGATTTCGGTCGTCATTCTCAAGCATGCCGGCGAGGATCTCGAGATCGACGAATATCTGATGAGCTGTCGCGTGCTGCAGCGCGGCGTCGAAAGCTTCACCATGAACAACATCTTTTCCTACGCCGCGCGGCTGGGCGCGAAGCGGGTGGTCGGCCATTACCTTCCGACGGCGAAAAACGACATGGTGAAGGGCTTCTTCAAGAGCTTCGGCTTCGAGAAGGTCGCGGACGGCGACGGCGGCGCGTCCCAATGGGCGCTCGCGGTCGACGCCTATCGGCCGCGCCAGACATTCATGACGCCAGTCGTCAACGAGCTGTGAGGAGTGGGGTAAAAATGGACAAGAATGAAATCGTCAAAATGGATAACAACGAAATCGTGTCGCACTTGACGCCGATTTTTCGCGACGTCTTCAACGACGACGCCCTGGTGGTCAGCGAAGGCATGACCGCCGCCGATGTGCCGACGTGGGACTCGCTTTCCAACATCAATATGATTGTTTCGGTGGAGAAAGCGTTCGGCGTCAAGTTCAGCATCAAGGACGTCCGCGCCCTCAAAAACGTCGGTGAACTTCTCGCGCTGATCAAGAGGAAGGCGGCATAGGTGAATTTCACCTCGCCGCTGTTCTATGTCGCTCTCGCTCCGGCGACGGCGATTTTTTATTGGCTCCCGGGCCGGTGGCGGGCGATTTACCTTCTGGCGCTCTCTTACGCGTTTTACGCGCTTTCGAGCCGGCTCTATCTCGTGTTGCTCGTCGTCGCCTCGGCCGCGGTCTATGCGATCGGCCTCGCCATCGCCAACAGCGGCTCCGAACGGGCGAAACAGGCCTATATGGCCGCCGGCGTCGCCGCGGTGGTCGCCATGATCGTCATCTTCAAGGCGGCGGGCGCGTGGCGCGGCTTGCTGTTGCCGCTCGGCATCTCCTATTACTCGTTCAAATTGATCTCCTACCTGATTGAAGTCTATTGGGACGACGAGTCGGTCGAGCGCGACCCGGTCGTGTTCTTCCTGTTTCCGGCCTTCTTTCCGCAGATCGTGAGCGGCCCCATTCAGAGGCCGGAGCCGTTCTTCGCCCAGATGCGCGACATCATGGGCAGCACGGCCGACGCCGATCAGATCGAAGCAGGGTTCCGGCTCATCCTGGGCGGACTGATGATGAAGACGCTCATCGGCGACCGCCTCGCCGCCTTCATCGACGTGATTGACACATCCCACTCAGACTATTCGTACTCGGTCATGCTCATCACGGTCGCCTGCTATCTGTTGCAGCTTTATGCCGACTTCGCCGGCTATACGAACATCGCGCTCGGCGTAGGCAAGCTGTTAGGCGTCGAAGGTCCGCCCAACTTCCATGCGCCTTTCGCCGCGGTGAACATTCAGGAATTCTGGCGCCGGTGGCATATGAGCCTGACCAGCTGGATCATCGATTATTTGTTTACGCCCCTCTCGATGTCGCTGCGGGATCTTGGCCGGGCGGGGCTGATCCTATGCTTGATGCTGAATATGGTCATTATCGGTTTGTGGCATGGCCTGACGCTGAATTTTCTCGTTTTCGGTCTCTTGCAAGGCATTTTCGTCTCCGTCACGGCGCTCGTCATCATGAGCCTCAGGCGCCGAGGACGGACCAGTGTCGAGCCAGCCCCACGCGGACAGACGGACGCTGTAGGCGAGCGGGCGCGCCGCTGGACATTGGCGTTGGCCGGCACGATCCTGACTTTCCTGCTCATGAGTTTCTCAACGATCTTCTTTCACTCGCGAACTTGGGATCAGGCGGTTTCCATCCTTAAGCAGGTTCTTGCTGTCTCGCCGAGCGGGCCCTTGGGCTGGTCGGACATGCCAGCGTATCTTTCCGTTCCCGCCTGGATCTGCGGAGCCGTCGCTCTGTTTGTCGGCGCGGGTGCCCCCGGAGCCAAAGCGTTGGCGGCGCGGATCGACCGGGTTGCGCCACAATGGCTTCAATATGGCGTCTGCCTGTTCCTGCTGTCCGTGCTGTCGACCGCCGGATCGGGCCGATTCGTCTATGGCCAATTCTGATTGGATGATGACGATGATCGGGCTTTCGTCGCCGAACAAATGGGGGCTCGCCTTCCATCACGTCGGATTGGCGGTGAAGGACCCTCTGGCCGCCGCTCATTTCTTGAGGGGCCTTGGCTATCAGATTGGTCCGACAATCCTCGACCCGCTTCAAAATGTACATTTGGCGATGGGCGTGCACGATGAGATGCCCGATGTGGAGATTATAAGCCCGGGCGAGGGGGAAGGTCCGCTCGACAAGCTGCTCGCGGCGCATAAGGACGGCCTCGTCTACCACATGTGCTACACGTGCGCCGACCTGGACTGCTCTCTGGACGCGCTCGAAGGCGATCAGGGCGTCAAGGTCCGTTCCATTGCTCCACCCACGGAAGCCGTTCTGTTCGGTGGCAAGCGCGTGTCGTTTTATCTCATCGAAGGAGTAGGCTTGATCGAAATCATCGAAGAAGGGGCGTAAGTTGTCGCCGCGCTCGCCCTTGCCAGAGACTTCAGGACCAGAAAGACTCATCATGACCTCTGTTAACAAATCAAAATACCCTAACCTCGCAAATCTGGTCACGGAAGTGTTGAATGTATGGCCGGAGCACGAGCGGTATTTAGCAAATAGCTTGGCGCCGCGGGAAGAAGGCTTTCTCTCTTTTTCCGAAGAGCTTGCCGGGATGGTTGGCCGTCTGGCCCCGGATGGCGGAATTTCGGTGCTCGCGAAGGATTACCAATTTCTCTGCGAAGAGATCTACTTGCCAGAGGAATTTCATTTCCGCCGTCATGGCTCTTACCGGCTCGATAGTTTCGAAGAAGCGCTGCGGACGGTCTATAACAACGCTCCGTTCATGGCGAGCTACATGAACGGTCTACTCGTGTCCGACGTTCTCTGGATCAATCATTGCCGTGGTCTCCAGCATTTTGCGGACGTGTACCTAAATAGCTTACCGGCTAACGCGCAGTTGCTGGAGATTGGCCCTGGGCATGGACTCCTGCTCCATCTTGCCTCGCAAAATCCAAGGGTTGGCGGCTTGATTGCCTATGATGTTTCGCAAAAGAGCGTCGACATGGCCGGAAGAGCGCTCAAGGCGTTAGGCGCAACGAAGCCAGTCCGGTTTGAATTAAAAGATATCCTCGATGAGGCGATCATGGAGACACGTAACGCCGCCCAGTTTGACGCGATTGTGTTCAGCGAGGTGCTCGAGCATCTTGACAAGCCCGAACAGGCCGTTCGCGCGCTCCTGCATCTTTGCAAGCCCGGTGGTCGGATATGGATCAATGTGCCCGCGAACAGTCCGGCTCCGGATCACCTCTACCTCGTCCGGGAGCCAAAGGAGGCCGAGGACCTTGTCCGCAAGGCCGGATTTGAAGTGGTCGATACGGCTCACTTCCCAATGACGGGCGTCACGCTCGAACGGGCCCTCAAGCAGCAACTCACGATAAGCTGCATCATCGTTGGCCGCCGCCCCGCCTTTGCGTGACTGCCGGAAGCCGGTAACTCCAGTGGGAGTAGGGCTTCCTGCAGGCTGAACTTGGATGCGAGAGGAACGGATGGCCGGACTGAGGGTTGTTGGCGTTCTAGGCGCGTCGGTGGCCGTGGCGCTCGCGCTTAGCGCAGCGGTCTGCCTTCTGCCCGAGAACGTCTACCAGCGATGGCAACTGCAGGCGAACTACATGGACGGCGTGCTGGTAACGGACTACGAGCGGATTCGTTTCGATCCCAAGCCGATCGACATCGTCATCCTCGGCTCTTCCCACGCCCAGCTCGGCCTAAGCGCCGCCGCGATCGAAGACCAGCTGGCGCTGCATGGAAAGCGCGCCAGCGTCGCCAACCTGGCGATCGGCGGCGCGGGGCAGAACGTCCAGTGGGCGATCGTTGACCAGCTCTTCAAATCGAAATCGCCGAAAGTGATCGTTCTCGATGTCGCCGACCAGCCCCACCCGTTCGGCCATTTCGCCTTCAGATACGTCGCCCCCGCGGGTGCGGTCGTCTTTCCGCCGACGCCGTTCCTTCACAACTATCTCTACGACCTCGCTTATCTGCCGGCCCGCAAGGCGCAGCTGTTCGGGGCGGAGCTGTTTCCGACCCTGTTCGGCCTGCCAAAACAATTCGATCCGAAGGCCTACGCGGGCAAGCGCACCGATTACACGACGGACTTTCTGGACGAGTTTGGGAAAACGGTGGATATGATGCATCCGGTTCCGCGCGCGACGCTCCTTGCGCAGCAGCGCCGACCGGACGGGCAGACCTTCGTCACGCGGGCCCTAAACCGCATAAGCGGCGGCGAAGACCATCTCTACATCCTGAAGATCGCCGAAGAGGCAAGAGCCCACGGGACGCAGTTGATCTTTATTTACATCCCGATCTTCAACGGCCCCGCGACAATCAGCGATCTCGCCTTTCTCGAACAATATGGTCAGGTCTTGAACCTGGGCGATCTGGCGCAGCGGGACGAACTGTTCGAGAATTGGGGGCACTTCAATCACGCCGGAGCGATGACGGCGAGCGCCAGACTCGCGGATGCGATCGCCGGCCTCGACCTCTGAGGCCCCCTTCGGAAACGCGGCCTGAACGGCCGCTTTTTCAATTCCGGCCGCAGTCGTCGCCTCACACCAGCCGACTTTGCGCCTTGGCTGCGGCGATGAAGCTCGCAAACAGCGGGTGGGGCTCGAACAGACGCGATTTGAGCTCCGGGTGGAACTGGACGCCGATAAACCACAGATGATCGGCGAATTCGACCGTTTCTGGCAGGAGGCCGTCGGGCGACATGCCGGCGAACACGAGGCCCTTGGCTTCGAGGCGGGCGCGGTAGGCAGTGTTGACGACCTTCATTCGCGCATTCCGATGGAGGTGATGGTTTGAGGCTGGGCGATGAGGTTCGCCAGGCGGTGCAGGCGGCGTCGACGATGGCGTCGTAGTTTTCGAAGACGGTGTTTGAGAGCCAGTTGTGGCGGAGATTTTGCCAGACGTTCTCGACCGGGTTCAGCTCCGGGGCGCGGGACGGCAGGAAGATTGGCGTGATGTTGTCGGGCACGTCGAGCTTGCCCGTGGTGTGCCATCCGGCGCGATCGAGCAGCAGGACGGCGTGGGCGCCCTCAGCGACATTGCGTGAGATTTCGTCGAGGTGAAGCTGCGTCATGTCGGTATCCGCGTAGGGCAACGCAGAGCCGCTCCGACGCCGCGGGCCGGACAGATCGCGCCGAACAGATAGGCGTTGTCGTAGCGCTGGTCGGCGGGCTGTCTGGGCCGCGTTCCACGCCGGACCCACTGGCGGACGAGGCCGTTCTTCTGGCCAATTCGGGCTTCATCTTTACATGAGGGTTCGGCTGTCAATTACGCTTCTGCATGCAATCCTCCGAACTGGGTTGAGCGCGAGATACAGCTTCTCGGGTCCCGGGCGATCCTGCGTCGCAGCAGATGCTGCGTAACCTTACATGCGGTCGGGCCCGGCGCCCGCACCATAATGCCTCATACACGAGGCGTTGCCCGGGTGAACGCGACCAACCTGAAACGCGGTAGTTGAAAGCTACCAAAGACGAAGACGGTCGCGGTTCAAGCATCGTCGTAGGGGGTGATGCTGCCGGCGACGATTTGCTGTTTGCTAAGCCGTCGCTTCTTCCATCGCCCTCAGCTCGACACCATCTGGCAACACGCCGGTCTCGACATATCGCCAGAGTGCGATCAAAAGCTTTCTTGCCATGGCCACGATGGCGATCCGGCGGGTCCGCCCTTGCAGCGTTCCGACTCGGCCGCGGAACCAGTCAGAAAGCGCGCTGCCAGGCTGATAGCGCAGCCACAGCCAAGCGAGTTGGATGAGTGTCGTTCGCGCCCTTGGGTTGCCCGCGCGGCTAATGCTTCGGTCGCGATCCATTCCACCACTATGGTAGGGCATGGGCGCTATGCCCACGTAACTGGCAAGTTGACGACGATTGGCGAAGGAGCACCTCGCGCGCCAGCACGGTGGAGAAGTTCGCGCCGATGCCGCGGATGCGCTGCAGGTCCGCGATTTTCCGGGTCATCGCATCGTCGCCCTTGGCGGCCAGCGCCTTGGCGCGCTCGGCTTCCATCTCGTGGATCAGCTCCAAAATCAGCACAAGCCGCCGTCGAAGGCGGTTGAGTTCGGCCTGCATCAGGCAAGGCAGTGCACGGCTTTCCCCAGTACGCAACTTCGCTATGTCGCGTTCCCACGAGCGCAGCGACGGCCTTCCTCGGATGCCCTGAGTGAACAGCGGCGCTTCCATTCTGTTCTCAAGGCGCTGTCTCTCTTGGACCAGATGCTCACGCTCGCGGTGCGGTCGTATGGCATCTTCGTCCTCAGGCGTCGGCACACTCACGATACGAGGGCCTCTGGGGCGGAGGATCACCCAACCTCCGCGGCGGTGCATCGGCGAGCAACCAATCCCGACACTGAGCGGGATATCGTTGTCACGTGATGCACGAATGAGCGCTGACCTCGAGGGCGATGTGGTGCGTCTGGTCGCGAAGGCGGCTCTGCGGGCCTGTAGGGCCTCGCTGACGGCCTCGGCGTCAGCGTCATGCAGTTTGACCCTCGGCGTGCGCTCTCCACGTCAGGCGGGCGATCTCATCAACGGCCGCGGTATGGCGTGCAGCAGCGGCCGTGAACTGTTCGGCGAGCATGGCTTCTCCGTTCGGGATCAAGGTCCCGCCGAGGGGCGCGCTCGATTTCGACAAAGCTCCGCCGCAGCCAAACATGGCTCTTGCAACGATTCAACTTTTCGGGGCGTATGAGGACTGCGACATCACTGATCTTCCCGGCTCTGCCGGGACACCGGCCCCCCTCACAAAGGCGGGTTTTGTGTATCTGGGGCTTCGTAGCTCCGTGCATCAACCGGGCGCAATTCGCCCGATTCGGCTAAAGTCGCCCTGTTCGCCTGTCACGTCAACGCGATGTCAGATTATCGGCGGGGGGGCTTCGATGAAATTGACTGCGTGGCCTGGGCGCGAGGCTCGGTGCTCTCTGCGTCGCGCTTGTTGTATTTGCGGGCGTGCGCGGAATGGTCCACTCTTCCCGGACTTCTGGTTGAAGGTTGCCGATTGCGCATGACGAATGCTGACTCGAATGCCCAAGGGAAGGCGCTGAGGCGAGAGCGCAACGTCGCCAAATGGCTCCGCGCTCCGTTTCAGGTGCGACAATATCGGGCGGCGATGGCGTCGACCTCCGTCTGCGCCAACCCGGTCGATTTCCTCAGACGATACGCCACGACGGCTGGCGACTACCCGGCCGCAATCCGGCTGCGGACTCCAATCGGGCCGATTTCGCTCGATGTCTACAGTTGGCACGACACTCGCACGATCCACGAAGTCTTTCTCGCTGGCGATTATGTGACGGACAAGTCCGCCAAGGTCATTGTCGATTACGGTTCCAACATCGGCATATCGGCAGCCTACTTCTTGTCTCGACGAAAGGATTTGTTTGCATACCTGTTCGAACCCGTGCCGTTGAACGCCGAACGGCTGACCAAGAATTTGAAGGGCTTCGAAGGCCGGTATCGTCTCGAAAAAGTCGCGGTCGCCCCCAACGACGGAATGGTGCGCTTCGGCGTCGAGGATACCGGCCGCTACGGCGGCGTCAATCTCGAAACCGGCAAATATCTCGACGTTCAAGCGCGCGATTTCGAACGGAATCCTGTCCGGCGTAATTAAGGAGCATGGAGTGATCGACATCCTCAAGATCGATGTCGAGACGATGGAGTATGCGCTGGTCGGCCATTTGACCGACGAGATCGCCTCCAAGATCAAGCTCCTGTTCGTCGAAGCGCGTTTTCCGACCAATCCGCTGTCGAAAACGCATGTAGTTTCATTGCAAGGCACAGTGACGCAGCTTCGGCGACGGGCATAGGCGGCCGTCGCACCCCAACCGCAGATCGCGCTGAACAGGTTAGCTGTTTAGTCCCGGCATTTGCTGGAGCGGGCTGATTTTGAATTGCTGCGGCTGTGAAGTCCAGGCATTGAAGATGAACTTGTATGGGGTGAGGCCTCGGAGAGTTTTGAGGCGTCTGGCGAAGTTATAGGCGTCGACGAAATCGCGCAGGTGGGTTCGCAGCTGGTCGTGGGTTTCGTAGAAGTAGCGTTTGACGGTCGCGTCCTTGATGGTGCGGTTCATTCTTTCGACTTGCCCATTGGTCCATGGATGCTTGGGCTTTGTCAGCCGATGGTCGATGTCGTTCTGGGCGCAGGCATATTCGAAGGCGTGCGCCCAAACGAGCTCTCCAGCCTCCGGGGCGGCCTTGATGTCCGGGGCCGCCGAGCTCGTATTGCCTGGCGTGGTGAAGTGGGTTCCGTTGTCGGTGAGGACGGTATGGACCTTACAAGGGACGGCGGCGATCAAGCGGCGTAGGAAGTCCCCCGCGGTGCGACGCGCCACATTCTGGTGCATCTCGACGAAGGCGAACTTCGACGTTCGGTCGATGGCGACGAGCAGGTAGAGCTTGCCTTGCGCAGTTCGAACCTCGGCGATGTTGATATGAATATAGCTGATCGGATAGGGCTTGAATTTGTGTTTGGCCAAGGCTTCGCCTTCGACCTGCGGCAGCCGGGAGATCCCGTTGCGTTGCAGACACCGGTGAAGGGATGAGCGCGTCAGATGCGGGATGGTGGGTTGCAGAGCGTACAGGCAGTCGTCGAGCGGCAGCAAACTATGCCTTCGGAATGCAACGACGACGGCTTCTTCCTCCGCTGACAGGACTGTCGATCTGGGCTCCTTCGGTCCTGTCGGCAGATCGGAAACGGAGGACCGCTCTTTCCACTTGGCGATCGTCTTCGGGTTGACGCCGTAACGCTTCGCAAGCCCCCTCAGGCTCTCTTGACTATGTTGTATCGCTCGACGGACCGCCTCTGTCGTTGTGGCGCTCCCGTGTAGAATTTGTCCCATAGCGCATCCTTCGAATCACTCCATAATGCGCCGTCAAAGTCTGGGACGAAACAGTTAGCTAGGCCGCGACCCGTTTGAGGACGTTCGCCACCGTCGCCGCTTCCCATTTGCCGCCGCGCGCCGTGGCACGCCCCGCCCGTTCAGGGCCGCAGCGATAGCCCTCAGCGACTTCGCGCCAGCGGGGGCTGAAATCAGTGCGACGCACCACGGCGCATCGGCAAGCGCATCAGACGTGGAAACGAACGAGCGCATCCTGAAACGGCGCTGGAGCAACGAGATCGCGCAGGGCAAATTGACCTTTCGGCGAGCGATGATCACGGCAAGCAATATCGATTCTCTTCTCACCACGGCGGAATGTCGGGCTCAATTGACCTTTTGTCGCTCGATATTGACTCCAATGACTATCACGTGTGGAAGGCGATTACAGTAATTCAGCCAAGAGTAGTCTGCATCGAGTACAATGCGAAGTTCCGCCCGCCGGTCGAGTGGATCATGCCGCGCGACGACGCTTATGTGTGGAACGGGACCGATCGGATAGGCGCTTCGCTGTCGGCGATGACCAAGCTCGGCGCGGAGAAGGGCTACGCGCTGGTCGGGTGCGACATCATCGGGGCCAATGCGTTTTTCGTGCGCGAAGATTTGGCGAAAGGTCAATTTGCCGAGCCCTTCACCGCCGAGAACCATTACCAGCCCCCGCGATACTATCTCACTTATGGCTTCTTCTCAGGATATCCGGCGGAACACCCAGGCAAATGAGAGCCCTGACTTAAGAGCCTACGTCCTTGCGAGACGCCTGACGCCGGCGCGCTTGCCCAAGACAGGGCCGAGCGCATGGGGGACAACCGTCCCACGCTACGCGGACCGGCGTTTTCGTCTTTGGTCGAGGGATTTGGGGTGCCTCACTACCTCAAGATCGAGACATTGAGGGAGCCGACAGCCTGTGCTTGCGCGGCCTTGTCGGACAGCCTGACGTTCCGAGCTACGTCTCAATCGAAAGGCCAACAGCCGCTATGACCTTTGGTATTATCCCGACGTGCGTCGTTGTCAGCGTTTCTACCTCAGTGATTTTTTCGACCGGGCGCGCAGAAGAATGCCCGGCTCAAACCGGCGGAGAGCCCGAAGCCACAGGTTTTGTCGGCCGACTCAGGATTGTCGGCGACGAAACGTTGGAGGATGTACATAAGCCGGCTTCCCCGTGAGCGCTACGCTCTGCGGCCGGCGGTAGACTCGGTGTCCTTCGATCGTGCCAGCCCAGGACATTCCGCTAGCGAAGGCGCTCGCGATCACCTCGGCGACGCCAACTATTCCGGGGTCAGCATCTTTCCAGGCGGCGACGAGAGCGCGAGCTGTCGTGTCGGCAGGCCCGGCCCGAGCGTCCGATGTCCAAATCGTAGCGAACAGAACGACTGCCGGCGCTTTGGACGGACTGTAAAGATTGCGCATGGGGTCGGACTATGCGCAAATGGACCGTGAGGACAAAGGGGCGGGCGATGCTGTCATGGTTACGCCGTCGGCGGGAGAGGGCCGAACGAATTGACGCCAGGGCGAAGGCGCTGATCCGCGCGTTCGGGGTCGACGCCTATTATGAGGCTCGCCAAAGGCATCGCCAGGCCGCGAGTGGACAGGCGGCGCAAGAGTGGCGCGCTATTGCGGAGGCGATCGCACACAATACGGGAAAGGCGATATTATACTTAGACATTGAATAGTAACTCCCAAGCACCCCCCTCTTTTTGGAACCCAATTTATCCTGCGATGGCGTCACCGTGAGCGGGAAATGATTTATTGGGAGGACGAATTCTCCGGTTCGGTTGCGGGTAAAGCCGTTCGACGCACAATCGTCCCTGGTCCAGTAACATTGCTCTGCTTTCGCCTTGCGCCGGTTTTGGATTGGACCCGACTTTGCGCTCGTCTCGGCCCACCGTGGTCTTGCCGGTTTTGACGACGTGCTTCGGACCGCGCACCGAAAATGCGCCGGGTTGGTCGCGACCACCTGGCCGAGGACAAGCCAGTCGAACAGCATGCGGATCGCGGCGAGGTGCTGCTTGACCGTTGGTTTCTCGAAATCCTTTCCGAGCGCCTCGACATATGCCGCGACATGCAGCGGCTCAATATCGGCGATCTCGCCGATCTTGTGATGGTCGCACCAGGCGAAGAACCGGACGCAGGCATGACAATACGCCATGCGCGTGTTCTTCTTGCGGATCGTGGCGGCGAAGAACTCGAGGAAGCGGCGGGCAACCTTGTCGCCGGCGGCGGCGAGAACACGGGGCACCAGAATGCCGTCGCGGGTTGCGACAGCCAGGGTCTTATACCAAAGGCTGTGCTGGCTGACTCGATGGGGGGATTCCCGAATTGGGGCGATGCTGATTTAAGACGGCATGGAGGGTTCGCGCCATGCCATCAGCGGTCCGATTGCGAGAGGATTATTCGGCTAAGGAGCTTCGGGCGTTGGCCCGGAGGTCGAAGGACGTCAACCAGAGCCGGCGGCTGTTGTCGCTGGCTGCGGTGCGGGACGGCATGGACCGAGGTTCGGCGGCGAAGATCGGCGGCATGGACCGCCAGACGCTGCGCGACTGGGTGCATCGCTTCAACCGGTCGGGTCCGGAGGGCCTCATCGACAACTGGACCGAGGGCCCCAAGCCCCGCCTGTCGGAAGAGCAACTGGCCCAGTTCGCGCAGATCGTCGAGGGTGGCCCGGACCGTGAGAAAGATGGCGTCGTCCGGTGGCGGCGCATCGATCTCAAGCGGGTGATCGCCGAGCGGTTCGGCGTCGACTTTCATCCGCGCTATGTCGGAAAGCTTCTGCACAAGCTCGGCTTCTCGCACATGAGCGCCAGGCCGCGTCACCTGGCGCAGGACGAGAGGATCGTCGAGGCGTTTAAAAAAACTTCCCGCGCGCGCTGAAAGCTCATCTCGAAGGCCTGCCGGAGGCGACGCCGATCGAGATATGGTTTGAGGATGAGGCCCGGATCGGCCAGAAGAATGGGCAGGTTCGGCAGTGGGCCAGGCGTGGAACGCGGCCAAGGCAGCCCGCCGACCAGCGCTATGACAACGCCTATCTGTTCGGCGCGATCTGCCCCGCCCGCGGGGTCGGCGCGGGAAAAGGCCGCTGACACACCGGGCCGTTGGCAAAGGAGGCCAAAATGCGGAAGCAGTTCCCGTGGAAGCGTCATATAGAAAGGTGTCCCCGATGCCGGAGTTGCGACTGAGGCAGCCATAACTTCTAAGAGATAGCTGCGCTCCTGATTAACCCCGCTGCGCGAACGTGGCCTCTGGATTTAAGTCGCTTCGCGATATCCTCAAGTAAGAATCCGTATCCCACTTCCTTTAGGATTTGCGCGAGTAGGATCAAACTATTCTCATCGCGGCCCCTTCAGTGCCAATTCCCAGCGCCGATCACGAGGACATGGTGGATGATTCCGATCCCGTCACCGTCCGCTTGCCGGGAGACCGCCTCACCGCGATTGACGCCGCGCGCCGCAAGATGGATGTAATCCCATCACGTCCCGACATCCTCCGCGCCGCCCTTGACGAAGCCTGAATGCCAGAGGGCACCTGAAATGAGCCGGGGTTGGTCGAGCACTTACTTCGATGCTTCCCACCGACTGGCTGCGCGTGAAGGACTACCTAAAATGACCGAACTCGGTTTCTAAGCCCCCGTGGCGTCCCTTTCCGCCCTCTTCGTGAGTGCCTGGACATGGGCGCTCACACGAGCAAAGCCATTCCGAAGGCGCGCCAAGGGGCTAGTCCCTACCGCCTCAGCTCGACGAGCCGCCGCTCGAGGCGCTCGATCTCCTCGACCTTCTGGACCGCGGCGGCGCTGCGGTGGTCCTGCTCCAAGACGCGCTGCGCGTCGCGCAGGAGCGCTCCAGGAAGGCCCCAAGCGGTGTACCAGATATCGAGCGCGAAGCGGGGCATCCATTCCATCACGCGCTCTCCTGCGGCAGTTCGATCAACATGTAGTGCGTAGCCGGCGAGCCGACTGGCGCGCGATCGAAGCTGATGTCGATCGGATTGACGCCGGCAACCCAGCCGAACCCCATGCGGCTGTGCCTCAGCTTGAATCCGGCGGGGGACCGCGCCGCCACGATGATCGATTTGAGGAGGTTCATCCTCCTTGAGCGGTTCGCTCATCGGGCGCCAGTCGTTGGTCATGGCTTCTGCTCCCGCACCAGCTAAGCGGCCTTTGTTGCCTTATTCAAATATTCCAATTCGGACATCCTAACAAAGGTGAATACCGTGGCGACTATCGGGGACGACCTGCGCAAGCACGGCGGGAGAGGGCAAATGATTTGCGATCCTGCGCCTGCTATTAGCCCTGGCGATATTGGTCATGCACAGTAATTACTTATCGCATTCGACGGCCACTGCCGCCTTTATCAATATGGGCGCCCATGCGCAGCAAGGGCAAGTTCCTTGGCGCGGCCCATTTCGGGCGATCTATCTGTCATTTGTACCTTCGTTCTTCGCTTTGAGTGGATTCCTTGTGACAGGCAGCGCACTCCGCACCCGCTCTACCTCAACGTTTCTCGCTTTCCGCCTTCTCCGCATCGTCCCTGCGCTCTTTGTTGAAGTAATGCTAAGCGCGCTTATCTTGGGGTCGCTTCTTACCTCACTACCGATTTGCGAATATTTTACAAGCCCCGTTTTCTTTTCATATTTACTAAACATCGTAGGGATAGTGCATATGGATCTGCCGGGCGTCTTCCAATAAGGTATCTGCGGTCAATGGTAACTTGGGACACTGCCATCAGAACTGCACTGCTATGCAATCACTGCGGCGCTAATGGCTACCGGTCTCGCTTTTCGCCGCACCGTCTTAACGGTCGTGATATCATTAATAACAATTCCGCTCGTTGTCGCCAACTTATTGACAGACTTCGGTGTAACTCCCGGTGTCTACACGCCAGAAACGATTGTCTACTATTTCTTTGTCGTATTCTATCATTGGAAAGATCATATTCAATCCGGGATGAAGGTGTTCTTCGTCGTTGCGCTCGCTGCCTATGCGATGCTCAGCCTTAAACACGCCGTCTATGTCGCTCCAGCGCTCCTGACCTATTGCACCGTCTATCTCGGTGTCACCGGCCTACTGAGGTCAAGTGGTTGAAATCACGCGATTATTCCTATGGGATTTACCTCTATGGGTTCCCGATTGTCCAAGCACTGATGGCCACAGTTCCAGCCTTACAGGGGCGCCCCATCCCAACGATCGTCCTGAGGCTCGGGGGAACGACTTTCTTTGCCGCATGCTCCTGGCATCTCATCGAGAAACGCGCGCTCGGACTAAAAAACAGCGCGCGGCTGGAAACCGTAGTGGCGGGCGAGGTCGACGAGGGCGCGGTTGTAGATGACGAGGCCGTCGGCGTCCTCGCCGATGACCGCGGTCTTCATGCGATCGTAGAGGATAGTGCGCGGCGCGCCGCCGATCGCCTCGAAAGCCGCGATGTGGCAGCGAAGAACGCTTTGCAGATCCTGGTGGAGGACGAATCGCGCCCAGATCAGGCGGGAGTACCCGAGCACCATCGAAAAGAGCCAGACGATGCGATTGACCCCCGGCTCGTCGGTGAACTCGACCTCGAACCGGGCGAAGTCGACTTGGGCTTGCTCGCCCGGCGGCGTCTCGAAGCGCGTTTCGTATCCGATACTGCGGACGGGCCGGATCTCGCGCACGCGGTCGCGCACAACGCTGTAGCCGCCGGAAAAGCCGCGCTCCTTCATCTCACGGAACAAGCGTCTCCCGGTCAGGGCGGGATAGGCCGCCAGGCGTTCGCGTAAGTACGGTTCGAAGCCATCGACGAGGCTCGGCGCCGGCGGGCGCTTCTTGTAGGCCGGCGGCTCAAGCCCTTTAGCAATGTAGGTCCTGACGGTCTTTCGGTCGATGCCGACCTGCCGGGCGATGGCGCTGACCGACAGGCCCTGGCGATGCAAATCCAGGATCATGACGAGTTCCCCAAGTTTGATCACCGCGTCCTCCCTCCAGCCAGCAGGAGGAGCCTCAGTGATTCGGTGCGGCCGCCGACCATCCCGGGCATGCCCGGGATGGTCGGCAGTCATGAAAACTGGGGAAATTTCAAATGTCACAAGTGGGGAGAATACGGGTGCCACTCACAACAGGCGTCCAGGCGGCGGCACCGGCCCCCAGCCTTCACCGCCGGAACCGCCGGAAAGGCGGAGGCTGCGGAGGCTGCGCGGGCGCCGGCAAAACAAGGTAGCTTTCCGAACTTTTGTCTATCACGCCGCTCCGCGGGTCAGGGTCCGTATATACATATGCTCCCGTTCTGCACCAACCTTGTGCGACGCCACCGATATTGTCCGAGCAGTTGACCGCCTCGTAATTCGCAGGTCCTGGACAGACCGCTTTAGTAGGATTGGGTGGAGGACAGAGTTCGGTGCGCTGCGGATAAGGCGGCGGTTTGTCGAGCTTGGCCGTGTAAATTCTGTCGAGGTTATCCTTCAAGCTGACTGGGCATTTTATCGGGTCCCCGGATCCAATGACAAACGAGAAAAAATTCGGGTTCACGTCGTAGACCCATTGGCCAGAGACGTTGGTCGTACAGACACCATACTGATCAAAGCTCATCGTCTTTCCGTTCCCAGCAACGTAGGGAGCGCCAAAATTCACGTGAACCGGTTTTGTCGCGGGATCCGGATTAGGCAAATTCTCCGGCCCACCGACGGTTATGATGAAGCCATCGCCGTAGACCTGCAGGTTTCCAACCGCATCATCGACCGAGTAGGCGTATACATTCTCTGCATTAAGATACTTGGCGCCGTGAATCAGCAGCACGTAGGGATTAAACTGTCGCAGCCCGGTAAGAGGGAGAGGGCCAAGCGGTGGCTTTATCCCGTCGTATTGCAGATCGTCGAATTGTGCTTTGATTGCCTGATAATCGGCCAAGCTGTAGCCGGGCGTAAAGTAAAGTGGGTTGTAATCAGAAGCGCAGCCATTATTGAATGCAACCCAGCCATAAACCTTTGCTATCATTGGATACGGATAGGTAGCCTCGTCAAACGTAAGCAATGGTGTTGAACCAGTACATTTTCCATCTGCGACCGCGTTGGCCCAATTATCTTGATAATGCTGATAATTGGCGGCAAACAGCTTATGGACAGCCCGCAGCGCCTCGCAGTGCGCTTCTGGACGCATATTATTCGTGCATGCGACCCAGTTCGCGATCAATTTTTGTATCGGCGGCCACGGCGGAGGGTCGTTCTGAGTGAGACCAGTTTTACCGGTTGGCGCATTCTGAGGGGGGAACAAAATCGAAGGATAGGTTGGGTACGGCGTGGTTGCATTATTCCCGCTCAGAAGCACATTCTGCGCCGATGGAATCTTGTCGATTGGCATCGAAGAGTCCGACGGGTTTACGAACAGCGGCCACGATGTGGGTACGCTTGGATCCCGCGTGGACGGGCCGTAGGCTTTGAGTACGTCATTCAGCCAGTTCGTGACCCCGTTACCGAAAGTTTCGGTGTCCGTTATCATGCCGATCCACCCCGTTTGATTGCCGGGATTATTGAACGGCTCCATTGCGGCTGGTAGAAACGTGGAGTCGACGTAAGAAATATCGATATCAACATCGTTAGTGTCCAGCACCCACGCAGGACAATCCGCCGGGATAGGGATCATCGTCGCGCACCTACTCGGGTTCCTGGCAGCCAAGGTGTATTCGGTGAGCTGAGACGGCTGGTCGGGCAGGAATTGGACCGTGTCGCTGAAGAACTTTGGTATCAGACAAGTTCCAACACCCGCATCCGTACCCGTCGTCACGCACTGGGGTGTCGATGCCGACGAGTTATTCGTCGTCACGGCAGAAGTTATGTCCTGCTGGGTCACTCTGCTTGTATAAATTGCGTTCACCGCATCTTGACCTGTGAAAATTTCAATACGGCCACCCTGCCACCAGTCGATATACTGGCCAGCTATCGCCGCACTCGGACTTGCAACTAACTGGCTAAAAAGCGGAAGGGTTACTGTTACACTGTTACCGGGCAGGATGCCGCCGTTGGGATTAATATAAAAACGATAGGGACTTGCTCTCGGATAATTATTCAGAGGCGGCTTGGCCGTGGCCTGCGCGACCGTGACGGCGAAGCATCCCTGCATCCACTCATCCACGGCCGCCTCCGCTCCACCAGTCAGCACGGGAAATATAGTGATTGGATTGGCGCTGGTATTGGTATTATTGAAAATCTTGATCGTCATTGTCGGCACATTCTGCGTCGCCGTACAGTCCTGCTGCGCCGCGCAGAGCGTTGCCCAGGTCAAGAGCTGGACAACGCAAGCTGCAGCGATGATCGACTTTCCGGATAACGGTCTCATGGATTACCCCTCCCGCGATTGAGCAAAATCGCCAACCGGCCCTTTTCAATTCGCCGTATGGCCCCCAATCCGAGTGTAAGTCTCCTCCACTTCGGGGGTTTTGACAAGGCGGAGACGTCCACTATCAAATCCCTTGCATTCGACCGCGAACTCTCGAGGTTGAACATCTCGTCTGCCGCTCATGCTTTGGCAATGTGGGGCCGCGCGGTTTTCGAAGGGCTCAGAGGCACCCGAAGCCCGACGCCAAACTCTCTCAAGCGCCGCTCCTCCGAGACGATTGAGAACTTTCGCGGGTGCGCCGCCGTCTAACGTGCAGCACCTCACCTGTCACCACCTGGCCGACTTCCGTCAGATAAATGATCGCGTCCACGATGTCTTTCACATCGGAGAGCTGCCCCGAGCGGTTGCAGCGTTCTAAAAATCCTTGGGACCATCCTTGTTCATGGGCGTAGCGACAACGCCCGGTGCGACCGCGTTCACACCGATGCCCTGTTTCGCGTATTCCATCGCCAGGCTCCGTGTGACGGCCTCCTGGCGATCATCTGGGACCACGCAGTTTATTCCGGCGATCGGATGGCCCGCCATGGTCGTCGTGATATTGATGAGTGGCGTGTGCTTGAGGATCGAACTCGTTCGTGCCAATTCGGCGCTAATTCCGACGCTCGGCCTTGTTCGTCTCATTCTGCGGCGCGCATCGTCTTGGCGAAGCGTTCCCCGGGCAATCGCCCGCCCGGCGCGCAAGGGCCGGCGTCGGGGACACTTCACGGTTTGACCGGTTCGCAGAGCCCAATTTTTGCGCGAAGGGGACGGCAGGAGTCGACGTAAAGCACCCCTTGTGGATCGTCGCCTTGTACGCCTCAATTGGGCGGATAGTGGACGTTCCTAGCGACGCTTGTGGCCGGGAGTGCGCCCATCTGCGACGTGCGGTCTAACGGCGTCTCGAGCTTCACTGAAGGAGCGCCGCCCGGCCTGCCATGCCGCAGCATCGCTTCGTCTTCGTTTCCGGGATCACGTCTTTGTGTATTGAAATGAAAGACTTGTGTTGTGAACGTGACAATGAGGGCGATTTCGTCCTCGCGGGGTGTTCGCCGAGGAGAGCCATCTGTTAGTCAACGCTCTCAGCCCAGAACAGCGTGTCAAAGCGGCCTCGCATCCTTCTGCTGTCCTCATCCTGGGAATGGGCCGCAGCGGCACGTCGAGCGTTGCTGGCGCCCTCGTTCGGCTGGGTGGGACAGCCCCTCGTCATCTCATGGCGGCCGCACCGGACAACCCGCGTGGATTCTGGGAGTCGACGGCCGTCGAGGCGCTGAACGACGAGATTCTCGCGGCCGGCGGAAGCGAGTGGGCGGACTGGCGGCGGTTCGATGTCGAGCGCATCGACGCCGCGCAAGCGAATGAATTGCGCGAGCGCGCCAGGGCGACGCTGATTGGGGAGTTCGGCTGCGCAGGCGTGCCAATCGTCAAGGATCCGCGCATGTGTCGCCTCATGGATTTCTGGCGGCCGGTATTCAATGACCTTGCCTGGTTCCCGCGGGTGGTGCTTCCGATCCGATCACCGCTCGAGGTCGCCTGGTCGCTTCGGCGTCGCGACCGCCTGGGCGTGGGCGCGGGAGGTTTGCTTTGGCTGCGCCACGTGCTCGACGCCGAAGCAGACACTCGAGGAATGCAGCGCGCCGTTCTCGACTGGTCCCGATTTCTCGAGGACTGGCCGGCGTCGCTCCAACGGGTCGCAGAACAACTCGATCTCGGTTGGATGCGCAGCGACGGCTGGAAACGCGCCGAGGTCACGGATTTCCTTTCGCCGGAATTGCGCCATTTCAAGGCAAGCGCGGCCGAACTTCGCGCTGATCCGGCAGTGCCGGCGCTTGTGCGCGAAACCTATTCGGCTTTGCTCGAACTGGTCGACGATCCCAACTTCGCACCGGCGCAGCGCAGGCTCGACGAGTTACGGGAACGGTTCGACGCCGCAGCCCTGATCTTTGAGCATGCAATGCGAGACGCGGAAGAAGAGGTCCGCCATCTTCAGTTTATACGCGATGAAGCGTTCCGGCGAGGCGCGGAAATGGAGCACGCGCTGGCCCGCGCCAACGCGGCTATCGCCCTTCACGCCTTCGGTGCCCCTTCGCGGCGGGACCGCAAGATGCGATTGACGGCGCGGTCACGGGCTGCCGACAGAAGGGCGCTGCGCATGATCCGCGCTTCGCCGTTCTTCGACGAAGCCTATTATCTCGCAAACAATCCGGATGTGCGCGCGGCGGGCTGCGACGCCGCGGTCCACTTCCTTGTTCTCGGGTGCCGTGAGGGACGTGACCCAGGTCCCTTCTTCTCGACCATGGCCTATCTTGCGCGAAATCCGGACGTCGCGGCGGCCGGAGTCAATGCCCTCGTTCATTACGAGACGCACGGACGCTCGGAGATGAGACCCGTGATCGGATAACGGAGCGTCAACCTCCGCGACCAGATCCCCGTTACCCACGATCTCTATTGCGACGACCCCTCTTGTGAATTCCAACCATTCGGTGGCTAAAGCCGAAAGTCCGCAATGGGTCGACTTGACCCGATCGCCGCGCCGTCGGGCAATGACCGCTATTTGCGTGCGCCGTGACAAGGCGGCGCTTTCCAGTGGGTGCAAGCCCCACCCGGCCAGATCGCTCCAGCCGGAAGCAACCGGAGCAGTCATGGAGGTGACGAAATGGCTGAAGCCTTCGGTGTGGCTGGTCACATATAGGTGACGGCGCGAGTGTGCGGGCCGCAACGCGAGTGAGTGCGCCGGGGGACCGGCAAGGAGTATGTGGTGAAAGTCCACTGCGATGAAGGAGTAGCGACCCACATCGGCCCCGAGCCGTGCGCAGGCGTCCGCGAGGGCGTCAGCGAAGCGTCGGCAGGGGAGCATATAGGCCAGCCATCGAGCCGCGAAACCGTTGTCATCCCGGGCGCCGACGCCGTTTACTCATCGGAAGGCAATACGGTCGGGCGCGCTAACGCGAGCGCCCGACCGACCCGGCGTGGTCTTAGACCCTGGCATGTATGGACGCTCCTTGCGCGGGAACCGGGAGATCTCTGGATCGGCCATGAGCCCTGTTGGGTCACGTGGTCCGCGGCGGGAAGGTGAGGAGCCGTAGCCGCCGATGCACGATCCAGAGAAGTCGAGACTCCGGCATAGTAGCAACGAAGCCGACGAACGAAGCCGGGCGACTGGCCGAGGAGCCGGCGGAGCCAAGACCGGGGACCAAGGGGAACGTGGACCAGCAAAGCACGCACCGGACCCAGAGCCGGGTGCGCGTGACCCAGGCGCTGGACCGCGTACGAGAAGCCGCAAGGCTGAGGAAGAAGGGACAGTTCACCGCGCTCCTCCACCACATCAACCCCGACACGCTCCGGACTGCGTTCTACGCGCTTAAGCGCAAAGCCGCCCCCGGCGTGGATGGCATGACGTGGCACGACTACGAGGCGGACCTCGAACCGAGGGTTGAGGCTCTTGCAGAGCGGGTCCACCGGGGAGCTTACCGACCGCAACCGTCGCGCCGGACGTACATACCGAAGGCCGACGGGAAGCAGCGGCCGCTTGCGATCGTCGCCCTGGAAGACAAGATCGTCCAGGGCGCAACCGTCATGGCGCTCAATGCTGTCTACGAAAGCGACTTCTGCGGCTTCTCGTACGGGTTCCGACCCGGGCGAGGGCCACACGATGCGCTGGACGCGCTATCGACGGCGATCAAGATACGGAAGGTGAACTGGATACTTGACGCCGACATCCAAAATTTCTTTGGGGCGGTCAGCCAAAGCTGGCTGGTTCGCTTCCTGGAACACCGGGTCGGCGACAAGCGCATCATCCGCCTGATCCAGAAGTGGCTCAAGGCGGGCATCCTCGAAGATGGGATCGTGACGGTCGATGACAGGGGAACGGGACAAGGTTCGGTGATTTCGCCGCTCCTCGCCAACATCTACCTGCATTACTGTTTCGATCTTTGGGCTGAGCGCTGGAGACTGCGGGAGGCTCAAGGCGACATGATCGTCGTTCGTTACGCGGACGATCTGGTCGTCGGCTTCGAGCGTGAAGGCGACGCACGCCGTTTCCTTGACGCGATGCGCAAAAGGCTCGGGGAATTTGCGCTGTCGCTCCACCCGGACAAGACCCGCCTGATTGAGTTCGGCCGCTTTGCGGCGGTCGACCGCAAGCGACGCGGGCTCGGCAAACCGGAGACCTTTGCGTTCTTGGGCTTCACCTTCATTTGCGGCAAATCACGCCAGGGATCCTTCCAACTCCACCGGAAGACCCGACGCGACCGCATGCGTGCGAAGCTGAAGGACATCAAGGCGGATCTGCGGCGTCGAATGCATCAACCCATCCCTAGCCAGGGCCAGTGGTTGAAGCAGGTCGTCACAGGGCACTTTGCTTATTACGCAGTCCCCACCAACAGCAGGGCGCTCTCCGCGTTCCGGCACTACGTGACCGACCTCTGGCGACGAGCGCTTCGGCGACGCAGCCAGAAAGACGGCCTCACATGGGAGCGTATGACGAAGCTCGCCGATGACTGGCTCCCCCAGCCGCATATCCTTCATCCTTGGCCCGACGTGCGCTTTGACGTCAAACACCCGAGGTAGGAGCCGGATGCCCGAATTGGGCCCGTCCGGATCTGTGCGGGGGGCGCTCAGCAATGAGCGTCCCTACCGCGATACGCCGAACAAACTCCGAAAAGGTCGATGTGCAGGCCGACCCGACTGCAACTTCGGGGAAGGCTGATACGGCTGGGTGAGATGAGCGAAGACGACGCCCAGTTCGCTGCACCGGGGTAGTGGCGGCAGCACGTACACAAGGAAAGCGCGCACAACGAATGAGACTTCGAGTTCACGGCCCGGCTTTTTCAAGTCTTTGAGCCGCTCTTCGAAAAATACCGTCGTGCCGATATTTACCTCCGCAAACTATCCGGGCCCCACTTGCCGCCGTACGGGTGGATAGGCTGGTCCGGTGGCGTATGCGCAAGCTGCTCGGCGATGCCGAGGCGCGGGAGTGGTCGGCCGCGAAGCTCGGCTTCGCGCCTTTCGAAATTGACGGTCAGAGCCTGGCGGGCGGCGAAGTTATATACGAGCGCATCAAGACTTTCGTTTCGCGGCCGCCCGATACGCTCGAAGCGACGTTTTGGCTGCCCGCGGACATAATGGACGACGCGCCTCTCGCTCGCCAACTGTTCATAATAGATCGGCTCCAATGACTTCGAAAAGCGGATGCCTTGCCCGCGTTGCAACCGATCGAAAATCACGGTCTTGATCGTGTCGATGCCGACAATCGCGAGCTTGTTGGCGATACTCCGGCCTTTCGCCATCTGAAAGGCGGGCCGCGCGCCGTTCATGCCCTTGATCGCAAACACCCGCCGGCTCATCCGCGGCAGGCAAAACTTGATCACATGGTCGTAGTGTTCGCCGTCGCCGGCGTCGATGCAGGCCGCGTCGATCCGAAGACGGCCGCCCCAAGGGTGCCGCCACGTCGAGCGTAATATTTCGTCAATCTCCGCCCACGTGCTGCTGTCCTGAAAGCTGCCCCAGGTCACAATGTGGGCGAGCACGAACGCGGTGTTGTTGTCGCGGCTCCAGCCGATGACGCTGAGCTCGATCCGGTCGTCCTGGACATCCGCGCCGGCAGTGATGATCAGCACTTCGGGCGGGATGGCGTTGAGGTCGAACGGCTCCGCTCGAGCCGCGAGCGCGCCCTCGTCAATCATCGTCGGAACCGACCAGCCCTGCCCCAGGACCGTGTTGACGAACGGTCGCAAAAGGCCCGGGTCGTCTTTGGCCGTGAGAAATTCCGCGGCCAACTTCGCCCACGAGGCGTTGGCGAGCAACGACACGAGCGCGTTGAGCCGAAAGCCGGCGTGTTTCTTTACCTCGGGCCGCGTCGCGCGCCACACGCCGTTCTCGACCATCTGGACCTTAAAGCGCTCGCTAATATGCCCCTTGCAGTGCGGACATTCATACTCGGCCCTCTCGGGCTCCCCTTCGGGCCAGACGATGTGCGCCCATTGAATTTCGTTGAACACGCCGCACGCCGGACAAAGACATTCGAACACCCGCTGATCGCTCTCCGCGTAGGCGCGCAACACGTTGGACGTGTCGATAAAAGTCGGCGTCGAGCCGATGATGATCTTGCGATTGTCGAAGCTTTTCGTGCGCTGCTCGGCCAACTTGAGCGGCGAGCCTTCGGGCGAAGTCTCCATGCCGTCAACCTCATCGCAGATCAGCACGCGGACATTGTGCCTTCGCAAATTCCGAGGGGCGCGGGCGGCGACGATCTTCAACGATCCGCCAGGGAAGCGGCGGGAGTACAGCGTGTTTCTGCTCGCGTTATCGGCCGCTCCCAGCGCTCCGCGCAAACAAGGCGACGCCTCGAAGACCGGCTCGATTTCGCTCACGACAGCGTCTCGGGCGTCGTCTTTGGTCGGCAACAAAAGCAAAATCGGCGACGGGTCATTGTGGACGTAGGAGCCGATCGCGCTCGTGAGCAAGGTCGAAAAGCCGACCCGGACCGGCTTGACCAGGGTAACCCGCTCAATCGAAGGGTCACTGATAGCATCGGCAATTGCCCGCGTGAACGGCCATAGCCGAACCGGCCCAGGGACCGCGGACACATCGGAAGGAAGGCGGACCTCGCGTTCGATCCACTCGCTCAACCGCAGCTTCGGCGGCGGAGTGAACGCCGCCCTCATGACCTCCCTTCGGACCTCAGACGTGCTCGTCATTCGCCAAGCTCGTCAGGATGGCCAACATCTCCACGTCAACCGCCGCGACATCGTCCGCGCCCCACTGCGGGCGGCGAGCGGCGCAGCGCTGCGGCGCGGCCAGAAGAGCCTCTCGGACAGTCCTCAGAATGCTGACCCATTCGTCGCGCACCGCATCAGCGTCGAGCAGCCTGCCGGCCGCAGCCTTGTTTTTCGTCTCAATCGCGTCCGCCTGCACTCGAGCCAGGCGCGCGCGCTCGTCGCCCTTCGCGCCCGCTGCGCCAGCCTTGCCCGGACCCCGCCGCCCAGTCGCCGCGCGACGTAGATGCGCCAGATACCCCCGCAGGCTCGCGTCGAAGTCAAACCCCTTGCCGACGCGGATGAGCACGCCGGACGCCGCATGTTCATACGCATGGCGCGTGGATATCCCAAGCCGCGCCGCGAGCTCGGCAATCGGGATGACCGCTTGGCTTTCGTCCATTGGCAAACCTCAGACCCAATGTGCGGGCTGACCCTTATTTATAAAAGCCCCGGGTAGGCAGAATTCAGTGGGTGGTGCGTGCCCCGACCAAAGGAGGGTTCCCTCCGAGGACCCTAGACAACCTGTCGGCGCCGCAATGGCTCGCTCGGCCGAACGCCGAGCCGATCGGTCAGCCCTTCAACCCGGTTGATACCCTAGCCGGACGCCCAGCCGGTCGCACAGGGACGACGATCGCCCGAGCGTTGATCTTCGCCCTGATCTCCTCCTCGATCTTCTGGCGATCGGCAGGCGGCACCCGATCGCCGAGACGGTCGAGCTTCCAGAGCGCTTCCTCCACCAACATCTCGCGATGGCGCTCGATCGCGTTAGCGTGGATGCTGCCGAGGTAGGCGATATGCTGTTGACGGTTGCAGCGCACGCTTCTCACCAAGGTGACTCTGATCGGAGGGTTCGCATCGTTCTCTCGGCAGCGATCGCTCTCAGTTTGCGATCGGTACGGACGCCACGGCGGCGCATCATCGCCAAAGGCGATAGAGCCGATCCCGTCCGCTTGCCGCTCGCGTGTGATGCGAGCGTCCAAAACCTTGCACTTGTCGTCCGGGAGATCGCCTTCATAAACCCATGGACCATCGGGCGGATTGCGCACGAAAAGTACGCGGCCGTAGCAGGTCGATTTGTCAGGGATGTCGAACAGCCCGTAGGGGTCGACTATCTGCGCGCCGTGTTTGACTATTTGGCAGGGCTCGGGATTGATCAGTCGGGCGGCCGCGCGGAGATCAGCGCGAATGGCTTTAGCCTCTGCGACGGCTAAGCCCTCTCTCGGCGGCAATTGGTGATCGCTCATTTTCGCTTCTCCTATTTTCGCGCCACACGGCGCTTCCAAACTATCATCCGCTCGCTCGCCGGGTGACGGCTACTAGCACTTCCTCGACGGCGTCATCCCAGCGAAGCGTTGGGCGTTTCTTCAAGATTTCCGTGACCCTTTTCTTGATGTCGCGCGGGGCCCGCGCGTCGGCGGCTTCGACGTCGGCTTCCGCTTTGTCGTATGCTTCCTCCAGGAGGCGGCTGCGCTCAAAAAGCTGAAAGGCCTCGTCCAGCGTCTGCTTCGACGGGACAATCTTCTCGACGCCGTGCTCGGCGAGCTTGCGCTTGATGAACGCGACGAATTGCTCACTGGTCATCGCATTCAGCTCGACCCGCTGATGCACCAGGAACTCGCACTCTTCGGGGGTTGCGCCACAGTTGCTCAGCCGGGCGCGAATCGCGGCGGCGCTGCTTTTCGAGCTTGCAGCCCCCTCAGATTGAAGTCCCATTGCTCGGACGTCTTCAAGCCGCAAGCCGAGGTCGATGACCTCGAAGTCGCTCTCGAATTGATAGCGTCGAGTGTCCCGCCGCAGCGTGTCCAAAATGGTGAAGCCAGCCACGTCAAAGTCGTGCAAGACCAAGAGGGGAATGCTGTGGGCGCTGCACATCCGATCGACGAGGAGTCGCGCGGCCGTGACCGAGACGCCCTTGGTCGACATGATCGCGATGTCGTGGTGTTCGGCGAGCCCGGCACGATCAAATAGCGGCTGAAACCCTTCCTTCTCGATGAACAGTACAGCGCCAAAACTGCAATCCGGCCCGCGGGTGCTGACGCAGGCGGAATTTAGCTTCGGTTGCTCGAACTTCGCCTCTCTGATGTCCGCGAGATAGGAGCGAACTCCGAGGGTGCCGAGATTGACCGCCCCGCCACCGTGCGGTTCGATGAAATGCCCGCGCGCATCAAAGACGACGTCCCAATCGACGCCATGCTCCTCCATGAAATCGGGCAGGAGCGTTTGGCAAAAATACTGGTCGTCCAGCCGCCTGCCGGACGTCAGCGCCTCGATCTTGGGCCGAGCCGCATACATGACCTGCCGGGCGGTGGCGGGCAGCGTGCCGTTTGCCGAGGCCGCCATATAAGCCTCCTCCATCACCTGCGCGGCCGCGTCCTTTTGGGACAATCCGCGCGCAGCGGTCATCCGCACCCTTCGATATCTGACGTAGCTCGGATGCCGCTCTTCTGATTTCTTGGTCGCTGTCCACTTCCCGGTCGCCTTGGTGACGACGGACGTGAGCGCCTCGGCAAGGTTGCGAGGGTTCGTCTTCGGCGCCTTAGACATCGGCAGCCTCCACATCGCCGTCGACGATGATCGAGGATTTCCCGCGGTCGGCGAATTGGATGTGCGCCGACGCGAGGTGCAGGGCCATGATGACCGGTTGGTTGGCGTTCGCCCGCACTGCGGCGAGCGTGCTCTCCAGGCCTTCGCCGGTCCTCCCGAACCTTCGAAACGGATTTTGGATTCCAACCGACCAGTTCGCGCCGGTGACGATCAGACGGCCGCCGGTGAGGGTCAAGCGCCCGTCAGTGACGACATGGCGTCGCTCGCCGGCGCCGTCGAGGCCCGACTGACGCAGGCCGAAGGCGCATTCGATGACGTAGGGAATGTCCCCCGAGATCCCGGTCTGCCGCTCATACTTGAACGTCTCTTCGGCACCGCCGGCGGCGAGGAAGCGCGCCTTGAGATGCTCCCGGCCGATGACGCCCAGATGCTTTGGCGGGACTGGCGCCGAGTGGCGCTTCATGGCCGCGAGCAATCGGCCAATTCCAACGCGATTGACCCTGCGTTCTCCGAAAAAGCGGCGCAGCGATTGGCGTGAGACGCCGATCTCGGCGAGGATCGCTTTCTGCTTTTGGGTGCCGCTCAAGCCGCGAAATTCGGCGATGAACTCGCGAACCGGCCGGTCCTGCCCGAGAAGGCGGTCGCGCGCGACATGGGCGCTCAGATAGCGCTGGAGCCGCGCCTCGGTATACCAATGCGGGCTGGTCGGATCGCTGGGCCGCCATTTCGTCCAGTCGGGGTTGGTCGCCTCGACGTTGACGAAATCGGCGCCGTCCCACGCGCCCCTCAACGTCAGGTGAGGATTGAACCAGAGGTAGCTCTCGGCAAGCGCCTTGAACCCGCTCTCGGCGTGATCGAACATTTGGCCGTAGCCGTCTTTCCAGCGCGGCGGCCACTTGATCGTGACCCGCGTGCCGATGGCTATCGGCGACGGCGCGGTCGCATGAGTAATGCGCGGTTCATTGGTGACGTGATCGACCACGAATTTGATCTTGTGCGCGATTCCCATCGCCTCGATGATTGTCTCCCCGGTTGCGTCTCCCACTCCATCGACGTCACCCTCGCAGCCTATGGCGATCGAGCACGTAGCCCATGGCGAGGATCGTCTTCAGCGCGTTGCCCTGGGCGCCGCGCGACGGAGACACGTAGGCCTCGCGCGAGGAGACCCGGATCGAGTAGTCGCAGATCCGCGCGGATGGTTTCCGCGGGAATCCCGGGACCGTTGTCCTCAATCACGATGGTCCCCGTCTTCGGGCTGACCGAGACCTTGATGATCGGCGCGACCTCGGCCTCCTCGCAGCGTCGAGCGCGTTGTCGAGCAATTCCTTCAAAACGACGAGCAGCCAATCCCAGACATCATGACCGGTTTGGTTCTGCAGCTCGCGGATGCTGCAAAATTCCATGAGCCGCGAGACCCGGAAGGGGACTCGCGTCAATTTGTGCCGTTGCTTCTGAGGGTTGGGCTCCGCGATTTGTAAAAATCGCTCGCCCCGACAGACAACTTTTCAGCTTGCTGAATGGTCAAGGCGCTTGCTGCGCAATCAGCGCGACTGCTGGCGGGCGACGTTTTCATTTCGCCCTCGTCTCGATACAAGAGGCGTCGCATTCGGGCCTGATGCCGACCGACGTCTCAATTCCGAGCGCGACGCGAGCCTCGGCTTCTTGCTCGGCCAGCCATGCCGGATGGCATGATGCGTGAAGGTCCGCACGGTCCTCGCCAACGAAGACGAGCACGAACGGGTCGTCTTCCCGCTTGCCGACGCCGCAGAGAGCGCACTCACCAATCGGCGACGATCGGAAATTGTCGGCGATCCATCTCACGACTGCATGGCGTTCGTCGCGCAGCAATTCGACGATCTCGGGCTTGTGCTGGCGCAGAGTGTCAATGATGGAAAGCGCAATCGGATAGTCATGGACTTCGAAAGCTATGTCGTCGCCGTCGACCCCGAGCGTGAAGCCACTGCGGCGCGCCAGCCTGAGCGCATCCACTGCGGAAATTGCACCGGTTACACCGGCTTCACCGCCTGTTTGCGGACCCTCCCCCAATCTTTGTCCATCTAGGAGAGTTTCGTCGCCTGAAAGGTTCATATCTTACCCCTCAGTACCCTTCTGGCTGGCGCGGTTTCCACATCATCTAGGTTGGGTAGAGCGTTGTCCTCTTGAGTCGAGAGACACCCCCCCTCCCCCTCAGAATTGGCGGTGCAAGCGGTGTAACCGGTGCAGTTTTCCGCTTGCATCGCCTTTCGAACGGCGTCGGGCGAGGGAAAGACGCCGCCGATCTCGCGCTTATCAAGATCGGTCGAAGGGACCAGCACCCGATACCGGCGCGCCGTCGTCTTGCCGAAGCCGTCCGGCGGTTCGACCTGTTCGATGAGACCGCGCTTTTGGGCGTCTTTAAGTTGGCGACCGGCGGTGTCGTTGGAGTTGATCCCGAGAGCCGTCGTCAGCAGGTCGTAGGTGACTTTGGCGCTATCGGTCCGAAGTCCCTGGTCGGTCTGACCCGAATGCCTTTCGCGCTCGATCATCGCCTCAATTGCGCGGACGACCGCTTTGATCGTATCCGGGACGTTGACGCTATAGAGCCCCCCCATGTCGCGATCGAACGCCGTGTGCGCCGCATCATAGTCGGCAAGATCGGCGACGATCCGGCCGCGCTTATCGCGCTCGCGCTGGGCCGAATGAAGGATCGCCGACGTCTTGATGGCGGTGAGGAAGTTCGTGATGTCGCGACGATACCGAAGGGGGAGTCTCGCCTGATCGCCATGCGCCTGCCGGACGGCCGAGATATACGGAATGATCACATCGTAAGGAGCGCTAAGTTCCAGCCAGCGCTGAAAGTCCACCCACTTGTTCGGCTCGCCCTCCGCGACGGCGTCCCGGCGATCGGTGAGCGTGTTTTCGATAATGGCGCGCGTCTGGTCGCTGCTTTCATCGGCATCGACAACCATCAGGCGCGTCATCATCTCCTCTTCGATGTTCGGGCGCGCGCTTGTGATGACGACTGCGATCGGTCCGGTTTTCGTCACCGTTACCGTGATCGGCGGCCCATCTTCCTGCGTTTGAACCGTCTGATAGACGAGGCGGGATTCGCTTATCAGCACCCGCAGCATCGTCGTGAATTCGCTTTCGACGCCATGCTTGTCGGCGATCGCCGCCGCCTCTGGGACATAGATGACCTTATGCTTTAGCGCGTGGTCGGCATCGACACCGCCATAATACGCCAGCGATTTTGGGCTTCCTCCAACGGCGGGGACGATGCTCGCGGGCGGTATGAGCTTGAACACCGCCTCCACCAGATGGTTCTTTCCGCTGGCGGCCGCGCCGCGCCTCAGCAGCGAAATAGCCCGATCGCAACAGAGACGGCTCGTGGCTGTGAGGTAGGTAGCTGATATTGCGTGACGCTCTCCAACAACGCCCAGACTTCTGACGAGATCCGCCATTTCGTCCAGCAGTCTGGGGCTGGTGGCGATGTGTTTACACCGCTCATAGAGCTCCGCGCGTTTGGCCAAGCGTTCCCGGCTCTCGGCTTCCGCCAGTTCGACTTCCGTGGGAGCATTCAAGGCGCGCTTGGCTTCGATGTCGCGCCACAGCTGTTCGACCCCGGCTTTCGGAACGCGAAAGGACCTCGCTAGCGCCTTGACGATTTGGTGGGCTTCAATCGTGTTGGCTTTGGCGTTGAGCGCCGCTTCGATAAGACGCTTGGCGCCCTCGATGTCGTCCTTGTCTAGGGTCGCCGCCGCCACTTTAATTTCCGAGACGGTTGCGGCTCCCCGCATTGTCACGCTGACACTCTCTTCATCGGCGTCCGGCTGCGCATCAGCCGCCGCGACTGTACCGGCCTCATAGGGCCTGGCGAGGCGAAGGGCGGCGCTCCGCAGCGCTTCCGAGTCCGCCCATTCAGCAAGCGCATTGGACGCATCCCAACCGGTCGGCTCGAAATTTGAGCCGCGACCGCCCCCGTCGATCGCATTGAGAGCATCAGCGTCGATCACGCTGACTTGGCAGCCCAGTTTGGTTAGGGTCGCCGCAACCTCGTTGGCGTAGTTCGCGCCCGATTCGTCATTGTCCGGCCAGATCGTCACGTTGCGGCCGGAGAGGGGCGACCAGTTCGACTTGGCCGCCGCTTGCGATCCGCCGGACGAGGTGACCACCACATGATCGGGAAGAATGCGCGTAGCCGCGTCGGCCGACTTTTCGCCCTCTGAGACGATCACAGGAGCCTCAGGACGGGCGGCGAGCAGATCAAGACCGAAGAGGGGGCGCGGTTCAGGAAAACCCTTCCAGCGCCACCGGAAGCCCGTCGCGTCGCGGCGGAGGGTTAGAGGCCGGAACTCTTTGCCTCCATGGGGTAGATCGAAGCGCGCAACCTGAAACAGTGGCCGACCGGAGGCGTCACGATAGGTCCAGCGGGCAGTCGGTTCGCCGAATTTGAAATGCGACGTTGGGGGAGGCGGCGCATTGGCGGGGATGGGCGCAACAAGCTCACTTAGGGCACCATGGTTTTGGTTGCAATCTCGACTGCCGCTCGCGCGTTCGGTTTCGGTCAGTGGAGCGAAAGGGTCTTTGGCGTCAGACACGGCGGCGCCCTTTCTCCTCAACCCCCAACATCTGAGCGAGACCACGCGCCGCTTCTGACTGCGAGCATCCCGCAACGTATGCGCAAAGTGAAACCGCGTCGCCTCCTCGGGCGTCGCACGCGAAGTCTGCCCATTTCCCGGAGCTCAGGTTGATGCAGAATGATCCCGGCGACTGGTCGTTTCTGCGCGGGTTGCGCACGACGTACTCGTTCCCTCGGCGCGAGCCGCCCGGCAAAATGCGCGCCAAGACCGCTGGGAGGGCCGCCAGAGCCGCTCGGTTGATCTTGGCGAAGTCGATTGGGTCGTTCATTCTAGGTCCCCTCGGACAGCTCCGGGCGGCTGCGTTCCTTTGCCGCGGCGATCCGGGTGCGGCTGCTCAAAGCGGCGCGCAATTCACTTTTGAGCGCGCACCATCGGACGCCGATCTTGAAAGCCGGCAACAGGCCGCGCTCGCACAGGTAAAAGACGCGCAACTCGGGAATCCCGGTGAATTCAGCGATCGCTGTGCCGCCTTCGAGCAGGTCGGCGGCGAGCGAGCCATCGGCCGGGCGCTTTTCCGCTTTTGCGGCATAGCTCCTCCTTGTTAAGGGGGAAGGGTTGCTCACCCTTCTAGACCGTTTCCAGCCAGTTGACCAGCGGGGAAGGGTCGTTTACCCTTCTCAACAGCTCACGCGGATTTCCAATGGCTCTAACGGTTGCCCAATTGGCCGATGTGATCGGGCGTCCCGGCACCGATCGTGCGGCCGTGGTCGAGCGCTTGCGGTTTTGGACCGATGCCGGGCTGTTGAAGCCGGCAGGTGAGCGCAATCCGGGCACAGGCAGGCCGCGCCAGTATGACGATGCGATGGCCTTCGACGCAGCCATCCTCAACAGCCTTGCTGACGTTGGCTTTTCGATCGGCAAGGCGCGCTATTTCATGGTCGTTATGCTGCTGTCGCAGCGGGCTAAGGACGCTTGGGAGCGCAAGCGCCATGCGGACCTTTATTTGGAGGTTGCCGACTTCGGCACCCCCAACCCTCAAGGTGGAACGCACGCCGTATTTTTGCACGAGGGCAAGAAGCGCGACCACCTCGGCAGCTTGATTCACCCCCGATCGGAAGGCTCGTACATTTTGGCCGTGAGTAAGCTGTTCGCCAGAGTCGATGAGCGCCTGAAGGCGTTCGCGGAGGAGCGGTCAAGCGAGGAGGTCAAGGCGAAATGACTGACCTCGAGCGCATTAGCGAAACTGCTCCGCTGCGCCTGAGCACAGCGGCGAAGCTCGCCTTTCCTGACGGCAGCATGACCGCCAGCGGCCTCCGCAAGGAAGCCGCCAAGGGCAAGCTTACGATCGAGCGAATCGCCGGCAAGGACTTTGTGACGCTTGCCGCAATCCAGAGTATGAGGAATTTATGTCAAATCCGTCGAAGGGCGCCCGACTCTGGCTCAGGCCGGAGAGAGGACGAGAGAAAGCCACCTGGATCATCCGAGACGGAGACAAGCAAATCCGCACTCGCTGCGGCCCTGACGACCGCGCGGCGGCTGAGCGAAGGCTCGGCGACTACATCAGCGCCAAATACAAGCCGGCGCGCCAGCGCGACCGTGACCCGGCTTCCGTCCCGGTCGCCGACGTCCTGAACATCTACATGATCGATGCGGCGCCGAGGGTCGCCAGCGCCCGCGAGCTTGGCCAGCGCGTCGTTGCGCTGCTGGAATTCTTCGGCGACCGCAGGCTCGATGAAATCAACGGCGGGCTCTGCCGCGCCTATGCCGAGCGTCGCGGCTCGCAATCGATGGCCAGGCGCGAGCTTGAAGACCTACGCGCTGCGATCAATCACCACCGGCGCGAGGGACTGTGCAACGCGATCGTCGAAGTTGTCCTGCCTCCCAAGGCGCCCTCGCGGGAAAGGTGGCTCACCCGCTCTGAGGCGGCCGGAATGATCTGGGCGGCTTGGCGCTATCGCGAAGTCCAGAAGGGCAAAGAGACAGACCGGCGATCGAGGCGGCATGTCGCCCGATTCATGCTGGTGGCGCTCTACACCGGAACGCGGTCGAGCGCCGTCTGCGGCGCGGCGACCCGGCCGGCGATCGGCCGTGGTCATGTCGACTTGGAGAGTGGTCTTTTCTATCGGCGCGCGCCAGGCGCGCGGGAGACGAAAAAGCGCCAGCCGACCATCCGCCTGCCTGATCGACTGCTCGCTCATATGCGTCGCTGGGAGCGCTTGGGCATCGCCAGGACGAGCGTGGTCGAATTCGGCGGCGGTCCAGTCAAAAGCGTGCGGAAGGCGTTCGCCAAGGCCGCCGAGGACGCCGGGCTCGAGGGCGTCACGCCGCATGTGCTGCGCCACACCGCGGTGACTTGGGCGATGCAGAACGGCGCCGACCCTTACGACGCAGCTGATTTCTTCGGCATCACGCTCGAAGTGCTGATGCGGGTCTACGGGCACCATCACCCAGATCATCAGAGGGGGGTCGGCGAGGCGCTGACGCGCCGCACAGGTTCCGCACAGGTTCGGCGGAACAAATGGTGACAAGCGGCGGCGATCGCCGCGAAAAAGATCAATTATTGCCGAGCGTTCTGGCAGCGCGCCTTATTCGGGACGATGGGGTCGGAGGTTCGAATCCTCTCACTCCGACCAAATTTTTCAAAGACTTAGCAGAAAATCGAGGGACCGCTTCGAACCTTCGGGGCAGGTTCGGGGCAGGTTGAGAGGACCGTCCATTTTAGGGCTCTCGATCGCCGGGCAAGTGCGCAGCACAATCATACGATCGGAGCGCGTACGCAATCCACACAGCGGGGCCGCTGGCGGGCTTCTCGGCCCTCGAATAGGCAATGGAGCCATGCCGCCTCCGGCCTCGGGCAGGTAAAATCCGCGCCCGCGCCCTATATTGAGCGGGCATGATCCGTATCTCGATCACCCGCCGCCTTCGACGCCATCGCCGCAACCTGCCATCAAGCGTTGGCGTTGAGCAGAATCGCGCGCCCAATGGCGACTATTTCATCTGGCTTGAGCCTCAATTCGTTGACCGCATGCGCGCCATGCGCGGGCCGGGCGAGAGCTACAGCGACGTGATCTTGAGGCTGGCGAAAGACTGACCGTGATCGGCTCCGCTGCTCCATGCTCCCGCGCGATCTTGAGGCTGGCGTCCCCGCGTCGCCGGGGATGAAGCCCATGCCGGCGCCGGCGTTGGGGGCCCACGACGGGAAGACGAACATCATGGCGAGTTCCTCGCTCATGCTCTCTGCGATCTTGCGACCGCGTGCGCGTGTTCGCGTCGTGTTCACAGCGCGAGACGTCCTGACGCTACTCGAAGATGACGAGTGGCGGGCGTGTTCGGATCGCGAGATTAGCCCGCCGCTGCGTCGTTGGACACAACCTCGCCTCGATCATCCGAAATTCACCAAGCAGGGCAAGCGCACGCCGGTGAGGGCACAAGTGCCCGAGTCGGTGGGAGACAGAGGATGAGGGTACGGCTGGCTGTATTATTGGTAGCATCGTGTTTGGGTTCAGCGGCACACGCCGAGACGCACCCCGATTATCCTCCAGCCGAGGCTATGTTTCTGAAGATTGTTCAGGACGCCCGGCAAAAGGCCCTTCAAGCTCCGGACGATCTTTCTTTGGGCAGAATACGGGCCTCCCGAAAGCAACAAATATGTCGCCTGTTGCGGTCATTGTCCGTCATCGGATGGACAGGAGCCGTCGTCCAGATCACGGGGGAGCACCAATACGCGAATGATCCACGCAAGGTTGGCTTAGTGCTCGTCTTAGCCGACAATGTAGGTCTTCAAACATGGGGCGTGACCGATCTCGACGAAAGAGACCAAACGATAATTCGCGAAGGGTCCTCGGCATATCAGCAGCTTGCTGGAGTCGAGAAGTTCAAGACTCCCTTTTGGTCTAAGTTCTCCGGGGCTTTTTTGAGCGGCGCCAGCCAACCGCGAGGTTTGCAGGACCTCGATTGCGTGGTTGAGTTGAGCGCGACGACGAGAGAATCGCTCGAACAACCGCGTTTCCTCTTTCAATTCACGGAGTTCCAACCCGAATGATGGTCCGCCTGACCATCGTTGTCCGCGCGCGTCGAATCACATAACGCTTGCGGTGCTCGATCGTTGGGCATGAATTTCGGTCGGGCGGGCCGTCCGGCCCGTGACCAGCCGGACGGCCAACTCCTACGCGACCGGCCCACACCGGGCCGCTGACAGGCTTCTCGGCCCTCGGATAGGCAATGAGGCGCCCGGTCTGACGTTCATTTCTAACCGGCCCGCCCTCTAGCGCCGCGAGGCCCTGCCGAGCACGGTGGCGGCAGCACGAGCCGGAAATGGTTACCGGAGTGTGATCCGCGTCACAGTGCCTGCGAAGTTGATGCTGTTATGTTGTGAACTGCGTGTAACGTCAGCGCGCCGGGGTTGGCCTCGTGTTCGTTGTTAAGCAGCATAATCAGGAGGGAACGATGAAAGGTCTTGTTGCGTCCTTAGCGTTGAGCGTCCTGCCAATCGTTGCATTCGGCCCAAGCGCAAGCGCTCAAGACGCGCCGCAATTCATGAAGGATGTAATGCCGCCAAGCAGCCTAGCACCTGCTTGGCAAGAGTACATGGCGATCAACGACCCGAAAGGCGCGTTAGATACGAAGACGAAGGAACTGATCGGGCTTGGCGTCGCAGCGCAAATCCCTTGCGGCTATTGCGTCTACTATCATACGCAAGCCGCCAAACACGCCGGCGCGACGGACGCGCAGATCAAGGAAGCTGTCGCCGCTGCGTCGATGACGCGGAAGTGGAGCACTGAACTGAACGGCAACCAATACGACATGAGCACCTTCAAGAAACAGGTTGACGCCGCGTTCGGCGCTCCATCGCAATAGCCTTTGTGCGAGGTTCTGACCGCCGATCAATCGGCGGTCAGATTTGATCTTTCCAGATGAATCCGCGCGAAATGGTATCCGACCCGCCCTCCCGAGATAGGCGGATCGGCCGCACAAGCCGTTCATTCTGGCGCAGCGATCTCAAAAGCCGGCACGCTGCAATTCGCCGCGCCTATCGCAGCGCGCCAAAATGACAACTCCGACTTGAAAAAAGTCGACAGCGGCAGCAATCTCGCCGAGCTTGCGGTGACCTCGGGATCGCCGCCCGCAACATAGGGAGGACTCGTATGCCGACGTTCATGCTGTCCCTCGATTGGACCGATCAGGGTATCCGCGCGGTCAAGGAAGCCCCGAAACGCGCAGAAGCCGGCCGCAAACTGGCAAAAAAGGTCGGAGTTGAAATCAAGCAACTGTTCCTGACATCTGGCGACTCCGACATTGTGCTCATCGTCGACGCGCCCGACGGCGACAACGTCGCTAAATTTGCGCTGTCACTTGGTTCGCTTGGCAATGTGCGCACCCGCATGACCAGACTTTGGCCCGAAGCGGATTTTCAAAAGCTGATCTCCGAACTACCTTAAACAGCGGATCGTTGCGAGCACGAATTACATAACGCTCACGCGCTCGATCGTTGGGCGACGAATTTCCGTCGTGCGACCATGCCGGACGGCCAACTCCTACGCGACTGGCCCACACAGCGAGCCCGCTGGCGGCTTCTCGGCGCCCGGATAGACAATGAGCCACGCCGAGTCGAAAAGGCCGCCTGCGGCCTCGGGCAGGCAAAATCCGCGCCCGCGCCCTTATTGAGCGGGCATGATCCGTATCTCGATCACCGCCGCCGCCTTCGACGCCATCGCCGCAACCCTGCCGTCCAACGTCGGCGTCGCATCAGAATCGCGCGCCCAACGGTGACTATTTCATTTGGCTCGATCCGAGGTATGTCGACCGCCTACGCGCCATGCGCGGGCCGGGCGAGAGCTACAGCGACGTGATCCTGCGACTGGCGAAGGACTGAGGGCTGGCGACTATCCGGCCGGAGGATCATCCTCCCTTTGGGGAAATGAGCCAACCCAATCAGAGATCGACCCGAGCGCCTTCTGATGATGGTTCATGTAGGGCGCGACCAGCTTGTCGAAGTCCTTAAAGAAGGTGCTCAGGCGCTCAGTGCCCGCGACTAGCGCTGCTTCCTGCCTCGCTCTCTGGACCTCCGGCATTTCCACCGGCTGTCGGTTTCGCGTGACCATTTCCCAATTGAGGTCTACCCGTCTCACTTCGAGAAAGCTTTGCACTTCGGGGCCGAACAAGAATTGAGCCCGTGAGGCGGCTTTCGTGAAAGCGTCAACGGATTCAGGTCGCACCTTGGGGCTCGCAACATACTCACTAACTACCGAGCGAACCTCCTCGTAGAGGGCAAACCGCTTGTCGAACAAATCGAGGAGAACCTTCTCGCGCGCCGTCTGCCATTGAAGGAACGCGATGACCGCGACGACGGCGGCAATGAACGCGGTCACGAGGGAGACATTCTTTTGTGCTCCGGCCGGATCGAAGGAGGCCGTCGAGGATACCCGGATTTCCTCGCGCTCGCGTGAACCCTCCTCGAAGCCGACGGCACAGTGACGCCGCCCCGGCTGGCGAGCGACTGACCATCGTTGTCCGCCCGCGTCGAATCACCTAACGCTGCGAGGCTCGATCGTTGGGCTCCAAATTTCGGTCGGGCGGCCCGTCCGCTCGGAATGCAGTGACAAAAGCATTAGCACCCTCTTGTTGGGTAAACCATTATGTCGAATAAGTCAAAGGAGCTTTCAGTATATTCTTGGGCAACGCACGGCGATGGCGCGCTGTTTGCGTATAAGCAAGGATACCGTAAGGCGATAAAAATATTACTCCAGCAAGTGTGCGTCAATGAAACTTCTTACGTTGACGACTTATTAAAAAATTCCGGGCTCATCTATCCTTTAATGTTTCTATCTCGACGTTACGTAGAAATTGAATTAAGGCATGTTATTACCATGTGTTGTCTACTAGGTTTTTTGTGCAATGTAAAATCTGGTCATAAGCTTGGATTGCTCTGGAATGAAGTTATGAACTGTGTTGAAAACTCTCAAGGAGTTGATTATCGTAAAGAATTTGAGAACAATGTAGGATCAATTATTATTTTTTTTTTCGAGCGTGTTGATCCCGGCGGCGACGGTTTTCGCTATCCAAAGACCATTTATGAGAAACCACGATGGGCGGAGTCGTTTAGTGTTGATGTAACTGACCTAGAAACGAAGATTGCAAGCTTCGAACAGTACTTAGATGAACTACTGCGTGAACTTATGCAGATGTTCGATCCTGAAGCAGAAGCAGATGAGAGAGCGACCCGCTTTTACTTTTATTAGACGGAAAGCGACAGCCAAATCCGGCCGTCGCCGAAGCCCTCTCAGGAGCCTTCGTTCGCGGCCGGGAAGGTCCGGTGTCCTTTGGCGACATCTGTGACGAAAGAGAGGATGCTGGTCATCATGCGACCTTTCTCTGTGTCTGTCGGCCGGCCAGCCCCTTCGCAGCCGCCAGCGCGGGCGGCTTTTTCGTGGCCATGAAATTGCTTATTGGTCGTGTCATCGCGATGCCGATTCCCGCCCCAATATGGTTTGTGGCCGCCTTCGTTCCGATGGTGGCTTCCCAAGTCCTGCGCTTGCGCCAACACGACGCGGGCGGATGGCTTTTTTGGGATTACACTGGACGTTTGGCCGGACTCGCTGTTCTGGCCGCTCTGGCTTGGCCCGTCGCATTCCGCCGTGAGAAACTGCGAATGCCGTGGATACAAATCCCGTTGTGGGTCCTCGGCATTGTCCTCGCCGATCACTACCTCGACTGGATTAGGACGGCCGGCAGCCATCTGTTTCCATCAACAGTTCTTGGAGGCTATCCGCTGTCCAAGGGCTGGCTGCATTGGTTCGACACTCTGTTGGGGATCGGCCTCGACACCTACACCGAGGAAGTCGTTTTTCGACGATGCGCTCGGCACGTGTTCAAGCCTTACGTCGGCGATGGAACGCTCATGGTCTTGCTCACGTCGCTGCTGTTCGGCGCATATCATTGGTGGTCGGGTGTCGGAAATATCCTAGCGGCGATGCTCATGGGCGTTCTGTTCATGCTGTTCTATCTGCGGTCTGGATCGTTGTGGCCAGTCGTACTGAGCCATTATCTTGCCGACGTGGCCGACTTCGCTTAAGCGCGCCCACTGCTTGCTTCGATTCTTAGCAGATGGCAGCCTCGAACGGCGTGATATTGAACACGACGCCGGCGCTCTCTGTCGCTTCCGTTTTCTTGACGTGCAGATAGGGCGCGGCCGCGATCGCCATCCTATCGGCGCGATCAGGATTATCGCACGTCCGCATGATGCGGAGCATGTATTCAAGGGGCGTTTCGCCGGCTTCGGCAGTCGTGCGAAGGACCTCCTCTGTGATCTTCTGTCTGCTGCCTTTGGGGCGACCGGCTCCCGATCTTTTTCCACCACGTTTCATGTCAAATCTCCTTTGATTTTTTGATTTCCGTTGATTGTTTTCAAAGCGGAAGGTTCTCGCGGCGTCCAAGCCGAGTGCGACCGTCAGTCGCGGATGAGCGCCTTGAAGCGTCTTCCTGCGCGCGTGCAGGCATTTTCTGTGGCCCGTGGGTTGGAGCGCCGTCCGTTTGAAACGGTCGAACGATGCCGCTGCGATCGGGCAGCGAAGCCCTCGCGATCGGCGTGCGAATGGGATGCGACCGTTGGGCAATCGTGGCGGCCCATAGGAAGCTCGTGAATGGCCTTCAGGGGCTCGGGGTTAGTCGGGGTCGTCGGGGCGGCGCGGCGGGCTGGTCCATGCTGGCGCAGCCTCACAAGCGCGGGTCAGGCCAGAGTCCTCGCAATGAGTTCATACGGAGGTTCGATTGCAACCACAGTCCGGGACGACTGCCGCCTCAATCGGCTTCTCGACTAGACGATCACAGACTGTGAGCGCGATCACTGCGGCGATCCGAGCGCCGGGGTATCAACTCGCCCAGTGGAAACTTTCGTGGATCAAAATCGTGCTGAGGTTTCAGCCTTCCGTTCTTTCGTCGAGAGCTACCCTTGTGGCGGGCATCGGGGCGGCGCTTGCCCTCTCAGCCCTGACCAGCCTATCGCCCGAGCCGCCACGCGCTCACGTGGCCCAAATGCCTCCGGTCCGCGCCCCTATAGCAGCCTCAGTTGCGTATTCTCACGATCCCGTCGTCATTTCGCGCGCCGATAGTCTCATCCGCTGACTTGCCGCCGCCGTGATAGAAATATGACTAGGTCAACCCATTATTTCTTCACAGCGATGGCTCATCGGCGAGGCGAGGAGGCTTCGTCATGGCTGATTTGTTTTTGCTGTCTCAAGCTCAGATGCGTCGGATCAAGTGCTATTTTCCGCGCTCGCATGGGGTAGCTCGGGTGGACGATCACCGGATCGTCAGCGCGATCGTATTTGTGATCAAGAACGGACTGCGCTGGCGCGACGCGCCGCGCGAATACGGCCCGCACAAAACGATCTGCGATCGTTCGTTCGCTGGAGCCGTTTGGGCGTGTTCAACAAGATTTTCGCCGAGTTGGCTCGCACCGGCGGCAAGCCGGAGCGGATCATGATCGACGCAAAGCATTAACGCGATAGTAACCCGGCCGATGAATTTAATATCGTCGTCGGTAAAAGGAGTACGTCGATGAGCGTTAACATTGTGCCGGAACATGCGCTTCCTAAGTCATTTTTCTTTGAGGAGGAGCAAAGCTCAATCGGCCGTCGCATGACCTCCGAACCGGCAAGGACGCTTAGAGCGGAACTATCCGATAGGTCCTCGCCGGCCTTCGAGGCGGTCGGGGCGGAGCAGCCCCGCGCGATCAGAGCCGCGCCGTCACGTTGAGCACGCTGCGCGCTGTCCATTCGCCGCCGCGCGGCGTCGCGATCTCGCGGGCATTCAACTGAGCGGCGATGGCGTTGGCGCTCGTCACGCCCTATCGCCGAGCAGCCTGTAGACACTGGCGCGGCCGATCTTGAGCCGCTGGGCGATCTCCGTAGCGCCAAAGCCCTCGGCCTTGAGATTGGCGACGGCGGTTGCGTCGATCGACGCCGGACGGCCCTTATAGACGCCCGCAATCTTCGCGGCGGCAATGCCCTCAAGCTGGCGCTCGCGCCGGATTGCCGTCTCGAACTCAGCGAACACGCCGAGCATCTGTAGGAACGCCCGGCCCGCTGCGGAGCTTGTGTCAATCGGCTGTTCGATGGCCTTGAGCGCCGCGCCCTTGGCCTCAAGTTCGCGGACGATGGCGGCGAGGTCCGTGATCGAGCGGGCCAGCCGGTCAATGCGCGTCACGGTCAGCACGTCGCCGCGCTGAAGGAAGGCGAGCACGGTTTGAAGCTCAGCCCGGCCTTCGGTCGACGTTCCGCTCACCTTTTCAGCCCGCATCACGTCGCAGCCGGCCGCCTTGAGCGCGGTAAGCTGAATGTCGAGGTCTTGGTCGACGGTCGAAACTCTCGCATATCCCACGTTGCTCATGGGGCGCTCCGCTGTCTCGTTTGGCTCTAGACCCTCCCGCCATAACGTCTCAGAAATCCATAGTCAACCCATACGAGGCGCCTTTTTCGTCTCATGCTGCCGTCTCGACAGAGTAAACCCATGCGATACAGAGGATACAGAGGATACAGAGGATACAGAGGATACAGAGGATACAGAGGTTACAGAGGACAGCGCTTCGGGGCGGCAACAGACCGACCAGCATCGCCGCCCCGCGCCTCAACCGCGCGATGCGGGTTCGACGTGCGGGGGCTATGGCCTGTCCAGACAAACCCCCTGCCGGCTAATTTTTGACCGACGGGAAAAATGGCAGCCCCTCCCGCCCGTAGCTGCTTGCACCTTGCTGTCAGTGTAAATTGTTGGTATCAGCGACGATACATGGCTGGACGGGGATTTGATGAGCCGCGACATTATCCTGATTATTCTTGGCTACTTGATCCCCACCTTTTTGGCGTGGTTGTTGGGTTCGTTGCGAACAACATTTCCCCCCTTCAAAGATTGGGTGGACAATCATCCTAATATCGCGGGCGTCGGATTAAGCGCGCTGCTTGCAATTCCCATCAGCTGGACGACTGTAGTTGCCTATGGTAGATTCTTTCGTCCCGGGCCAGTCCCCATCCCTCAGCAGGAAATGAAGCTTGTTACCAAGGATCGCGACTGGTCTAGTCCGTTTCTTAATTCTGACAAGAATTGCCTAGTCATGCATCCGCGCCTACCAATACAATGTGCGGAAGCATAGTAAAAACCGCCAACGAGTTACCCCACTCGGGCACGAACAGTTGCGGCAATGGTACCACTATTATTGCCGCCTCCTTCACGGGTGCCGGGACGCAAGGATTCGCAACGTCAATGACCTTTGTCGTACCGCCGGGTTTTTTCTATAACGCGAATAACGATGGTAGTTCACCTGTTATACTTCTTTGGGCCGAGGCCGATTTCTAGACGAAGCCACTCGGTATCATTCCCGTTCGGGCCTCGAGGGCTTATGGGCCAAGCTCTCGTCAGAGTTCATACTCAGTCTGCCCAACGTTCCATTAGCGCCCGAAACGTGATCCAGTTGTATCCTTTTCGCGCCGGTGGGAATAGATCGCTATTCCACGGCGAATCGGGACGATTCCGCGAATTGTTCATCTCGTTAGCATCCGGGCGATGATCCCGCGCAGCGGCCGTCGCTCCTCGGGCGCGCTCTTGCGCGTAGCCACGGCGGCCGAGATGATTGTCGTCGGCTCGGCGCTCATGGTTGAACTCCGTTCACTTTATGTTCTTACGGGAGCGCGTTCAAACGGCGTGCGCGCTCGCCAGGGCCACTAACTCGGGTTAACGCCGATTATGGATTGAACGCGGGCTTTTGCGGGTTGTGCGGCTGTGATTCTCTCGGATCGGTCTGATTCGGGAGTGTTCTCATGGACGATTGGAGCCTTCCCAAGCCGCGCCTGGCGCTGCTTTTGGAGCATTTCGCCGCGGTCGAAGATGTGCGCGAGCCTTGGCGCGTCGCCTATCCGCTGCGGGAGGTGCTGTTCTTGGCGGTCTGCGCCACGATCGCCAATTGCGACGACTACGAAGACATCGTCGACTGGGGCGAGGCGAACCTGAAGTTCCTGCGCGGCTTTTCCGATTACCCCTTCGGCATCCCCTGCGACTGGCTTCGCTCGCTGATGAACCGGATTGATCCAGCGGTCTTTTCGGGCGCTTTCCGGGCCTGGGTTGAGCTGAGCTGAAGCGGGCACTGGCTGAATCATAAGGACGCTCGCAATGGGAGGGCCTTGATTTGATTCCCTTGATAGAAGAAGGGAGACAAGTTACTACAATCGCCCCTAGTGGAGACGTTCGTCAACCTATGCTGATATTGACACTGAAGAGTTCGCGAGGGCGGGGCGACGCGCCAAATATGGCGTCTGTTCATGATTTGCTCTGTGCTGCTTGTTCGGCATCGTGGCGACGTGGATGGGGATCGTCGATGTGCGGACCGCATTTTCTCTTGCTTCCGCCCTCCCGACGGTGAACGGTCCTGAGCGGAGCGTGTCGCGCGAGAGCGTGGCAGCAGCGAAGCGCAAGGCCACAGCACATGCGTCACTCATGCCGTGCTGCGCTTAGTAAACAAAAAAGGTTTGACGTGCCTTTTTTGCTAATCACATCCTAGCACTACTTTGGCAGATTTATTCGAGTGATCTGCGGAGGGGTCGCCTGCAGTGCGGGCATCGATAGGGCGGTGCGCGGGCGAGGATGGCGAGGACTGCGCGGCGGATCGCGGGCAATGACGGCTTTGGCGGTCCTTGGCGGATTCTTTTTCCCCCGCTCGCTTCGGCGAGGCGGCGGCTTTGCAGGAAGGCGTATGCGATCATTGTCATGAGCGCGTGGCGGTGCAGGCCATGCCAAGAGCGGCCTTCGAAGTGGTCGAGGCCCAGTTCTTCCTTGAGCTGCTGATGCGCCTGCTCGCAGATCCATCGCGCCTTGATCGTGGCGGCGAGCGTCTTGAGGTTGGCCTCTACAGGCAGGTTGGAAAGATAGTATTTGCGCTCGCCCGAGACCCGGCGCTCGCCGACCAGCCAAGCCTCCTCGCCCGGCATGTGCTGCATCCCCTTCTCATGGATGCGTTGGGGCGGACGATCGGCGATCCGCACGCGCACGGCGGCGAAGGAGGCCGCCAACGGACCTTTGGTTCCTTTGCGCCAGCTGACGCGTCGCCACTTCGCGGCGGCGAGGACGTCTTCGGCCGGCGCGGAAAGCTGATCGGGGATATGGCGCATACGCGGCCGCCCCCGTTCGGCGGCCGGGAACACGAGCTGACGTTGCTCGGGTAGACTTTCTGCGGCTTCGGGATTCCGACCGCCCACTTGAGGCCGCGCGCATCGAGCCCCTGACGGAACGGCGCGGAAAGGCCATAGCCTGCATCCGCCAGCACCGTCGCAAACCGAACGCCAGCGGCGCGGATGCGATCGATCTCGGCCAGCGCGATCTCTGGCTTTGTACGCGCTGCGCGCCAATCCTCAGGCACGCGGGCCTTTCGCCATCCGATCGGCAGCGTCAGTCCAGCTCTGCGGCAGAAACAGGCGCAGACCGGAACCTCGTCCCGCGCCAGCGTCAGCGACACCAGCGTCTGGCAATTGGAGGTCTTGCCGAGCGCCGAGGCGTATTGCGGCGCCACGCCGACCGAATGCGACCCCTTCTTCGGTAGCGCCGTGTCGTCGACGACAAGGACTGCGCCGGCGCCCCCGATCAGTTTATCCGCCTGAACAGCGAGTTCCTTCTCCAGCGGCGCTTCGTTCCAGACGCCGCTCGCAATGAAATGATGCAACTGGTCGTAGTCGCCGGGCGCCAATCGCGACGCCATCGGCTCGACGCTCTTGCGGTCGCCCGGGCCAATCAGGCCTGCCACGTAGAGCGGACACATCCGCCGGCGCGCCTTGTGCCCCAACCGCGCCAGGAACGGCGCAAGCCACCGCTCGAGATCCCCATTCCAGTCCATCACGCCGCCGGCTCCGCAAATCACCGAGCCAAACGATCAAGCGAAATCCTTTACAAACTCTCAATCTGCCAAAGTAGTACTAGTGGATAGAATCAAACGCTTCGACCCCTCCAGATAAGCTGCAACCTATTGGAATCGCTAAAAGGAAGCCGGACTCAACCGTTTGATTTTATCCACTAGTTCATCGTTTCCAAAATTCGAATCATATCAAGCGGCGTTGTCGAGTTTATAGGACCAAGTATGGACGACAGGATGTCGGTTGAACTCGTCGATTGCGGCGATGATGCGCTCCTTGAGTTCCTGTTTCGATGCGACTCGGATGTGGCGCAGGACGGAGCGGGCAAGTTTGGAAAAGAAGCCCTCGACGAGATTGAGCCAGGAGCCGTGCTTGGGCGTGAAGGTGAATTCGAAGCGGCCGGTCGGCTGCTCGGCGAGCCAAGCTTTGGTTTCCTTGGAAATGTGCGCGGAATGATTGTCGAGGATCAGCTTGATCGCCGTGTGGGCTGGATAGGCGGCGTCGAGAAGCTTGAGGAATTCGATGAATTCGCGGCTGCGGTGGCGATCCTTGACCAGAGCGTGAACCGCGCCGGCGAGCAGGTCGATGCCGGCCAGCAAGCTGACCGTGCCGTGGCGCTTATATTCATGATCGCGCGCGAAGGTCGCGTGCGCGCCGGGCTCGGGCGGCAGATCCGGGGCGATCGTGGCTATCGCCTGGATGCCGGGCTTCTCGTCATAGGAGACGATCGCCACCGCATCACTCGGCTTCTTCTTCGATGCGGCCGCGGTCTCCTTGATGATCTTGACCTGGCGGTAGACGCACAGAACTTCCGCCATCTTGGCTTTGAACTCGGGGTCGCGGCGTTCCAGGTAGTAGCGCACCTTGTGCGGCTTGACCTCTTGCTCATTGAGGATCTTGCACAAAGTGCCCTGAACCAGCTTGCCAAGGCAGGCGTGCCCTTCGGCTGGTCCATGCTCGCGCGCGTGACGAGCCAGAAGCCGCGTCGTCCACAATTCGTGCGGATAGCCCAGGTCCTTCGCCTTGCGGCAGGCCAGAGAGACCAGCCATGCCCTGGCCTCGGCAGTGATCGTCGGCTCCTTGCCCGGCCGGGGACGATCGTCGAGCGCCGCCATTGGACCATAGGCGAGCACCCGCTCAACACAGCGCTGGACCGTCTGATGATGCAACCCCAAAGCTTGACCCACCGCAAAGAACGAGGGGTCCTTCCGGTAAGCCAACAGCATTCGCGCTCGCTCGACCCGGCTCGCCGGCTCCGTTCGCGAGCGTGCTACCGAAACGAGCCTCGCCAAATCCTCTTCTCCGATCGACAACTCAATCGCTCGTCGCCGTGCCGTCATGATCTTCGAATCTCGTCCCGCGAATCAAAAGAGCAGCCTACAGGCCGGCAAAGACCAAATAAATCCCTCACAAAAGATCGGTTTCATGGAATTGATGAACTAATTCATCGTTTCCAAAATTCGAATCATATCAAGCGGCGTTGTCGAGTTTATAGGACCAAGTATGGACGACAGGATGTCGGTTGAACTCGTCGATTGCGGCGATGATGCGCTCCTTGAGTTCCTGTTTCGATGCGACTTGGATGTGGCGCAGGACGGAGCGGGCAAGTTTGGAAAAGAAGCCATCGACGAGATTGAGCCAGGAGCCGTGCTTGGGCGTGAAGGTGAATTCGAAGCGGCCGGTCGGCTGCTCGGCGAGCCAAGCTTTGGTTTCCTTGGAAATGTGCGCGGAATGATTGTCGAGGATCAGCTTGATCGCCGTGTGGGCTGGATAGGCGGCGTCGAGAAGCTTGAGGAATTCGATGAATTCGCGGCTGCGGTGGCGATCCTTGACCAGAGCGTGAACCGCGCCGGCGAGCAGGTCGATGCCGGCCAGCAAGCTGACCGTGCCGTGGCGCTTATATTCATGATCGCGCGCGAAGGTCGCGTGCGCGCCGGGCTCGGGCGGCAGATCCGGGGCGATCGTGGCTATCGCCTGGATGCCGGGCTTCTCGTCATAGGAGACGATCGCCACCGCATCACTCGGCTTCTTCTTCGATGCGGCCGCGGTCTCCTTGATGATCTTGACCTGGCGGTAGACGCACAGAACTTCCGCCATCTTGGCTTTGAACTCGGGGTCGCGGCGTTCCAGGTAGTAGCGCACCTTGTGCGGCTTGACCTCTTGCTCATTGAGGATCTTGCACAAAGTGCCCTGAACCAGCTTGCCAAGGCAGGCGTGCCCTTCGGCTGGTCCATGCTCGCGCGCGTGACGAGCCAGAAGCCGCGTCGTCCACAATTCGTGCGGATAGCCCAGGTCCTTCGCCTTGCGGCAGGCCAGAGAGACCAGCCATGCCCTGGCCTCGGCAGTGATCGTCGGCTCCTTGCCCGGCCGGGGACGATCGTCGAGCGCCGCCATTGGACCATAGGCGAGCACCCGCTCAACACAGCGCTGGACCGTCTGATGATGCAACCCCAAAGCTTGACCCACCGCAAAGAACGAGGGGTCCTTCCGGTAAGCCAACAGCATTCGCGCTCGCTCGACCCGGCTCGCCGGCTCCGTTCGCGAGCGTGCTACCGAAACGAGCCTCGCCAAATCCTCTTCTCCGATCGACAACTCAATCGCTCGTCGCCGTGCCGTCATGATCTTCGAATCTCGTCCCGCGAATTAAAAGAGCAGCCTACAGGCCGGCAAAGACCAAATGAATCCCTCACAAAAGATCGGTTTCATGGAATCGATGAACTAGTCAATGTCTAGCCGTCCTGGCGAGAGCTACAGCGACGACGAGCAAGTGGATAGAATCAAACGCTTCGACCCCTCCAGATAAGCTGCAACCTATTGGAATCGCTAGAAGGAAGCCGAACTCAACCGTCTGATTTTATCCCCTAGGTATTGCCACCAATATCAACGCGAGACAGCCTGATGCTAACACGCACCCGACTGCGTTAGCCGTATCCCTCTGACGCAGAGACCTCCAGAACCTTTGAGGCCGCTCGCTTGCGGCCTCTTTTTTTGGCCGCAGCCCTCGAATCCTCGCGCCAGCGCGGAGTGACCGCCGCGCGGAGGCTTCTGCATCACCACGAATCCCGATCGTTCCAGGTGCTGGACGAGTTGTTTCGCGACGATCTCCGACATGAGTTCGTCTGCGCTGTGGACGCGCCGGCGCCCGGCATAGCGCAGCGAGAACGCGAGCGCAGCAGCGAGGTCTTCTGGCGAGCAGTCGATCCTCGACGTGGAAAAGTTGCGCGACGAAGCCACTGGCTTGACGCGGGATGAGCTAGCAGGCCGTTGACAAAGTCTCTGGCCAGCTGGCTCGCCCTGTGATTTTTTCGTCTTGCAGCTTGGCGGAGGCGAGGGGCTGCGGGGCGGGGACGAGCGGTCTGGGTCGCTGTTCAGCTATGTCGATCTGGAAGCGCGGGTCGGCAAGGACCATCCGCTGCGGACGATCCGCCGCATTGTGAACGAGGCGCTGGCTGGGCTTTCGGGCGATTTCTCGGGGCTCTATGCACGGATGGGTCGGCCCTCGATTCCGCCTGAGGAGCTTCTTCGGGCGATGCTGTTGCAGGCTTTCTATTCGATCCGCTCGGAGCGGCAGTTGATGGAGCGGCTGGAGTTCGACCTCCTGTTCCGCTGGTTCGTCGGCATCGGCGTTGACGATGCGGTGTGGGATCACTCGACGTTTTCCAAGAACCGCGAACGGCAGCTCGAGGGCGACATCGCCGCCAAGCTGTTGAGTGCAGTGCTGTCGCAGGCGCGGGTGAAGCGTCTGCTCAGCACCGATCATTTCTCGGTCGACGGCACGCTGGTCGAGGCCTGGGCGTCGATGAAGAGCTTTCGGCCGAAGGACGACGCGGGCGAGCCGCCGGCGGCTGGGAGTAGGCGGAACCGCGAGGCCGACTTCCATGGCCAGAAGCGCTCGAACGAGACGCACGCCTCGACCACCGATCCGGAAGCGCGGCTCTATCGCAAGGGCCGTGGCAAGGAGGCCAAGCTCTGCTTCATGGGCCATGCGTTGATGGAGAACCGCAACGGCCTGATGGTCGACGCCTGTCTGACCGAGGCCAACGGCCACGCCGAGCGGATCGCGGCGCTGCACATGATCGAGCCGCGCGCCGACCGACCGAGGCCGATCACGCTTGGCGCCGACAAGGGCTACGACGCCGAGGACTTCGTCAACGAACTGCGCTCGATGAATGCGACGCCGCACGTGGCGCAGAACACCAGCGGCCGCTCGTCGGCGATCGACGGCCGCACGACGCGGCAGGCGGGCTACGCGCTCAGCCAACGCATTCGCAAGCGGATCGAGGAAGCCTTCGGCTGGATCAAGACCGTCGCCGGCCAGGAGCGCACCAAGTTCCGCGGCCGCGAGCGCGTCGGATGGGCCTTCACCTTCGCGGCCGCCGCCTACAATCTGGCGAGGCTGCCGAAGCTCTTGGAGGCCTCGGCGTGAAGGCGCCGGCCAACTGCCGCCTGATCGGTCGCTGGCGGATCGTTGAGGCCGACATTTGGGATCGCGCCTATCTCAACCTCAGCGGACCCGCGACGATCACGATCACCGATCACGGCCATGGCGAAATCGCCTTCGGCGCCCTCCAAGCCGGCCTCGACATCGAATACAGCCGGTCCTCGATCGGGTTCACCTGGGAGGGCTTCGACGAAATGGACCAAGTCTCAGGCGACGGCTCCGCAGAACTGCTCGACGACGAAGCGATCCAGATCAAATTCGCCTACCACAATGGCGACGAAGCCGTCCTCAAAGCCCAACGCGTGACTTCTTCAACAGCCTGATAGTCCCGTTTTCATAGCGGCGCGGCGCGTAATGTCCAACGGCGCTAGCTCAAAGCTTCGTACCGTCATGGTTCACATTCCCCAGGCCGATTGCGCGACGTCCGCATGTCGAAAAATTCCGGAATGATAGCGCTGTCGGCGCGCGGAGCCGGCAGCCGCTTTCGCGGCAAAATGACATCAGGTTGCGAAAAGTCGGCTCTTCGCGGTCGCCGGCCGACAGTCCCACAGTCGCAAATCGCGCATTTCGAGTGAGCGCGCTACAATCAACTATCGACGAACTCGAGAGTTCTATTCGCCTGCGGCGACATCGACGCGGCGCTCGGCAGGGGCGCGACGGGCCACAAAATTGAACGTCCGCGCGTCATAATTGTGTTTGGTCCCGCCCGGGCGGCGCGGGATAATGCCGGCGCATTTTGGGGGGCGCTTTCCATTAACCTCTAGACGCTATTGCGCGAACGACGCCGGGATCGCGCCGGCTACACATCGAGTGGGAACAGCGCCAATGGCGGACGACGAACTCGATCTTAAGACGCTCGCCGACGACGAACTCGTCGAGCAGATGCATGACGACCTCTACGACGGCCTCAAGGAAGAGATCGTAGACGGCGTCAAGATTCTGCTCGACCGCGGCTGGGCGCCTTACGACGTTCTGACCAAGGCGCTGGTCGAGGGCATGCGCATCGTCGGCATCGACTTTCGCGACGGCATTCTGTTCGTGCCGGAAGTGCTGATGTCGGCTAACGCCATGAAAGCCGGCATGGCGGTCCTGCGCCCGCTGCTGGCGGCGTGGATACCTTCTCGGTATTCGTGGGCTGGCTGTGGCCGCTGTGGGACCCACGACGGCGCACCTTCGCCGACCTGCTGCTGCGCACCGAGGTGCGCCGCGTCGAACCGGATCAGCGGCCCGCCAACGTCCGGCGGCTCACCGCGATCGTCGTGTCGATCGCGGTGCTGCTGTGCCTCGGCGGTGCCGCAGGCGGCTTCGTGGTGGTCTTCCTGAACGATAGGCATTCCGATCAGACGCGCGCCGCGATCCAAGCGCAGGGCCCCAAGATCGTCACCGAGATGCTGTCCTACGACCCGAAGTCGCTGCACGATGAATTCGCCCGTGCTCAGTCGTTGACGACCGATAGATACCGGCCGAAGCTGGTCGAACAGCAGCAGTCTGCGCAGAAACGCCGACCCATCGTCAACGAGTACTGGGCGACCGACTCGGCGGTACTGGCCGCAACACCGGATCAGGCGGCGATGCTGTTATTTCTGCAGGGTCACCGCGGCGATGGGAACGAGGAACGCCCCATCACCGCCACTGTCCGGGTCTCGTTCGTCAAAGGCGCCGGCGGCCAATGGCTCGTCGACGACCTGGCCGTCGTGACGAAACCCAAATTACCCGATGGGTGAAAAATGAGCCCCCGCCGCCGAATCCAGCCCGGCGAGGAGCCGCTGCTCACCGAGCGCGTGCCGACGCTAACACCCTGGTCGCGGTGGCCGATGCGATTGACGTTACCGCCGCAATGGTGGAAACCGTCGCGGACTTGGGTGCTGCCCCTTGCCATGGGCGTCGCCGCAGTACTGGCGGCCGGCGCCATCATGACGTCCTCGTTCGTGATGGTGGATCACCGATCGCACCATCAGTTGGCCATGAAGGAAGTCGACGTACTAGGCTTCGCCCGGTCGTTTATGACGGGATTTACGTCGCTGGATCCGTTTCACGCCAACGACTACGTAGATCGGGTGTTAGCCCAGGCCACAGGTGATTTCGCCAACAAGTACCGCACCAAGGTGAACGAGATTCTTTTGAATGTCGCCCAAGCGGAGCCGACCAAGGGGATCGCTCTGGACGCCGGGGTGGAACGGTGGAACGACGACGGCAGCGCAAACGTGCTGGTGGCCACCGAAGTCACGTCGAAATCTCCCGACGGAAAGCTAACAATCGAGAACACAAATCGTTGGGTGTTGACCGCTCAGCGGGAAGGTGATCAGTGGAAGATCAGCAGCCTGCAACAGGTGATCTGACCGACGAGACTCCCGATGAGAACTTGGGGGATGACACGTCCGGCGAAACCGAACCTGCCGAAGCTCAAACCGTGGAAGGTAGTGGAGCCGGATCCACACTCGACTCAGCTAGCGACGACGAAACCGGCGATGGCACAGCTGAAGACGGCGAGGCGACGGCCAACGACACACCGGACGAAGACGAGGGTGGCCGGCGGCCAAGACGGCCGGTCGCTAGGCGGCTCCCGATCGCTGCTGCTGCCCTCGCGGCCGTGCTGTTCGTCGGCTCCGCGGCGTTTGCCGGCGCGACCGCACATCAATACGTGACGGATCGCGCCATCGTGGCTACCAAGCTGCAAGTCGCGCGCACCGCCGCCAATGCAATCACGACGTTGTGGACCTACACGCCGGACAACATGGACAAGTTGGCAGATCGAGCGGCGCAATACCTCAGCGGCGACTTCGAAGCTGAATACCGCAAATACATTGACGCGATCGTCGCGCCCAATAAACAAGCCAAGGTCACAAATACCACACAGGTCACCGGGGCGGCGGTGGAGTCGTTGGGCGGGCGGGATGCCACTGCGATCGTTTACACCAACACGACGTCCACCAGTCCGGCTACCAAAGACATTCCCTCCCTTAAGTACCTCTCCTATCGGCTGGTCATGAAACGCGTCGATGCACGCTGGCTGGTCACCAGGATGACGACGATTACATCGTTGGATCTGACTCCTCAGTTCTAAAGCCGCCCGCCGAGAGGGATTGCAGCCCATGGCCGCTGGCGTGACGGCCTCGCCGGTATCGGACCGGCTGACCGTTGCGGCGCTGTTGCTGTTGACCTTCGCGACCGGCGTCGTCGACGCGATCAGCGTCTTGGTGCTGGGCCACGTTTTCGTTGCGAACATGACCGGAAACATCATCTTTCTCGGGTTCTGGTTCGTTCCCCGCGCTGGCGTGGACCTCACTGCCGCAATCGTCGCCTTCGTCGGCTTCCTCGCCGGAACCGTGATCGGTGGCCGGATGACCCGACGTCTCCGTACACGCACCCGGCGGTGGCTCACCACGTCGCTGGGGTTGGAAATCGCCATGTTGCTGACACTGTCGATCCTGGCCGGTACCGGTGTGCTGAGCTATCAAACCAACACCAAACTCATCCTGATCGCTGGGCTGGCTGTGACATTCGGCGTGCAGAACGCCACAGCGCGCCAGTTCGGCATTCAAGAGCTCAGCACCACCGTGCTCACGTCGACCGTTGTCGGTATCGGTGTCGACAGCAGACTGGCCGGCGGCACCGGTGAGCGGGAAAAGCTCCGTTACAGCGTCGTTTTGGCGATGTGCGGCGGTGCCATTGTCGGTGCGACGCTCTCGCGGGTCGCGGTGGCTCCGGTGATCGCTCTGGCCGCTGCGGTGGTGACGGTCAGCCTGCTGATCTTCCAGTTCGGGCCCGAGCGGCAGTCACCGGATGAGAGCTAGTTGAAAGCAAGCCAGCCGGGCAGACCCCGCTCGTGCGAGTCGCAAAGAACCTCGCGGGTATCGCAATTCCCCTTTGGTACACCGGCGCCGGCCCACATGCCGCCGGTATCGCGGCGCAACACGATCGCCGACGATCCGCCGCCGTCGAGCAAGACGGCGGTGTCGCTGCCCAAGCCGCGGAACAGATCCTGGATGTTGTCGGGCGTGTAGCTGCCCCCTTGAAACACATACATCTCATCTCGCGGCTTGGAGTAGGCGAGGGCCGTTCGCGCCGCGCTGGGGCCGCCGTCATTCAGTTGGCCAGTATTCCCGGGAGATAACAGCCCGAGCCCGCTCACCGCCACGAACTGCTCGCCCCGGTCCACCAAGCCTTCAACCACCGGGGTGGCGGCGTCGTAGTCATGGCCATCCCGGCCCCCTCTGGGCCACACCACCGATGGGGCGCCGCGGGTCGGCAAGATCATCGTCGCCAACGCGCTCCAATGCTCATTTCCGCCGGAGAGGCCTTGTTTACCCGCATAGGGGATGGTGCCCGTGACCGCCTGATTGGCCCGGCCCTGGCCGCGAGTGTTGTCCACGTACGCCCCCAGCGGCGAACTACAGCCCGTGGACCGCCACGAGCCGCCCTTCTGTCCGCGAATGTCGAAGAAGTTGGCATTGATGGCGATCGTCGGCTGGCCCAACACCTGCCAAGCCTGTACCGGCGGATAGGTCTCCGAGGCTTGCATCAACCCGTCGCTGGTGCGTGCCCGCGGATCGCGTTCACACCGTGCCTGATATCCGCGATGGCTGTCCACCAGCAGGTGCGGGGCAAGCCGTTGCGAGGCGGCTTTGATGATCATCAAGTGGCCACCACTGCCGCCGTCATACCAGTTACCGGCGGCGCTGAGCATCGGCGCCGGATGCCCGCCACCGAAGTTGTACACCAGGTAGGAGCCCTGCGTGTTTGCGATGGCACTAGCCAGCAAGTCGCGTGCTTCGGCGCGCGCGACCGGCTGCCCAGTGCTGGTCGCCAGCGACAGGCACAGCGTCGTCGCGGCGCAGCAGGCTGCGATGCGCCGGAAGGCGGCGGCGAGGGTCGGCACGGTTGCCCTTTCGGCGCGAAAGTCGATGCAAACAGCACAGCATTAACCACGCGGATAACGCAGCCAACTTGCATAACAGTCGCGCCACAGTTTAGGCGCGGTCCAATGACGTTCGGCCGCTGACAGTTTGGGTCTGAGAGCACGCCCCCGAACGGCCAGCGTTACTCGTCGGTGTTCGTCGGGTAGGTGATTGTCTCGCTGGTAGGGGCAGCAGGAGTGGATGCCGCCGGACTCTGCACCGCAGCCGAGGGGGCAACCTCTGGCTCCGAAGGGATTCGGTGATAACCGCGGCGGTCATAGATGTAGGTGACGATGCCGCCGAGCAGCAGACCGATCACCAGCCCGATGGCGGTCAGCTCCACCGCTTGTGACAAGCCGGCGGCCGCCTGGCCGTCGAGATACAGTAATGCCCTTGCGCCCAGGAACACTTGGTGCATCGGCTCGAACGTCGCCAGCCAGCTGAAGAACGGCGGCGTGGCCTGCAGCGGCACCGTAGCGCCCGCCGAGGGCAACCCGAGGATGACGAACACGAACAAGCTGACCAGCGAGCCGAGTGAGCCCAGCACCGCGATCAGCGAGGTTGACGTGATACCGACTGCCGCGATCGCCAATACCCCGAAGAGCCACAGCGGCAAGCTGTGCTGGACGGGCATGCCAAGCTGGGTGGCGACAAACAAGTAGACCGCTGACGTCAGCAATGCCAACACCACGATTAACGCCCATTTGATCAACAGCGTGCGGAATCGCGAGATCTTTACGTGTTCGGCAAGCCGATAGACCGGGCCGAATTCGGACGGTGCAAAGCCCAGCATCGAGTCCACCAGCGGGCTGACCACGACGCTGCCGGTGAAGCCGGCCAGCAGCAGCAACAGCGCATAGTAGAACGCGGACAGCCCATTACCGGTCCCGTCGGGCAGTGCGTTGTGCACGGTGGTCTTGACTTCGATCGGATTGGCGAGCATCAACGTCACAGCGCCGGCCAGCGGTGCTCCATGGGCCTGCTGTGCCACGTCTTGCGAAAGCCGTTCGCCCACAGCGCGATCGACCATGGCGACCGCTCGGTCGAGTGCCTGGCCGGCGATGCTGGCGCCAAATGTGCCGGCACGCGGATTCGTCGTGACGATGATGATCGGCCGATCAACGCGCCCCGCGGTTAGCGCGCTCTTCGCGTAAGACTGCAGTTTCGACGAGAAATTCGGCGGTATCACTGCCGCGCCGTAGACCTGCGCGGTGTTCAGTTGGTGCTTGGCGTCATCGCGGGAGAGGACGCGGACGTCGTAGGCATCCTTGTCAATCCCGGACAACATTCCTTTGACCACCAGTGCGCCATTGGGCCCGGCGTCTTCGTTCACCACAGCGATCGGGAAATGTCGCAGGTTGGTCATCGGCTTGAGGATTCCGCCGAGATAGAAGGCGGCCAACGCCGACAAGACCGCCAGCGTGACAACGATCGGGACCGTCCAGAACCACACCGTACGGGTCGCTCTCGAGTTGGCCGGGCCAAGTCGGCGCGCCCCACCCGGACGCGGGAGCGATGGACTGGGTAAAGCCTCTTCGTCTGCTGGTGTGGCATCGGGTGCCGCGTGGCGGGCATTGGATTCAGACATGCGGGCTCCTGTTCGTCCGGGCCAACCCTATGACGCCGGTCGCGTGAATTGGGCTCGCGTTTGCATATTTCTCAGGCCGCAACCCTGGCCCCGCCCTATTCGGCCAGCGCCGCGTGCATCTCCCAAACCAGAATCTCTGACGGCGTCCGAGCGGTGACTCGCGTGCCGGTCGACGCGGTGAACCGTACGGCGTCGCCCTGGGCCAGCTCGGCGTCGTTGTCCAGCCCCTGCAGGTCCAAACCGCCGCGCGCGATGAACAGGTGCAGGTAGGGCGCCGCCGGCAACTCGAGCCGATCACCGGTCCGCAGCCGTGCGCCGTGCAACGCCGCCGAGCGATTGTGGATGGTGATGGCGGCGTCATGGCCGGGTATGCGCCTGAGGCGATCGTTACCAGCGGGCCGTCCAGTAGATCGTCGCCGATCTGGTATTGCTGGTAACTCGGGGTGATTCCCGGCTCGTCGGGCTGCACCCACATCTGCACGAAATGCACCGGATCGGTGGTGGAATTGTTCTTCTCGGAGTGCAAGATGCCGGTGCCCGCCGACATCCGTTGGGCAAGACCGGGATACACCACTCCGCTGTTGCCAGCGGAGTCACGGTGCGCCAGTGACCCGTCAAGTACCCAGGTCACGATTTCCATGTCGCGGTGCGGATGAGTGTCAAAGCCGCTACCGGGTTCGACGACGTCGTCATTGTTGACTAGCAGTACCCCGTGATGGGTGTTGTTCGGGTCATACTGGTCGCCGAAGGAGAATGAGTGCCTGGAGTTCAGCCATGCCGTCTTGGTGAGTGTCCGATCGGCGGCTCGCCGCAGCTGGATGTCGGCAGGCATGGCTTTTAGGGTAGTCCCCCGCAAGCGGATGGTGTTCCCACGACGGGTGCGGGTCTACCAGTCGGCCTCGGTGTAGCAGATGACACCACGAATGTTCTTGCCGGCCAACATGTCCTGATAGCCCTCGTTGTTGTCCTCGAGCCGGTACGTGTTGGTCACCATCTCGTCGAAGATGTTGCCTTTCAGCGTTTTCTGCAACGTTTTGAAGAGGAACAAGTTGAGTTTGATGTCGACGTCGGTGATTGCGCCCATTCCGGTTACCACACAGGTGCCGGTCTTGGCGGTCAACGCCTAGAAGTTCTTGTGCGGTACCCCTATGGTCAGACCACCGTCGACGACGAACTCCCCGCCGGTGGAGTACGACGACTCGTCGGAGGCCAGGTAAACGACGCAGGCGGAAACCTCGGCCGGGTCCGCGGCGCGGCCCAACGGGATCTGCAGGAAGTCCTCCGGGACGCCCGCTGTCATCGCGGTGCGGATCAGTCCGGGGTGGATGGAGTTGACCCGGATGTTGTGTGGTGCTAACTCCAGCGCCGCGGCCTTGGCGAGACCGCGAACCCCGAACTTCGATGCGACGTAACCATAGAGTCCGGGGCTGCCGCGTAGGCCCTCGACGGAGGAGATGTTGATGATCGAACCGCCGCCGGCCGCGGTCATCGGTTCGACGGCGGCCTGCATGCCCAGAAACGTCCCGGTGAGGTTGACGTCGATGATCTTCTGCCAGTCGGCCAGCGGGAAGTTCTGCAGGGTGTTGCCGTTGAGGATGCCGGCGTTGTTGATCAACACGTTGAGCGTGCCGAACTCGCGCAGCGCCAGATCGACGGCCGCCTTCCACTGATCGGGTTGCGTCACGTCGAGGTGTACGAATCGCGCCGCTTTCCCCAATTCGTCTGCCAGCGCGTTGCCTTCGTCGTCGAGGATGTCGCCGGCGACGACTTTGGCCCCGCCGGCGACCAGCGCCCGGGCATGTGCGGCGCCCATCCCGCGCGCGCCGCCGCTGATCAGTGCAACTTTTCCGTCTACGCGTCCCATGGCGGGTCAGGCTACCCCGGGGCGCAGCAGCGCCTGGGCGTGTCCGAGCGCGGCGTCGAGATCGGGCAGGATCAACTCGTCGCGACCACCCAAGTGGATTTCGATCTGGTACTCTGGCTGGCCATCGCGGCCGAAGATCGGCAAGACAACGAATTCGGTTGATGTGAGCTCTGTTTCGAGCATCTCCGTCACAGACTGCAACGTCACCATCGTCATCAGAGTGTTGAGCTCTCGAGTTACTCGGGCGGTCGGCTCCAAGGACGCGAGCACCGTGGCGAGGCGGTCATGTAGCGAGGAGTGGGCGGCATCGAACCGCCAGGCCCCATAGCCCCGGTCGCGGATCTGGGTGAGCACCCGCCGGTGGGCGGTGATATCGGCTTTGGTCAACCGCGGCGTGACCCGCCGCAGCCACGCGTCGACCGCCTCTTCGTCGCGCCAGGCCATCGCGACCAGGCCGAACGGCGGCCCGATCGGAAAGCGCTGACCGACTGCGTGCACCCCATCGGTGCCGTGACCGACCGCGTCGACGGTGATCAGGTGCGTCTGCCCGATCTTGGACATCGAGCAGCCCGCGCCCAGCGTGGTGTGCAGGAAGGTGAGCGCATCACGGCCGCGGTCCAACAACGGGAATTGTGTCCTGAGTCCGTGCACCAGCCCGAACAGTCCGCTGCCCAACGTGTAGCGGCGATCGTCGTGCCGTGTTACCCAGGTGCGCCGCTCGAGTTCGGCCAGCACCAGGGCGCACGTCGAGGTGCTGATCCCGCAGGCTTTGGCCACCTCGGCGGATGTCCTGCCGCCCGATGAATCCGAGAGTGTTGCAAGAACATCCATCACGCGGCCGGTGGGCGGCGACTTGGCCGGACCGGCTCCGTTCGGCGGGACTGTTGACGAATCCATCGCCGCCTTCCTACCATCCGTCCGAAATCTCATTATTTCATTCCTAATATTAGGAGAATAAATGTACAAGGTCGGCGTCTGGGGACCGGGCTCAATGGGGCTGATTGCCCTGCGCGGGGTGATCGACCACCCACAGCTGCAACTGGTCGATCTCGTCGTGCACAGCGACGCCAAGGCCGGTCGGGACGCGGGCGAGTTGTGTGGGATCGCTCCGATGGGCGTGGCCGCGACCAAGGACCCCGCTGGGATGCTGGCCGGCGACGCCGACGTGGTGGTCTATGCGGCGGCGGCCAATCTACGGCCGGCGGAGGCGATCGAGGACATGGTGTCGATCTTGCGGGCCGGTAAGAACGTCGTGTCGTGCTCGGTGGTGCCGCTGGTCTTTCCGGACGCCGTCGACGCGGCCTTCACCGAGCCGCTGCGTGAGGCCGCAATCGCTGGCGGCGTGTCGTTTTTCACCACGGGAATTGACTCTGGATTTGCCAACGATGTGCTGCCGCTGGTGCTTTCGGGAGTGTCGCGGGTTATCGAGTCCGTCCGGGTGATCGAGATGTTCAACTACGCGACCTACCCCGACAAGACCGCGGTGTATGAAATCCTCGGATTCGGCAAGCCTCCGGAGGAGACCCCATTTGCGGCGACACCCGGGGTGTTCACCTTCGGCTGGGGTCCGGTGCTGCACCAGCTTGCGACCGGCTTGGGTGTCAAGATCGACCACATCGACGAGAACCTCGAACGCATCGCGGCCGAGGAATCGTTCGACACCCCGACCGGGCATATCGCCGCGGGGACGATCGCCGCGATGCGGTCCACCCTTACCGGATACGTCGATGGGACACCGACTTTCGTCATTGATCACGTCACCCGCATGCGCGACGACATCGCGCCGGACTGGCCGCAGCCGCGTATCTCGATCGAACCGCGAGACTACGGGTACGGGGCGGCGTCCGGCCGCGGGCTCTACCGCATCGAGATCGACGGCTCGCCGAGCATGCGCTGCGAGTTCGAGATGGCCGACGACCATGATCACGACCTGGGCGCGCGGATGGCTGGCGCATCTCGGATGGTCAACGCCATCCCGGCCGTCTGCCAGGCGCCGCCGGGCCTGCTCTCGGCGTTGGATCTGCCGCTGGTCACCGGTGCCGGGCTAGTGCGGTCGGTGCCCGGCCCGTCACCGGATAGCCGCCTCTTCTAGCTGCGCCGGCGGCGTCGAGTGTGGGGTTGAGGCACGTCTTTCGGCAAAACACGTAACACAAGCCCACGTTGGGCGGGTCAAAGCCAGTTGGGTCTACGCTGCCCCTGATGACAACCACCCGTAGCGAGCGAACCTTCAACGGTGTCGGCGGTGTGCGCATCGTCTACGACGTCTGGACCCCCGACATCGCACCGCGCGCCGTGGTGGTCCTCTCGCACGGGTTCGGCGAACACGCCCGTCGTTACGACCACGTCGCCCAGCGGTTCGGCAGGGACGGGTTGGTGACCTACGCGCTGGACCACCGCGGACACGGCCGCTCGGGCGGCAAGCGGGTGCTGGTGAAAAACATCTCCGAGTACACCGGCGACTTCGACACCCTGGTCGGGATCGCCACCAAAGAACATCCCGGCTTAAAGCGCATCGTGCTCGGGCACAGCATGGGCGGCGGCATCGTGTTCGCCTACGGCGTCGAACGCCCCGACGCTTACGACTTGATGGTGCTATCCGGCCGGCGGTCGCCGCCCAGGCCGCCGTGTCGCCGCTGCTGGTGCTGGCAGCCAAGACTCTCGGCGCAGTCGCGCCCGGCCTGCCGGTGCAGCAGCTGGACGCCACCGCGGTATCGCGCGACCCGGCGGTGGTGGACGCCTACAACAGCGACCCGTTGGTATATCACGGCAAAGTTCCCGCGGGTATCGCCCGCGCGCTGGTGGTGGTCGGCGAGACGATGCCGCAGCGAGCCGCCGCGTTGACCGCGCCACTGCTGGTTGTGCACGGATCCGAGGACCGCCTGATCGACCTCGACGGCAGCCGCCAGCTGGTCGAAGCCGTGGGCAGCTCCGACGTCGAGCTGAAGATCTATCCCGGCCTGTATCACGAGGTATTCAACGAGCCGGAGCGCAATCAGATCCTCGACGATGTGGTTTCGTGGATCAACGCCCGCCTGTGAGCCGCCGCGTCGGAAAGTCGTACCGTTCCCTTACTTTGGTGCTATGAGTGACGACAAGATGCTGGCGCGCATCGCCGCCCTGTTGCGTCAGGCCGAAGGCACCGACAACGCTCACGAGGCCGAGGCCTTCATGGCGGCCGCGCAACGGCTGGCCACTGCCACTTCGATCGACTTGGCTGTGGCCCGGTCGCACGCGGACAAGCGCACGCCCGTCCAGACCCCGATTCAGCGCACCATCACCATCGGCGCCGCCGGCGCCAGGGGATTACGGACCTATGTGCAGCTGTTCGTGGTGATCGCGTCGGCCAACGACGTGCGCTGCGACGTGGCATCCAATTCGACGTTCGTGTACGCCTACGGGTTCGCCGAAGACATCGACGCCACACACGCCTTATACGCGAGCCTGGTGGTTCAAATGGTGCGCGCATCCGATGTCTACATCACGTCGGGTGCACATCGACCCACCCCGACGATCACCGCCCGACTGAATTTTCAGCTCGCGTTCGGTGCCCGGGTTGGTCAGCGGCTGGCCGAGGCCCGCGAGCAGACCCAGCGCGAGGCAATGAAAGATCGCAAGCACCGGCCGGGAACGGCTATCGCCCTGCGGGACAAGGAACTCGAACTTCGCGATTACTACCGCAGCGCGTCAAAGGCGCGGGGCACCTGGCAGGCCAGCCGGGCTGCGGCGGGGTATTCCTCGGCCGCACGGCGAGCCGGGGACCGGGCGGGTCGGCGGGCGCGATTGGGAAGTAGTCCAGAGCTTTCGGCGGCGCGGACCAAGCTGGAGCGGTGAACGCCGACGACCCGGCCCCGCGGGACTGGCAGCGCTCCAAAGTCTATGCCGCCGAGGAATTCGTCCGAACCCTGTTCGACCGCGCCGCCGAACACGGGTCGCGCAGCGTGGAGTTCTTCGGCGCACAATTGACATTGCCGCCCGAGGCGCGGTTTGCCTCGGTACCGGCGGTGCAGCGTTACGTCGACGATGTGCTGGCATTACCGGCGGTGCGGCGACAATGGCCGGCGATAGCGCCGCTGAAGGTGCGCGCCCGACGGGCCGCTACCGCGGCTCACTACGAAAACCCCGGCGGCACCGGCATCATCGCAGTTCCCGACCTCGACACCGCCGAGTGGGCGATGCGTGAGCTGGTGGTGCTACACGAAATTGCGCACCATCTCTGCGATGCAACGCCGCCGCACGGATCGCTGTACGTCGCGACGCTGTGCACGCTGGCCGAGCTGGTGATGGGACCAGAACTCGGGCATGTGTTGCGGGTGATATACGCCAAAGAGGGTGTGCGCTAGCGACTCGTCGGCGAGGTCGAGCTAGCCCCGGCGGTGGTGTGCTAGCCGACGGCAACCATTTCGTCGCCGCATGTGCACCGGTACGGCTGGCCCGCTCCGGCGCAGTGGCATTCGGTCTCAATACGCACCCGACAGCCGCAGCTTCCGTGCGAACAGGTCAGTAGCGTTCCTGCCTCGTTTGCCATGTACTCCACCCTTATCTATGTCGGGACCCTCGTGAGCCGAGGGATCGGTTGAAACCACCCTAGCATATACCCCCTAGGGGTATAGGGTACCTAGGTTTTAACAAGTGGCGATCGGTGAAGGCGGCGGGCTAGCGTTGGCTCATGACTCAAAAGCCGAATCCTGCCGACGTTGACGCTTTTCTGGACACCACCGTGGTGGGCGATGATCCGGTGTTGTCCGCCGCTCTAGAGGCCAGTGATGCGGCCGGGCTGCCGCGGATCGCGGTGTCGGTGCAACAGGGCAAGTTCTTGAGCCTTTTGGCCGGCGCGATTCAGGCTCGCCGCATTCTGGAGATCGGCACGCTGGGCGGCTTCAGCACGATTTGGCTGGCACGGGGCGCCGGTCCCGACGGACGGGTCGTCACGCTGGAATACGAGCCCAAGCATGCCGAGGTCGCGCGCGCCAACATCGACCGCGCCGGCGTCGGCGATCGGGTTGAGGTGGTGGTCGGCGCCGCGCTGGAGACACTGCCGGCCGTTACCGGCGGTCCCTTCGACCTGGTGTTCATCGACGCCGACAAGGAAAACAACACCGGTTATCTGGATTGGGCTATCCGGCTGACCCGTCCTGGCTCGGTTATCGTGGTGGACAACGTCATTCGTGAAGGCGCAATTCTGTCACCGGACCCCGACGAGGTGGTGCGGTCCACGCGGGCAACGCTGGAGATCATGGGAGAGCACCCCCGGCTTGATACCGCAGTGCTTCAGACGGTGGGGCCGAAGCATTGGGACGGGTTCGCGCTCGCGTTGGTGAAATAGGCGTTGGCGCCGGTCGTTAGCCGCAGACCGCTCCGATGGCGGCCGAACCCACCAACTTGACGTACTTGGCGAGTGCACCGCTGGTGTAGCGCGGTGGCAGCGGAGTGAAACCCTCACGGCGGGAATCGAACTCGTCGGGATCGACCACCACGTCCAGCGTGCCCTTGGCCGACGTCGAGCCGGATGCGGTCGCCGTCGCGCAGGAACGCGATCGGCCCACCGTCAGCTGCCTCGGGCGCGACGTGCCCCACGCAAAGGCCCGTGGTGCCGCCGGAGAACCGGCCGTCGGTCAACAGCAGCACGTCCTTGCCCAGCCCGGCACCCTTGATCGCGCCGGTGATAGCGAGCATCTCACGCATCCCGGGACCGCCCTTGGGGCCTTCGTAGCGGATCACGACCGCGTCACCGTGAGTGATGGTGCCGTCGGCCAATGCGTCCAATGCGGCCCGCTCTCGGTCGAAAACCCTTGCGGTGCCTTCGAACACGTCGTCGTCGAAACCTGCCGTCTTGACCACCGCGCCCTCGGGCGCCAGCGACCCGTGCAGGATGGTGATGCCGCCGGTCGGGTGGATCGGATGATCAAGAGCGCGCAGCACCTTGCCGTCGGGATCCGGCGGGGCGATGTGCGCGAGGTTCTCTGCGACGGTCCGACCGGTCACCGTCAGGCAGTCTCCGTGCAGCAGACCGGCATCCAGCAGGGCCTTCATCACCACCGGCACGCCGCCGATGTGGTCGACGTCGGACATGACGTGTTGGCCGAATGGCTTGACGTTGGCGAGGTGCGGCACGCGTGCGCCGATCCGGCTGAAGTCCTCCAGCGCCAGCTTGACGTTGGCCTCGTACGCGATGGCCAGCAGATGCAGCACCGCGTTGGTCGACCCGCCGAACGCCATCACCACCGCGATCGCGTTCTCGAACGCCTCCTTGGTGAGGATGTCGCGGGCGGTGATGCCGCGCCGCAGCAATTCGACGACGGCTTCCCCGCTGTGGCGCGCGAATCCGTCGCGGCGACGGTCGGTCGCCGGCGGCGACGCGCTGCCGGGCAGCGACATGCCCAGCGCCTCGGCGGCACAGGCCATGGTGTTGGCGGTGTACATGCCGCCGCACGCCCCCTCGCCCGGGCAGATCGCGCGCTCGATGGCGTCGACGTCCTCGCGCGGCATCAACCCGCGCGAGCAAGCGCCGACCGCTTCGAACGCGTCGATGATGGTGACCTCGCGCTCGCTGCCGTCGGAAAGCTTGGCCACGACCCGGCAGAATCGTGCCCGCGTAGAGGAACACCGCCGCCAGATCCAGTCTCGCCGCGGCCATCAACATCCCCGGCAGCGATTTGTCACACCCGGCCAGCAGCACCGAGCCGTCCAGTCGCTCGGCCTGCATGACGGTCTCGACGCTGTCGGCGATGAGTTCGCGAGACGGCAGCGAGAAGTGCATGCCCTCGTGGCCCATCGAGATGCCGTCGGACACCGAAATCGTGCCGAACTCGAGCGGATAGCCGCCCGCGGCGAACACCCCCTCCTTAGCCGCCTTCGCCAGTCGCTCCAAGCGACAGGTTGCAGGGCGTGATCTCATTCCACGACGACGCCACTCCGATCTGCGGCTTGGCGAAGTCGTCGTCGTCCATGCCGACCGCCCGCAACATGCCACGCGCGGCGGCCTTCTCCAGGCCGTCGGTGACCTCACGGCTGCGGGGCTTGATGTCGACGGCGGGCGACGGATCGTTGGTGTGGGCCGTGATTTGAGGCTTGGTTTCGGGCACAGCCCAAGTATGCGCGTATTGCGATGTCGGCCCAAATCATTTGCATACCCCGGTGGGGTATGGGGTAGGCTGACGGCGCGCGGATGTCAGCGATTACCTGGGCCGCCGTCGCGGTGGATCAACGCGGGACCGACAATGGTGATAACGCCCGCGCCGTCACGAAGACCCACAACATCGCCGCGACACGGCAACCCTGAGCCGATCGACACCAAGAAGCTGGAGGGTAGATGGCACCCGCACGCGGATACTCGTCGCAGAAGGACAACTACGCCAAACGACTGCGGCGCATCGAGGGGCAAGTGCGTGGCATCGCCAAGATGATCGAAGACGACAAATACTGCATCGACGTCCTCACCCAGATCAGTGCCGCCAACAATGCATTGCGATCGGTGGCGCTGAACCTGCTCGACGAGCACCTCGGACACTGCGTCAGCCGTGCGGTAGCCGAGGGCGGCAACGAGGCCGAGGAGAAGCTTGCCGAAGCCTCTGCCGCTATCGCGCGACTCGTCCGGTCCTGATGGTTAACGCGATACCTGCATTGCATGGTTGAGTAGGGGCCGTGGGGCCAGCCCGTGCCGACGGACCAGCGCGATTGCGCCGCTGGTGGACGGCCTCCCCATCACATGCCGCCGGCGACCGAGCGTCAGGCGGCCGCGGACCGTGGACGCCGCGGATCGCGGTGCAGTTGGCGGTACTGGCCGCGGCGGCCTTCATCTATGTCACCGCCGAGATCTTGCCGGTCGGCGCGCTGCCCGCGATCGCGCGAGACCTGCACGTCAGCGTGCCGATGGTCGGAACCCTGTTGGGCTGGTATGCCCTGGTGGCGGCCGTGACGACAATTCCGCTGGTGCGCTGGACCGCGCACTGGCCGCGGCGAACGGCGCTGCTGCTGTCGCTGGCCTGTTTGACTGCCTCCCAGCTCATCTCGGCGGTGGCGCCCAACTTCGTCGTGCTGGCCGGTGGCCGAGTGCTCTCGGCGATCACCCACGGCCTGATGTTGTCGGTCATCGCGCCGATCGCTACCCGGCTGGTTCCGGCCAGCCACTCCGGACGCGCGACGACGACGATCTACGTCGGCATCAGCCTGGCGGTGGTGGTGGGCAGCCCGGCCACGGCGGCGATAAGTCTGCTGTGGGGCTGGCGACTGGCTGTGGTATCCGTGACCGTGGTAGCCGCCGCGGTCACCGTAGCGGCGTGGGCCGTGCTGCCGGTGCTGGCCTTGAGCGACGACCAGCTGGCCGTCGTCGGCCAGGGGGCAGGACACCACCGCAATAGGCGGTTAGTCATCGTGAGCTTGCTCACCATGGTCGCCGTCACCGGCCACTACATCTCCTACACCTTCATCGTGGTGATCATCCGGGACGTCGTCGGAGTGCGGGGACCAGCTCTGGCCTGGGTGTTGGCCACCTACGGCGTCGCGGGCCTGTTGGCCATGCCGCTGGTCGCCAGACCTTCCGACCACCGCCCCCGGGCCGCCGTCATCAGCTGCGCGGCCGCACTTTATGTGACGTTATTGGTGCTGACAACGCTAGCGTTCCTCGGTTCGTCCACGGTGGCCAGCAGCGTGATCGGAATCATTGCGATCGCGCTGTGGGGTGGCACCGCCAATGCGGTATCGCCGATGCTGCAATCCGCGGCGATGCGCGCTGGAGCCGACGACCCGGACGGCGCGTCCGCACTGTATATGGCAGCGTTCCAGATCGGCATCATGGCCGGATCGTTCGCCGGCGGCCTGCTCTATGAACACAGCCTGTTGTCGATGCTGGGCGCCTCGGCGGTGCTGATCGGCGCCAGCGCGGCCGGAATGGCCGCCGAGCGGCGGCTGTTCGATGTCCCCGACGCGGGCTCGCCGTAACATTCCCAGCCCTCACGGCGAAGAAACAGCAGGTCAGCGGCCTAGTGCAGGGCCGGCGTCTCAGTCGAAACCACACAGCCGAATCAGGAGCCGGGCTCAGCGCTATGCCACACTGGGTTAGAAACCTTGACTGGAGGAATGGATATGTCGCCCTGGACCAGGGGTCCGCTCGCCGCTGTGCTCGCCGCGGTCGGAGTGACCGCTGTGCTGACGCTAGGAAGCGGTTCGGCGCTGGCCGACCCGGACCAGCCACCACCGCCGCCGGCTCCGGTGGATCAGCAACGGCGCCGCCGGGCCCGTCGACCCGCTGGCGCCGCCGCCGCCGGGTCCCGTTGCCCCGCTGGCGGCACCGCCGCCGGGAGATCCGTTTGCGCCCCCGCCACCGCCCGCAACCCGTTCGCGCCGCCGCCGGCAGCTCCGGCCGCCGTGCCGTCGGGTCCGGTTGCGGGGCAGAACCCCGCGCCGTTCACGGGCGAGCCGCCGTTCGTGCCCCCGACGTTCAATCCGGTCAGCGGCGCAACCGTCGGAGTGGGGGAGCCGATCATCATCAACTTCGGGCGGCCGATCGCTGACCAGCCGATGGCCGAACAGGCGATCCACATTTCGTCGACCCCGCCGGTGCCCGGCAAGTTCTACTGGCTGACCCCCAGCCAGGTGCGCTGGCGCCCGCTAAGTTTCTGGCCGGCACACACCGCGGTGCACGTCGACGCCGCGGGCACCATCGAGGACTTCAGGACCGGCGACCGCTGATCGCGACGGCCGACGACGCCACCCATCAGCTGACCGTCACCCGCAACGGGACCGTGGAGAAGACCATCCCGATGTCGATGGGGATGGCGGCGGGCGGTCACCAGACTCCGAACGGCACCTACTACGTGCTGGACAAGAAGGCCAAGGTGGTGATGGATTCCTCCACCTACGGCGTTCCGGTCAACTCGACCTGGGGCTACAAGGTCAATGTCGAGGACGCCGTCCAGTTCGACAACAGTGGTGACTACGTGCACAGCGCGCCGTGGTCGGTGGGCGATCAGGGCAAGCGGGACGTCAGCCACGGCTGCATCAACATCAGCCCGTCGAATGCGAAGTGGTTCTTCGACAACTTCGGCACCGGCGATCCCATCGTGGTGAAGAACTCCGTCGGTACCTACACGCAAGAACGACGGCTCGAACGACTGGCAGATGTAATTGCTCGTGCTGGTTTAGTTCCAGATCCTGACTCGGCGTTGCGGGTCCAGGTATAACTCGTCGTCCGCCGCGACGTCGAAGGCCTCGTAGAAGGCGTCGATGTTGCGGATGACGCCGTTGCAGCGGAACTCCGGCGGCGAGTGCGGGTCGATGGCCAGCCGCCGGATCGCCTCGGCGTCGCGTGACTTGGTGCGCCACACCTGGGCCCAGCCGAAGAACACCCGCTGCACGCCGGTGAGGCCGTCGATGACGGGCGCGGCCCTCGCCGTCCAGCGACAGCTGGTAGGCCAGCAGCGCGATGGAAAGACCGCCCAGATCGCCGATGTTCTCGCCAACGGTGAACGCACCGTTGACGTGATGGCCGCCATCGAGCCCGCGGCGGTGTGTAGACCTCGTACTGCTCGATCAGCGCTTTGGTGCGGGCGCCGAACTCTGTGCGGTCGTCGTCGGTCCACCAGTCGACGAGGTTGCCGTCGCCGTCGTATTTGGCGCCCTGGTCATCGAAGCCGTGCCCGATCTCGTGGCCGATGACCGCGCCGATGCCGCCGTAATTGACCGCGTCGTCGACGTCGGGGTCGAAGAACGGCGGCTGCAAAATGGCCGCGGGGAAGACGATTTCGTTCATCCCCGGGTTGTAGTAGGCGTTGACGGTCTGCGGCGTCATAAACCACTCGTCGCGGTCGACAGGGCCGCCCAGCTTGGCCAGCTCACGGTCGTACTCGACCGCGCAACCGCGCCGGTAGTTGCCGTAGAGGTCGTCCCGGTCGATCACCAGCGTCGAGTAGTCCCGCCACTTGTCGGGGTAGGCGACTTTGGCGGTGAACTTGTCCAGCTTGGTCAGCGCGCGCTGCCGGGTCTGCGGCGTCATCCAGTCCAGGTTGTTGATGCTGACCCGATATGCCTCACGCAGATTGGCGACCAGCGCGTCGATGCGGGCCTTGGCGTCAGGCGGGAAATGGCGCTGCACGTAAAGCTTTCCGACGGCATCGCCCAGTAAGCCTTCCACCAGGCCGACTCCCCGCTTCCAACGTTCGCGGATCTGCTCGGCGCCGGTGAGCTTGCTGCCATAGAACGCGAAGTCCTCGGCGACCAGCGCGTCGGTGAGCAATCCGGCGCGGGCATGAATGAGCCTCCAGCGCGCCCAGCTCTTCCAGTCGTCGAAATCCTCGCTGCGCCAGAGTTCGCCGAGAGTGGTCAGGTAATCCGGTTGTTGTACAACAAGTTCGGCGACCGCTTCCGGTGTGCTACCCAGCGCGCTCACCCACCCGGACCAGTTGAAACCCGCCGCGTCTGCCTGCAGATCAGCGAAGGTGCGCAAGTTGTAGGTCAAGTCGGCATCGCGGCGTTTGACCACATCCCAGTGCGCGGCAGCAAGTTTGGTCTCCAACGCCACGATCCGCGCCGCGGTCTGGCTGTGATCCTCTGGCTCACCGCCATAGACCAGAGCGAACATCCGCGCGATGTGGCCGGGGTAGGCGGCCAGCAGCTCGGCATGCTGCTCGTCGCGATAGTAGGACTCGTCGGGCAGTCCGAGCCCCGACTGGGCGACGTGCACCAGGTAGCGGCTGGAGTTCTTGGCGTCGGTGTCGACGTACACAGCGACCCCGCCGCCCACGCCGCTGCGTTGCAGGACACCGACAACGACCGCCAGCGCGTCTGGGTCGGCGGCGTCGTCGATCGTCGCCAACTCGTCGAGCAGTGGCTGCATACCGCGCTGCTCGACCGCGTCCTCGTCGAGGAAGCTGGCGTATAGGTCGCCGATGCGTTGTTCGTCGGTGCCCGGCTGCCGAGCTTTTCTCGCTGACTTCGGCGATCAGGTCGCGTACCTGGACCTCGGCCCGGTCGAACAACGAGCGGAAGGCGCCGTCGATGGCACGGTCGGCCGGGATCTCGTAGTCGGCTAACCAGCGACCGTTGACATGGCCGAATAGGTCGTCTTGGGGGCGGGCACCAGCGTCGACATGGCTCAGGTCGATGCCCGAGCGGATAGCGTCTACCGTCACGCCACCATCCTTACCATCTCGGACGCCAGGTAGCCTCACGGCCATGCCCGACGCTGAGCAGACCGAGTCAGCGGCCGACGAACATACGGCGCGCCGGAAGAATCGGGCGGCCCGATCATCTCCGCCTACGGCGTGGCGTCGGCGGTGTTGGGAGCGGTTTCGGTGGCGGCGATCACGCTGGGAGCGCTCATCTGGGTGACACACCGCAGCGACGTCGACGAGCGCGGCTACCAGAGCCGAGTCATGCAGGCCGCAGTCGACTGGACGGGCGTGCTGATCAACATGAACACCGACAACGTCACGGCCAGCCTGCAGCGGCTGCACGACGGTACGGTCGGGGAACTGAACGCCGATTTCGACTCGGCCATCCAGCCTTACCAGCAAGTGGTTCAGCGGCTGCGATCGCGGAGCCGCGGTGAGATTGAAGCGGTGGCATTGGAAGCAGTGCACCACGAACTCGACGCGGAGCCGGGCGCGCCGCGGTCCGCGCGGGCTGAACAACTGCCTGCCTCGGTGGCCTCCCGCACCGACACCGTCATGGTGGTCGCCACATCGATCAGCGAGAACGCCGGTAACGGCAAGCCGCAGATCGTGCACTGGAACCTGCGGCTGGCGGTCTCCGACGTGGACGGCAATCTGATGATCTCGCGGCTCGAGTCGATTAAATGAGAAACGCCTGGCGAGTCTTCGCGTTCGACATCGCCGCGCCGTTGGCTGCGATCGGGGCGTTGCTGGCGATCGGGGTGGTGCTGAGCTGGCCGCTGTGGTGGGTATCGGCATGTTCGGTGCTGGTGTTGCTGATCGTCGAAGGCGTCATGGTGAATGTCTGGCTGGCGCGCCGCGATTCGGTGACCGTCGGCACCGACGACGAAGCGCCGGGGCTTCGGTTCGCCGTTGTCGGTCTGTGCACGGCCGCCGTGGTGGCGGCGGTGCTGACCGGATACACCCACTGGACGTCGCCGGACCGCACCCTGAAGACAGACTCGGTACAGGTGGTGAAAATCGCGACCGGGTTAGCAGAGGCGAGGTTTACGTTGTCGCCGCAACAGCCGACGGCCTCCATCGACCGCGCCGTGGCGATGATGGTGCCCGAACAGGCCACCGCATACAAAGATCAAGTCGCAAAGTCGACAGCGGATTTAGTGCGTAACAACGTCACCGCCTCTGCTTCGACGTTGGAAGCTGGCGTCGAAGCGATCGGGCCGTCTGATGCCGTCGTCGCGGTAATCCTGCGGGCTACCCTGACCGCTCCGGGTCAGCCGGCCGGCCATTCGGTGCTGGCGTCGCGCATCGTCCTGACCAAGCGCGGCGACCAGTGGCTGGCGCGCGACATCGTGCCGATCAACCCCCGCTGACTACCAGTAGCGCATGGCTTGCCGAAACAGGTCCGCCAGAACTGGTTTGCTCGTCTCTTTGGGTGCGTTCTGCAATAAACGCTGTTGCGGGTAAGCCCCATCGGTGAGCGCCGGCACGTCATCTTCGGTGTAGCCCACTCCACTTAACCCGTTCGGCATGTCCACCGCTCGCATGATGCGAATGAGCCCCTCGGCCAGCACCTCGCCCGCATCCTTTGGACCGGCGCCCTGCGCGTCAGCACCGAGCAGGCGTGCGCCCTCCAAGTGCCGCTCGGGGCTGACCTCCGCCGTGAACCGAAACACCGAGGGTGCATTGACGATGACGGCCATGCCATGCGGAATGAGCGGCTCGTCGGCTGGATAGCCCGAAGGGCGAAAGTCGCGTACCAGCCCTGCCACCGCGTAGGCCATGCCGTGTGGTGCGTGAACGCCTGCGTTCCCGAAGGCGATGCCCGCAAGCGTCGCGGCCCACATCATCTGCTCGCGTGCCTCGCGGTCGGAGGGGTCCTGCACCGCTCTCTCCAAAAACTGTCCCAGCAGACGCAACGCCTCACGGCAGCCGAGGTCACTCCACGGATTAGCGCCTTGACTCATGGGTCGCAGGCTGGGACGCGCTGGAGCGGGCCGGCGCAGGTAAGGCCGTGCGGTGTAGGACTCCAAAGCGTGAGACAGCACATCGAGGCCCGCCGAGGCGACAACCTCGGCAGGCAGACTCGCAGTGCAGTCGGGGTCGACCAGCGCCTCGGTGGGGCGCAGCGCGTGACCGGCGATGCCTGTCTTTGCTGATAGCGACAGAATGTCGAAGATCGCGATGCCGGTGACCTCGCTGCCGGTGCCCGCTGTGGTGGGGCACGCGATGTGCGGCTTGAGCGGGCCGGGTGCGGATTTGCCCTCACCGATGGGCGCGTTGACGTAGGTCAGCAAATCAGCGGGATAGGTCGCGTAGAGATTGGCGGCCTTGCACGTGTCGATGACAGAGCCGCCGCCCAGCGACACGTACCCATCAGGGTTCACCTCTTGCGCGAACCGCGCGCCGTCCAAAAACGACGCGTCGGTGGGCTCGACGTGCACGTCGGTGTAGGTGACTACGTCCAGTCCCGCCGCGACAAGCGAATCGTGCGTCTTCTGATAGAGGGGCAGTGCAGCCACACCGGCATCGGAGAACAACGCCACCCGCCGCAACCCGAGAGCGTTGGCTCGGTCGCCCACCTCCGCCAGGCACCCGCGCCCGAAAGTCACCCGCGACGCGTCGACGGTAAAGGCTCCGTCGCAGTCTTCAGCTGCAACCGGGAAATCGCAGCACGCCATCCGTCCTCCCGGAGGCCGTCAGTTGCTGCCAGGCGGCCGTTGGGGCCCACGCTGGGACGCACCTTGAGGCGCACCCGGTAGCTCACTTCCAGGCCGGGCCTTGGCAAAGCGGTCAGACAGTCGGCGCATCCGGATCATCAACGAGGCCGACGGGCTGGTCTTGGCTGCGAGGTAGGCGCTCAGCTCGTCGACGGGCACCCCGATCCGCGATGCGAATTCGGGCAACTTCAATCCCGATCGCTGAATCAACAGCCGCACGTGGCGGGCTACTTCGGCGCGCTCGTTGGCCTCTAGGTGGTCGCGGGCTCGGTCCAGCACCTCCGCCAACGCTTTGGAGATGCCGTATGGCCGCGAGATCTCCAAAACCTCTTCGACTTGGCGGGCAGTGCGCCCGTACGGGTCGCGTTTGATCGCGACCGCGAGCTGCTTCCAGGTGGCGATGTCGCCGCCTTCCAGCGCCGAGCGGATGGCCGCGGTAGGCCAAAACTCCACCGGCCGGTCGACAGGGCCGGGGCGGGCGTGGGATCGATGCGGTGCCGGCCCGGGGCGTCGGTCCGCTGCCAACGTCACCTCGCCTCCTCCAGCATCGCCACTGCCACCGACAGGCAGCGCCGCCTGATCTCCTCCCAGTCTGCCTTTGCGTCCGCCCCCGGCCAATGTTCGTCATCAAGATCCGACGGATGCGGGTCCGCCAGCCGCCGAACCAACTGGGTAGCGATCCATTGTCGCCTAGGTGATTGACAACAGTAATACCTATCAATCCCGGCCAGTACGACCGCGGCGGTCTCGGCGTCCATCGTGTCGACCAATTCAGCAAATTCGGCGTAGTCGCGGGTGCTGTTGCGGCACATGATCAGGTAGCCCTTGAGCCGCAGCGTCTCCGCGCCGGTCGGAATTTGCAGCCGGTCACCGGTGGTCAACTGGACGTGGGTGGTTTCCACCGGGCTGCGCCGCTCGACGTCCGGGTGGTCGGCTCCGGCCTCTGCGGCTTCGGTTTCCAGCGCGTCCAGCGCGACCGAGAGCCGGCCGCGCCACAGGGTGACCGGATGCACCGCCCGGACCGCGCGCGGTGCCGGACGGCCTGCGCCGTTGCGGTGCGACAAGCCGCCGACGAACTTTCTGGCCCTCGAGTGGCCATTGGCCGCCGGTGGCGTCCCGATCACCGCCAGCTGGTCAGTGGCGGCACTGGCGGCATCGTCAGCGCCCTTGACGCGTCCGCGCAGTTCGCCGATGCGCCCACATCCGGTGAAGGCCAACGGGTCGGCCACGGTGATCGCATCCGGAACAAGGTCCCTGAGCCTGGCCGCAGACTTCAGCACGACACGCAGGTCGGCGCTGGGCACTACCGGCGCTGAGATGTCGTCGGGGATCATCACGATATTGCCGAGATCGACTGTGGGCAGCGGTTTTTCAAAGTCAACCGAGGGCAGGATGCGATGCAGCCAGCCTGGCAGCCACCAGTTCCACTGGGCGAACATCGCCATCAGGGCAGGCACCATCACCAGCCGCACCACGGTGGCGTCCACCGCGATCGCGACGGCGCATGCCACCCCGATCTCGGCCACCAGCGGCATACCGGCGAACGCGAAACCGATGAATACCGCGATCATGATCAGCGCCGCGCTGGTGATAGTGCGCGCGCTGGTGCTCACGCCGTAGGCCACGGCGTCGTGGGTGTGACCGGTTTGCAGGAACCGTTCCCGGATCCGGGTCAGCAAGAAGATCTCGTAGTCCATCGACAAGCCGAACGTCATGGCCAGCACTAGTGGGGGAACGGTGGAATCGATCGAGCTGATCGGCGCGAAGCCTAGTTTTTCCAGCCAGCCCCACTGGAAGACCACCACCAAACTGCCGTAGGCCGCGGCGACCGACAACACCGTCATCAGCACGCCCTTAAGCGCCAAGAACACCGATTGAATCGAGATCAGCAGCATGACGAAGGCGATCAGCGCGACGAACACCAGTACCAACGGCTGGGTTCTGGACACTTGGGCGTCGAAGTCTTTGATCAGCGCGGTCGGTCCGCCGACGTCCACCTTTGCCGAACCGGCGCCAGCTGCCGCGGGCAGGTGGGCCCGCATCCAATCGATCGTGTTGCGCGCGCCCAAGTCCTCGGGATCCACCGAGAGATCCCGCGACAACAGCGCGCTGCTGTTGTTGTCGGCGAACACCGGCGGTGCAACCGAGATGATGTCGGGAGCTTTCGCCATCTCCTGGCGGATGGCGGCAAGCGTCTGGGTATGCGCCGGCGAGGACGCGTTGTCGTTCGGGAAGGTGACCAGGACCTGCACCGGACCCAGCGCGCCCGGGCCCAGCGCCTCGGCTGCCGCCGACACCCCGCCGCGGATCTCATGAGAGGAGTCGAATTGCCGCAGCAGGCTGTTGCCCAGCACCATCGACAGCGCCGGCACGCCATGGTGATGAGCACAGCCGATGCCACCAACGCCGACGCCCACGGCCGGCGCATCACCCAGCCGATCCAACGAGTCCAGAACCGCGACTGGGTGGTTTCGGGTCGTCGGGACCAGTGCAGCGCCGCGGATCTCTTCGCGGCTGCCCGACCGAACGTCGCCAGCACTGCGGGGGTCATCGTCGTCGAGGTCAGCATTGCCACCGCGACCGCGAGAATCGCGCCGGTGGCCATCGACGCCAGGGCCGGGGTATGGATCAAGTAGATCCCGGTGAGCGAGGCTACGACGGTCATGCCGGACAGCACCACTGCGAGCCCCGAGGTCGCCATCGCCGCGTCAACCGCCTCTTGGGGCTGACGTCCGGCACGCAGCTCCTCGCGGAAACGCATCAATATGAACAGCGAATAGTCGACCGCCAGTGCGATGCCGAACATCGACACCGTTGAGGTGACGAACACCGACATCGTGGTGTAGGCGGAGAGCAGGAAGACCAGTCCCATCGTGATGGCGACGGTGCAAATGCCCAGCGCCAGCGGAATCGCGGCGGCGGCAAGCGAACCAAACACCGCCAGCAACACAATCAGGATGATCGGAAGGTTCCAGCGTTCCGCCGCGGCGATGTCGTGTTTGGTGTTGGCCGCCGCGGCCGTGCTAAGCGCGCCCTGGCCGATGACGTAGAGCCGGACCCGGCCGTTTTGCATCTGTCCTGGCCGGTCGCCCTGGACGCCGACCTTTGCCCGCAACTTCTTGGCGGCGTCGCTGGCGCTGCTGTTGCTGGCGGAGTCCAGCCGCAGCGACACGACATACGGCCGGTCGGGCTCCGGCGCCGGCTGGGCCGGATTGGGCACCACCGCCACGTCGGGGACTTCGCCGGCGACTTTCTGCATGAATGCGGCAGCGGCGTTCATGTCTTCGTAGCTGGCATCCGCGCGGGGAGCCGCTACCAGCGCCAACGGTGACGTGCCCTGATCGGGGTAATGCGCTTCGAGTTCGTCGTGGACGCGCAGCGACTGGGACCCCGCGACATCGAAGCCACCGCCGGTGAGATGGCCCGACGCAGTCACCGTCAAGTAGATCGCGGGTATCAGCGCGAGCAGCCAACCTGTGAAGACCAGCCAGCGGAATCTGCGCAGGTTGCTGCTGAGGCGCATCATGAACTGCTGGATTTTTTCTCTCCCCGCATTAGCGCTTGCGTGCAGGCCAGCCTACCCCAGCAAGTTATCTGGCAATGTCGCTTGCGGGTCGCTGAGCTGCAACGACTCAACAACGACGTCGGGTCGATCGGGTGTGAGCAGATTCCTATCGGTTGAGTTGGCGACCGCGCTGCGGTGGATGGCAGGATGTCCGATGGGCGTTCGCGGTTCGGCATTTCCACGCCGCTGATCGCAACGTGTGGGGCGCACCGATATGCGCAAGCCAAGAGGAGTTATCTATGACTTCCCTGACCGGGAGTACTGCGACGTTGCGCCGACGGTTGCTCGGCATCCTGACCGCTACCGGATTGGGTGGGGGCGCGGCGGTGGTGCTGCTGTCGGCGCCATCGGCGGTCGGGCGCGGCCGACCCGTGTGCGGCCAGCGAGGTAGCCAGGACCATCAGCAATGTGACCAGGTCGGCGGGTGATTACCTGGACGGCCATCCGGAGACCAACCAGGCGATGACCACGGTGTCTGCAGGAGCCGGCAGGCCCGCAATCGGTGAACTCGTTGAAGAACTATTTTGACGGCAACCCCAAGGCGGCCAGCGATCTGCAGACGATCACGCTGCCGTTGGCGGGGCTGTCCAGCAGATGCAAGTTGCCGATCAGCATTCCTCAGGTGCTCGGCTTCATGCAGGCCGCCCAGGGCGGGCTGCCAGGTGGTCTACCGGGTGGTGCCGCAGCGCAGGCCATCTCCGGCGCGCAGGGGGCCGTGCCCGGGCGGCCTTCCGGCCGCCGGCCTGGCCGACCCCGGCTCGGCGCTGAGCGCCATTAAGTAGCCGGCCCGGTAGTTTTGGGCGGCGCCGCGGGGCTGGCGCGGCGCTGAAGCCTCGCCGATCTGCGCGGCCGGATCTGGCGGCGGCACCGGGCCTTGTAGCGCGGCGTCAGCCGGGTCGACGGGCGCCGCCGTGCCCGTTCCGCGTGTCGAAGCCGAGTCCCCTGGCGGCTCCGCCGCGGAACCGACGCCCGACTCCGGTCGGTGTCCTGGGCGTCGGGCTCGGGCTCGTTCGCGGTGCGGAACATGAAGAAGAACACCACCCAGCCGACGGCGGCGAGCAACGCCCAGCTGATCAGCCGGTAAATCAACATCGTCGAAACCGCGCCGGACAACGGCATCCCGCTGGATACCAAACCAGGCACCAACACCGCCTCCACGACCAACAGGCCGCCGGGCATCAGCGGTATCGTGCCGACCGCGCGGGCGGCTGCACAGGCGACCGTCAACCCGCCGACCGATGGGTGATAGCCGGCCGCGTAAGCCGCGAAGCCGAGGCAGGCGACATCGGCGAAACGGTTGACCAGTGACCAGCTGAAGGCCAGTGCCAAGTCGCGGCGGCTCAGGCTGACCGATTCCAGCTGCGAGAGGATTTCACGCCACTTCGCCAGGCCGGTGTCGGCGGGTCGGCCACGAATTGAGTTGAACCACGACAACACCCGGCACCCGATCCCGTCGATCAGTTCCGGCCGCGATGCCACTGCCTGGGCCAGCAGCAACAACGCGACGAAGCCGCCGAGGGTAAACAGCAGCGAGAATGGGTTGTTCTTCGCGCCGAGGAAGAATGCGCCGCCCAGACCAAGCAGTACCAGCCCCACCGCTTGCAGCACACCCGACATCACCAGCTGCCACGACGCCACCAACGTCGAGGCACCCCAAATCCGTTGCTGCCGAAGCAGAAACGTTGCCGCCAGCACAGGGCCGCCGGGGAGCGTGGTGCTCAACGAGTTCGCCGCGTAATAGGCGGCTTCCGATCGCAATTCCTTGACGCGCACTCCGGCGGATGCCAGCAGGGTGCGCTGGACCTGGGCGAAGCTGTGCATCAAGACGACGGCCGCCAGCGCCGAGGCCAGCAGCCACCACCACTTCGCTGAGTAGAGGCTCTTGGCAGCCTTGGCCAGCTGGTCCCAGACCAGGGCTACCTCGACCGCCAGCACGATTGCGACGATGCCCAGAATGACCCAGCGCGCCCACCAGTACTTGCCGCGGGCACGTTCTTCGTGCTGACCGTTGACGTTCGTGGCCGGTGCGTCGCGCGACACGTGCTTCAGCGTAGCCGCGCAGGTCGCGCCACGATCGCTCATGCGCAGGTGTCTGCGCTGTTTTCCGGCCGGTAGCGCACCCGCCGACGGCTAGGGTGACTGTATGCCGTCGAAGACCGACGACGATTCGGTAGAACCCATTGTCCGAAAGACGGCTGCCTGGGCTTGGCGCCTGTTGGTCATCTTGGCAGCTCTGGTCGCGTTTTTATGGGTCATCATGCGGCTGGAAATCATCGTCGTTCCGCTGCTATTGGCGTTGATGGTCAGCGCAATGCTGGTCCCGATGGTGGACTGGCTGGACGGGCGGGGCGCGCCACGCGGCGGCGCGGTCGCCCTGGTGTTGCTGGGCGGTTTCGCGATCCTGGGCGGCATCCTGGCCTTCGTCGTCAGCCAATTCATTATCGGTGTGCCGGATTTGGTCAACCAGGTCACCCGCAGCATCGACTCCACCAAAAAATGGCTGATCGACGGGCCGCTGAAGCTGAGCCGCCAACAGATCGACAACGCCGGCAACGCGGCTATCCAGGCGCTGCAAAACAATGAGGCGAAGTTGACCAGCGGCGCACTATCGACCGCGGCCACCATCACTGAGATCGTCACCGCGGCGCTGCTGATGTTGTTCACCCTGATCTTTTTCCTCTATGGCGGGCGCAATATCTGGCACTACGTGACGCAGATCTTCCCCAGCCACGTCCGGGATCGGGTGCGAGCCGCGGGCGGCGCGGGGTACCGCTCGCTGACCGGCTACGTGCGGGCCACCTTCCTGGTGGCGCTGGTTGACGCGGCGGGCGTCGGCACGGGGTTGGCGATCATGAGCGTGCCGCTGGCACTGCCGCTGGCCTCGCTGGTGTTCCTTGGTGCGTTTATCCCGCTGGTCGGTGCGGTCATCAGCGGCTTTCTCGCGGTGGTGGTCGCGCTGCTGGCCAAGGGGTTCGTCTACGCGCTCATCACGCTCGGGGTGCTCATCGGAGTCAACCAGCTCGAGGCGCACATCCTGCAGCCGTTGGTGATGGGCCGCGCGGTATCGATCCACCCGCTGGCCGTGGTGGTGGCGATCTCGTCGGGCGGCGTGGTGGCCGGCATTGTCGGCGCGCTGCTGGCCGTCCCGACCGTCGCATTCTTCAACAGCGCGTTCAAGGTGCTGCTGGCCGAGGATCCGTCTGGCGCCGCGGAGCAATCCGGCGACGATTCGCCCATCATCCAAGCCGAGCCGAGATGAGGTGGAGTCCGAAGACGAAACCGAGGACTCTTAGATTCGGCCTTCTCGCCGTAGCAAGTCCTGCGCGCTGAGTCCGCCGTCCGGCGTGCACGAGGCCGATCGGCATTGTCGGCGTCGTTTCCGCGGGCGTTCAGTTTCTGGGTAGCGACGTCGGGGTCCTTCTGCTCCCGCGGACCGGTCGGGATGGCGGTGGTGGCGTCGTCCTCGGCGGGTGGCGGTTGCCCAGCGGAGCGTTCGCTCGGAACCGGCATCGCCCGGGTGGGATCGGCGGATGGTTTCGACGGCGGCGCGGCGTTGCCCGGGCCGGGACGGTCGTTCGGCTTCGGCCCGCGCAGCTCACTGAGCCAGGACTCGATTTCGCGATCTCCGCCGCGGGGCGGTTGGGATCTTGGCGGCGGCGCGGCGGGTGTCCTGGGTGGGCGCTCCCGTCCCGGCACAGGACCGCCTGCTGCGTTCGGCTGGGCCGACATCCGAGTCGTCGGCGGCTCTTTGGGCTCAGGCTGCCCGGGGGCGCGCATCTTGGTGGTACCGGCAGCCGACGGTGTGCTCGAGCCGGTGGTCGGTATTCCGGCCGCGGCGCCGGCCCAGCCGGTCTGCTTGGCCTTGGGGGTACCGGCGGGGCCGCTGCGGTCTCAGAGCCGGGGTGGGTGGGGTCGTGCGGTGGACGCGGCTTCGCAGCAACGGGTGCGGCGACGGGTGGCCGTTCGGCGCGGCCGCGGGGGACGGGCCGCTTGCGTTCGTCGGGCAGGTGAATCTCGCCGAGTCCGATGCGGTTCTGCAGCCGCTTCATCCACATCGGCGCCCACCAGCAGTCATCGCCAAGCAGCTTCATCACCGACGGGACCAGGAACATCCGGATGACGGTGGCATCCAGCAACAGTGCCGCCATCAACCCGAACGCCAGGTACTTCATCATCACCAGGTCCGAGAAGATGAACGAGCCGGCGACCACCGCCAGCACAGTCGCCGCGGCGGTGATGATGCGACCGGTGGCCGCGGTACCGATCCGGATGGCCTCGGCGGTCGACATGCCGCGTGCTCGAGCCTCGACCATTCGCGATACCAGGAACACCTCGTAATCGGTCGACAATCCGAACACGACCGCGATGATCAGACCGATCACCGGCGCGGTCAGAGGAGTCGGCGTGAAATTCAGCCAGGTGGCGAAGTGGCCGTCGACGAAAATCCACGTCAAGATGCCCATCGTCGATCCGAGCGTCAACGCGCTCATCACGGTCGCCTTGATCGGCAGCACCAGCGAGCCGAACGCCAGGAACATCAACAGCGTGGTGGTGGTCAACAGGATGACCAACATCAGCGGCAGCTTGCCAAATATGCCGTGGATGGCGTCCTGCTCGAGCGCGGGTGTCCCGCCGACTAGAACGTTCAATCCCTTCGGCGCCGAGATGGCCCGCAATTCATTGATTTTTTTTGCCGCGTCATTCCCGTTGACCAGCCCGTTCTGGATCACCCGGACCGAGTCGTCCTTGGGGTGGCTGGTGCCATTCGGGCCTGCCACGCAGGGGTTGTCAGCGATCGTCGGACACGGCCGGTCCGCCAGTTCTTGCCGGTGAACCCGCTGATCGAGCCGACGTCGTTGCGGATTTCGGCGACCTGCTGATCGGTGACCTTTTTGCCGTTGTTGCTTTGGATCACCAGGGTGAGCTGCTGGGTGCGGTAGCCGGGGAACAGCTTGTCGAAGTGCTCCTGTGCCATCCGGACCGGGTTGCTCGGTGGCAGGTACTTCTCGCTGAAGCCGCCGAGCTTCAGGTTGCCCAGCGGGATGATCAGCAGGATCATCCCCACCACAATCGGAATGGCGAACACCAGCGGGCGCTTCATCACCCGGTTGACCAGCTTGCCCCAGAACTCCTGCTCGACTCTTCTCGGGTCTTGGTCTTTTGCAGCAGGTTTGCCAGCCAGTTCAGGTATGCCCGCGAACGGCTTCCAGTTCGCCAAGAACGGCACCCGCAACAGTGTCCGCACGCCCAGCGCGTCGACGTGGTGGCCCAAAAGCCGAGTACGGCCGGCAGGATGGTGATCGACAAAATCGCCGACAGCATGACCGCCGCGATGACGGCGTAGGTCAGCGACTTCAGGAAGCCTTGCGGGAACACCAGCATGCTGGCCCCGGACACCGCGATCAGCACCGCTGAGAACGTCACGGTGCGCCCGGCCGTCATCATCGTGCGGCGAACCGCGACCTCGCTGTCGTAGCCCTCGGCGATCTCCTCCCGGAACCGGCTCACTACGAACAGCCCGTAGTCGACCGCGATGCCGAGGCCGATCATGGTCACCACAGGTTGGGCGAAGAAGTTGACCGGACTGAACATCGCGATCAATCGCATGATGCCCAGCGCGCCGGCGATGGCCAGACCGCCGACCATCACCGGCAGGCAGGCGGCGACGACCCCGCCGAAAACCAGGAACAACACCACCGCCACCAGCGGCAGCGCCAGAACTTCCATTCGTCGTTGGTCGGTTTCGATGGTGCCGGTCAATCCATTCGCCACCGGTTCGAGGCCGGCGACTTCGACCTTGCTGCCATCAAGCTTCTGCAGGTCGGGCGCGATCGCCTTGTAGTTGTTCAGGATCGAGTCGTCGCCGTCGCCCTTGAGCATGATGGACACAAAGGTGTGCTTCTTGTCTTCTGTCGCCATGCCCTTGACCGCCGGGGCAGTCGGTGCTCTAGGTAGCCGACCCAGTCCAGTACCTGTTCGGGGTGATCGGCCTTGAATTTGTTGAGCTGATCCTTGATCTTCTTCGACCATGCCGGATCGTCGACCGTCTTGCCTGGCGGAGCAGTGAAGTCGCCACGATATGGCTGGTCCGGTCGCGGCCGTAGGTGTCGTCGCCCAGTACCGAGGCCTTGACCGACTGACTGCTGTCGTCGAAGAAACCACTCTGCGTGACGTGCTTGCCGAGGCTGATCCCGAAGATGCCCGCGCCGAGGCACAGTGCCACCATCACGCCGATTACGATGAACCGGTAGCGGTACACAGTTCGACCCCACCAGGCGAACACGCAAGCTCCTTAATGCATCGGTGGCGACTCGGGCATTAGTTTTCCAGTGTCATACACGCGAGGTCAGCAATGACGACAGCGGCCGGAACGGTTGTAGCCACGCCCCCTTCTCAGGCAGCGAATCCAGGCCGATTCGCGGCAGCGGCTCCCGGAAAACACCCGCGATGTCTTCTAGGTCGACAAACTCCAAGGTATCCGACGCTAGCGCCCAACTAGCATGTTCGCGAAATCCAAGCACCTGGACGGGTACCCCGTCACGGGCGATTTCCTCCAGCGGCAGCCGGAAGGCTTGGCCATCGGCAGACGCCACCATCAGCGCTGCCATACCCTCCGCGCGTCGTTGCGCGATGTGCTCGAGCATGTCGCTGTCCACGTCGCTGTCTTCGTCGAGCTTCGGCTTGGCGAAGACAGCGAACCCCACATTACGCAGGGCATCCACCCAAGGTCGCACCACATCGGCACTTCCCGCCGCGATGTTGGTGAACACGGTGGCCTCGGGTTCGGCTGCGATGTCCTGCACGTTCTGGCTTTGGGCCGCCACCTCGGCGGTGCGGGCCAGTAACCAGCGGCCGAGCGCGTCGAAGCGGGGGCGCTCCAGCGCGGTCGGCCGGCGACCCAGAATCGAGCCCAGGCCCATGTCGAGATTCGGCGCGTCCCATACCAGCAGCACGCGCCGAGCGGTTGGTCTGACGTCGCCGAGGGAGTCGCTGGACGGTGGTGCCGCCGGTGCGGTCGTTTCTTCAATCAGGCTCATGGTCAGCGCCTTTCCCAGAGCAATTCGGTGACGGCGCTGCCGGCATCGCGCGCCTTGCTCTCGTATTTGGTAGCAGGGCGGATGACCGAGATAGCCGGCCGTGCGTGGGCCTGCAGAACGCCCGGCCGACCGAGCGGCTCCAGCCGCGAGAGTCGGGACTCGGCATCGCCGACCTCGGCGATCTGTTCGGCGTAGCCGGGATCGTCGGTCGCGGCGTGCAGGACTCCGCCGGGCTGAAGCCGGTCGGCTATCAGCGAAACCGTGTCGGGCTGGAGCAGCCGACGTTTGTGATGACGGGCCTTGGGCCACGGGTCGGGGAAGAACACCCGGACCCCGCTGAGCGAGCCAGGCACGATCAGATGCTCCAACACGTCGACGGCGTCCCCGCGAATCAAGCGGATATTGGTGACGTTCTCCCGGTCGATCCCGGAGAGCAGCTGCGCCAGCCCGCGTCGATACACGTCGACGGCGATAACGTCGACATCTGGTTCGGATTGCGCCATGGCGATCGTCGAAGTTCCTGTGCCACAGCCGATTTCGAGTACAAGCGGTGCATCGCGGCCGAACCAGGCGCGCGCATCCAGCGGTTCCCTCGGCGCATCGGCCGTCTCCGGCGGGCTCGCTGGGATGGCTATGAAGCCGAGTTCCGGCCACAACCGCTCCCAGGTTCGCTGCTGGGCGGCCGACAACGCAGAACGCCGCGTGCGAAAACTGGTGGTTCGGCGATAGCCGCCAGTACGGCCCGCGGTGTCGGGCGTCGGCGCGGTGGCCGATTCCACCGGGGACTGCGCGCGCATCCGTTCATCGTTACCCATGAATCCATGATGTAGCCGCCTGCGGTACAGATTGATACCCAACAGTTGCCTTCCGCTGGTAGTGGGTGGCTCGCGTCGCGGCGGCGCAGGTGTCACCATTCGGGCGAATAGCGGCCGCTCGGCGACGAATCGCGCTCGGCGACGATGCGGACCGCGAGGGGGTGCACCGGCTTGCCAGGGGACGGTCTGATGTGGGGGTTCCCCCGCTTGCGTAGGCGAGGCGAGCGAAAGAGGTGGTGCTACCGCACGATCGACACATGCTCGGCCACAATGGGGAGCCGAGCAATAAACGGGACAGGCGAAAGATGAGCGGACAGGGGCATCCGATTTTCGTCGACGAGCTGCAGCGATTTGTCGCTGACGTCGCAGATTCGCGCTGCGCCGTGATCGCCAAGAGGCTCACCGCGCCGCTACGGGTGGCCGTATCCGGACGTCGCGGCGTAGGCAGCAGCACCGTCGCGCACGCTCTGGCGCGCGCCAGAAGCGTACCGGAAACGATCACGGTGACATCGCCAGCGGACGCCGACATCAACGTCTACGTCCTCGCCGAGGTCGTCAAACCCGAGGATCATGAGGCGATTGCGGCAGCTAGGCGGCCAGTGGTGGCGGTGCTCAACAAGGCCGATCTGATCGGAACCGCCGAATCGGGCCGCTACCCGCATGAACCGGCCAGCGCCGCGAGACGCCGCTGCGCGCGGCTTGCCGACCTTCCCGGGTTGACCGGCGTGCGCATTGAGCCGGTGGTAGGAGTGCTCGCGGTCGCCACGCTTGACGACCTGGTGGACGATGCGCTGTGGGTCGCGCTGCAGCAGCTGGCGATCCAGCCCGCCGATCTGAGCTCGACGGACAGCTTTGTCGCCTGCGAGCATCCGCTGCCGGCCGATCTGCGACGGCGGCTGCTGGAGACCCTCGACGTATTCGGCGTGACGGCGGCAGTGACCGCCATCCGGCGCGGCGCGACCCGCGCCCAGACTCGCGCCCTGTTACGCCGGCTGAGCTGCATCGACGATGTCATCGACGAGATCGGTTCGGTTGGTGCGCAAGTGCTTTACCAGCGGTTGCTGGATGCCGTCGCCGACTTGGAGGCGCTGGCTGTTAGCGATTGCCGCGTCGGTGAGTTCCTGTCTCGCGACGAGACGGTAATCGCCCGGATGACGGCCGCGGTGAACGTTGTCGAGGCGGCGGGCACACGAGTCGATCGTTGCGACAGTGCGGCGGCCCATCTGCGCCGCGCCGTGGGCTGGCAACGCTATAGCTGTGGGCCTGTGTCCGGCATGCACCGCGCCTGCGGCGCGGACATCGTCAGGGGCTCGCTACGGCTGTGGTGGTCGAAGGCGGGGAATTCAGCGTGAACGAGCGGGCTGGTGACGATTCGGTCCCCAAAGAAGACGCAGTCGACGCAATGGTCGAGGCGATCGGGCCGCGGCTGGGTGCACCGATGGCTCAGCGCCGCGACGTCGTGCTGGTGACCGGGCCGTGGCTGGCGGGGGTCAGCGGCGTGCTCACCGCGCTAAGCGAACGACTGCCCGACCACACTTTCGTCGAGTCGACCGACTTGGCGCCCGGCGAAGCGCCGATCGCGGTGGTGTTTGTCGTCTCGGCGGCCGCCACATTGAGCGAATCCGACTGCACGCTGCTCGACGCCGCGGCCGCCGACACCGACGCGGTGATCGGCGTGGTGACGAAAATCGACGTGCACCTCAACTGGCGCGACGTGGTGGCCACCGACCATGCCGAGCTGTCAGCGCACGCGCCGCGCTACCGTGACGTGCCCTGGGTAGGAGCGTCCGCCCTGCCCGACCGCGGTGAACCACACGTCGACGACCTCGTCGAAGCGGTGCGCGAACGCCTCGCCGACGCGGATCTCGCGCGCCGAAACAGGTTGCGGGCCTGGGAATCCCGATTGCAGGCCCTCGCCGATCGCTACGATCGTGACGCCGACGGCGCTGGTCGGCGAGCGCGAGTCGAGGCGATACGTGAGCACCGCAGCGCCATCCTGCGCCAGCGACGGCTGTCGAAGTCCGAGCGCACAATCGCGCTGCGTAGCCAGACCCAGCAGGCCCGCGTCCAGCTGTCTTATTACGCCCGCAACCGCTGCGCCTCGGTGCGCTCCGAGCTGCAGGAGGATCTGGGAAGTATCACCCGGCGCAAACTTCCGGAGTTCGCGCCTTACGCCCGTCGACGCATCGACGAGGTGGTCGCCGAGGTGGACAACGGCACCAGCGAGCATTTGGCCGACGTGGCACGCGGGCTCGGACTGTCGGTCGGTTCGCGGCCACCCGCGGCCTTCCCGCAGATCGACATACCGGCTCCACAGCTGAAATCGCGGCGGCTGGAGAGCCGGCTGATGATGCTGCTGGGCGCCGGCTTCGGGTTAGGTGTGGCATTGACGCTTAGCCGGCTGGTGGCTGACCTGGCTCCCGGGCTCACCGCGGCCGGAGCCGTTTTTGTGCGGCGATCGGGCTCGCGCTCACCGTCTGGGTGGTGGGAACCCGCGGCCTGCTCCGCGATCGCGCGTTGCTGGACCGCTGGGCGGGTGAGGCGACCGCACTGCTGCGGTCCGCAGTCGAACAGCTGGTGGCGACTCGTGTGCTGACAGCCGAGTCGTCGCTGACCGCCGCACTGAGCGAACAAGACGAGGTCGAGAGCGCGCGGGTTGCCGAGCAGGTCGGCGTCATCGACACCGAGCTGCGCGAGCACGCCGTTGTCGGGGCGCGGGCCGCGGCGGTGCGAGGTCGGGAGATGCCGACCCTGCAGGCCGCGCTCGAAGCGGTGCGGGCCGAGCTCGGCGATCCCGCGGAACCGGCGGCTGCGGGCCGCTACCCCTGAAACCGCTGAAACCGACCAAATCGAAGAAACCGACGAAACTTCGTCGACGAATACCGCGGATAACGCCATCTGAATCGTTCCTGTGAGTGAGCTGATACACGCCCGACCCGTCCTGGCGATATTCCCCGCGTTAACCTGTAGAAAGCGCCACCGCAAAGCCATACAGACGAAATGGCCCGCTCTTGGACATAGAGCAGCCGCGTACGAGGAGTGCAGGAGATTTCGATGACTTCAGCGACCGTTCCCGGTCTGGATACCGCGCCGACCAATCACCAGGGCCTGCTGTCCTGGGTGGAGGAGGTCGCCGAGCTTACCCAGCCCGACCGGGTGGTCTTTGCCGACGGCTCTGACGAGGAGTGGCAGCGGCTGGCCGAGCAGCTGGTCGAGGCCGGGACGTTCCACAAGCTGAACGAGAAGAAGCACCCCAACTCCTACCTGGCGCTGTCCGACCCTTCCGACGTGGCGCGGGTGGAGTCGCGGACCTTTATCTGCTCAGAGCGCGAGATCGACGCCGGGCCGACCAACAACTGGATGGACCCCGCCGAGATGCGGTCCACCATGACCGAGCTGTATCGCGGCAGCATGCGCGGCCGCACCATGTGGGTGGTGCCGTTCTGCATGGGCCCGCTCGGTGCCGACGACCCCAAGCTGGGCGTGGAGATCACCGACTCCGAATACGTCGTCGTCTCGATGAAGGTGATGACCCGGATGGGCAAGGCCGCATTGGAAAAGCTCGGCGATGACGGCTTCTTCGTCAAAGCACTGCACTCAGTCGGTGCCCCACTGGAGCCCGGGCAAAAAGACGTCCCGTGGCCGTGCAATGACACCAAATACATCACCCACTTTCCGGAAACTCGCGAGATCTGGAGCTATGGCTCCGGGTATGGCGGCAACGCGCTGCTGGGCAAGAAGTGCTATTCGCTGCGGATCGCGTCGGCAATGGCCCGCGACGAGGGCTGGCTCGCCGAGCACATGCTGATCCTCAAACTGATCTCTCCGGAGAACAAGGCCTACTACTTCGCCGCGGCGTTCCCGTCAGCCTGTGGCAAGACCAACCTGGCCATGTTGCAGCCGACCATCCCTGGCTGGCGTGCCGAAACGCTCGGCGACGACATCGCCTGGATGAGGTTCGGCAAGGACGGCCGGCTATACGCGGTCAACCCGGAGTTCGGCTTCTTCGGGGTCGCGCCGGGCACCAACTGGAAGTCCAACCCCAACGCCATGCGGACCATCGCCGCGGGCAACACCGTGTTCACCAACGTCGCGCTCACCGACGACGACGACGTGTGGTGGGAAGGCCTGGAGGGCGAGCCGGATCACCTGATCGACTGGAAGGGCCAGGACTGGGTTATTCGCGAGACGGAAACCAAAGCGGCCCATCCAAATTCGCGGTACTGCACGCCGATGTCGCAGTGCCCGATCCTGGCGCCGGAGTGGGATGACCCGCAGGGCGTGCCGATCTCGGGCATCCTGTTCGGCGCACGCCGCAAGACCACCGTCCCGCTGGTGACGCAGGCTCGCGACTGGCAGCACGGGGTGTTCATGGGAGCCACCATGGGCAGCGAGCAGACCGCTGCCGCCGAGGGCAAGGTCGGCACCGTGCGCCGCGACCCGATGGCGATGCTGCCGTTCCTGGGCTACCACGTCGGCGACTATTTCCAGCACTGGATCGACCTGGGCAAGAACTCCGATGAATCCAAGCTGCCGAAAGTGTTCTTCGTCAACTGGTTCCGCCGCGGTGATGGCGGCAAGTTCCTGTGGCCGGGCTTCGGCGAGAACAGCCGGGTGCTGAAGTGGATCGTCGACCGGATCGAGCACAAAGCCGGCGGCCAGGACAGCCCGATCGGCATCGTGCCCTCCGCCGATGACCTCGACCTGGACGGCCTGGATGTTGACGCCGCCGATGTGGAGAGAGCCCTTGCCGTCGACGCGGGCGAATGGCGCAAGGAACTGCCGATGATCGAGGAGTGGTTCGAATTCGTCGGCGAGAAGCTGCCCACCGGCGTCAAGGACGAGTTCGAGGCGCTCAAGCAGCGCTTGGCCGAAGCCGACTAACAGCGGTGTTCGCCGGGCTTGCCCGGCCACCGAACCCCGGGTCAGGCTGGCCCGGGGGTTTTGCGCGCCGGGCGGCCCGCAGTGATGCAGGATTGCCAAAACCGAAACATCGGATGTCCGAACTATCCTTTACGGCATTGCTGGACAGCTAATTTGAGCAGTCCCGCTGGATTTATTGGTAGACAGGCTATGTTGCTGTCGCCCGCTGGGGGGAGTACGTTTTCGATCGGGGGCGCATTCCGACCCTCGGGATTCGATCGTGCGGGCGAGGCGAAGGGGTGAGCATGACGACCTCCGCCCGCGGCGTCACCGCCCCCGCTGTGCCCTCGCGGACGTTGTTCCGCTCGCTGGGGATCGTCGCCCTCTTCATTTGCCCGGCCCTGGTGGTGCGCGCCCTTGGTATCCACCCAAGTCCGATTCTCGGCCTGATCACCTACGGAGCCGCCGTAGTGGCGGCCAGTTTCCTGCTGGCATGGGCCGCAGAGGCCGCCCAGATCGACGTGTCGGGTGGTCTGGCGGTCGCGGTGCTGGGGGTGATCGCCGTCCTTCCCGAGTACGCGGTCGACCTCTATTACGCCTACACCGCAGGCCATGTGCCGGAATACACCCAATACGCCGCGGCGAACATGACCGGCTCGAATCGGCTGCTGATGGGTATCGGGTGGCCGGTCGTCGTACTGATCAGCGTGCTGGTGGCACGCCGGGCTACCGGGCGCAAAGTCGGCGAGCTGGATCTTGACACCAGCAACCGGGTGGAGATCGGCTTCCTGATGTTCGCCGGGGTGGCCGCCTTCCTGATACCCGCGACCGGCCGGATCCACATCGCCTTCGGGGTGATACTGCTGGGCTGGTTCGGCTATTACCTGTACAAGCTCAGCCGCGGCGAGGTCGAGGAACCCGAACTTGTCGGCACCGCCGCCGCGCTGGGCGCACTTTCCGACCGAGCCCGCCGCATCGCGGTGTCGGTACTGTTCATTTTCGCCGCGTCGGTGATTGTGACCTGCGCAAAACCATTCGCGGACAGCCTGATTGCTGCCGGTACCCAGCTGGGCATCGATCGCTTCCTGCTGGTGCAGTGGCTGGCGCCGCTGTCGTCGGAGGCGCCGGAATTCATCATCGCGACGATCTTCGCGGCCCGAGGCAAGGGCGCAATCGCGATCGCGACGTTGATCTCGTCGAAGGTCAACCAGTGGACGCTGCTCGTCGGGTCACTGCCGGTGGCCTTCATACTCGGCGGCGGAGGCACGTCGATACAACTGGACGGCCGCCAAATCGAGGAGATGGTGCTGACCGCCGCGCAGACCTTGATGGGCGTGGCGTTGCTGCTCGACCTGCGGTTCCGTCGCTGGGCCGCCTGGGCGCTGCTCGGCTTGTTCCTCGTGCAATTCCCGATCAACTCGACCGAGGGCCGCCTAGTGCTCAGTGCCGTGTATGTGGTGGTGGCTGTCGTCGCGGTGGTCGTCAATCGCCACCAGCTGGGCCCAACATTGTCGGCACCGTTCGCCGGTCGGGCCAAGCGGCACGGCGGACATCCGCATCAGCAGACCGAACAGGTGCCCGCGCAATAACCGGCGGGAGCCGTTGAGCCAGGGCCTTGACACCTGTCAAGTTCGGCGACGGTACAGTCTGCGCATGCAGATTCGCGAGCATCTGGGCTCCGAAAAGCCCGCTGTCATCCTCCATCCGTCCGGCACGATCGTCACCTTCGACGAACTGGAAGCCCGCGCCAACCGGCTGGCGCACTACTTTCGGCGGGCCGGTCTGGTGGAGGGCGACGCCGTCGCGATCCTGATGGAAAACAACGAGCACCTCCACGCGGTCATGTGGGCAGCCCGACGCAGTGGCTTGTACTACGTGCCGATCAACACCCACCTGACCGCGGCGGAGGCCGCCTACATCGTCGACAACAGTGCGGCCAAAGCCATCATCGGTTCGGCCGCGTTGCTCAAGACCTGCGAAAACCTTGCTGAACACTTACCCGGTGGCCTGCCAACAATGCTGATGATCGCCGATGATGACCTCGATGGCTGGCAGCGCTACCCCGAATGCGTTGCCGACCAGCCGGATACGCCCATCGACGACGAAGTCGAAGGCGATCTGCTGCAGTACTCCTCGGGCACAACCGGTCGACCCAAGGGAATCAAACGGGACTTGCCGCACCTGCCGCCCGCCGAGGCGCCCGGCATGATGTCAGCGCTGGTCGGGTTTTGGATGACTCCAGACTCGATATATCTCAGCCCGGCGCCGCTGTACCACACCGCACCATCAGTGTGGTCGATGAGCGCGCAGGCCGGCGGCATAACGACGGTGGTCCTGGAGAAGTTCGATCCCGAAGGCTGCCTCGACGCTATCCAGCGCTACCGGGTCACACATGGACAATTCGTGCCGGCGATGTTCACCCGGATGCTGAAATTGCCTGACTCAGTGCGTGACTCGTATGACTTGTCCAGCCTGCAGCGGGTGATGCACGCGGCAGCGCCGTGTCCGGTGGAGATCAAGAAACAGATGATCGACTGGTGGGGGCCGATCGTCGATGAGTACTATGCGTCTTCGGAGGCCATCGGGTCCACCCTGATCAGTGCCGACGAGTGGTTGGCGCATCCGGGATCGGTGGGCAAGCCGATGATGTGTGAGATCCACATCCTCGACGAGGACGGCAATGAACTCCCGCCGGGCCAGGCCGGCGAAATCTATTTCGAGGGCGGGTACGCCTTTGAATACCTTAACGACACAGCGAAAACCGCTGCGTGCCATGACGAACACGGCTGGGTGACGGTCGGCGACGTCGGCTACCTCGACGAGGACGGCTACCTGTATTTGACCGACCGCCGTCATCACATGATCATCTCCGGCGGTGTGAACATCTATCCGCAGGAGGCCGAGAACCTGTTGGTCACTCACCCGAAGGTGCTCGACGCGGCGGTCTTCGGCATTCCCGACGACGAGATGGGGCAAAGTGTCAAGGCGGCGGTGCAGACCGTCGACTCGGCCAATGCCACCGACGAATTCGCCGAGGAGCTGCTGGGCTGGCTGCGAGACCGCTTGGCGCACTACAAGTGTCCGCGGTCGATTTCCTTCGAAGCGCAGCTGCCGCGTACCGACACCGGCAAGTTGTACAAAAACGAACTGGTCGAGAAGTATTCGGTGTGACCTTGCGCGTTGTCGATGTGTCGGAGCCCGCCTCCGACCTCGACGCTGCACTACTAGCCGGTCCGGTGCTGGCTGTCGGATCACTCGCCCGCGCATCCGAATTCTGGCTGCAGCATGCGACGTTCACGCTCACCGAGGACGACACCAACGACCGCCGGGCAATCACCGTCCCGTCGATCGATTCGGCGATTGCCGAACTGGCCGCGCGGGTGGATCGCTGGCCGCTGGCCGCAGCGATCTGTGACGACGTGCTGCGGTCGGCCGATCCGGCCGGCCCGACGCTGGCCGGCGTGGTGACCGAGTCACTGGCCTACTCCACATTGCAGGGCGGGCCGGAGTTCACCCGCTGGCTGGCCGAGCGTGGTCCGGCTTGCATGCCCGATATCGCCGATCCTGTGCAGGCCCACCGCGACGGCAACACGTTGCGGATCACGTTTAACCGGCCGCAACGCCACAACGCATTTTCCACCGATGCCCGCGCCGCGCTGCTCGAGGCGTTGACCGTCGCGCAACTCGACCCGTCGGTGGACCAAGTCGTGCTGACTGGCAACGGCCCGTCATTTTGCAGCGGCGGCGACCTCGCCGAATTCGGCACGTTCAGCGACCCGGCCAGCGCGCATCTGGCCCGCACCCGCTTCAGCCCGGCACTGGTGCTCGACGCGCTGACTACCCGACTCGGCCAGGGCTGCCGCGCCGAAGTGCACGGCCAAGTGTTGGGCAGCGGATTGGAGATGGCGGCGTTTTGCGGTCGGGTGGTCACCCGGCCCGACGCGGTATTCGCGCTGCCCGAGCTGAGCCTTGGCCTGATCCCCGGCGCAGGCGGCACCGTCAGCGTGACACGGCGGATAGGCCGTTGGCGCACGGCCTATTTAGTGCTGAGTGGTCAGACCATCGATGTCGATACGGCATTGATCTGGGGGTTGGTGGATGCGCAGAGTCGCTCCTAGCGGCCGGGTTCGTGATCCTGGTCACCATGACTTGTCGTGGCGCTGGTCCGCGCAGATCAGGAAATCAGTATGTCCGTAGATCAGGCGTCCCTAATCGACCCAATAACATTCGGGCACACCATTCTAGTTTCATCAAATACTGAAGTACTGCATGTGGTAATTCAGGACTTCAGTACATGGTCGCAAACAGCTGATATAGCGTGCGGCTAAGATAACGGACGACAAGTGCCGAGCGTGAATCATGTTGCTGTGCATTGATTTACGGTGTTAATGTTGAGTTCAGAAGGGAACGGTGACCAATATGACTTGTCCGCGAAGACGTGCTGCTGGGCAAATCGCTTCCTTGCTAGTAGCGGTCGGCCTCGGTGCTGTCATCGTTGCCGCATGTGGAAGTTCCGAACAACCCAAGCCGACGGGGTCTTCGTCGGCGCAGGCGCAACCTCCGTCGTCGAGCGCTGGTTCGGCGGCACCAGCTGCCAAGTACGACATTTCACGCGTCGAAAATGTCAAAAGCGACTTTCCGCCGGGTTTCAAACCAGATCCGCGCCCCGAGAAAACCCTGGACCAGGACGAAATTGATAGCTCGGGCATCATCCCGTTCGCAAAGGCTAAATTCGATCCACCACAATGCCGCGCGTTGCTCATCCCGCCCTACGCGGACCCTTCCGTCGGAACTCAAGCAGCAGGTGTGAGCGGCGAAGGAGATCAAGGGCAGATCTTCGTCATCGCAATGCAGTTGCCTCAGCCGATTCCGGCCAGCCAGCCCCCAGCGGGCTGCGATCAGGTCTCGTTGTCCGGCGCTCCAGAGGCGACTGGAACCGCCGGACCCATTCCGGCCCCCAAAATCGATGGTGTCACTACGACTGGGGCCAAGCTGACCCCCGCTAACAACGATGACGAGCCTGACTACGTATTCACCGCGGCGCTCGGGAATCAAACCTCCGTCGTCGTGATGGGCAGCGCTGACGATCAACTCAACCCGCAGCAGTTGTTGTCAGACCTGCTCGTCAAGGCGACGTCGGCCGTCCGCGGCTAGATGCCGCCTCGCGACACCAGCTGTCCGGCAATGACATTGCGTTGGATCTCGTTGGTGCCCTCGCCGACGATCATTAGCGGGGCATCGCGGAAGTAGCGCTCGACGTCGTATTCGGTGGAGTACCCGTAGCCGCCGTGGATGCGCACCGCGTTGAGCGCGATCTCCATCGCCACTTCGGAGGCGAACAGCTTGGCCATGCCCGCTTCCATGTCGCAGCGCTCGCCGCTGTCATAGCGCTCGGCGGCGTAGCGGGTGAGTTGTCGGGCGGCAGTGAGTTTGGTCGCCATATCGGCCAAATAATTTCCGACCGACTGGTGTTTCCAGATCGGTTGGCCGAAGCTCTCCCGCTGCTGCGCGTAGGCCAGCGCATCATCAAGTGCAGCGGTCGCCACGCCCAAGGCGCGGGATGCGACCTGAATGCGCCCGGTCTCAAGGCCTTTCATCATCTGCGAAAAACCGTGGCCTGCTTGGCCGCCCAGAATCGCTGATACCGGCACCCGGTAGTTGTCGAACGACAGCTCGCAGCTTTCCACACCCTTGTAGCCCAACTTGGGCAGATCCCGTGAGACCGTAAGCCCCGGCCCGTGCTCGACGAGCAACACCGAAATGCCTTTGTGTCGCGGCTTGGCGGTCGGGTCGGTCTTACACAGCAGCGCGATCAGCCCCGAACGCCGGGCATTGCTGATCCAGGTCTTGGACCCGTTGATCACCAACTGATCCGCACCGTCCGGCAGCGCGGTGGTCGACATGTTCTGTAGATCGCTGCCACCGCCCGGCTCGGTCAGCGCCATCGTCGCGCGCACCTCACCGGTGGCCATCGGCGGCAAGTAGTGCCGCTTCTGCTCGTCGGTGCCGAACAGGGTGAGCAGCTTGGCCACCACGGTGTGCCCGCCCATCGCGCCGGCCAGGCTCATCCAGCCGCGCGCCAGCTCCTGGGTCACCAGCACGTAGCAGGGCATCGACACCGGCGTGCCACCGTACTCCTCGGGTATGGCAAGCCCGTAGATGCCGATGCGCTTCATCTGCTCGATCCACGCTTCGGGATACTCATTGGCGTGTTCCCGCTCGCGCACCGTCGGCCTGACCTCTTTGTTGACAAACTGACGCACCGTCTCGACCAGCATCGCCTCGTCGTCGTTCAGCCCCGTACCCATACGGCAATGTTGACATGCCCGAATACCCGGCAACGATGACCGCCGGCCCGTATTTCGACGAACTGCAGACCGGCCAGGTCTTTGCCGGGGCGCCTGCGATGACGCTGACCCCGGGGCTGGCCGCCGTCCACCAGAGCATCCTTGGCGACCGGTTGCGGTTGCCGCTGGATGCCGAGCTGTCTGCGGCGGTCACCCGTTCGCCCGGGCCGCTGGCCCACCCGGGTTTGGTCTGTGACGTCGCGATCGGGCAGTCGACGCTGGTGACCCAGCATGTCAAGGCCAACCTGTTCTATCGGGGGCTGGTGTTCTACCGCTTCCCGGCTATCGGCGACACCCTGTTCACCCGCACCGAAGTGGTCGGCCTGAAGAAGAACTCGGTCAAGCCGGGCAGGGCGCCTACCGGGCTGGTGGCGTTGCGGATGACCACCATCGACCAGGCCGATCGATTAGTCCTCGACTTCTACCGCTGCGCGATGCTGCCGCTGAGTCCCGACGCCGACCCGAACGACGCCGATCACGCCGACGACCTGTCGAAAGTGGGTGCCGATCTCGCCTCGCCGCCGTCTGCTGCCGACGAGTGGGACGGCGACGTGTTCCGCGAGCGCATCCCCGGCCCGCATTTCGATACCGATATGGCGGGCACGGTGCTGCACAGCAGCGCCGATGTGGTCAGCAGTGCACCGGAGCTGGCCCGTCTCACCCTGAATATCGCTGCAGTCCACCATGATTCACGGATTGGTGGACGCCGTTTGGTCTATGGCGGGCACACCATCGGGCTGGCGCTTGCGCAGGCCACCCGGCTGTTGCCCAATGTGGCGACGGTGCTGGGGTGGCAGTCCTGCGACCACACCGCTCCGGTGTATGAGGGCGACACCCTCTACAGCGAGTTACATATCGACTCAGCCGAGGCGACGCCAAACGGCGGAGTGCTGGGACTGCGGTCGCTGGTCTACGCGATCTCCGACACCGACTCTGAGCCGCCGCGGCAGGTGCTGGACTGGCATTTCACCGCGCTGCATTTCTAACCCGCTGGCGGCGGCGCGCAGAATGGTGGTCGTGGACCAGGCGGTAGACCCGGCCTTAGACGTGGCCGACTGGGCCGCCAGTGGGCTGGCCTGCTTGACAGGCCCGTCCGACGGGCAGCCGGACTTCTCCCGTGCCGCTGTGCTGGCCGAAGCCCGCCGGGTAGCCGCCGATATCGGGCAGCTGCTCGGTGTCGAGGTTGACGCTGCCACCATGTTGGCGGGCCGGGCGGCGATCCTCGACCTGAGCCGGCAGGGACGCGTCTCGGCCGGTAGGGCCACTCGACTGCTGGCCACTGCGGACGGCTGGTGTGCCATCGCGCTGCCGCGCGCCGACGATGTCGCCGCGCTGCCCGCGCTGCTGGAAGCCGACTCAGTGCCCGGCGACCCGTGGATGTTGTTGTCTCGCTGGGCGGCAACACGTTCGACCGAGGCGGTGGTTGCCCGAGCTCGACTGCTCGACATCGTCGCCGCAGGATTGGCCGAGGTTTCTGCGCAGCCGCCGGCCACCCGACCGGGTCGCAGGGCGGCCGGGCCGCGTCGGCCCGACGGCCTATTGGTGGCCGATTTGTCGTCATTGTGGGCCGGGCCATTATGCGCGCAGTTGCTCGCTCGGGCGGGTGCCGTCGTCGTCAAGGTGGAAAGCCCGAGCCGGCCTGATGGCACCCGCAGCGGCACCGCTGCCTTCTTCGATTGGATGAACTTCGGAAAGCTCTCCTACGCCGTCGATTTCGACAGTGACGGGGATGCACTACGGCAGCTGCTGGCAGCAGCCGACATCGTGATCGAGGGCTCTCGGCCGGCGGCGCTGCAACGCCGCCAGTTGAGCGCCAACGATGTGCCAGGCCATCCAGGACGAATCTGGTTGCGCATCAGTGGTTATGGCGGTCAGCCGGACCGTTCGGCGTTCGGCGACGACGCCGCGGTGGCGGGCGGGCTGGTTGGCGCCGGTACGCAAGGACCCGTGTTCGTCGGCGACGCCATCGCCGACCCGCTGACCGGATTGGCGGCGGCGCGAGCGGTGGGCCAGTCACTGCAGCGCGGCGGCGGTGAGGTGATCGACGTGTCGATGGCGCAGGTCGCCGCCGGATATGCCGCGCTGCCACGGGCGCCGTCGACGTCGGCTGCGACCGTCGCCCGCCCCCAGCCGCCGCCGCCCAGCCCGCCCGCGTCGCCGCTCGGCGCCGACAATCCCGCAGTGCGCCACATCGTATCCGAGAGATCTCGTGCCCCATGCTAATTCAGCGGGCGACGACGCTGGATGGCGTGCACGTCGAGGTCCGGCTGGGGGCGCGCATCGAGGACGTGGCCGAGACGCTGGCTCCGCGTCCCGGCGAGGACGTGTTCGACGCCGCCGGCGGCACCGTGCTGCCCGGGCTACACGATCACCACGTCCACCTGCACTCGGCAGCAGCCGCCGAGACCTCGGTTCGGGTCGGGCTGCCGCAGGTACGTGATCATGCCGCCCTCGCTGGCGCGTTGACCAGAGCGGAGGCCGGCGAAGACGGCTGGATCCGTGCCGTCGGCTACCACGACTCGGTTGCCGGACCGCTGGACCGCACCGCACTCGACGAGCTGGTCCCGACATTGCCGCTGCGAGTCCAGCATCGCAGCGGGGTGCTGTGGATCCTCAACTCGGCGGGTCTGGCCCGAGTCGGTCTGGCCGGGCATCCCGACGGCCGGCTGCGCAGCACCGACTCGTGGTCGGATGCGCTAAGCCGCAGCTCGCCTGCTTTCTCAACCAGCCTGGGCCAGCTCAGCAGCCGGCTGAGCCGCTACGGCGTTACCGGAATCACCGATGCGACACCGGATCTTGACATCGGCGACTTAGTTCGGTTGACCGAGCTGCACCGGCACGGTGAACTTCGCCAACGTGTGCATTGGCTGGCTCCGGGCAAGCGGATTCTGCACGACGACGACTTGGACCTCGAGCAGCTCGCGGCCTGGATCACCGACCGGCACCGCGGCGGCGGTCCGGTCGCCGTTCACTGTGTGACCGCCGCCCAGCTGCTGGTGACGATCGCGGCGCTCCGCCAAGCGGGCACGCACCCGCACGACCGCGTCGAGCATGCTGCCGTCGCGCCGTCGGACTGTCTGGGTGACCTGGCCGAACTGGTGGTGACCGTAGTCACCCAGCCCAACTTCGTCGCCGAGCGCGGCGACCAGTACATCGATGAGATTCCCGTCGCCGAGCATGACCAACTGTGGCGGGTTGCGTCACTGCTTCGGGCCCGCGTGCCGGTGGCACTGTCCACCGATATGCCGTTCGGCCGTGATGACCCGTGGGCGGCGATGCGCGCGGCGGTGCGCCGGATCACGCCCAGCGGAGCCGTGCTGGGCGTCGATGAACGCGTCTCGGCGCGAACAGCTTTGACGATGTTTTTCGGTTGCCCCGATCAGCCCACCCGGCCACGGGCCGTCGAACCGGGGCAGCCGGCGGATCTGTGTGTACTGACCGTGCCGCCCGAAGCGGCGCTGGCCGAGCTGGACGCCGGCATGGTCGCCGCAACGGTCATCGACGGCGAAATCGCCTACGCGGCCGGATGAATCAGGAAATTTCGCCGACGAGGTAGCGCTGCAACGTGGGTGCCACCGCGTCAACCAGGGTGTTGACGTCCATGGAGGCGATCGGCTCGACGCGCACCCCGTAGCGCATGATGCCCAGACCGACCACTTGCGAGGCGCACAGTGAGGCGCGAAACGCGATTTGGTCGGCCCCCAGCGTCTTGAGCAGCGGGTCGAAGACGGGGCCGATGAACAGACTCTGCGCGACGTCGGCCGTCTTGGCCAGGCCCGCGGTGGCGATCGCGCTGGCTGCGAACGGTCCGCCACCAGTGGCATCCCATGTGGTAAGCAGCATCTGCAGCGTTCGTCGGCCGGCTTGGTTCACGCCTCCGCGGATGATCCGGTCGATGAACTCCGGCGTGGCGAATGGCAGACGGAGCTTGCGTGCCACCGGGTCAAGAATCCCCCACGACGGCTTTTCGCGAGGGGCCACGCTGCCAGGATGGCCCCAACGCTGATGAAGTTCAAGCATCGACTCCGGGCGCGTCGCGCGCCATCGCAAAGCCGACGCTTAGCCCTTCGGCGCCAGCGCCGTGCGCAGGCTGGCGCACTGGCTGGCAAAAAACGCCTGTGACACAGCCGCTTTCGGCACCATCTGGTCGAAGCCATGGAAAGCCCCGGAAACCACCTCGACTTGGCACGGCACGCCGGCCGCAGTAAGGCGCTGGGCGTAAGCGAGGTCCTCGTCATGGAACAGGTCATTGGTGCCGACGCCGATCCAGGCCGGGGCCAGCCCGCTCAGATCTTCGCGGCGGCCGGGCACCGCTACCTGCGGGTCGGCATCGCCGAGGTAGGCCGTCCAGCCGAAGCGATTGCTTTTCGGGTCCCACATTCGGTAGTTGGGGTTCTCCGGTCCCGCCCCGCTGCGGTCATCAAGCATCGGGTACGCCAACAGCTGCAGGGCCGGTGTCACTTCCGCGCGGTCACGCGCCAGCAGTGCCAACGCTGCCGCCAGCCCGCCGCCGGCACTGACACCGCCGATGGCTACCCGCGAGGGATCGACAGCCGGCAGGCCGGCCAGCCAGGTCAACGCCGAATAGCAATCCTCCAACGGCGCGGGGTAAGGATGCTCGGGCGCTAGTCGATAGTCCACCGCCGCCACAGTGATGCCTAGCTCGCGGGCGAAGCGACGGCACAGCCGATCGTCTTGGGCGGCGGTGCCAAGCACATAACCGCCGCCGTGGAGCCACAGCAGGGCGGGAGCGGGCTGGCTGACGTCGATCGGCCGGTGTAACCGCACACCCACACCGGAGCCCAAGGTGAGCACCTCCGCGCCGGCCGGGTTTTTGCTGCGTTGCAAGCGGCTCAGCGCCCGGATGACCCGCAGGCTGCGCGGGCCGACCCCTGTTCGCGGGGCGAGGCGGGCGAATCTGCGGAGGTCAGGGTGAAAATCGGCGCTCGGCATCGGTCTAGTATCGCCAACGGCAACCGGCCCCACGTCCCAGGCTTCGCCGTTAACGGCGAAACATCGTGTGTCCTCATGGCGAGGAATCCTGGCCCCGATGCACCGTCGGTCACCGTTCTGCCCGCCGCCGCGGCACCCGCGCGGCGCGTAGTGTCCAATTCATGACGTCGGCAGCTGTGTGATCAGCGGGAGCGTCGGTGTGACGCGTGGTACCGGTGACGTGGGGTAGCGATCTGATCGCCGGTCCCGTGAACCGGATCGTCGCGACCACGCGGACCGGTGTCGAGGTGCTGCGGTTCGGTGGCCTTCAGACCGGATCCCTACCTTCGCCGTTTCAGATCGTGGAACGCTGCGACATGTACCGGCTGCGACGCTACTTCCCCGACGGCGCGAATGATCCGGCACGGCCGCCGGTAGTACTTGTGCCGCCGATGATGATGTCGGCCAACGTGTTCGACGTCACCAGAGACCAGGGCGCGGTCGGAGTCCTTCATGATCTCGGTGTGGACCCGTGGGTGGTTGACTTCGGCTCACCGGACCGGGAAACCGGCGGGCTCGAACGCACGTTGAGCGACCATGTGGTCGCGTTGAGCCGCGTCATCGACTCGGTACAGGCACACACCGGCCGCAAGGTGCATTTGGCGGGCTACTCGCAGGGCGGCATGTTCTGCTATCAAACCGCGGCCTACCGACGTTCCGAGGGCCTGGCCAGCGTCATCACATTCGGCGCCGCCGTCGATTCGCTCAGCGGTCTGCCGTTCGGAATTCCCGCGGCCCTGGCGGGCCGCGGCGCCCAGCTGATCGCCGATCACGTCTTCAACCGTCTCTCGGTGTCCGGATGGATGGCCCGTACCGGGTTTCAACTTCTGGACCCAATCAAGACGGTCCAGGCGAGGTGGGACTTCCTACGGCAACTCCATGACCGAGAGGCGTTGCTGCCCAGGGAACAGCAACGCCGCTTCCTCGAGGTGGAGGGCTGGGTGGCATGGTCGGGTCCCGCGGTCGCCGAACTGTTACGGCAGTTCGTGGTCCATAACCGCATGATGGCCGGCGGCGCCGTGATCGATGGCACGTTGATCACGCTCGCGGAAATCACCTGTCCGGTCCTTGCGTTCGTCGGCGAGATCGATGACATCGGCCAACCCGCGTCCGTGCGAGGAATCCGGCGGGCCGCCCCCCGCGCCGAGGTTTCCGAGGTGCTATTGCGGGCGGGTCACTTCGGGCTCGTTGTCGGATCGACCGCCGCCACGCACACGTGGCCCACCGTCGGTAATTGGGTGCTGTGGCGAGACGGTCGAGCGCCCAGGCCGGAGGGCGTGCAACCGATGGAGGCCGACCCCAGCGTCGGGATCGATGATGCTGTGGGGCTGTCGTCGCGTATCGGTCACTCGGCGGGTGCGCTGGCCGAACTAGGCATCGGCGTAGGCCTGGGGTTGGCCGACGCCGCGGTGGGGGCGGCGCGCAGCGGCAGGGAGATTGCCGGGGAGGCCGTGCGTACCCTGCCTCGGCTCGCACGCCTCGGGCGGCTGCAGCCCCACACCCGGGTGTCGCTGGGCGGGTTGATGGCCGAACAGGCGAACAGAGCGCCCAACGAGGAATGCTTCCTCTTCGAGGATCGGGTCCACACCAACGCGGCGGTGGATTGTCGCATCGACGAGGTGGTGCGCGGCCTCATCGCCGTCGGTATCCGTCAGGGAGCCCACGTCGGTGTCTTGATGGGTACCAGCCCCAGCGCCGTAGCCGCGATCGCGGCACTGTCGCGGCTCGGGGCGGTGGCGGTGTTGCTACCCCCGGACGATGACCTCGCCGCCGCCGTCCGGCTGTGCGAGGTGGCCGACATCGTCACGGACCCACACCATCTGGCGGCGGCCACCGCAACCGGCGCCAGGGTGCTCACGCTCGGTCACGGCCGCACCGCGGACCTCGGCTGGACGGAGTCGGACCGGGTCGTCGAGTTGGACCACCTCGACCTCTCCGTTGAGCGGCTGCCGCAGTGGTATCGGCCGAACCCGGGCCGGGCAAGTGATCTCGCATTCGTATTCTTCAGCACGACGGGAGGGCGCCGAGTGGTCAAGGAGGTCACCAATCATCGGTGGGCGCTGTCGGCCTACGGCACGGCCACCGCCGCCGCACTCGGCCGCGGCGACACGATCTATTGCCTGACCCCGCTGCACCATCCGTCGGGTCTGATGGTCGCCCTCGGCGGCGCGGTCGCCGGCGGGTCGCGCATCGCGTTGACCCGGGGCGTCGACCCAACGCAGTTCGCCGACGAGGTCCACCGTTACGGGGTCACGGTGGTGTCCTACACCTGGGCCATGTTGCTCGAATTGGTGGACGCGACGTCGCCCGAACTTCAGGAACATCATCCGATCCGTCTGTTCGTCGGAGCCGGAATGCCGATCGGGCTGTGGCACAAGGTCACCGACCGATTCGCCCCGGCCCGGGTGCTGGAATTCTATGCCTCTACCGAGGGGGACGCGTTGCTGGCCAATGTGGCCGGTACGAAGACCGGAGCCAAGGGTCGGCCGCTGCCGGGCAGCGCCGCGGTTCGGCTCGCCGGCTACGACGCCGCGACGGGCCGGTTCATCGAGGATGACCACGGTTTCGTGCGCTCCTGCGCCGACAACGAGGTGGGCGTGCTGCTGGCGAAACCTCGCTCCGGACTCGACGCCGCACGCGTGTCGATGCGCGGGGTATTCGCCGCGGGCGACACCTGGATCACCACGGACCACCTGTTTCGCCGCGACAGCGAAGGCGACTACTGGTTCGTCGACAACAGGAACACCGTGATCCAGTCGGTGTGCGGACCGGTCTTCTGCCAGCCGATTTGCGACGCCCTCGGCGACATCATGGTGATCGACCTGGCCGTGGTCTATCCCGTTGCGACCGACACGCACGACGTCGCGGTCGCGGCCGTGACGCTTGGCAAAGGCGCCAACCTCACCGCGGCTAGCCTGACCACCGCGTTGAGCAGCCTCCCGCGGGACCAGCGTCCCGCCATCGTCCACATTGTTGACCGGATACCGCTCACGCCCTCCTACCGCCCACTGTCGACCACACTGCGAGAGGCTGGGCTGCCGGCGCCGGGGGAAACGACCTTTTACCACGACCACACTGATGGCCACTATCGACAATTGGCCACCGCCGTCGGCAAGCCAGCACCGTCTAGCCCCACGAGCCAGGGAGCGCACGCGAAACCGGCAACGGTGTAAGCGTTCCGGCTCACAGCGAGATCTGAATGCGCGCGACAGGTTTCGATTCGGAAACCGTGCACGTTCTGGGATATGCCGCATGCCGGGACAGCCGCGGCGGTGCTGACTGGCGAGTTCTCCGAATGTTTGTCATCAACGGGCTGTTGTCGATTGGTGAGACCGCCTAGGGTGGGGTATCGGGCTCACGCAAATGAGCTCGCAAGGTTGCCGCCCAGATGGCGGTCATGCCTTCCAGTGCTAGTAGGCGCGAGATGAGCAGGACCCAGCACCAGCCGGGCATCATTCTTATCGGCCGCATGGGACGCTCAAAAGCCCTTGCGCCAGCTAGCTTTTCGTAGTGCTGAACTTCCTCGACCGCCAGCAGTTCGAACATTGCGACTCATCTGTTCACTGGCTCGCCTCGACGGCTGGCCCAGAAGCAACCCCAAACTTAAGAGAGGTCCATCATGGCTCAGTCATCAGCACAACCTAACGGCCACAAGTCCGTTGCCGCATCTAATGGCGAGGCTGGTCAACCCATCGCAGCGCCCAAGCGGGATCAGGTGCAGCGGGATATCTTGCCCATCCCGGACGCCAAGCATGTCGGCTTGACGACGTATGACGCCAAGGACCCTTGATTGGACGCTGGATTCGGCCCAGTCGCGCGGGACGCTGTTCCACGTGCCGCGCGTCCGGGGTGTCCGCAGACGTGGCGGTCACTGACGTATATCCCGGGTCTCATCGGCTCAGAGCTGCAAGGAGTTCGGGTAGCGGCACGGTGGCGATACCAATGGCGGCGTCACTGATGCCGTATGGCAGCACCAGGGTGTCGGCGTGGACCAGTGCGCCGCAGGAATAGACAACATTGGGCACGTAGCCGTCCCGCTCATCAACGGCGGGGCTCAGTAGCGGTTGCGGTAGCTCAGCGAGAATCCGTGTCGGATCCTCGAGATCAAGCAGGATCGCCCCGATGCGGTAGGTGCGCATCGGACCGACGCCGTGGGTGAGCACCAGCCACCCGGCTTCGGTTTCGATGGGCGAACCGCAGTTCCCGAGTTGTAACACCTCCCAGGCTTGGGTCGGTCTGTGGCAGGCAAGCGCACCCGTCCAGACGGACAGATGATCCGAGTAGGCAACCGTATTTGTTTCGCGATCTGATCTCGACATGGCGGCGAAGCGCCCGCGAATCCGGCGGGGAAACAGGGCCAGACCCTTATTGGCGGCGGCGCGTCCCACCATCGGCGCGGAGGTGAAGGACTGGAAATCTTTGGTCTCGAGGAGTTGCTGGCTGATGTGGGATCCGCTATAGGCCGTGTAGGTGGCATAAAAAGTGATAGAGCCGTCGTCGTCGAGGAAGCGGACGAAGCGCGCGTCCTCCATGCCGGCCTGCTCTGCGCTCATCGAGGGCCACAGGACACGCTCGGAAAGTGTTATGCGGTCGGAGAACTCGACGGCATACGTCCGTTCGGCGATGCTGTGGAATGAGGCAATCGTCTCCTCGGCGTGTCCGCGGGTGCTCAGATGAGTCTGGAGCTGGACGAGTTGTTCATTGAGAGCGGCCCGGGTGAAGCTCTGGCCGAGCCTGTCGAGGACATAGTCGGCGGCCTCTCCGGCGTCATCGAGCCGCGCGAGTTCACTGCGGAAGACAGCTGCGTCGAGGACGGCGGGCTCGGGTGTTCCGGCGGTGGCGAACGGAGCCGGGTCATCGATGCTGGCGCGGCCAGCCGCGTCGACGACGCCAGTCCGGAATCCGATGGATGAATGGTGCCCCTCGCCGATGCCCCGCACGCTCATCACGAATCGCAGGCTGCCTGTGACGGTTCCAGCCTGGTTGGGATCGGCCACGATGCTGGGGTTGCACAACGCCGCACCTTCAATGGCGTATTCGCTGGTGAAAGTCGCGCCCAGCAACAACTTTCGCGCCTCGGAGAGTTCCCAGCCGGGATCCAGCCGATCGGCGAGTTCACGGGCATGCCGGCGGAAGGTGTCAGCAAGATCGCGGTGACGTTCGTCGAAGCGTGTGACGACATCGTCTAACGAAGACCGCACCTGCCCTTCGTCCAGGGCCAGGATCCGCGCCAGCACCGCTCCTGCGCGGGACTCTTGGTGCTCGAAACCCTCCTGGCCTGGCACAAAGAGTCGGGTGATGACCCTCGACGGGTTGGCCGCCAGCCGCTGGGGGCTGCGCGTGACGAGCCCAGCCTGCACGGAAGTCATTGCCGCACAGTCGAGAAGCGCCGAGCGTGCTGCATCGTCGACAGCACTGCCAGAGTCGACTCCGCGCCCTGGTTACGGTTCACCCCGTCGGCGTGCAGGCCGTCGAATCCGCCGCCGGTCTCGGGGTCCCACATGAGCTGCCGCGCGTCGTTGACACCCATGAACCAGGCCGCAGCAGCCAGGACCCCGTCGGGCCAGATCGAACCGCTGTCGATGGCAGCGGCGCGCGCGCACGCGTCGGCGAGGGTGGACACCTCGATCGGCTGCTGATCGAATGCGGGCCGAAGGTCGTCCGGCCCTCTGCCCGCAGCGGGCGTGGGCGAGAGGTGACCCCCTGCCATTTCGTATTCGACCAACCAACCCAACAGGTTCAAACCCTGTTGCCGCAGTGTCGAATCGTCCAGCGCAACGCCCGCGGCGATCATCGCCTCGGCGAGAACCCCATTCGCGTAGGTGAGTCGCGGCTCAGGCCATGGCCAGGTCGGGTCGCCGTTCGGTTTGGCCACGGTGTCGGCGTAGTCGGCAAGGAGTGTGCGGGCGACCCGGTGCCCGGGGTCAACGGAGAGCAGTTCGGCAGCGCCCAGCGCCGCGAACGCCATCGCCCGAGGCCAGGGCGATCGCACCTTCGCGGCGCGTTCGAACTGAATGACGGCCAACCGCCGAACCAGACCGACGTCACTATGCGCAGCGGCAGTTCCCAATCCCCAGATGCAGCGCCCCCACCAATCCCCTAGGGAGGGCTCATCCTCCCAACGTCCCTTGCTGTCCATCCGGTTTCGGCAGGCGCCAGCGTAGGACTGCGCATCGTTCAGGAAGCCCAGGGCCACGCGCGCAAGGCGGTTGACTTCCCCACCAGAGTTGGGTTCTCGGGTGGCGACGACGAGAACCCGGGCCATGTCGTCGGTGCAGTAGCCGTGCTCGGGCCGGGGTTCGGCGAAACAGGCATGCTCGAACGTGCCGCGCCGGTCTGTCAAACGCAACAGGTGGTCGAATCTCGGATCCGGCAGAGTGGCGGTCATACCATTGCCGGACGTTCAGCGAGAAGGCGGTGTGCCAGATTCACATAGGCATTGGCCACGATCGGCCACGCCATCTGTGGGGCCAATCGCGCGGCCTCCGCGGCCATCGTCGAGGCGAGGTGCGGCTCGGTCAGAAGCCGGTGCAGAGCCGATGCCAGCGCATCCGGGTCGTCGTGGTCGACGACGATCCCCGCCCCACTGGCGAGGAGCTCGACGGCGTGCGGAAAGGCGGTCGCGACCACGGGCCGGCCACTCGCGATGGCGTCGACCAAAACACCGGAGGTGACCTGATCGGTGGAGTCGTAGGGCAGCACGACCACAGCCGAGGACTGGACAAGCGCCGTCAGCGATGACACATCGCGGTAGCTCGCGTCGAAGGCCACCGAGTCCGCTACGCCACCTAGCCGCGCCTGTTCAGCACGGGCGTTGCGGTATGCCTCGCCATCGGCTTCGAGGACTTTTGGGTGCGTCCGGCCGGCAATCAGGTAGCGCGGCCGAACCGGGAGGTCGTGCAGCGAACCCATCGCGTCGATGACCCGCTCGATGCCCTTTCCCGGTCCCAACAGGCCCCACGTCAACAACGTCGGCCGGTCCGACCCCGTTCGCGGGGGGATCTGCCTCGGGACGGTCGCGCCGTGGGCGATCGTGGTGACTTTGCGGGGATCGACATTGAAGCCGAGACACAGCCGTTGACTGGCCGCCTCCGACATAACAACCACCTGAGCCGCCATCGCAGCGATCGCTTCGAGCACCGAACGCTGATGCGGCGTCGGATCTTTGAGGACCGTATGGGCGACCACGATCGACGGGATGCGCAGCCCGCCGATGATGTCCACCACTTCGTCGCCGTCGACACCGCCGTAGATGCCGTACTCATGCTGCACGACCGCGATGTCGCTCTCGTTCAGCCGTGCGGAGGTTGCAGCCACGGATGTCGCCGAACCGTTGACGAGCTCCCCGATCACCCGAGCGTCAGAAGATAGCGACCCGTCGGCCACCCGCACCACGCTGACGTCAGAGCCGTTCGCGCACAATCCTTTCGACAAGGCCGCACTGAATGTCGCCAGCCCGCACGGTGTCGGTGGGTACGTACTGAGAATGCCGAAACTCGCCGAGCCGAAAGGGTCTTGCCCAACAAGAGGGGCATTCGACATTTCAAAGGTGGATTGAGCGCTCAAGGTGATCCCGACAGACGGTTGTCACCGGCGTGTCCGGCGCGAGCTGTTGCTCTATCTAAATCAGCGGCGGACAGCTGACTTCATCCGGACTGGCTGGGTTCCCAACCCTTCCAAGACTACACGCGATAAGCGGCTACCGCGCATTGAGCCCCGCCAAGAAGCGGAGGCCCATGGCGTGCCGACTGATACCCCAGGATCAACCACCGACAACGCAGGACAATCGAGCTTGGCGACGCTTGTGTCAAGGTCCGCTGTTCGTGCCGGACCGGTCGTGTACCGCCGCAGACTAAGCACACCGCGCGTTGGCATCTCGAGGATTGTTCGGGGTCTCTGCGGCTCGCGATGGGCTGTGGTCGGCGGTGGACGGTGAGGCTGGTCTTGGACGATGGCCATCGCTTCCTCGACCGTGCTGGCGGTGGGTAGCAAGCCCTGTGGGTCGCCGATCCGCATCACGCGGGAGACTGCCTCACTGTGTACTACTGCCCAGCCTATGCCAGCGTGCGCGCAGCAGACGGAGACCCTGTGCAGCGCCGAGAAACCCTCGGTTCCAAAGAAATCCAGGTCGCGCAGATCAAGGATCAATCCGCGGCAACGCATCAGCTGCCCCAGGGTGTACTCGGTCAGAGTGTCAGCGTTGGATGCATCGATGTGCCCGTGGGCGCTGATGACGGCTACCGATGACCTCAGCCGACGATTGGCTAATCGTGTGGTGTGACTCACCCATGGGTTGGAAAGAAAGCCGCCCACCCGCGGCATAGATGGGTTAGAAAGAGCATTCATGGTGATCCCCGACATGCGGTTGTCACCGGTTTGTCCGGCGTGAGCTAACGCTCTGCGAGGACAGCGGCGGACGGCCGACCCCATCCCGAACTGGTTGAGAGTCTCAACTCGTTGACGTTCCACCCCGCCGGAGCAATTGTCAAGTCCTGTGGATCGGACCTTGGGTGCGGCTACAACGACCGTCGATCGGAGATCTGCAGTCTTGGGAGCGGCTGGACAATGCAGTCCAACGAATCGCTCGGTTTTGATTCGCCAGATCGGCATCCGGCCCTGTGGTGGCGATGAAGTCGTCAAGGATGTCCACCACCGCTGTCGGGGACTCGACATGCGGGAAGTGCCCGACACCGGCGAGCACCTCAAGTCGACTACCGGGCACGGCGTCGTGAGCGGCGTACCCGTGGGCGACAGGAATAATGCGGTCCTGCTCACCCCAGATCAGCAAGGTGGGTAATCCATAACTGACATGGATCTTGCCGAGCGCACTGACCGCCTGGCCGCGGTAGTCCACCACCGAGCGCAACGTACGTAGGAATGCTTGCCGAGTCGGCCGATCCGACAACGAGCAATAGGCGCTCCACATCTCGCCGGCGCGCGGCGACTGGATTCCGGCCGACGTGAGCCACGACCCCAGCTTGTTGCCGAGGTTTAACACCGGCTGCGGAGCGACCACCGGCAGCACCAACTCGGCTCCGGGTGCCGAGAGGATCCGCAATATCCAGTTCAGGTCGGGGCCGAGGCCACCGCTGCTGATGAGAACCAGTCGCTGGCAGTAGTCGCGATGTTGATAGGTGAACTGCATGGCCACACCGCCACCGAGTGATTGACCGATCACTGTCGCCCGGCTGATACCTAGCTCATCGAGCAGATCACGCAGCCACGCCGCGAACGCACCCAACGAATAGTCACCGCGCGGCTTGGCCGATTCACCGTGCCCCAGCAGGTCCGGTGCGACCACTCGATACTTTTTCGCCAACTCAGGGATGACCGCCCGCCAGGTCGCCGAACTTCCCGCCATGCCATGAATCAACAGCAGCGCCTCGCCGGCCCCTGCGTCCCGATAGGCAATACGCTCACCGTGCAGATCGAGATAGCTCATCTCGGTCACGTGAACTCGTCTCCGTCCAACAGTGTTCTGGCTTGCCGGCCCGACTATTAGCCGACTATAACGTGACCTACGGTCCCGTAGGTTACTGGCCAGTAGATCACAGTCATCTGCGCTGGTCGCGTCGCCATTGGCGGACCGCCGCGATCGCTGTCTTGAGCCCGCGGCGGCGCCCTGTGGCCAGGTCGGTCCCGGCGAAACCGGGCTCCAGTTCGGTGAACATCCGCTCGCTGCGGGTCTCGGGAGCGTCGTCGACGGTGGCGCGCAAGTAGCGGTCCGGCAGCGACAGTTTGGCGATGGTGCGCCACGTCTTGCCGTACTGCATCAGGAACGAACCCGTGGTGTACGGGAGGTCGTATTTGTCGCAGACCTGCCTGACCCGCACCGAGATCTCGTGCAGCCGATTGCTGGGCAGATCGGGGTAAAGGTGATGCTCGATCTGGTAGCACAGGTTGCCGCTCATGAACCGCATCGCCGGCCCGGCCTCAAAGTTGGCGCTGCCCAGCATCTGGCGCAGATACCACTGACCCCGGGTTTCGCCGATCATGTCGGTCTTGGTGAATTTCTCTGCGCCGTCGGGGAAATGCCCACAGAAGATCACCGCGTTGGCCCAGATGTTGCGGATCACGTTGGCCACCATGTTGGCCATCAGCGTCGATTTGTAAGTCGCCACCGGCGACAGCGAGGTCAGCGCCGGGAACGCGACGTAGTCCTTGACCACCTGCCTTCCGGCCTTGGCTGAGAATTCGCGGATCTGCCGGAGGGTGGTTTCGCGGTCCGGGCCGCCCTTGAGGATTTTGCCGAATTCGATGGGCTGCAAGCCAATTCCCCACTCGAATCCGAGCGCGAGGATGGTGTTGAACAGCAGGTTGCCGAGGTGTGTAGCCCTTCCAGGGCTGGTCACGGGTGACCCGCAGGGTGCTGTAGCCCACGTCGTCGTCCATGCCGAGGATGTTGGTGTACTTGTGGTGCTGAAAGTTGTGGGTGGAGCGCCAGTGCTTGGACACCCCGCTCATGTCCCACTCCCATGTCGAGGAGTGGATTTCGGGATCGTTCATCCAGTCCCACTGGCCGTGCATGACGTTGTGGCCGATCTCCATGTTCTCGATGATCTTGGCCAGACCGAGGGTCACCGTTCCCGCCCACCATGCCGAGCGTTTCGAGCTACCGGCCAGCATGAGCCGGCCGGCGAGATCCAGAGCACGTTGCGCGGCGATGGTGCGGCGGATGTAGCGCGCGTCGCGCTCGCCAAGGGAATCCTCGATGTCCAGCCGGATCGCATCCAGCTCAACGGCCAGGTTGTCGATGTCGGCGTCGGTCAGGTGAGCGAAGGCCGGAACGTCAGTGATCGCCATCGTTGTCCGCCTTTCTTTCGGGTCTCGGTATCACCCGGCTCGGCCAGCCGCTGCTAGCCGAGCCGGGGAGTACATCGGGCCGGTCAGTAGTAGTGGCGGCGGCCGCCGACGGCGTGTCCCATCCGTCCCATCAGCATCAGTACCAGGCCGACGACGAGGAGGATGACCCCGATGACCAAGCAAATATGGGCGTAGGCGAAGGTAGGGACGAGGGCAGGGAGGAGGAGCCCGAGGACGATAAGGAGGATTCCGAGGCCGATCATGACGTTTACCTAGTTTCTGTGGATATGTGGGAGGAGGATGGCCGGGTCAGTGTTGGAAGGCGTCATTTAGCTTGGCGCTCAAGCGATTTGGTGTTGCCCAGCCCGATCGGCGCGTCTTTCGTTGCGCAGCCGGGTATTCCCGGCAGGCATGCTTTCCTGACCGCAAGGGATTGATTCAGAATGTGCGGCGCGAGCAAATGCTCATCAAGTTCGGCGGCGTACAGCCAAAACTCTCTCCGTACTGGCTGAAGGGCTCAGCAACAACAACGTTACACCTGTCGGGTACCCCCGGCCAGATTCTGACCTGAGAGGTCAGCCACACGGGTAGCGGTGGCTGGCCGCCGAGTCCGGTGTGGCCGTGGTATTGTCGGCGCGCGGCCAGTGGTAAGAGCGTGGCAGGCATTCGGTCGCGAGCAGAGCCGTCGCGGCCCCCGTCGAGGCTCAATGACTCGCGCGACTACCCGCATCTCCTCCAGCAGGCGGCGGAGATCGGATGACCTGTCTTGCTCGCAACAGATTAGCGGGTTCGAAATGTCGGAGAGTCGGTCGCGCACTATCCCTCGACGTCGGACACGTAGAATCCCGATAGCTGGGGGATCTCCGAATAACAGCTAGATCCGTTGCCCACTTGAGCGCCTGGCCTGGACGCCGGCTTCTCAACATCGCTGACGCTATATGACGCGGGCACAGGGAGCCACCGCGCAGCGCGGTTTTTACGTGCTTACGCACTCAGCCCATGTTGGGCTCCTGATCGGCGCGCTCGGCGTCGGCCGGGTCCTCGGCGGTGAGCGTGTCGAGGATGAACTGCGCGGTGGTGTATCGATCGGTGCCCGCGCCATCAGCTTGGGTGTCCAATTTCGAATGTGCTTGCCGCGGGGTGTAGCCGCGGCCGATGAGTACCCCGATGGCCTGGTTGATGACCGACGCCGCTCGCAGAGATGTCCCGGCGTCCGACCCGGCGGGGACGCTCAGGTGCTGATCGAGCGCGAAGTCGCTGGGCGGACGGCCGGTTAGCCACGCCAGGTCGGCGGTGAGGTCGACAAATGTTCCCGGCGTCCCCGCGTAGAGGATGAGGGCAACCGAGGGCGCTGCCCGGCCGTCACCGACACCGGCCGCAGCGTCAGCCGAAGCGAGGTGCGAACATTGTCGGCCGTGCCGTCCTCGAGGGTGGTGAACGTGAACGGCGGATCACTGCCGTCGACGGTCACGCTCAGACCGAGATAGGTGGGCACCGCCGCTTGGGCGTCGACGCCCAATTGGTGCAGACTGTGCAGCACATCGGCGCCGGGCTCATCCAGGGCGGCGGTGAGGATGCCCAAATCGGCGGCCAGGGCCGCACTGATCTTCATGACGGGATTGCTCCGCTGGGCGCTCCCGAGCGCGGATCGAGCCTGCCGGTGCCGAACAGGCGAGTCGCCTGCAGGGTGGGGAACGCGCGACGCAAGCCAGGACCCGTCGCGTTGACTGTTTTCCCACCCTCCAACCTACGCGCGTCACACCGTGCAGCGGCAGTTCGGCCGCGGGCCGACCTGGTGGTTCGGGCTCAGATCGGGTTGCGTCGGGCGCGGGCGCGGCGCACGGCTTCATCGACGATGTGTTGGGCCACCTCAGCCAATTTGCGGTGTTCGGCTTGGCTGATCGCCCGCAGCTGAGTGAACGCCTCCTCGGCGCTGCGCCCGCTGCGTCCCCGGATCAGGCCGATCGCCTGATCGATCACCGGGCGCGTCGACAGCGCCTTCTGCAACTGGGCGGTCAGCGCCATCGCGTGCGCGAGGACCTGGGCGTTATGCACCGCCACCGCCGCGGGTTTGGCGAACAGTTCCCCCAGTTCGGCGGCGTGCTCATCGAAGACGTCTTTGCCGTGGGCGTAGACATTGATCGCGCCGATCACCTGATCCGACAGCAGCAGCGGCAGCGACAGCGCACTGTGCACGCCCAAGCGGCCCACTCGGGGACCGAACCGCGGCCACATCTTCTCCCCACCCAACGACCCAGACCGCACCGTGCGCCGCTCCAGTGCCGCGGTGATGCAGGGCCCCTCCTTGAGGGTCACGTACTGAATCTCGTCGATCTCGGCGACAAACGGGGCGCTGGCCGCCAACGCCTCCACCATGTTGTCCACCCGGTCGACCTGCAACAAGGTAACCCCGGCACCGTCGGCGCCCGGTATCGCGTGCACCGCGAACGTCGACACCTCAGTCAGCAACTCAGGCAACCCCAGACTGCCCGCCACCAAGCCCGCCAGGTCGTCGATCCCGGCCCGCAAGTCGGCGGCATCAGCGCTAGCCTGCTGCGCGCTCAGCGACCCCAACGGTAAGCCGTCGGCGTCCTCGGTGAACTCCGTCATACCTGCGCTCAATAGTCTTGGCGGAGCTGGGAATCGACACCGAAGCCCAGCACCCTACCCGTGGCGCAACCGTCACGAGATGGTTGTCAGGATGATAGTACGCCGGCAGCGGCGGCGTAGAAGCACACTGTCGCGCACGAGCAGTCCAACGGGTGTAGCGTCAAAGGTGCTGAGAATTTCAGCTGGTCCGGGATGAGTTCGGCCGTCCGCCGCTTGACTCAAGGAGCATTGGCTCCGAACCCTCACACGCCGGTGATCCAATGCACGTCAGGTCACCATGACCACTTCACTTGCTTCCTGTGTCAACACCGGCGTTTCCCTGCCAGATCTGCCCCGGACCGAACCCTTGATGACCTGCCTTCTGGCGCCCCAGATCCCGACATCGGCTGCCTCGCGGGCTTCCTCGTGCGCAACAACGGCTTCATCCGCGGCTGAGGGCCGAACCCTAGATTCCTCGATACCCATGAAGGACATGCTATGAAAGCTTTGATCATCCTGGTTGTGGTGCTCCTCGTTGTCGCCCTGATCGTGTTGTCGTTGTCGATCAGAGTGGTGACCCAATACGAGAAGGGTGTGTTGTTCCGCCTCGGCAAGGTGGTGGGTGTCAAGGACCCCGGGCTGGCCGTGATCATCCCGGTCATCGATCGGCTGATGAAGGTGTCGCTGCGAATTGTGACGATGCCGATCCAGTCCCAGGGCATCATCACCCGCGACAACGTCAGCGTCGACATTTCGGCGGTCGCCTACTTCCGGGTTGTCGACGCGGTGAAATCGGTGATCGCCATCGAGAACGTCCACGCCGCGATCAACCAGATCGCGCAGACCACGCTGCGCAAGGTCGTCGGCCAGCACACCCTTGACCAGGCGCTGTCGGAGACCGACACCATCAACGCCGATATCCGAAAGATCCTCGACATCGCAACACTCGAATGGGGTGTCGAAGTGACGCTGGTCGAGCTCAAAGACATCCAGTTGCCCGACAGCATGAAGCGCGCGATGGCTCGGCAAGCCGAGGCCGAGCGCGAGAAGCGAGCCAAAATTATTGCGGCGGAGGGCGAATCGATGGCCGCGGCCGCGTTGGGTGAGGCGTCGGACACGATGATGGCGCACCCGTTGGCCTTGCAACTGCGCAACCTGCAAACGCTTGTCGAACTCGGGGTGGAGAAGAACACCACCATCGTGTTCCCGGCGCCGCTAATGAGTGCGATCGGTGAACTGGGCGCCTTCCTCGCCAGAGAAAGTGCTGCCGCGTCCCAACCGTCACCGCGAATGGGGCCGACACGTCAACGCAACCCGGGCAGCCCCCCGAACGGCCTGGTTGCCGGACTCGAGATCAAGGCCGCTGGAACCCCGTGACCGGCTGTCCTTCCGGCATACCATCACGTCACACGGAACGAGAGCTGCGCCGTACCCGGACCGGGTAGATGCGAGTCGACCAAAGGAGCACCACAATGACGACCCGGACCCTCGAACCAGAACTGCTGCACAAGATGGACGCCTACTGGCGGGCGGCGAATTACCTGTCGGTCGGCCAGATCTATCTGTATGACAATCCGTTGTTGAAACGTCCGCTGCAGCTATCGGATGTGAAACCGCTCGTGGTCGGCCATTGGGGAACGACGCCGGGTCAAAACTTCATCTACGTGCACCTGAACCGGGTCATCACGAAGTACGACCTGGACATGTTCTACGTCGCCGGCCCCGGCCACGGCGGCCCGGCCCTGGTCGCCAACACCTACCTCGAGGGCTCCTACACCGAGATCTATCCCGACGTCAGCCAGGACGAGTCCGGACTGAAGAAGCTCTTTACCCAATTCTCTTTTCCCGGAGGCATTTCCAGCCATGTGGCACCGACGACTCCGGGATCGATCCACGAAGGCGGGGAACTGGGCTACTCGCTGAGTCACGCGTTCGGCGCTGTTTTCGACAATCCCGGCCTGCTCGTCGCGTGCGTGATCGGCGACGGCGAGGCCGAGACCGGGCCACTGGCCACGGCCTGGCATTCCACCAAGTTCCTCAACCCGATCGGTGATGGGGCGGTGCTGCCGATCCTGCATCTGAACGGCTACAAGATCAGCAACCCGACCGTGCTGGCCCGCATCGAACACGAGGAGCTGGACCAGTTCCTGCGCGGCTGCGGCTGGGAACCGCGCTACGTCGAGGGTGAGGACCCCGAAGACATGCACGAGCTGATGGCCACCGTCCTCGATGAGACGGTCGAGGCCATTCACGGGATCCAACGCGACGCTCGAACCGCCGGCGACACCACCCGCAGGCGCTGGCCGATGATCGTGCTGCGCTCCCCGAAAGGCTGGACCGGACCCAAAGAAGTCGACGGCCAACAGATCGAAGGCACCTTCCGGGCACACCAGGTGCCGCTGCTCGTCGACGAGCAGCATCCCGGGCACGTCGAACAACTCGACAGCTGGATGCGCAGCTACAAACCCGACGAGCTATTCGACGAGGCCGGGCGGCTGCTGCCCGACCTGGCTGCGCTGGCCCCCCAAGGGCAACAGCGGATGGGCGCCAACCCGCACACCAACGGCGGAGTGTTGCTGCGTGACCTGCGGATGCCCGACTTCCGCGCCCACGCGGTAACGGTGACCTCGCCCGGCGCGGTGCAGGCCAAGACACCGCGTGCTCGGCACTTTTTTGCGCGACGTCATCGCGCTCAACGACGAGGCGCGCAACTTCCGGATCTTCGGCCCCGACGAAACCCTGTCGAACATGCTCGGCGCGGTCTTTGAGGTCACCGACCGGCAATGGGAGGCCCGTACCGTCGAGAACGACGAGTTCCTTGCTCCCGCAGGCAGAGTGCTTGATTCGATGCTCAGTGAGCACCAAAGCGAGGGTTGGCTGGAAGGTTATCTGCTGACTGGTCGGCACGGGCTGTTCAACTGCTACGAGGCGTTCATCCACATCGTCGACTCGATGTTCAACCAGCACGCCAAATGGCTCAAGGTCACCGCGCAACTGCCCTGGCGCCGTGACATCGCGTCGATGAACTACCTGCTCGCCTCTCATGTCTGGCAGCAAGACCACAACGGCTTCACCCACCAAGACCCCGGCTTCCTGGACCATGTCGTCAACAAGAAAGCTGACATCGTGCGGGTCTACCTGCCGCCGGACGCCAACTGCCTGCTCTCGGTTGCTGACCATTGTCTGCGCAGCCGCCACTACGTCAATGTCGTGGTCGCCGGGAAGCGGGCGATGCCGCAATGGCTGAGCATGGATGATGCGGTGGTCCACTGCACCGAGGGCATCGGCATCTGGGAATGGGCCGGAAACGACCGGGGCGTCGAACCGGATGTTGTCATGGCGTGCTGCGGCGATACTCCTACCCTCGAAGTGCTGGCTGCGGTGTCGATCCTCCGGGAACACTTGCCCGACTTGAAGATCCGGGTGGTCAACGTGGTGGACCTGATGAGGTTGCAGTCGGCCACCGAGCACCCGCACGGGCTAAGCGACCGCGACTACGACGCCCTGTTCACCACGGACAAGCACATCATCTTCGCCTTCCACGGCTACCCGAGCCTGATCCATCGACTCACCTATCGCAGGACCAACCGCAATCTGCACGTCCGCGGCTACAACGAAGAAGGCACCATCACCAGTCCTTCGACATGCGGGTGCAAAACCGCCTGGACCGCTTCCACCTTGTCGCAGACGTTATCGACCGGCTGCCCCAGCTCGGCGCGACCGGCGACTACCTGAAGCAGACCATGGCCGACAAACTCGTCGAACACGGCCGCTACATCAACACCCACGGCCAAGACCTGCCCGAAATCCGCAACTGGACCTG
>CAVTFL010000021.1:0-212030 GCA_963733925.1 uncultured Alphaproteobacteria bacterium | reverse complement strand
ACCTGGCGGTCTTCACTGTTCGTTACGTCACACGCTACGGGGACACAATTCGGTAGCTCTCGCGCAAGTTCTTCCAGGCGTTCAAACCGCCTCGCCGCGATGACCGTCTGCGCACCAGCGTGTCCGAGCGCGATCGCGAGCTGACGCCCGATCCCCGCGCTTGCCCCCGTGATAACGACCACGCGTCCTGTGAGAGGTTGGCCGGCCATGTCAGTGCTCCTTGAGTAGTCGCCTGGGGCGGAGATCGGCTATCCATCGCAGAAGCAGCGCCGCCTCTACCCGATCGTTGGTTTCGTGCAGTTATACGCGGAGTTCAACGTGCTTATTTCGGAGTCGAGATTCCGGCGGCGCTTGCGGTTTGCTCCGCGCGCACCAGAAGTTGGTCGACTAGCTCGGTCGAGATAGGCGCCCGGCTTTGCGGGTTCTAGTGCTCGGCGCCGCACGCCTTCGCCGATGATCGCGATCTTCCAGTAGGCCAGGGCCTGCCAGTACGTCACGCTTTCAACGTCGCGACCGGATTGCGCCGAATATCGCTCTACTAGCTCTGCGCGTGTCGGAAACCCGTCGACCAGCGGTGCCGGGTTGATCACCGCAGGAGGGTCATCACGAAGCTCCGGCCAATACGCCATCAAGGTACCCAAGTCTGCAAGTGGAGCCCCAAGAGTGCTGAGCTCCCAGTCGAGCACAGCACGTACGCCACCCGTCGATGGATCGACGATGACGTTGCGGAGATGAAAATCGCCATGAAGTAGACCTGACTCGCTTTCGGCGCCGCCTTCGAACCGACGGGCCAGCTCCTCAACCTTCGGCTGGTCTCGGGTTCGCGTGGCTGTCCATTGGCGACTCCAGCGCCGAATCTGACGCGGCGCGTACGGTTTGTGACTGGCCAGGCTGTTGAGCCCCAGACGGTTGACATCCACCGCGTGAACCTGCGCGAGCGTCTCGGCTAGCGAAAGGCCTGCCGACCGGCGTGCGCTCGCCGACAGCTCCGCGGCCGTGGCTGAGCCTTCGATCACTGTGCCTTCGATGAACTCAAGTGCGACCAACGGCGCATCGCAGAGCAACGGCTCCTCGCATACGCCCAACACATTCGGCACCGGCACGTCTGTATCGCGAAGGCGTCTCATGATCATCTGCTCACGAATAACGTCGTGCGCAGAGGGGATCAGCGGCCCGAGCGGAGGTCTGCGCAGCACGAACTGCTTCCCGTTCAGGTCCTCGACGCCGATCGTGATGTTGGACTGTCCCTCTCCGATCAGGCGGAATGTGAAAGGCGCCCGCGCTTGATGATCGATTTCGAGCAGCCAACTACTCACTGCCGAAACGTCGATTCCAGGCGGATTGCTTACGGGCAAGCTGTGGGGCGGTGTCAATTTAACCCGCTCAGGTCGTCGGTTGCTGCCATCTCCGCAGCTCTCGCCGAGCGATTGTTCGCTTGTGTACCTCGTCGGGACCATCGGCAAGCCGCAACGTCCGTTGATGCGCCCACATAGCGGCAAGTGGGAAGTCATCTGACACTCCGGCGCCACCGTGGACCTGGATTGCGCGATCGATGATCTTCAGCGCGATGCTGGGCGCAGCAACCTTGATCGCAGCGATCTCGGTTCGGGCTTGACTGTTGCCGACAGTGTCCATCAGCCATGCCGTCCTCATGGTCAGCAGGCGAACCATGTCGATCTCGATCCGCGCCTCAGCGATCCAGTCTTGGACGTTCTGACGCTCGCTCAGCGGCTGCCCGAAGGTGACGCGCTGAGCGGCACGCTTGCAGAGCAACTCGAGTGCGCGCTCGGCTGCTCCAATGCTCCGCATGCAGTGGTGGATTCGTCCGGGGCCAAGTCGCGACTGTCCGATCATGAAGCCGTCGCCTTCGCCAGCAAGCAGGTTGGTCACCGGAACGCGCACGTCCACGAAGTCCACCTCGGCGTGACCCTCACGGTCCTGGTACCCAAAGACCGGCAGTCCGCGCACGAGGCTCAGGCCCGGCGCGTCAATCGGCACGAGGATCATTGTCTGCTGCCGGTGAGCGGCTGCTGCGGGATCAGTCTTTCCCATGACGATCAGCACTCGACAGTTCCGATGCAGAGCGTTTGATGTCCACCACTTCCGGCCGTTGAGCACGTACTGGTCCCCGTCGTGTTCAATGCGAAGCTCGATATTCGTCGCGTCAGAACTCGCAACGCCAGGTTCCGTCATCGCAAAAGCCGAGCGAATCTCGCCAGCAAGTAGCGGGTAAAGCCACTGCTGCTGCTGCGCCTCGGTGCCAAAAAGCTCCAGGATCTCCATGTTTCCGGTATCAGGTGCCGCGCAATTGCACGCCTCAGGCGCGAGCTCCGGACTGCGACCCATGATCTCAGCCAGCGGCGCGTATTCAGCGTTCCTGAGGCCTGGCCCCCATCTCTCGTTGGGCGAGAATAGGTTCCACAGGCCTTCAGCCCTGGCGTGGCTCTCTCCGGCGAGCTCTTCGAGAATCGGAGGATGAAAATTTGGGTCTCGGGATGACCGCATCTGGTCCGCGTAGACCGGTTCGGCCGGATAGACCCGCTTCTCCATGAACTCGCCCAAGCGTTCTTGGAACTCTTTACAGCGGTCGGTCAGCTCAAAGTCCATCGTGGGCTCCTAGAAATGTCTGCATCTACGGCAGCCGTCCGAGTCCGCGCTCGTCGCGTCAACGCGGTGGCCCGCACCACCCTGCCAGTCGGTAAACGTGCGTTGGTCACCGCAGGTACCGGACCACGACCTCGGCGACACATCCCGGCTTCGATATCTCCTCGATCTCAACCGTCACGCGGAGGACCACCTGGACACCATCGCCGATGTCCTTTGCGTCCACAAGATCAACGGCGCCCCGAACTCGCGAGTCGACGTGCACAGGCGAGGTGAACCGCACCCGGTCGACCCCGTAATTGATCGCAGTTGTCGCGTCAGAAACTTCCAGCGACTGGTCCACAAACCACGTACACAGCGAGAGAACCAGATACCCGTGCGCGATCGGAACTCCAAACGGCCCCTCGGCGGCGCGCCGCGCATCGGTATGAATCCACTGCGCGTCCCGAGTCACCGCGGCGAAAGCCGCGATATCCCCCTGCTCGATGGACAACCAGACTCACACCAAGGCGGGTGTCCACGCGGCTTGGGAGGACCGCAACCGTTGCGATCGCCCTCTGATGAGCGGCCTCCATGTATTCATGTTAACCGCCGGGCGTTACTGTTTTGGGCGCTCAAACTCTGATCAGTAGTGGCTATACGACAGAAGGCGAACGCATGGCAACGTCATATTTCGACTTCACGGGACGATCCGTCATTTCGACCAACTGCAAGCCGGCCGCGGCATCGGGTTTGAGATTGCGAGCACTTCGCTGCTAATGGCGCGGTGACATTTTTGGTGGACGTAGATGACGAGCAGCTTCAGTTGCCGCACGCGCGGTTGGCGGACATCCGTTGGTGGCCGATGTTTCGGAGACTGAAGACGTCGAGCGTTGCGTTCAGGAGGCTCTGACCCAAACAGGTCGTCTCGACGTGCTCATAAACAACGCCGGGATCTTGCGCGACAAGATGCTTTGGAAGCTCACCGATGAAGATTGAGACGCCGTCCTGGCGGTTCACCTCGAGGGCAGCTTTCGATTCACGCGTGCATGCACACCACACTTCCGGGCCGCGGACGCATCGTCAACGTCACGTCCTATACCGGGCTTCGCGGCAACGTCGGCCAGGCCGCATACGCAGCGGCCAAGGCGGGCATCATTGGCTTTACCAAGACCGCGGCGAAGGAGGTCGCCCGCTTTGGCGTGACTGTGAACGCGATCTCACCTAATGCGGAGACGCGAATGGTCGAGTCCATCCCTGAAACGACCTACGAGGCCATCCGCTCGCAGATCCCGCTCGGACGGTTTGGCGCGCCGGCGGAGATGTGTTCGGCGGTCGCGTATCTGGCATCAGACGAAGCGGCCTACATCACTGGCGCTGTGCTTCCCGTTGACGGTGGGCTGTCGATGTAGCGCACACGTCCAGTCTCGCAAGCGAGGATCGGTGGAGCTCGCTCGCAGCGGGCGGCATATCGGTCGGGGCCTTCCGAACCGGCGGTCTGTGGTGGATCGCGGGCCGCGCTCCACAAAGTCAGATCCATGTCCCGAGACATCTGAGATCCATGTCCCGAGATACCTGAGACGGATGTCCCGAGACGTCACAAAACGCGCCCGAGTGGATTCGAACCACCGACCTTCCGCTCCGGAGGCGGACGCTCTATCCCCTGAGCTACGGGCGCTCTGATGGCGGGGACGCCGCAGGCGAGGTTAGCGTCACGGACGGCCCGACGCGACTCGTCGGCAGCATCCGGACTCGGGACCGACGGCAGTCGCGCGACAGCGAGTGTTTATAACTGGCGAAACTCCAGGGCCCTTGAGGTGTCTATTGGGGTGCAACTCCCTAAGCCTTAAGTACGCATGAAGCTCGCAGCCGCCGCAGTCCTATCCATCGTCGCCCTCGGGGCACCCGCTTCCGCCCTTGCGGCGCCGCAGCTCGCTGCAGCGATACCGGCTGCGAAAACTGCGCCCGCGCAGGCGGCGTCCGGCACCGGCTACGGGCAGCCACAGAACGTGAGCGCGGATCGTCAGGCGTTGAATGCGTATGCAACGTACCTGTCGGCGCTGGTCAAGACCGCGACGGTCTCCCAGCAGAACGGCAGCGCCTACGTATCCACCATCTCCAGCCAGTGCAAGAGCGCGCTTCAGCCTCTGACCGAGCCCAGCTACCAGGTCGATGCGCCGGTTCAGGAAACCCTCACGAAGCTGGGTGAGGAAATGGGCGACGACCTGTCGATCACGTTCGACACGACAGCGTTCACCCCCTTCATGCGCCTGTACACGAGCCTGTCGCGACTGCACTGGGCTCGCGCGAGTGGTGCTGCTGTCGTGGTGAAACACTTCCTACCACAGAGAGCGCCGTGCTTACGATCACGCCGAGGAAGCTGTGCCAGAACGCTCTGCTCGCGGCCGCAGCACCCCAGACGGTCCCGGCCGGGACCAAGAGCTTCCTCAAGACCTACACAAAGGCCTCGACCGCGGCCAACTTCGCGCTCACCAACCTGCTCACCGCTGCAGACCTACGAGACCCCGGCCGAGAAGAACGTCGTCACGCGCATCGCGAACCTTGCAAATCAGGTCTCGCGCATCACGAGGTCATCTCTGCTGAGCACCAGCGCGAGCTTGAGCTCCGCGCTCGAGTCCTGATCACTGGCTCGGGCTGGCCGGGCCCGGTCCGGCTGATTCAATCGGCCAGGTGACCGACGCAAACCCACTCGAGGGCGCAGCATCCAGCGCAGCCCGCGGCACGCGGATAGAGGTCGTCCTGTTCGACATCGGCGGCGTGCTGGCCGACTTCGCCGGCCTCGAGACACTGCGCGAGATGATGGGCGCGGAATCAGAGCTCGAAAAACAGCCACCCGCTGGCTGATGAGCCCGTGGGTACGACGGTTTGAGTCGGGCCGCTGCACCGACGCCGAGTTCGCGGCCGGCGCGGTGCAGGAATTTGGTCTCCCCTTCACCGCCGAGGACTTCCTGGGGCACTTCCTCGACTGGTTGAGCGATCCGTTCGACGGTGCCGAGCAGTTGGTTCGTGACACGAAGAAGCAGGTTGCGGTCGGCTGTCTCAGCAACACGAACTCCCTCCACCGGCAGCGGCGAATCTCCCACTGGCCGCTCACAGCCCTGTTCGAACATCGCTTCCTGTCGTTCGAGCTCGGCGCTGTGAAGCCGGACCGCACGATCTTCGACCTGGTCGCCGAGCGTCTCCCGGTCCCAGCGTCGAACGTCCTATTCGTCGACGACAACCCGCTCAACGTCAGCGGAGCGCGGGCTGCTGGACTGCAATCCGAGGAAACCCGCGGCGTCGCCGAGGCGCGCGCTGCGCTGGTCAGCCACGGGCTGATCTAGCCGGCCGTGGACGGGGCCGCCGGCTGGGCGTCGCCCATCCGACGGCCTCTCAACCTCCGGCTGATCACCTGGCCGACTCGGGCCGGTCAGACCTCCCGGCTCCAGCCGGTCAGACCTGCCGGCTCCAGCCGGTCAGACTGCCAACTCCAGCCGGTCAGACCTGCCAGCTCGGGCCGGTCACACCCCGCCGGCGACAGCCGGCAGGATCGTGATCTCGGCGCCGTCCGCGACCGGAGTTTCCAGACCTTCGAGGAAGCGGATGTCCTCACCGCCCACGTAGACATTCACGAAACGCCGCAGACCGTCGTCGTCGGCGATTCGCGGTTTCAGTTCGTCGAAGCGCTCATACAGAGCATCGAGCACCTCCGCCACGGTGCTCCCCTCCACCGCGGCGTTCGCTTCGCCGTCGGTGGCGGCGCGAAGCTGGGTCGGGATCTTCACGTTGACGGGCATTTCTCGGGTCTCCTCTCAGGCAGAAACTGCCAGGCGCTCACGCGCGGTTTCGAACGCCTCGGCGTTCGCATCGATCTCCCACGCCTCGAAGGTGCCGCGGGCACACTCCAGCGTCTTCAGTCCCTCACCGGTGATCACAGCGACCACCCGCTCTGATGCGTCGATGTCGCCGCGCTGTGCGAGCTTGCGCAGCACCGCTACGGTCACGCCACCTGCGGTCTCCGTGAAGATGCCCGTGGTCTGCGCGAGCAGCTTGATCCCGTCGCGGATCTCGTCGTCGGTGACGGCGTCGATCGCGCCGCCCGTGCGGCGCGCGAGCGCCAGTGCGTACCCGCCGTCTGCAGGATTGCCAATCGCCAGCGACTTCGCGATCGTGTCGGGCTTCACGGGCAGGCAGAAGTCGCGGCCCTCCCGGAACGCGCTCGCGACCGGCGAGCAGCCCTCAGCCTGAGCGCCGTTGAAGGTCGGAACCTCGCCCTCGACGAGCCCGAGCCTCCAGCCACTCCTCGAAGCCGCGGGCGAGCTTGGTGAACATCGAGCCCGAGGCGATCGGCGCGACCACGCGATCGGGCACCTGGAACCCGAGCTGCTCGGCTATCTCAAACGCCAAGGTCTTCGAGCCCTCGGAGTAATACGGCCTCATATTGATGTTCACGAACGCCCAGTCGTGGTCGTCGGCGATCTCCGTGCACAGCCTGTTGACGTCGTCGTAATTGCCGTTCACGGCAACCAGGTTCGTTCCGTATATGCCGGTGGCGAGCACCTTCTGCTCTTCCAGGTCAGACGGAATGAACACGTAGGACTCGAGGCCGGCCGCAGCAGCGTGAGCCGCAACGGCGTTCGCGAGGTTGCCCGTGGACGCGCAGGCGATCGTCGTGAAGCCGAGCTCCTGGGCGCGCGCGAGCGCGACCGAGACGACGCGATCCTTGAAGGAGTGGGTCGGGTTGGCGGCATCGTTCTTGATCCAGAGTTCGCCGATGCCAAGCTCCTCGGCGAGCCGCCGGGCGCGCACGAGTGGTGTCCAGCCGGCGCCGAGCGCCGACTGTGGGTTCTCGACCGGCAGAAAGTCGGCGTAGCGCCAGATCGAGAACGGGCCGGCCTGTATGCGCCGCTTCAGCTCGGCGGCGTCCAGCTCGGCTCGCGAGGCGTAGCGAACCTCCAGGGGTCCGAAGCACTGCTCGCACACATACCGTGCCTCGAGCGGATATTCGGTCTTACATTCCTTACAGCGAAGCGCTTCTGGCGGCATATCAAAAAACCTCCGCCGGGTCTCAGGGGTCGGAGGTTGTATACCGCCCTACCCACATCTCCCAGGCCTGTCGTTGGAGCCTGATGGACTTGGCACCGTTTCCTTGCGGTCGGTTGCCGGGGTTTCGTAGGGCCATTTCCCTCCACCCCTCTGGATGCGTACTGCTATGTCGGAGTCGAAGTATATGAAATCGCCGCGCCGAAACGAATCTTCAGCAGGGTCAGGCTGTATCGCCCAGGCGGTTTGAGAGACTCTTGCGCGTGAGCGCGGTCGACTACGAGCCGAACATCGATCTGGTGACAGAGCTGGGCGGTGACGAGCAGGCGCCCCGCAGGCGCCTGCTGATGATCGTCAACCCCTATGCGACGACCGTGTCGAGCCGGCTCAAGAACCTGGTGATCTCGGCGCTGCGCGGCAGCTACGAGATCGACGCGGTCGACACGGAGCGGCGCGACCACGCCACCGAGCTCTGTCGCGAAGCCGCCGAGGAGGGCTACGACGCGATCGTCGCCTTCGGCGGTGACGGGACCGTGAACGAGGCAGCCAACGGCCTGGCCGGCACCGGCACGCCGCTCACCTGCCTACCAGGAGGCCGCGCCAACGTCTACTGCCGCCTGCTGGGGATTCCGGCCGATGTGATCGACGCCACCGAGCACCTGCTCGCGCTTGCGACCAACTGGCATCCGCGGCCGGTCGACCTCGGGCGCGTCGGTGAGCGCCACTTCCTGTTCTCAGCCGGCGTCGGGCTCGACGCCAGCGTCGTCGAGCGCGTCGACGCGCACCCGCGACTGAAAGCCCGGCTCGGCGAGTATTACTACGCCTGGGTGGCGACCTCGACCTATACCCGCCGCTACCTCGTGCACCCACCGCGCTTTGCGGCGGAGCTCGGGTCGGGCAACGGCGCCGCGCCGACCGAACGACTCGAGGGCGTGACCGTGCTGGTTCAGAACGCCTCGCCCTACACCTTCTTCGGCGAGCGTAGCGTCGAGATGGCCGAGGGCGTGTCGCTGCACAGCGGTGACCTGGCCGGTGTGATCCTGAAGCGCACGAGCCCGCTCGACATACCCTCGATCGCGTGGCGAGCGCTGTCCTCGCACGCGAAGATTTCGGGCCACCGCCAGATTCAGTCGTTCACAGCTGAGAAGGGGCTTCGCATCCGTTCGCTCGACGACCGCCAGCTGCCGATCCATGTCGACGGCGATTTCATCGGAAGCGCCCCCGAGCACGTGTTCTCGGTCGCACCGGGTGCACTGACGATCGTCGCCTGACCGGCTCCCGTTCCGGGGCCGCGTTCGCTCAAACGCCCGCGGGCGCGAGCACGATGTCGAAGCGGACGCGCGTCCAGCTGCGGCCACCCAACTCGCGCCCATCCGGTGCGGGCGTGCCGGGCGGTTGCCGCGCGAACTCGCGTACGAGCGATTCCTTCACCCCGAAAACTGCGTCTCCCTGCCGCAGTTCCTCGCCCTCGACGAAGATGTGGGTGATCAGCGTGCGCTTCGCGGGAGCACTCACGAGGAAGTGCAGGTGCGGCGCGCGCATCGGTGAGCGCCGCGTGGCCTCGAGCAGCTTTCCGACCGGCCCGTCGTGCGGGATCGGGTATGGGACCGGGGTCAGGGCCCAGAAGCGGAAGTTGCCGTCGGCGTCGGCGCGCAGACGCCCTCGCGCCGCCGTGCGGTCGCCGCCGCGCTGGACGTCGTAGAGGCCATCCTCGTCGCACTCCCAGATCTCAAGCACGGCGCCGGCGACCGCCTCGCCGTCGGTGTCGCGGACGCCGCCCTCCACCCAGCATGGCTCACCGGGCGCGCCAAACGCAATGTCGCCACCGAGCTCCACAGCGGGTGCACCCTCCACGAAGAACGGACCGAGCACGGTCGCTTCAGTCGCGTTCGCGTACGCCTGGTTGTTGATCGCGATCGTCTGCATCGATGCGCCGAGCACATCCGAGAGCAGCACGAACTCCTGCCGTCGCGCGTCGGTGATGTGACCGGCGGCGGTCAGGAACTCGATGCCGGCGCGCCACTCCTCCTCGGTCAGGCGTGTCTCGCTCAGAAAGCCGTGGAGATGGCGCACAAGCGACTCGAGCACCAGCTTCAGCCGCGGGTCCGGCGTCTCCCGGAACGACTCGAGCACCGCCGCGACCAGCGCCGCCTCGCGCGCCTCCTGCTCAGCCACGCCCAGGAACGTCTCATCCTCCATTCCAACGGAGTCTGGCACGCGTCAAGGCCGCAAGCTGCGGGCAAATCCTGACGCCCAGGGGGTCAACGGAGGCCCCGCCACGCCTCCATTGCTCATGACGAGTGCGCTCGGGATCTCGATCACGGATGCTGATCGCTCGGTGCTCGGCCCGCTGGCCGCGCACCGGATCCTGATCGTCCCCCAGGTCGCCCTGCTGCTCGGAGTCAGCGAGGGCGCCGCGGCCAGGCGGCTGGCCAGGCTCGAGCGTGCGGGGCTCGTCCACCACGAGCGAATCTTCTACCGTGCGCCGGCAGCGGCCTGGATCACACGACGGGGCCTCGACGTGATCGAGCACCGGCTGCCGCAGCCACGCCTGGATCTGCGTGGCTACCGGCACGACGTCGGCGTCGGCTGGCTCTGGCTGGCGGCGCGAGCCGGCAGCTTCGGGGAGCTCACGGGCTTGGTCGCCGACCGCGAGATGCGGGCCGCGGACACGCGCGCAGCCGCAGCAGGCAGACCGGTGCAGTACGGCGTCGGGCTCGGCCTGCTCGGGTCACACGGTCAGCCGCAGCGCCACTATCCGGACCTCATGCTCGACACGAGCGGCGGCCATCGTGTCGCCGTCGAGCTCGAGTTGACCGCCAAGAGCTCCCGGCGTATGGCCCGGATCATGACCGGCTACGCCAGCGACGCGAGCGTGGACGCGGTGCTCTACCTGGTGCCGACGAGGGCCCTCGCACAGGTCGTCTCAGACGCCGCCCGCCGCGCCGGGATCTCGGATCTCGTTCACGTGCAACGCATCGCGCCCGACGGGATCGCGGGTGCCTCGGCGACCAACGCGCGATCCACGCGACGCAGTACGTCGCGCGTCACCGGCCGAGACGCTGCCGGGCGATGATCGAGGATCCCCCTCCCCCGCGCTCGCTGCGGCCACGTAGCCTGCTCTGGCCCGCAATTGCGTTCGTGGCGCTGATGACGATGCCGGCGTGGGTTGGGCTGGTCGTGGCGGCTGCGGTGCTGACCGCAAGGTTCGCGCTGCGCGACATCCGGCACGTGCGAGCACGCGACATCGAGATCGCTGAACGAGCGGCCGGCGCCCTGCAAATCGGCAGCGATGGCCATGGCAGGGCTGTGCTCGTGCCTGAACAGACACTGGCCGCCCATGGGCTGATCCTGGGCGCGACCGGCGCCGGCAAGTCGACGACCCTGCTGACATTGCTCTCGGAGCAGGTCAGGCGGGGGCGGCCGGTCGTTGCGATCGATCTCAAGGGCAGTCCCGGGTTCGCGGCCCAGCTGCGGGCGGCCGCCGAGGAGGCCGATCGCCCCTTCGTGCAGTGGACACCTGATGGCGGTGCCCGCTGGAACCCACTGGCCGTCGGCAACGCCACCGAGCTCAAGGACAAGTTGCTCGGCACCGAGCGCTTCACCGAGCCTCACTACCGGCGCGCGGCCGAGCGTTACCTGCAGATGGCGATCCAGGTTGCCCAGGAGTCGGCCCCACAGCGCACGCTTACCCTGGCCCGGGTCGTTGAGCTGATGGCGCCTGAGCGGCTTGCCGTGGCGACACGCCGCCTGCCCCGAGCCCGCAGCGAATACGTGCGCGACTACCTCACCTCGCTCACGCCCGATCAGCACAGCGCGATCCGCGGTCTCGCGTCCCGTCTGGCTGTGCTCACCGAGTCGCACACAGGCAGCTACCTGGAGCCCGCAGCCGGTGCCCCGACGGTCGACCTGCGCCGGGCACTCAACGGCGGCGAGGTCGTGTTGTTCAGTCTCAACTCGAGTACCTACGGCGGGCTGGCGGGGATGCTCGGCACGCTGGCCGTGCAGGACCTGATCGCGGCGACGGGGGCACGCTTGTCGGACGGCGCCGGCGCGGACGGTCTGGCGGTCGTCGGCATCGACGAGTTCTCGGCACTCGGGTCAGACAACGTGATATCGCTGCTTTCGCGCGGACGCGAGGCGGGCGTTGGTGTGTTGCTGGCAACGCAGGAGCTCGCCGACCTCGATCGCGCCGGACGGGGCCTACGCGATCAGGTGCTGGGCAACACCGCGCTCAAGATCGCTCACCGCCAGGACGTGCCGGAGTCGGCCGCAACGGTCGCACGGCTTGCGGGCACGATCCGGGTGTGGGAGCGCAGCTATCAGACGCGGCCCGGCACGCGTGGCTTCGGCGGGAACGTCGCAACCAGCGCGCGGCTTGTCGAGCGCTACACAATCGAGCCCGAGCAGGTCCGCTCGTTGCCCACCGGCGAGGCGATCGTGATCTTCAAGTCACCGCGCGCCGTGGCGCTGCATGCGCGCATCCGGCGTCAGCCCCCGCCACCGGGGCGCCAACCGCCACTTCCGCGCCAGCCCGACCGTCAGCCGCCGGCGCCGGGCGTCACTCGGTAGGCGTCGAAGACGTTGTCGATGTTGCGCAGGCGCGTGATCGCCTGGTCGAGCGTGCGTGTATCGCCGACCTCGACCACGAACTGGTTGCGGATCATCGGCAGGTTGACGGTGCAACGCGCCTCGAGGATGTTGATCCCCGCCTCGGCGAACGTCCGCGAGAGGTCCTCCAGCAGGCGATGGCGATCCCAGCCCTGGACCTCGATCTCGACCTGGAAGGAGGTCTCGGCGTCTCCGTCCCAGGCGACCGTCGTGAAGCGCTCGGGATCCTTGCGCAGAACCTCGACGTTGGGGCAGTCGTCGCGGTGGATCGTGATTCCGCGCCCGAGCGAGATGTAGCCGACGATCTCATCGCCGGGGACGGGATGGCAGCACTTGGCGAGCCTCAGCATCACCTCGTCGATGCCGTCCACCGCGATCCCGAAGCTGTTCGAGGAGGTGGTCGGACGCGAGCGCCGGCGACCGGTCGACATCAGATCAGCTGCCGCGGTCGGCTCAGTCTCGGCGGTCTCGCCGGCCTTGAGGCGCTGCATGACCTTGTTGACGACGACCTGCGGCGAGACCTTGGCGGCGCCGAGCGCGATGTAGAAGTCATCGCCCTTGCGGAACCCCATCTCGCGGATGACCTCCGCCATCAGCGGCGACGCGACGATCTTCTGTGACGGCATGCCCTGCTTGCGGAGGTGCTCCTGCAGCAGCTCACGTCCCGCGTGCTCGGTGTCCTTGCGGGTCTCCGCCTTGTACCAGGCCTTGATCTTGTTGCGCGCGCGAGTCGTCTTGACCAGCGAGAGCCAGTCACGTGACGGGCCGCGCTCGCGCTTGGACGTGAGCACCTCGACGATGTCGCCGGAACGCAGCTGGTAGGACAGCGGCACGATCTTGCCGTTGACCTTGGCGCCGACGCAGCGGTGGCCGACATCGGTGTGGATCTCGTAGGCGAAGTCCAGCGGCGTCGCGCCGACCGCAAGTGACTTCACCTCGCCCTTCGGGGTGAACACGAAGACGTCGTCCTCGAACAGGTCGACCTTGAGCGTCTCGACGAACTCGCGCGGGTCGGAGACATCCTTCTGCCAGTCGACGAGCGAGCGCAGCCACTTCAGCTTGCCATCCGGGTCGCGCAGGGCGCGTCGCCGCCACCCTTGCCCGGCCTGCGCGACCGCTGACGTTCGGGTCGTCCTTGTACATCCAGTGCGCGGCGATTCCGAACTCGGCCAGGTCGTGCATCGCGCGCGTGCGGATCTGGATCTCCAGCGGGCGTCCCTCAGGGCCGATGACGGTCGTGTGCAGCGACTGGTACATGTTGAACTTCGGCATCGCGACGAAGTCCTTGAAGCGTCCCGGCAGCGGCTTCCACAGCGAGTGGATCACGCCGACGGCGCCGTAGCAGTCCTTCACCGAGGCGACGATCACCCTCATCGCCGTGAGGTCGTAGATCTCGTTGAACTCGCGACCCTTCTTGGTCATCTTCGAGTAGATCGAGTAGAAGTGCTTCGCGCGGCCCGAGATCTCGGCGTCGATGCCGATGCTCGTCGAGCTCCGCTGAGAGGTATTCGCCCGCCTGGTTGACGTAGCGCTCGCGGTCATCGCGCTGCTGTGAGACCAGGGTCTTGATCTCATTGAACTTGCGCGGGTGAAGTGTCTGGAAGGCCAGGTCCTCCAGCTCCCACTTGATCGCGTGAATGCCAAGCCGGTGCGCGATTGGCGCATAGATGTCGAGCGTCTCGCGCGCCTTGTCGATCTGCTTCTGCTTGGGCATCGCATCGATCGTGCGCATGTTGTGCAGGCGATCGGCGAGCTTGATCAGGATGACCCGTATGTCCGAGGCCATCGCAACCATCATCTTGCGGTAGTTCTCGGCCTGCGCCTCGTCGCGCGATTGGAAGGTCAGCTCGGTCAGCTTCGTGACGCCGTCCACGAGGCCGGCGATCTCCTCGCCGAAGCGCTCCTCGATGTCGGCCAGCGATGCCTGCGTGTCTTCGACGGTGTCGTGCAGGAGCGCGGCGCACAGCGTCTCGGTGTCTGGAGCATCACCCGCGGAAATATTCCACCGGATTTAGCCCAGCGTGGTAAACCTGGATCCTGTCCGAGGAAACATAGAAGCCAAGCCACAGAAAAAATTGGCGATCAGAACAAAGCCCTTCCATCTGTGACGGAACGCAATCCTGAAGGGCACCGCGTTGACCAGCCCCACCTACCGGATCGGTACGCCAGCGAGAACAGCATGACGCAGGCGCCGGCATTGATCCAGTGCCAGAATTCGCACGGCAGCGGCGGAGGTAAATGCTCGTAATCCTGCCTGACTGTCGGACGTCTGGTTCGCCGGAAATCCACTCGCAGTCATGTGGAAGGCGGACGAGCCGATGCCGCTGAGCAAGGCAAGGACAAAAAGGACATCCAGTATGTCACCCTGGTTCCCCCGATGGCGTAGAAATGCATCTACATGACGTTCTCAGCGAAAGGACCGAACTCAAGACCTCCTCGTGCGTCATAGCGGACGGGCCAACCGGCTATCCCGACCTACTCCGGGGCCTTCGACCAGGCGCCTGATGACCTCCGAAGCCGCCACTTCGGGGCGACAATACGCCGATCCAAACCGTCTCAACGGCCTCTTCCTCCAGTTCAGAACGAAACTACATATCCAGCGCCAGTTGCCGCCAGCGGCGTGAGCGCGGCAAACGCTGGCAATGATCCCCATTACCGGCGTCGGCGGTGGTGTGATCTACAGGACGACGGCTCAGCCGGCTGGATGTGTCCATCATCGACGAGGGAAGCCGGACATCATTCTTCCACTCACCGATCATCGTTCTACAATAACATGGGCAACGGCGCCTGCTCCACCCGAGCCCAGGCCGCCACCGCGGCGTGCATCGGGACCGCCGGATACTTCCAGAACAACGACATCAGCACCACCCACACGTTCGGTCTGAGCAGCGATTGGAAGGTGACTGAAAAGCTTAGGCTGCGAGGCGAATACACGGTCTCCTACGGCACCGTGATGTTCGGGGAATTCAACGGCGCTGTTCGTGGCCAACCCGACTGCGTCCTATCAGAACGTAAGCAACTATCCGGACATCAACTCGCTGCTGAACAGCGTCAAGCTGACCTCGACCTATCAATTAGAGTCGAACTGTAGAGCTTATTCTCCAGGGCATCTACTCCAGTTTCCACAACAACGACTGGGACAACACGGCGAACGCGATCCAGGGGGCCGGCACGACCGCCATCTCGCTCCTCACCCCCGGGCTACGGCACGCCGAACCACAATATCGTGGCGATCATGGCGGGCGTAAAATTCAGATTCTAGACCACAATCGGACCAAGCTGACCGTTCAGGTGCATCAAAGTGCATTACTGCAAGTAACCTACCCAGCCTGTTCCGGGAAGCGGCCAGGGCATCGGCCTTTCAGCTGGGCCGCCCAAGGTTCCAGCGCCAGTACGACCTCGCTGATGTAGCTGGCTATGACTGCCGATACCTTGTCCTGCTGAAACGCGTGCACGGTATCAACCGCGGAGTTGTGATCATCATAATCGACGATCTCGATCGTCTGGCCGCTTCGACTCGTGCGCCAGGACCCGGCTACCAGCGCATCACCTTCGACGCCACCACCTCGGCATCACCGGCCGCCAACCGTGACGAATTAGGGAATTTCCCTACTCGCTCGAGATCGCTCGATCCGCGGTTGCCGATCATCGCCAGCAGTTCCCGCCGCGTGGCCGCGTTGTCGCGGAAGGCACCCAGCATCCGGCTGGTGACCATGGTGACGCCGGGCTTGTGGACGCCGCGGGTGGTCATGCACTGGTGTGCCGCCTCGATCACCACCGCCACGCCGCGAGGCTCCAGCACGTCCTGGATCGTGTTGGCGATCTGCGCGGTCAGTTTTTCCTGGATCTGCAGGCGCTTGGCATAGGCATCGACGACCCGAGCCAGTTTGCTGATGCCAACGACCCGGCGGTGCGGCAGGTAGGCGACGTGCACGCGGCCGATGATCGGCGCCATGTGATGCTCGCAGGTGCTTTCCAGGCGGATATCGCGCAGCAGGACGATCTCGTCGTAGCCGTCGGTCTCCTCGAACGTGCGTTCCAGCACGGCCACGGGATCGACGGCGTAGCCGACGAAGAACTCCTGGTAGGCGCGCGCGACGCGAGCGGGCGTGTCGCGCAGCCCTTCCCGGTCGGGGTCGTCGCCGGCCCAGCGCAGCAGGGTGCGGATCGCTGACTTCCGCCTGCTCCCGCGTCGGGCGATCCTCTGTGACCGCGTCGGCGGCCCCCGAGCCAGCAACGCGGGGCGAGGCAGGCGTTACGATGTTCACCGCGAAGGTTCCTCCGGCTTGTTTCCTGGGCTTCGGCCACCCGCGCCGATATGGGGCCAGCGTCGGCACCCCGCAACCCACTCTTGTGACAGGTCAGTGAACCCTACCGCTTTGATGCGGGCTGTCCAGGCTGAACGCCGGAATGGCGACATCGAAGCTCTCGCCCGACGATGGGACGACCATGTGGTAGGCGCCGACCATGAACCCCGACGGCGTGTCCAGCGGCGTCCCGGAGGTGTATTCGAAGCTCTCGCCGGGTTCCAGCAGCGGCTGCTCGCCGACCACGCCGGCGCCGTGCACGTGCTGGGTGCGGCCGCGCGCATCGGTGATCTGCCAGGTGCGGCGCAGCAACTGGATCGGCTCCGGCCCCTGGTTCTCGATCTTCACCCGGTAGGCCCAGACGAAATGGTTCTCTTCGGGCTGCGACTGGTCCGCCAGGAAGAACGACCGGACCGAAACATTCACGTCGCGGGTGGTGCGGGAGTAGTCGGCGCGCGCGTTCCCCGCGGAGCGGCTTTGCCGCTGCGGCTGGATCGCTGGTGGACGCCGGAACGCTTGGCCCGGCCGGGCTTTGACATCTTCAGACGACATGACACCTACCTTCTTGCCTTGTCGGAGCTATGGATCAAGGACAAATCCACGCGGCTTGTCCAGGACGACCGCAGCCCGGTTCCACCGGGCGGCCAGTTCCGTCTTGTGCCGGCCACGCGCGTGCGGTTCCGATCCGACCAAAATCCTGAGTGCCAGCCAGAGCTCAACCTGGGGCTGGCGGGGACGGTTGCCCAATAGGGTTCAACAGCGGTTGGTAAGGTCAGACCAGCCCCGCCAACCGGCTCAGTGCCTGACGGAGGTCGTCCTTGATGTCGTCCACATCCTCAAGACCGATCGAGACCCGGATGACACCATCGGTGATGCCCAGGCGGGCCCGCTCCTCCTCGCCGATCCGCATGTGTGTGGTGGTCGCCGGGTGGGTGGCGAGCGACTTCGAATCACCCAGGTTATTGGACAGGGCGATCAGTTGGAAGCCGTTCATGAGCTGGAACGCGCCCGCCTTGCCGCCGGCGACCTCGAACGTGACCACGGTGCCGCCCCCGGTCATCTGCTCCAGCGCCAAGGCCTGCTGCGGATGATCGGCGCGCGTCGGATACCACACCCGGGTGACGCCTCGCTGCCCGCCAGGAAATCCGCGATCGCTGCGGCCGACCGGCCGGCCGCATCGACCCGCAGGGCCAGCGTCTCGATGCCCTTCAACAAAACCCAGGCGTTGAATGGCGACAAGCGCCGGGCCGGTGTTGCGAATGAACGGCTGGAGCACCTCGTTGATCCACTTCTTGCCGCCGAGCACAGCCCCGCCGAGCACCCTCCCCTGCCCGTCGATGTGTTTGGTACAGGAATAGACGACCACATCGGCGCCCAGCTTGAGCGGCTGCTGCAGCAACGGCGTCGCGAACACATTGTCCACCACGACGATCGCACCGGCGGCATGCGCCATTTCAGCCACCGCCGGCAGGTTCACCAGTTCCAGCATTGGATTGGAGGGCGTTTCCAACAGCACGAGGTTCGTTGGGCGCGACAGCGCTGCCTTCCATTGCGCGAGGTCACCGCCATCGACGAATTCCGTTTCGATGCCGAATTTCGGCAACAGAGTGGAGACGATCCAGTGGCAAGACCCGAACAACGCGCGTGCCGCGACAACCCGATCGCCGGTTTTCAAATGCGACAGCAACGCGCCGTTGACCGCTGCCATCCCGGTTGCCGTCGTGCGGCAATCCTCGGCACCCTCGATCAGGCACAGTCGCTGCTCCAGCATGGTCAGTGTCGGATTGGCGAAGCGGGAATATTGATAATGCTCGATGGTTCCCGCAAAGGTCGCCTCAGCCTGTTCGGCATCGTCATAAACGTAGCCGGAGGTTAGATACAGCGCCTCCGCGGTTTCGCCATGGTGCGTGCGCTGCACACCCCCATGAACCAGGCGACTGGCGGGACGAAGGCTGGACGGATCGAGCGTCATATGTCAGGGCCCTTGCAATCGATGGCCCGACCGTTGAGCAGCATGGGCGAGGAACAGAACCCAATGCTGGCCTCTTTAGCGCGCTTATTTAACCTCGCCGCAATCCGGCCGGACAAATCACGAGGACCGGGAACGCCCGGCGGCTGCCTGATAGGACCAAATCCGCCGGTTCGTCAATGGCGCCCCTGCTCTCGGCCGAAACCTGTCAACCGACGGCTGCATAACCGCGTTTCGGACCGGCGCTTGACCGATCCCGCAGATGGGCTTCCTGTATCTCGTCACGTCTATACCAAATCATTTCTCATCAGGATTATACCAAGTAAAGTCAGTTCAGGATAATCCTAGTTGCTAGACCATCCGCGCCTGACGCAAGGCTGCGGCTATGAAACCGGCGAACAGCGGATGCGGCGCGAAGGGCTTCGACTTCAGCTCCGGATGGTATTGCACGCCAACAAACCACGGGTGGCCGGGCAATTCGATGATTTCCGGCAGGACGCCGTCCGGGGACATGCCGGAGAAGCGCAGACCGGTCGCCTCCAGGCAGCTCCGGAAATTGACGTTCACCTCGTAGCGGTGCCGGTGGCGCTCCTCGATCATCGCCGCGCCGCCATAGATCGATCGGACCAGGCTGCCCTCGCCGAGCATCGCCGGGTAGGCGCCCAGCCGCATCGTGCCGCCCTTGGCGTCATGTTCCGACCGGCGCTCGACCTGATTGCCACGGGCCCATTCGGTCAGCAGGCCGACAACGGGCGTATCGCACGGGCCAAATTCGGTGGAAGACGCTTCCTGCAAGCCGAGCAAGATTGCGGGCGGCCTCGATCACCGCCATCTGCATGCCGAAGCAGATACCGAGGAAAGGAACCTTGCGTTCGCGGGCGAAGCGCACCGCCTCGATCTTGCCGGGAGTGCCACGTTCGCCGAAGCCGCCGGGCACCAGGATGCCGTGCACCCCTTCGAGGCGATGGACGGTGCCAGGCTGCTCAAAGATCTCGCTGTCTACCCAGTCAAGGGTAACCTTCACCCGGTTGGCGATGCCGCCATGGGTCAGGGCCTCGGCCAAGGACTTATAGCTATCCAACAGGTTGGTGTATTTGCCGACTATGGCGATGCGAACCTCGCCTTCCGGAGTCTGCACGATATCGACGATCTGCTGCCAGCGCGACAAATCCGGTTCGGCTGCCAAATTCAACCCGAAATGCCGCAGTACTTCGCGGTCCATGCCGTCAGCGTGATAAGCGATCGGCACCTGGTAGATCGTCGCGACATCCAGAGCGGGAATCACCGCCGCCGGGCGCACATTGCAGAATAACGCGATCTTGCGGCGCTCGTTGTCCGGAATTGGCCGGTCGCATCGGCACAGCAGCATCTGCGGCTGGATGCCGACGTTCAGCAGTTCCTTGACCGAATGCTGGGTCGGCTTGGTCTTCAACTCCCCGGCTGAGGGAATGAACGGCACCAACGTCAGATGCACGAACATCGCACCCTCGGGCCCAAGTTCGTTGCCCAACTGACGGATTGCTTCCAGGAACGGCAAGCTCTCGATATCACCGACCGTTCCGCCGATCTCCACCAGAACGAAGTCGAAATCGGCGGTTTCGCGCAGCACCACTTCCTTGATGGCATCGGTGATGTGCGGGATCACCTGCACGGTCGCGCCAAGGTAGTCCCCTCGTCGTTCCTTGGCGATCACGTCCTGGTAGATGCGGCCCGTAGTGGCGTTATCCAGCTGGGTGGCGTGAACGCCGGTGAAGCGTTCGTAGTGTCCTAGATCGAGATCGGTTTCGGCCCCGTCATCGGTGACGAAGACCTCGCCGTGCTGGTACGGGCTCATGGTGCCCGGATCGACATTTAAATAGGGGTCCAGCTTTCGCAGTTTGACCGTGAAACCGCGGGCCTGCAGCAGCGCGCCAAGCGCCGCCGCGGCGATTCCTTTGCCCAGGGATGAGACCACGCCGCCAGTGATAAACACATATCGCGTCATGGGCGCCCACCATAGCGAAGCGAATCGGGCTTGGGGAAGCCCGATGATAAAAATCCCGCATGGAACGAACGATCAGTTCGTCGGGGCGGACGGACCTGACGGCGCGGCCGGCGGCGGCGGAGCTGGGGTGGGCGCAGAGGCCGGAGCATCCAGGATCGACCGTCCCGGCGCGGCCGACGTCCCGCGATCCAGCAGCGCCAGCGTCAAGGACAGACCCATGAAGATCACCGCCAGCACCGCGGTGGTGCGGGTCAGCAGGTTGGCGGTGCCGCGGCCCGACATGAACGACCCCATCCCCTGGGAGCTGCCGATGCCCAGGCCACCACCCTCGCTGCGCTGGATCAGCACGACGCCGATCAGGGCCAAGGTGACGAACAGATGGATAATCAGCAGGACAGTGCTCAACGCGCGGGACCTTCAAACAGGCTCAGCGGCGATGGCCTTGGCGCATCGCCGCGCGCGCCTCTTACCCGGCCTGAGCGGCGCGGGCAATCGCTAGAAAATCATCGGGCTTCAGGCTGGCGCCTCCAACCAGCGCGCCCCCGACATTGGGGACAGCGAGCAAGGCCGCCGCGTTGGCCCGGTTGACCGAACCGCCATAGAGGATGCGGATGCCCTGACCGGCCTCACCGAACTGACGAACCAACTCCTCGCGGATGAAAGCATGCATGATGGCGACGTCTTCGACGGTGGCGGTCTTGCCGGTGCCGATCGCCCAGCACGGCTCGTAGGCGACCACGCCGGTGAAGGGTTTGGGCAGACTGCCCGCAAGTTGCCAGCCGACGATCTCGGTCTCCTGACCACCGCTGCGCTGGTCGGCGGTTTCACCCACGCAGACGATCGGGGTCAGACCCGCTTCGACCGCGGCCAGGGTCTTTTCGCGCACCAGTTCGTCGGTTTCGCCATGGTCATGCCGGCGTTCGGAGTGGCCGAGGATGACCCACGTGGCACCGCCGTCGCGCAGCATCGGGCCGCTGATGTCGCCGGTATGGGCACCTTGCTTCGCCTGGTGGCAATCCTGACCGCCGATCGCGACAACCGATCCTTGCAGCGCTTCGGCGACGGCAGCGACGTGTAGCGCAGTCGGGCAAACGACCAGGTCCGCGGTGATGGCTCGCGCGCCCGCGGCGATGGCCCGAGCCAGCGCAACGGCCTCGGCCGCCAGGCAGTTCATCTTCCAGTTCCCAGCAATCAATTGCGCCATCGCTCATCCCCAAACCTGCTACGGGACTGCTAACGCACTGGCCGGAAGCGTCAAGGGTGATGGCGTCGCTTCCATTCCCTCCGCATACGAAATGCCAGACCAATATCAACCTGCCTCGAATCCCGAAGCGACCCCAGGTTGATGAAATTGCTCGCGAAACAAAGACTATCGCATTTCCACTCAGACTGAACACGTTATAGTCGTGGAGTCCGGGGTGTCCCTACGGCGCGCGCAACCCTTCCAGGGTCGCCGCAAGATCCGTTTGCCGAAATGGCTTGGTCAGTCTCGGCAGGTCCGGCGCAATCCCGTCCATCTCCGCGAACCCCGAAATGACCAGGACCGGGACCCCGGGGCGAAGCTGACGCGTCGCGTGGGCCAGGTCCACGCCGGTCATCCCAGGCATCAGATGATCGGTGATAAGAACATCGATCTTCGCATCGCCCTCGACAATCCGCAGCGCCTCTTCGGCGGATGAAGCCTCGGCAACGACAAAGCCGAGTTCGACCAGCATATGAGCCGTGCTCATGCGCACCAGTTCCTCGTCATCGACGAGAAGAACAGTACCAAGGCACCTGGACGGTTGTTTGGCGCCGACCCCCTTCCGAGCGATCGGAGCGGCCTGGCCACTAACTCGCAGCCAAAGTTCGATCGTCGTCCCCTGTCCGGGCAGACTGTGAATGGTCAGTGCGCCACCAAGTTGCGCCGCGAGACCATGGACCATGGAAAGGCCCAGGCCGGTTCCCTGGCCGATACCCTTGGTAGAGAAGAAAGGCTCTATGGCGCGCCGTGCCGTGACCGGATCCATGCCTACGCCCGTGTCGGCCACCGAGACGCGGATATATGTTCCCGGCGGCAGGGCCGTCCGATGGCCGATGTCGACCGCCTCGGTATCCACCCCGATCCGAAGAGTTCCGCCGTCAGGCATGGCGTCGCGCGCATTTACGCCAAGATTGAGGATCGCCATTTCAAGCTGATGCGGGTCGGCTTTGGCCGCGGGCAAATCCCTTGCGCTCTCCACGATCATCTTGATCCGCGGCCCCAGGGTGCTGGCCAGGAGTTCAGCCATGCCCGCAATAAGACTGGACACATCGACGGAGTCGATCTGCAGGGGTTGCCGTCGCGAAAAGGCCAGCAGTCGCTGGACCAGTGTTTGGGCGCGCTCCGCCGATTTCATGCCGCCGTTGATCAGTCGGCGTTCGCGTTCGCTCCCCACCCCGGAACGAATGAGCATGTCCAGGCTGCCGATGATGGGCGTCAACAAGTTGTTGAAGTCATGCGCCACGCCACCGGTGAGCTGACCCATGGCTTCCAGTTTCTGCGACTGGCGCAGCGATTCCTCGGCGAGGCGCCGTTCGGTGATATCCACCGCTTCGGGCACGAGGGCGACAATCTCACCGTCCGATCCCCTAATGGGACGCAGCGAGAAATCAAAGCTGCGCACGCCTGAGGGAAGCTGGACCGAAATCTCTTCCCGCACCGTCTCCCCTTGGGCAGCGATCGCCACCCCGGCTCGCACGAGCGCGGGCATCCGGGGTGTCCCCGCACACCACGGCGTCTCCCAGAATTTCATGCCAATTACCTCGCCGAGAGGCTTCTGGATGACCGCCAGCGAGGTCGCATTGGCGTCCAGCAGCGTTCCATCGAGGGCAAGAAGACCCTGCAACTGGTAGCTAGTTTCGAAAATGTTCCGAAGCCGGGCCTCGCTCGCCTGGAGTTCAGCGGTACGCTTGGCAACGTGCCATTCCAGGCTGGCGTTCATTTCATGCAGCCGGGCCTCGCTGGCACGCAACGCCTGTTCGACGAGTGTCCGCTCGGTGACGTCGTAGCCCTCCACAAACACCCCGGTGATTTGACCCTCGGCGTCTGTGATCGGTTGAAAAACGAAATCAAGATACCGCTCGTTGACCCCCTCGGCGTGCGTCTCTGCGACGAACCTTGCGCTGGTGGCAGTGTAGGCCACGCCGCTTTGGAACACACGATCCAAGAGTTCCACATAGCCCTGGGCAGCCGCTTCGGGCAGCGCGTCAGCGACAGAGCGTCCGATGACCTCTCGATTGCCGACCAGCCGCATATAGGCGGCATTGGCGAATGTGATCCTGTGTTCCGCCCCCTCCAGCATCGCCATGAAGCTCGGCGCCTGTTCGAACAGGCGCCGTTGACGATCGGCCTGGGCGGCGCGTTCCCGTTCGGCCAACACCGTCGCGGTCGTTTCAGTGCATACCACCAGCACCCCGCCGATCCCGTTCGCTGCGTCAGGATCGTCGATCGGTCCGTAGCTGTAGGTCCAGTAGACGTCCTCGCGCCGTCCGTGACGGGTGATGGGAACAAGCTGGTTCTCGTGCCAGGTCGCCGGCCCGCCCGCCATCACCTGTCCGATCTGCGGCCCAATGATGTCCCAAATCTCCGCCCAGACCTCTCGGACCGGCCGACCAAGCGAACCCGGATGCCGTTCGGGACCGATCGAGGCACGATAGGCGTCGTTGTAAAGGCACGCCCCGTCGTCGCCCCACCAGATATACATCGGGTGCCCGGTATTGAGCATGAAACGAACCGCGGTGCGCAAAGGCTGCGGCCAGGTCTCCGGAGCGCCAAGGGAAGAGGCCGACCAGTCATGATTGCGCATGATTGCGCCCATCTCGCCGCCGCCGGCCAGAAAGACAAGGGGATCCGTATCCGGCTGCCGATGCTCGGGCACGAGAGCGTAATGTCCGGTGACCAAGCCTCGTTCCCTCATCCTCGGTTGGTACAGCCGACCCATTTTGCGCGATCGGCACCACTTCGGGATCGGATCAATGGCGCCCCATTTAGCACCCAAAATCCAGTTTTTGTAGACATCACCTACTTGTGATTTCATGCCGCTAGGATCGCCCGCGGGTTGGGTTCGTTATGCCACCGGCAGTTCGTCCGGGCGCACGGGCGCGCGGAGAATAGTTGCCGGAAGGCCTGGGGAGGGATGTCCAGTGGGGATCCAGCTTGCCGACGGGTTAATGCTCAGCGCGACCCTGTGCGAGATCGAACGAGGGCTGTTTTACGTCACCTACACTGTTGATGGTGTGGGTCTGGGAAAGCATCTTTTGCCACGGTATCAGGTTGGTACCTGCGCTTCAGACGCACAGCGGCGGATCGAAGATAGAGCGAGAGAATGTGGTTTCAGGGCGGTGATTTGGGAGTCAGCGGTAGCGAACCCGCGCCCTGTCCCATTGTCCACGAAGGAGGCCACTCGGCCCGCGTATTGATCGCGGGGTTGTCCGCGCCGCTGACCCGTCGGAGGGAGAACGGGTCGACTCTGCCTTTGGTGCGCCGTCCGGGGCGTGGCAAGGGTCCGCGACTGCCATCGGGATTTGGGGTTACGTATCTTCCCGTATGCCGCGTCTTCCGTCATTGGTTTAAAACGTGCTTGGAACATCAGCAGTCGACCTGCCGGTGACCAACCGCGTCCTTCAGGCGCAAGCTAACGGAGAAGACCCAGACTCATGAGCGAAACAGCAACACTCTCGCGACCTGCACAGAAAACCGAGCACTTCGACGTTCTGATCGTTGGCGCAGGGATTTCGGGAGTGGGCGGGGCTTACCACCTGACCACGCAGTGTCCCGACAAAAGCTTCGTCGTCCTTGAGGCGCTGGACAATTACGGCGGCACCTGGTGGACCCATCGCTATCCAGGCATCCGGTCCGACAGCGACCTGCATACCTTCGGCTATCGCTTCAAGCCTTGGACGAGCGCCCCGATCGCGACCGCGGCAGAAATCTTGGCCTACATGGGTGAGGTCATTGCCGAGAACAATCTGGCCCCTCACATCCGCTACTCTCACAAGATCCTCTCGGCGAACTGGTCGAGCGAACGGAACCAGTGGACTATCGAAGCAACCCGGACCGACACCAACGAGGCTGTCCAGTTCACTGCGAATTTCCTGTGGATGTGCCAGGGCTACTACCGCCATTCCGAAGGCTATACGCCGCACTGGGACGGGATGGAGTCCTTCAAGGGCACAATCGTGCATCCGCAGACCTGGCCCGAGGACCTGGACTACAAGGGCAAGACCGTCGTCGTCATCGGTTCCGGTGCCACCGCGGCGACGCTGCTTCCGGCGATCGCCAACGACTGCGCCCACGTGACGATGCTGCAGCGCTCGCCGACATATTTCCGGACCGGGCGCAACGCGATCGCACTCGCCGAGGAGCTACGGGTGCTGGGCATTCAGGAGGAATGGATCCACGAAATAGTTCGCCGCAAGATCCTGTATGAGCAGGATGTGTTTACACGGCGGTCCTTCACCGAACCCGAGAAGGTGAAGCAGGAACTGCTGGGTGCCGTCCGTGCGGAACTGGGGCCCGACTACGATATCGCGACCCACTTCACGCCCAGCTACCGGCCGTGGCGGCAGCGGATCGCGTTCGTCCCGGATGCGGATCTGTTCAGGGGCATCGCCTCCGGCAAAGCCTCGGTCGTCACCGATGAGATCGAGCGGTTCACCGAGACCGGCATACAGTTGAAGTCCGGCAAAGCACTGAACGCTGACATCATCATCACTGCCACCGGATTCCATTTGAATGTCCTCGGCGATATCGAGTTCTCCATCGACGACAAGCCGCTGGTGTTTTCGGATACCGTGACCTATCGCGGGATGATGTTCACCGGTGTGCCGAACATGGTGTGGGTGTTCGGGTATTTCCGGGCAAGTTGGACTCTGCGGGCGGACCTCGTCGCCGACTTCGTTTGCCGCCTGCTGAAGCACATGGACGCGAAGGGTGTGCACCAGGTGACGCCAGCGCTGCGTCCGGAGGACAAGGATATGCCTCTTCTGCCGTGGATCGATCCGGAGAATTTCAATCCAGGGTATATCATGCGCGGCATGCACCTGCTGCCAAAGCGCGGGGACAAGCCCGAGTGGCAGCACAACCAGGACTACTGGGCGGAGAAAGACCAATTCCCGGCAATCGATCTGGACGACAAAGCATTCGTTTACGGGTGAAATCGATCACGTCCTCCTCCCGTGTGACTGCCCATCACCTTCGTTAGGTTCGCGAACCGTCTTTCATCCTCACGGCCGGGCGCGTCCCGGCCATCGCGCCAGAACGGCCAGGACTGGATGGGCGAGACGCCTCTGGACAACGATACGCTCGCACGGGATTTCCGGCCGAAAATACGTTAGAATATCGATTCCGACATTGCCGGAGTCCGGGCGGCTATTGCGGTCGGCTGTAAGGGGCGCAGAACGCAGGAGCATCCTTACCGAGCAGCCGGCAACCTCGGCGGATTTCGTCTTCTATTAACGAGCAGGCGTTTGCCGCATTGCACGGCGGATGGGTGGCGGGCGACACGTCCAGGCACTGCTGCACGTACTGGCGCGCCTTTTGCGGCCCAACCGTCGCGGCGCAAGATGCCGCCTTGGCGATCTGTACCGGTGCCTGACTGCCAACCAGGAAGCACAGAAGGATCGATGTGCGCGCCAGATTAGCCATCTGCCTCTCACCGCGGGTCCGGGCTGAGACAGGTAAAGTGCCCCGGGGGCGCGGTGCAATTGCCCGCGAGCCGTGAACATCTGCTTGTCGCGTCCGTCAGGTGAAGTGGAGGTTCAGCGGCGCGGCGCTGGTCAGCACGTTTCCATACAGTGCCACTGCGTCGGTGCCGCCGGTCGCCGCATCGTGGATCTGCAGCAGCATCGGAGCGCCAGCTGGTGCCGTGGTGAGCCTCGCCGTAGAGCCCGCGCTTAGCCCGCCAGATCGATCACGAGCGCAGTCAGGTCCCCAGCCACAAAACTCCCGCTGGCAGTGTCGACTGGCCCACGTGGACCGCATCTGCGGTCGCGAGCGTGCTGCCACCAGTCTCCCCATGGATGAAATTGAGCGTGGTCCGCGGGGTCAGCGCCGGGGTCGTGTCGTCGATCGTTATATCGGCATGGCCGCTACCGACATTGACTGTGCTCGACCCGACCTGCGTATCGCAGGCCCATGGCGCCGGAACGGTCAGATTCCGCGCGCTTATTGTCACCGTATCGCTGCCCGTCCCGAGCCAGAGCGTGCTGTTGCCATCGGTTACATGGATTGTGTCTGTCCCGCTGCCGACTTGAATTGTGCCGGACACCTCGTAAAGCGCGACGGTGTCGTTGCCGTTGCCAACTGTAATGTCCGCGTTGGTCAATTGTGGTGCGGTGTTGAACGTCCAGCCGGCCGGAGCTGCAAGGTTCGCGAGCACCGAGTAAGCCTCGGGTTGCACCGAGACGGTATCGTTACCGTTCCCAATCGAGACATTGAACTCATTAGACCACGTGTACTCGTTGGAGGCAACGTTGATCAACAGCGTGTCGTTACCGTCGCCCAACGCTACTTCGCCGCGCTTCACGTCGTTGATCGAGATGGTGTGGTCATTGTTTTCCGCCGCTGCATTGATCCACGTATCGACGAAGCCGGTGACGGTAAGAACCTGCGGGGAAACACTGGTGATCTCGATATCCTTCATGCTGTTCCACGCCCACGTCATGGTGATGTCCTGCTCGGTGAACGATGGACCGGAGCTTGGCGTGGATAGGTATGAATCAATGGCAACAATGTTAAACATAAAGATCTGGGTCCAGTAGGCGTATGGACCGATGGAAACTGCCATAATGTTTTCTTGCGCGGGTCGTCGGGCACGTCGTCAACCGGTATCTGTAACATGTCAGCACCGGCGGCCGGACCCCATGAAAGTTCCACCGGGCGCACCGTCCAGTTGGCATCCCACGGTTGCCCTGGTGTCTGGCCGGGAAAGTTCGCCGCGATGCCGAAAATAAGCGTGGTCATCGCAATCTCCTGTGCCACGATCCCGACTTCGTAACGGTCCCGGGACGGGCGATAGGGCTGCTAGTCGTTGCAACGGGATGCTCATCTAGCATGAAGGATCGGTCAGCAGTAACGAAAACATCGATTTAGAATAATTCATATCAATACTAAAAAAATCTGTCGCCCAGTATCGAGGGCATCAACGCTAACCGAAGCCAGTTGCAACGCGTTCAGCTGTCTCGCCGCGGAAACCTGTAGCAAGATCATACCCCATCCGACGTTCCACGCCGCCGTGGCTCCAACCCCCATTCCTCGGCCTCATCATACCCGCCCCAGGTGCTATCCCGGCGCCAATGCTTAGGCCTCCGGAATCCCCCGTCGTTCTCCCGGTCCCTATCCCCCTCGTCACCGGCGGCCTGGCGCTCCGAACTGTTTGATCAGGGTCAGGTCTGCGTCATTGATCGCGCGGGCCATCGGACGATCCTTCGGTCCGTTCCCTCGAGCGAATTTACGACGACGTAGAAATTGCGTCGCGCGGTGAAGGCAACATCTGGGCAAGATTTGCCACCCCTTCAGTTCTGCCGCAGATTCGCCAGAATTGGAGGAGCGACGAAAATGCGCGTTTCGATCGGACTGCCGGTCGCCGATTGGCAGGCCTGTGCCGTCGCCGCCAGACAGGCGGAGGACGACGGCGCCGACGCCGTGACCGCCAGCGAGTTGAAACACGACCCGTTCACCCCACTCGCCTTCGCCGCGTTGGCAACGCAACGCGTGGCGCTGGTGCCGTCCGTCGCCATCGCCTTTCCGCGCAGCCCGATGGTCGTCGCGAACCTCGCTTGGGACATCAACCGCCACTCCAAGGGCCGCTTCGTCGTCGGGCTGGGCAGCCAGATCAAGGCCCACAACGAGCGCCGCTTCAGCACCCCCTGGATCGCCCCTGCCGCGCGGCTTGGCGAATACGTCCGAGTCGCTTGCGCGCGATCTTCCGCTGCTGGGAAACCGGCGAGAAGCTGAACTATCACGGCAAATACTATAATTTCTCGCTGATGACGCCGGAGTTCTCGCCCGGCCCGCAAGGATTGCCGATGCCCCCGATCGCGATGGCCGCTGTCGGCCCGCTGATGCTGAAGACCGCCGCTCGGGTCGCCGACAGCGTCCGCCTGCACAGCTTCGCAACGCGCGACTATCTGGAAAAGGTGGTCCGGCCGGTGCTCGCCCAGGAACTGGCCGCCGCCGGCAAATCGTTCGAGAATTTCGAAATCACCGGTGGCGGTTTCATCGCCACCGGACCCGACGCCGCCGCGGTCAAAGAGCGGCCGAAAAAGTGCGGTATCGCGTCGCCTTCTATGGCTCTACCCCCGCCTACCGAGGCGTATTCGACCTGCACGGCGTAGGCGATCTGGGCATCAAGTTGACCGAGATGTCGAAGCAGGGCCAGTGGAACCAGATGGCCGCGCAAGTGCCCGACGACGTGCTGGACCTGTTCGTCGCCAGAGCAACCTACGATGAACTGCCGGCGGCAATCGAGAAACGATACGGCGGGATTGTCGACACTATCTCCATCGACTTCGCGCCCGGCACCAGCGTGGCGGCAAGGCGCGCGACCATCGAGGCGGTCCAGCGCATCCCGAGCACGTTCAAGGGATTTCGGACCTAATCGCGACTTGCCGTCGTCACTTCCCGTGGTGGGAGCGCCGCAACCGTCCAATACGGCGCTCGCCGAGGTCGTGCTGCTACAACGGCGGATTGGGCCAATGCAGTGCCCTGTTCCAATCCGCTAAAACCGCGCTAACATCCCTGACAAGGGCGCACCGAGTGCCCGCTTCGCAACAGGCCGGTGTCTCGGAAGGCGCCTTCAATAAAACGAAGGAGGTGCGGCCATGTCAGGAACAAAAAACGGCAGAAGTCCCCGCTCGGTGGCTCTGGTGGGCCCCTACAGCAGCGGGAAATCCACGCTTTTCGAAGCGCTGTTGGATGCGGCGGGCGCGCCCGTCAAGCGACCCGCCGATCCGAGCAACCGCCCGATGACCACCGAGATCCGCCTCGGTCACTGTACCTATCTCGGTGACCCCTGGACCATCCTGGACTGCCCCGGTTCCATCGAATTCGCCCACCAGACATGCTCCGCCCTCGCGATGGCCGATATCGCCGTCGTGGTCTGCGAGCCAACGCCCAGCCAAGGCCGCCGCTGTCGCGCCGCTGCTGAAAACGCTGAGGGAAGAGGGCGTTCCCCATATCGTCTTCATCAACAAGATCGACACGCTGGAGGGCAGCGTCGCCGACACGCTTGCCGCTCTGCAGGCCTACGCCGCCAGCCCGCTGGTGCTGCGGCAGATGCCGATCTTCGACGGCCAGACCGTCACCGGCTACGTCGATCTCATGAGCGAGCGCGCCTACCGCTACCGCAAGGGCCAGGCCTCCGAACTTATGCAGATCCCCGCGGAGATGCTCGCTGACGAACAAGAGGCGCTTGGCCGCCTCGTGGAAACTCTGGCCGACCATGACGATACGCTGCTGGAGAAGGTGCTGGAGGACATCAAGCCGACCCCCGACGAACTCTATCGCGACATGCGCAAGGACCTGCTGGCCGGCACGGTGATCGAGGTTCTGGTCGGAGCGGCTGAAAACGCCAACGGCGTGCGTCGGCTGTGGAAAGCGCTGCGCCATGATACGCCGGACCCCGCTGAAACCGCCGAACGTCGGGAAATCGTGCCCGGCGGCGCGGCGCGCGCGCAGGTTTTCAAGACCGCCTATGCCGGCCATACCGGCAAGCTGTCCTATGCTCGGATCTGGAGCGGAACGATCTCCGACGGTGCGCAACTGGGCGGGACCCGCCTCGGCGGGATCTATCGTTACGTCAATGGCGACCTGACGAAGATCCCGGAAGCGAAACAAGGCGACATCGTCGCGTTCGGCCGGCTGGACGGCGTGCCGACCGGTGCCACCGTGTCGCCCGGCGGCCAACCCGAATCGCTGCCGTTTCCGCAACCCACGCCTCCGGTTTACGCGATGGCGATCGCCACCACCGACCGGAAGGACGACGTGAAACTATCGGGCGCCTTGCAGAAACTGGCCGAGGAAGACCCCTCGCTGTTCATCACCCAGGAAGGCGAGACCGTGCTGCACGGCCAGGGCGAGATGCATCTGCAAACCACGGTGGACCACCTGGCCAAGGATTATGCACTGAAAGCTATCGACCCACAAACCTTCGGTGGCCTACAAGGAAACCATCCGCAAGGCCGTGCACGAGCACGGGCGTCTGAAGCGCCAAACCGGTGGCCACGGCCAGTTCGCCGACGTGAAGATCGACGTCGCTCCACGGGCGCGCGGCGAGGGCTTCCAGTTCATCGACAAGATCGTCGGCGGCGCGGTGCCCACGCAACTTCATCCCCGCCGTCGGCGATGCCGCCGAGGAAGCAACACGGAAAGGTCCGTTCGGCTATCCGGTCGTGGACGTATCCGTCACTTTGGTCGATGGCGGCTTCCACTCGGTGGACAGTTCCGACATGGCGTTCAAGACCGCAACCCAGATCGCGATGAAAGAGGCTCTGGCCAAAGCCGACCCTGTGCTGCTGGAACCGGTCGACCACGTCACCATCAGCGTACCGAACGACTACACCGCGCGGGCGCAGCGGTTGCTGACCGGCCGCCGCGGTCAGATCCTCGGATTCGCCGAGCGACCAGGGTGGCCCGGCTGGGACAATGTGGAGGCGCTGGTGCCTGAAGCCGAACTCCATGACCTGATCATCGAGTTGCGCTCCCAGACCATGGGACTGGGCACATTCCAGAAAAAATTCGACCACTTGGCGGAGACCCGAGCGGTTCCCTGATTTCCTCGTCGAGTTCGCACTGTTTGCCCTGCCGCTGTCTGACCCGTCGCTCTTGACCCCGGCGAGCGGACCCCGGACACTGACCAGATCACCGCGCTTCGGCATAAGGCGGACAAGGAGGATTTGATGGCTGACGGCTTTATTCTCGAAATTCCCGAAATGGTCGGCATTCCCTTGTCGCCCTCCCGCCGGGCGCAGGCTGCCACCCACGCTTGGCCAGAGGGGACGATCATTGTCTCGGCTGACAGCCACATGCTGGAGACCGACTGTTGGGTTGACCGGTTCCCTGAGCACCTGAAGGATCAGGCACCTCGGATGGAATTTCGCGATGGCGGCTATCACATCACCGTCGCCGGTCAGGAGGTCGGTAAGCGGCCCGGCCGGCAATTTGATGCCGCCGCCCTGTGTACGGCCATGGAGTGCAATGCCGGGCTGACCAACATCGAAGCCCGCCTCGCCGATCTGGATATCGAGGGGGTGGAGAAAGAGTTGATCTTCCCGCAGCGGCTGTTCAGCCTGTTTATCCTTGGCAAGATGATGAACCGGACCGAGACATTCTCAGCGTACAACGAGCATATCGCCGAGATGTGCGCGATGGGCAAAGGCCGCCTGTATCCCGTGATGGTGCCCAACTACTGGGATCCGTCACAGGCTACGGCGTCGGTCGAACGCTGCAAGGAACTCGGTGCGCACGGCCTGATGATCCCGATCAAGCCCGGCGACGACATCAACGGTGAACCGATCTACTACAACGATGCGAAGATGGACGCGCTGTGGGAGGCGATCGCCGGGTCCGGCATCCCGTTGTGCTTTCATATCGGCGAAAACTTCCTGACCAGTGCGCCTGGCGCCGCGGGATCAGCGGTGCTGGTTCAGATGCAGGGGTTCCGCCAGATCTGGGGACCGCTGACATTCGGCGGCGTGTTCGATCGTTTCCCGAAGCTGAAGGTCGTGTTCCTCGAGGGCGGGATCTGCTGGGTCGCCTCGATGCTGCACGACGCCGATATGATCTATAATTCGTTCCCGACGGTAATGAACCCCCAACTGGCGCATGCCCCGAGCTGGTATTGGTATAACCATTGTTATGCGACGTTCATGACCGACCCGGCGGGGCTGGAACTGCTGCACCGGATCGGCGCGGACCGGGTGATGTGGTCGTCTGACTATCCACACCAGGAGTCAACGTTCGGGTATAGTCGTAGCGCGATCCAAGCGGTTTTCGACGCCACCACCGTCGAGAACGCCCAGAGCATTCTGGGGAAAACCGCGATCGAGGTGTTCAATCTGACGTAAGGGTCTCCGCCCGGCCGACCAGGAGCACATCCGCATGGCGCTCCCATCTCAGGATGCTGGCGGCGAAACGAACCGGCCTTGATGATGTGACGTCTGTCGCGGTGGGCAAATTGTTGAACGGCCGGCAGGTTTCTAAGCGCCGAGCGAAGCGGGAGCCCCTGACGCCTTGCGCGGTATGATGCCACCGATCATGCTGCGCGAAACGTCCAAGGCGGGAAGGCTGTGATGAATCTGTTCGATCTCAAGGGCAAAGTCGCCGTCATCACCGGCGGCAACGGCGGCATCGGGCTAGGCATGGCTCGGGGTATCGCTTCGCTCGGCGCCAGTATCGTCATCGCCGGCCGCAACGAGGCAAAGGCGACCACCGCCCTGCGAACCCTGCACGACATGGGCGCCGAGGCCAGCTTCATCGTCGCCGATGTAACCAGGAAAGCCGAGTGCCAGGCGCTGATCGCGGCCACGGTCGAGAAACACGGCGGCATTCACATCCTGGTCAACAACGCCGGCACCTCGGTTCGCAAAATGCCGCAGGACCTGTCCGAGGACGAATGGCACCACGTCCTCGATACCAACCTGACCAGCGCATTCTTCTGCTCCCAAGCCGCCTACCCGGTGATGGTGAAGGAAGGCGGCGGCAAAATGATCAATATCGGTTCGATGATGTCGCTGTTCGGCGCGCCCTATGCCGTCGCCTACGCCTCCAGCAAGGGCGGCATCATGCAGATGACGCGCGCAATGGCGACTGCCTGGGCAAAAGACAACATCCAGGTCAACGCGGTGCTGCCCGGATGGATCGATACCGATCTCACCAGGCGTGCCCGCGAGCAGGTGACGGGGCTGCACGACAGCGTGGAGAAGCGCACGCCGCACGGCCGCTGGGGTACCCCTGACGACATGGCGGGAATCGCGGCCTTCCTGGCGTCCTCGGCGTCGGATTTTGTCACTGGCACGGCCATACCTGTTGACGGCGGGTTCTCAATCGGAATGTAGAAACCCACGGCGGGCGCGATGGGCTATGACCTGCGCCATACCACAAGCACACTCTTGCCTAGCCTGAAACTGAGGGCCGGGTCGATCCAGCGGGATGCCCGCACCATGACCCGGTCCCAGATCCCGATCTGAGCGGGTGTCGGGACGCTCTGCTTCAGCAATAGACGGTTGCCCAGGGACGTCAGAAGCCCAGCGGCATCAAGATACCGCGCACGGGCGACACTTAGCCCCGGCGGACAAAGGTCAAGAAGAACCCCCAGGCGGTAGCGACGGAAATGCCCAATCGCCGCATCAAAAGACGAATAGAGAAACTGATGCGCCGGCGCCAATACGATGAGGGTTCCATTCGGCGCGACGTGCCTGGCAGCCCGTGCAAGTTCCGCGCGATCGTCCTCGATATGCTCCAGCACGTCCACATACATCACGGTGTCGAATTGTTCGTCGGGCGCCAAGTCGGACGTTGTGCCGGGGCGCGGCTCGCAAAATGCTGGCAGCACCCCGGACTCCGACAGGACCGACAGGCGGCCGGCCATATCCGGGTCTGGTTCGAGGGCCACCCAATGCACGATCGGGAGATGGGAAAGACTGCGAACGACGGTCCCAAGACCCGCGCCGACCTCCAACACGCGCTTGCCGATGAATGGGGCAATCTGCGCCTGCCAATACGCACGCCAGATCCGCGCATCCGCAAATAGTTCCAGTTCACTGCCGCTGTACGGAATCGCCGTGCCTGTCGTCCCTGTCGAGCTGTTAGACGCGATCATTCGGCTACTCCGCGATAACGGAGGGCATCAAACACCGTCAGGCGTTCTCCGACGAAGACCCGCGCATGGACACTCGGTACGAAAGATACCGCGGAGCGGTGCCTCAACATCGTCAACGATGCGACCATCGAAAACAGAAGTGCCTGCAACAGGATAATCATGCTGATCCCGACCACGCTTGTGGCCCACCCTGGTACTGCCAGCGTGGTAGTCAGGCGAATGACCACAGCGGCTACCGCCACGACAGCGGCAACGACGGTGATCGCCGCTGACGCAACCAACATTCGGGCAAGGACGAAATCGCTGAACACAGATACCGCGCTAAGGCCATGGATCAGAAGGCTGACGAGGTCCATGGAAGAACTGCCCGCGTACCGTCTGCCACGATGGCATCCGACGGCACTCAACGGGAGCCGGGAACGCAGGACTGAGGCTGCCAGATGATTCCAGGTCTCCGTCATGTGCACGAGACGAGCGAGGGCCGAGTTCGGTATCAGGACAAAATTGCCGAAGTCGATCTTTTTGCCGGTAAACGCATGAAACATTGTCTTGTAGATGGCATAGAAGGCCCTGAAGCGCAGCCCCTCCGACCGCTTCGACCGGCGAGCGACCACAACGGCTTCGCCGTGAGCGCGATGCTCGGCGACCAGACGCCCCATATCAACCGGACGGTCCTCGCCGTCGCTGTCCGCGACCAGGACCGCGTCAAACCCACCGTCTTCCATAGCTTCGACAAGACCAATCGCGATAGCGCGCTGATGGCCTAGGTTGCATACCAGCTTCACAAGGCGGACCTGCTTCATATTCACCAACGGCGGGTCGAAACTGACCACTCCAGACTGCTGAGAGCCATCGTCCACCCCGATGACAGACAACTCCGCGCGCCAATCCGTGACAAGCACGTCCACTTCGCGACAAAGTTGTGCAAAAGAAACGAAATCGTTGAAGATCGGCACGACCAGCGCCAGTTTCAACCAAGAATGCGGCATGGTGTCGCTGGGCTTCTCCGTCACATCCGTTTGCCCCATGTGCTGCTCGTAGCGCACTCAGTAACCATTCATTCTTCCTCGACCCGGCGCCCCATGGCATCATTCGTCGTCTGGAAACCGTTAGTTGCCGTCGTCCTCAACGCGAAGCTGCTGCACATAGATTGAGAGCTCGCGCTGGTCGCCATTCATCCCGATCGACGCAGGCGAGAATGCATCAGGCAGATTGAAGACCAACCGCACCCAGCCGTCGCTGCGGATCAAGCGGGCCGGAATAACAATGTTGAGAGTTTGCCCGGTGGATGCGCTGAACGCTTTCTCCTGCAAAGCCTCGCCATTTGCAGAGACGTCCACGCGCTGGAGTGGACGTGAGGGCGCGACGAAAGGAAGAACCGAAAGTTCAATCCGCACGTCTCTCCGTTGCGGGACAGCGACCTTGAATAGCATGACCGCGCTATGCCCGCGCATCCAGCGTCCCCCCGGTTCAGGGTCCGACCATCCCTTTACGACAAGGCGGTCAGCGGTGCGATCTAACGCGGAAAATGGAACCACTTCGCCTGTACGCAATGTGACCACCTCCCCCCAAACAGCCGGATCCAGGCCAGATTGGCCCGCGACCTGAGAGCACAATATAAATTCGTCAACGTATCGACAATACTTCCCGCCGTACTGGAGGCCAACAAGCTCGGATACCGAGTCTCGGTCGAATACGTAAGCCGCATCATTTCGCAAGCCGGTCTCCCTAAATCTGCATCATCTGCTCGCCGCAATAGAATTCGGTTTGGGCACGGCTCAAGCGGCCGGGGTAAAAGCTGTTGATGGTCATGTGTTGCTCCAACGCCAGCCGACCGAAGATCGCGTAGCCGTTCTGGCCTCCGGGGGAGTTCTCACCCGAGCACTGCCATGCCGGAACAATGACAAGATGTCTTTGCGTCTTCCCGAGGTCATGCCATGCCACCTCGGACGAAATCAATGGCGCGGCGGACGAATTCCAGTGATGGCGGATGGCGGCCGGTAGCGATGCCACATCGAGAATTTGAATGAGGAGCACAGCACCCATCGCAACCTGGGACCATCGCCGGGAGAATGCTCTGAACATTGCGGCAATGATCCCGGCGAATAAGAGGTAGTACCCTGGCCAAAACAACCGGCCAGAACAGCGCAGCGATGCCAACGCGGTCACGATTGGATGCGGGAGGGTAAGTTGCCAAAGGGTAAGATTTCCCGCTTTTCCCAATGACGACAGCGAAAGCAGCAGCGAAATAAAAAAAATGCCAAGCGTGGGAATTGTCTCTGCCCGAGATAAGGAGCGGAGGCTCGATGGTCTCCGGGCGACAGCGACAATGGCGGCCAGGAGAACGCCCAGACCGAGGTAATTGTATCCTTCGTATTGTCCTGCACCGCTCGGTTGTTGCTTTAGCAGCAGCGCCCCGAAACGCCCCGGATCGATCGGAGAGAGCAAATTCATTGAGTATTTCTCATAGCCAGCACCGGCATATTGCGATACGTCACCCGTCCTGAGAAAGCCGAACAACATCAGACCCAGCAGCGCTGAACACAGTGCCACCCCCAGGCCGGCGCACGAGCGCGCAATCCACCCTCTCGACAAAAGCACCGCACGCAGATAAGCCCCCGACAAGATCAGAAAGGTCATCATGGCGATGTAAGGATTGACCCCACCTGCAACAAAACATATCACCCCTCGCCATGCGATCTGGGTACGTGACGGCCGCCCGGCAGCAGATAGAAGTTGATCCAAAGCGGCTAAGATAAACCAATGACTAATAAGAGCAAAATGATCAAAAGCTCGCCAGGTGAATGGCGGTGCTATCAGGAACAGGCAGCCACCCAGGATACCCCCAATGTTGTCGCCATTGCAGAGGCGGCGGCTGATGCGGAATCCGAAATAGAACTGCAGCACACAGCAGAGAGCAAAGTATAGCCCAAGATATTGGAAGTTGTCCGGCAGGATACCACGAATGAGCCAACAGATAGAGGCCAGAAGGGGTATCGAATCTAAATAAGCGATCGATTCACCCAACGGATAGCCGAGCCCTTCGGACCAACCCAGCGGCAACGTAAGGTGCGGTTCCTGTCGAAAGAAGCCCCAGCCAAGATACGCCGTCGCCGAATCATTGACCAACCACGAAAGATCCAGTGGGTTCAGCACACGTGGTCCGACGACCAGGAACGCGTACCCCAACCCCAGCGCGAACGAAAACCCCCAGAATATGACCTGGGCCCGCCAACGGACGGGTGGACACCACAGCGACTGACTGGCGTCGGAACCTGAACTTCGCCGCCACTCCGATAGGCGCTCCAGGTTCATCTTGGCGCTCCGACCGGGCTCCGATACCAGCTGGCAGTTCCATCGTCTACCCGATGCTGGCCTCGTACCAACCCTGCTGGCGACGACAAATCGTAATGCTGGCAAAGATTTCTACCACCTTTCTCAGGCTCCGTGGTAGCAACCGGAGGACACCATCGCGCCGGTCCTTTGCTCATGAGCCGCACCATCGTGCACCAAACATCACGCCGGGTTCGGCTGTTCGCCTGCTTGGCGCTGCTTGCCACGCTCGGAGCGTGTGGCAGCAGCAACACCCATCGGTACCGCCGCCCACCACTACAATCCCTCCCGCTACTACCCGCCACCGGGGCCGGCCAGCGATCCCTGGGGTCCCTATATCCACGAGGCATCCGGCAGGTTCGGCGTGCCGCAAAACTGGATCCGCAGCGTGATGCACCAGGAATCCGGCGGGCAGGAGGATGTCATCTCATGGGCCGGAGCGATGGGCCTGATGCAAGTGATGCCCGAGACCTACGATGGCCTTCGTGAACGCTACAACCTCGGCAATGACCCGTTTGACCCGCACAACAATATCCTCGCCGGCACCGCCTACCTGCGAGAGATGTATGATCGCTTCGGCTCCCCCGGCTTTCTCGCGGCCTATAACGCGGGGCCGAATCGAGTGGATCAGTACCTCAGCAACGGTGCCCCGCTGCCCACCGAAACAGTCAATTATGTCGCCTCGATAGCGCCTTTGCTGGAGACCGGGACGCCGATGTCCGGCCCCTTGGCGGTTTACGCCGGGCGCCCAGGCGTGACCCGCGTCGCCTATCATCCCACTTCGAGCGGCTGTGACCCCGACGCCGCCTATGATCCCGACCGGCCCTGCGCGCCGCTTCGCCCGGCCACCATCCAAACGGCCGCGGCCATGCCATACCCCGTCGCACCCACCCAGGGGGGCGTCTCAACGCCCGCACCATACGCCATCGCATCCACGCCATACACGTCGGCAAGCTGTGACCCCGACGCTGCCTACGACCCGACGCGGCCGTGCCAACCGCCGGCGCGGGTCCCCCTCGTCGCGCAATCGACCGAGACGCCGCTACGAGCCCCGGTCATCGCCGAACCGATCGAGCCGCCGGCGCGCGCTCCCGTCGTCGCGCAATCGCTCGAGCCACCGGCCACCAGGCCGCCCACGCGGTATGCCGAGGCCCGCCCCATCCAGGAGAGGATGGCGGCCCGGCCAGTCGCCTTCTCCTCCGTCTCCCAGCCAGGCCGCTGGATGATCCAGGTCGGTGCCTTCGCCACCCTCTCCACGGCCGAGGCCGCCGCCGAAGCCGCTCGGTCTGCCGCACCCGACCTGCTGCGCACCACGAATATCGAGCTACCTGCGACGACACCCTTAGGCACCCAGGTCGCCTTCCGGGCGCGTTTGTCGGGCCTCACTCCGTCCGCAGCGGTGGAAGCATGTGCCCTCCTCACTAGTCGGGGCATGGCCTGCATCACCGTACCGCCACCGCGGGATACCTTCTGATCGAACCCGCAGCCTGATTCACAGAACGGAGCGGGACTGCCGGGCGGCTGGCTAACTCCGGTAGTCCGGCTTGCCTTCTTCTATTAGCCGTAGAGCGGCATTCCAGACCATCCCGTAGTGCTGGTCATTCTCCTGCCCGCGAAACTGCTCCGCCGTATGCGCGCAGACTTCCGGCGGCGGCAGAATGATCTCACGCCCGCCGGACAGCGCATCAACCTGGGCGGCACAGGCCCGCTCCAGCATGTAGATGTTCAGGAACGCCTCGGGGATCGAAATGCCGCCGACGAGCAAGCCGTGATTGCGCATAATCATCGCCTTATGCGGCCCGAGGTCGGCGACCAGACGCTCCCGCTCGTCCAGGTCGAGCGCGATGCCCTCGTACCCGTGGTAGGCCAGGTGGCCGTAAAACTTGCAGGCATGCTGTGACAACGGCAGCAACCCGTCTTTCTGCGCCGAAACCGCGATACCAGCCGCGGTGTGGGTATGTACAACGCACATCAGATCCTTCCGAGCCATATGGACTGCGGAGTGGATGCAGAAGCCGGCCGCGTTCACGTCTCCGCTGCTCAGGCCTCGCCCTTCCTCGACGATGTTTCCATCCACATCGATCTTCACCAGATCGGAGGCCCGCATCTCGTGAAAATTCACGCCGTACCTGTTGATCAGGAAATGATGCTGCGGCCCCGGCAAGCGGGCACTGAGATGGGTATAGATGAAGTCCGTCCAGCGATGATGCGCCACCAGCCTATACAGCGCCGCCAGATCGCAGCGGATCTGCCACTCGGCTGCCGAAACGCCCGCAATCGACGCGGGGGACGTTGCGATATTCATGGTCTTACATCCCTGAAAATGATGACGACAGCGTCAGCGCAAGCGCCGCTGCCGTCAAGCTACGCAAAAGGCATTGGCGTGAAGGCTGGAGAACGGTCAAGCTTCATTGCGCACAGCCCAGCCGGAGCCAAATCACCTCACTATCGCAGTCGCGTCGCCCGCAAACTCGCGCGGACCGCAGCCTCCACCGAGACGCCGCCGTCAGCCCGGGGGAGCGCCAACCGTTAGCTGATGCTGATTGGCGACCTCGACGAGTTTAGGGATATCCGGACGCTCGGGCGAGATCGTGTGGTGCACATCGGTGAAAAAGTGCGACGCGGCCTCGCGCGAGGTCATGGAGATCATCTCCCCACCGCCCTTACCGAAGCGGAACCAGTGCATCGTTCCGGCCGGCAGATGCACCAGTGTGCCCGGTACGGCGATCATGTCGCTGTCACCGACGCCGAACGCGATGTCACCCTTCACCACATAAAAGGATTCGTCCCAGGGATGGTTGTGTGGCGGCGGCCCGCTGCCTTCAGGACCCGCCTGGTGAAAAATCTCGTAACTGCCGGTTTGGGCGCCCGACGCCAGAACGGTGATTTTCTCGCCGACGACATTTAGCGGAGCCGGTGCGGTTCCCGGCGTGACAACGAATGCTGCAGGCATGGGCTTCCTCCAGTATATTTTCCGGACATCTTGCGTACGCGCGGTGATCTGTACATCTGGACGGCAGACTAGCCCCGCTTCCTTGCTTCTTCAACACACGATCGCCGAAAGATCGGGCGTCCGAAGCGGTCTGAAAGCGAGCATCCGGCCGGTTTACTGCCAGGAAGAAAATAGACTTTGCGACCGGCCGAAACCCGTCGCGGTCCCGGATTTTCATCCAGGGTGGGCCGGACAAAGGCCGGTGGCGAACTAGCCCGCAACGGCCGGGGGTTGCGCCGTTAGTTCGGCCGCACGAATCCAATACAAGGCAACGCTGCGTGTGGGTGCGCTGCAGATATTTCACGGTTGCCGGCGTCGGTTTTCCGTTGACCGAGTGGCTTCCCGATGCGGAAACTTACTCCCCAGACGCGCGAAGTAACGGCGTCTACGGGGATGGACGCTGCACTGCAGTGTAGGCCTTGCCGCACGATCTGTGACCTCGCGGTTGTCCGCGGTCGCTGGCTGCATCTGAGACTGCGTTGCGAGCGCTCCGGAAGGGGGGCCGATGGCTGGCGTGGACGAACGCACCGAGCTGATTGGTCTGATCTATGAGGCAGCTCTGGATCGGCGCGTCTGGCCGTTGGTGGCCGACCGTTTGGCCGACCTGATGGGCGCCGCGGCCTGCCAGATCACCACCCATGATGTAAGGACGGGTGCGGTCGTCGAGGTTGCCCCGCGCGTGCCACCGGAGGCGCTGGCCCTCTATGGGAACAGCTGGGCACACCACAACCCGTTGATCGCGGCCGGTCGGCGCATGCCCGTCGGTTCGGTTTTCTCGAACCACGATCTCGTGCCGAAGGATGATTTCGCGCGAACGGCGATCTACAATGAGTTTTTCGCGCCTCTGGAACTGGACGAAGCCATTGGCGGCACACTCGCGGTCGACGGCCCTTTCTCTGCTTCGTTCGGGGTCTGGAGACCCGCCCGCCTGGACGTTTTCGATCGCTCGGATCGGGCTTTGTTGGGCGGGTTAATCCCGCATTTACAGCGGGCGCTGCAGTTGAATGTTCGGCTCGCCGAGTTGGAGATGGCGCGGGCGGCCTCCGTCGAATTGCTCGACCGGCTGCGTCAGGCATCGCTGCTGGTCGATGCCGGCTGCCGCGTGCTGTTCGCCAATCGCCCGGCCGAGGAGATCCTCGCCCATCGCATCCGGCCTGCAGCGCGGTGCCGATTCGGTATTGCGCGCAGACCAGCGCGCCGACACCGGCGTGCTGCACAGGCTTGTCGCCAGAGCGGCCAAGCCCGTTGCCGATGGCGAGGATAGTGCGGGCGGGCGGCTGCGACTCTCGCGCGGTGAGGTGCGAGCGCCGCTGACCGTTCTGGTGATTCCGCTCCGCGCAGAGCCACACTGGGTGGTGCCGCGCCGCCCGGCGGCAATCTTGTTCATCACCGATCCTGAGCGCACCAGCGACCCAACAGCAAATAGCCTGCGGCAGAGTTTCGGTCTGACCCGGACAGAAGCGGCGGTGGCTCTGGGTGTTTTGAGTGGCGGCGGTCTGAAGGCCGTCGCCGCTCGCCTCGGTATAGCGCCAACGACGGCGCGCACGCACCTGACCGCGATTTTCGAAAAAACCGGCACGCGGCGACAGGCGGACCTGGTGCGCGCACTGCTGCAGAACGGTGGCGTGGTTCGCGAGGAATAACGCCGCAAAGAACCGACAGCCGAACCGGTTGGCTGCAACACTATTTAACACTCGGCTGGCATTTTCTACGACGTTTGTAGGAGGTCCTCAAACGCAGGTTGGCGCATCCTGCCCTGCGTTGGTCCGGGGTCGGACCTCATAGTCCGGAGAGGCAAAAGTCTGAACCCGCGCCTCTTACCGTTGCTACAATCAGCCGCTCGAACGATCGATGCGGCACGCCTGTTCAGTGGCGCCCACGAGCGCCGAGGTAACACGTCAACGAGCATCGGAGGAACATTCAATGCGTTTTGACAAAGGCATGACGTCAGCCACAGCGCTCACGCTGATCACCGCCGTTGCGTTTGCCTCATCGGCAATCGCGGCTGATCTGCCGCAATCCGGTAGTGTTAAGATTCACAGTGCGTTCAAGGTGAACAATCAAGCAGCGGAACTCGGAGACAAGCACTTCATGGGCTCCTTTAATGCTTGGGCTGTTACGTACAATGATACCGGCAGTGGGCCGCTTCACATGGGAACCGCACTGTGTGCGGGTGGTTTCAACGACCTCAACGGTTCCTACGACGCCGACGGCTGGTGCGCCTGGGGCGATGCCAGCGGCGACAAAATCTTCACCACATTTACAGGGAAGGGCACCGACAACGTCGCCGAGCAGGGTGCGCACACCATCATCGGCGGGACTGGGAAGTTCGCCGGCATTCAAGGTAAAGGCATGTATCAATGCAAAAACGTTAATCCCTCGCAGAGTCTTTTGGCTTGCACTCAACAGTTCGATTACACGTTGGCGCAGTAGCCCTGAATAGATAAGTAAGGCCGCATGGCCGCTCTCACGAGGACCGGATCGACCAACTTGGGCTTGACGATCCGGTCAGGCCTGCCCTGGACACCCTACTTCAACCGCTTCAACGCCTCCAGCACCGGCAGCAGATACTCTGCGAACAGCCGGGGATTTTCCGCGAAGGGAAAATGCCCGATCCCCTTCATCTCGCGGAACGCCACGCCGGGGATCTTTGCTGCCGTCGCCTCCGATAACTCGACCGTGCAGGAATAGTCATACTCCCCGGTCAGCATGAACAGCGGACAGCGGCTGGTATCGATCCGCCCCACTCGGTCCCTGGCGTCCCAGTCGCCTGAGTAAAACGCGATGTCCCCATAAAACACCGATGGTCCGCTCTGACCGTAGTGCCACACAACCGCCTCCTGATACTCCGCCGGACTCTGCGGCGCACTCAGCGAGCGTATCCATTCCGGTGCGAACAGCGACAGGTTCACCTGAGGATGCGCCGCCCAGATGTTCTGCCGCTGACTGATTTTCTCGCACGCCTCGCAGGCAACGATGCCGCTGAACGCTTCGGGATGACGATAAGCCAGCTCCAGACAGATCTCGCCTGACATCGAGGCACCCAGCGCGATCGGCTTTTCCAACCCGGCGGCGGCCACGAACCCCATGATCAGATCGACATAGAGATCGGTGTTGAGCCGCCAGGAGCCGGGAACGGCACCCTCCGGCGGCGGTGATTTGCCGTGCCAGGGCAGATCGAAGGCGACCAATCGGTGGTCTTTGATGATGCGGTTGTCCGCCATCAGGCCATGAAACTGCCGCCCATCGGACCCGGCGGTATGCATGCACAGCACGTCGCGCCCCGATCCAGCGGTCTCGCAATAGATCTGATAGGTGACGCCACCCACCGCAACTGGAACGTAACGCCCTTGCAACGTTCGGAACCGCCCGCGGCCCCTCCCGCGGCGCCAGGCTCACCGGCACCGGCGGCTTATTGCCGAGCGCCAGCCATTTGCCGATCTCCAGCACCCGCCGCACCACATGGGCGTGCTGCATCAACACCAGTTGGTCGCCCTGAATCGTGAATTCGGGGATCCGGTAATGCATCGCGAAGATGCCCTGGTGGTGACGCGGCGGCACCGGCTGCAGGAACTTCGCCCAAACCGAGTCGGGCGCTGCGAGCGTGAACGCAGGGTCGCCACCGTCCGGCTGGACCTTCCCTTCCGCCAGCTTGAACACGGTCGTGTCCGCCCCGCTGGCGATGGCGAAAGCACACCGACCAGGGACCGGCCCAGGCAGCCATCGATGCGTCACCGCGGCACGCCTCGCGCCAGGACGCTGCATCAGGAAAAATGCTCATTGCGGATCAATCACCTTCAGAACGACAGGATGATACTGGTTGCCGTACCCGGCTTCCTCGGCCTGCTTCAGCCGGGCCATGGTCAGTTTCGCTCCCGCCATATCCAGGCCGGACGCCTCGGCCATCTCCAGCGCATAGGACAGATCCTTCATCGCATACCGCGTCGAGAACGCGCGTTCCGGAAAAACCCCCGGCAGCATCGTCTTCATCCCATGGCTCCGCAGCACGAAACTGTCGCCCGATCCCATCGCGATCGTCGGCAGAAGGACGTTTGCCGGCACACCGTTGCGGCGCCCGATCGCGATCGCCTCAGCCAGCGCGCCGCAGTGCTCGAACACCAACATGTTGTTGAGGATTTTGACAACCTGCCCACATCCGACGGGACCGCAAAGCGTCACATCGGTGCCCATTGTCTCGAGAATCGGCCGGATCCGGACGAACGTTTCGGGCGTGGCACCGACCATGATGCTGAGTTCGCCACGCGACGCGGCCTCGCGCGTGCGAGCGACCGGCGCATCGGCATAAAGGATGCCCTTCGCCGCCAGCCGTGCACCGATCTGCCGCGTCAGTTCGACCTGGGACGTGCTGGTATCGACCACGCACTGGCCGGCTCGCAGATGCCGCTCAAGCTGCCCGACCACCGCGGCGACCGCCTTGCCATCAGGCAGCGACAGCAGAATCACCTCGCAGCCTACGGCGATCTGCTGGACGGAGGCAGGCTTGACGCCATCCGCCGCCAGCCGGTCCAGCGGCTCGGATCGCAGGTCGTATGCCAGGACATCGACGCCCGACCGGCGCGCCAGATGACCGCACATCGGCTCGCCCATAACACCCAGACCAATGAAACCAATGCTGGCGATTGCCAGCCCAGGAGCGGCTGAGCCGGCCAACGGGTCGCGTTTGTCGGACATGGTGGTTCCCTTCCCGGAGAGACCGTTGTTTTCCGCGTCCGCTTCCTGGTTGTCAAAGTGCACGCCGCACCAAGGCGCGAGACCGGGCGACCGGAGCGAATTTGTCCGAACTTAAACTGGTGCTGGCCGCCGACGCGCCAGCGGAGGTCCACGAACGAGGGATCGGCGGCCTAAGCGTCTTCCCGCCGCACGGCCGGCGTCCACTCACGCGCAGACCAGCGTCAGCCGGCGGAATGCCACCCCCAGCCGCCTCTGGTCGCCCTGACCCGTCACAAGCATCGGGCTGGCGGCGTGCGGGTGGCCCAGAACAATCTCGACCTTCTTGCGGCCGGCGAGGAGATGGCCCGGCACCGCGCACCCGACCTCTCCATGCGGCAACGCGAAGAAGCTGTGAACCCAGCTTCCCTCGACCGACACGTCCAATCGTTGCCGGGGCAGTAACGGGGGGGCGATGTAGGGCGTCACCGCCATCTCCAGCCAATATTCCTCGGCCTCTCCCGGGGTCTCGATCGAAAGCTCGCTCCGTTCGCCGACGGCCCAGGTGAAACCGGCCTCCGGGCCGGACCAGCCAGTCCCAAGGCAGGACCCCGCATTGCCCTTTCGGCCGAATATCAGCTCCGTCCGAAGCGCCTCATCATCAGCACGTGGCGGACGCACGAGGCGCCCCTCGACGGCCCGCGACGAAATCGCATGCGCACGGCGCAACACCTGCAGCCACGACTTCGCGTCCAGACTGGGGACCGCGTGTCGCTGAGCGAGGCGCCGAACATAGCCCACCATCATCCGCTCATCCACGACATCGACCGATCCCGGTGGATGGCCGACACACGCTTCCTGAATCCAAAGCAGGATGTAAGCCCCATACGCCGACAAGGCGATCCGCAGATCGACAAGGTCGCCAGCCAGCAGTGGCTCGTTCTGACGAAACACCAGGATCTTGGTGGCATTCTCCAAGTCATCGATCAGTTTATCCGCAAGGAACCGGATTGCTCGGCACTGCCGCTCGTGCACCGCTTCCGGCGCCATCTCGCCAACCTTGACGTCCGCATGACGGGTGAAATTAAACGCCGCCAGCTTAACCATGTACTCGCCGTTCTGCGCCTCGATCCGGATGCGGTCCGGATCCGCGACACCAGCGAAACGAGCGTTCAACGCACGAACCACGTTCCGCAACGGCGCCCCGGCGAAGCGCAGCAACCCCAATGGCTCCACGCCGACCTGACGCTGCAAAATGCCAAATTCGCAGTTATCACCGATGCTTTCAAATTTGAGCACCAGATCCCGGTCGTCCAGGGCGACCGCGGCGATCGGAACAGCGTCCATCCAGAGCTTCGCACCCACGCGGATCTATCAAAACGCGAAACGTAGAAGAATGCGGTCGCGCGCTTCAATCAAAAAATGCTTACTGGAACAGTACGTTCGCCGCCGCCTGCGCCGCCGCCACGACAGGGGCGGGAAAGATGAAGAAGAATCCGGTGAACAAACCAGTGACAGCCACCACGAAAGACAGCGACGCGGGCCTCGGGTCGAAGCGCTCTGCCGGGGCGTCGAAATACATCACCTTGACGACGCGGATGTAGTAGAAGGCCCCTACCACGCTGGTCAGCACACCGATGATCGCCAGCGCCCACAATCCAGCCTGCACGGACGCCAGGAAGATATACAGCTTGGCGAAGAACCCAGACAACAGCGGGATGCCGGCCAGGCTGAACATGAACACCGCGATCGCCAGCGCCAGCGCCGGATCATTCGCCGCCAGGCCGGACAAGTCGGAGATCTGCTCGACGGATTTTCCCTTGCGCCGCATCGCCATGATGCAGCCCAGCATCCCGCCGGTCATAAATACGTAGATGACCATATAGACCAGCGTGCCGCGCACGCCCTCAGCGGTCCCGACCGCCAGCCCGATCAAGCGCATAGCCCATATGGCCGATCGACGAATACGCCATCAGCCGCTTGATGCTGGTCTGCCCGATTGCCGCGAAGGATCCCAGCACCATCGATGCGATCGACACGATGACGATCAGAAGCTGCCAGGCCCCCACCAGCGATGCGAACGACGTGCCCATCACCCGCAGCAGCAGCGCCATCGCCGCGACCTTCGGGGCGGTGGCAAAGAACACCGTCACTGACGTCGGCGCCCCCTCATAGACATCGGGCGTCCACATGTGGAACGGCACAGCGGACACTTTGAACGCCAGCCCGACAAACACGAACACGATGCCGACCACCAGGCCAGGCGATGCGCTCTCCGGCTTCAGCAGCAATTCATGCAGCGAGGCCAGATCCATCGTGCCGGAAAACCCGTAGATCAGCGAAATGCCATACAGCAGCAAGCCGGAAGCGAGCCCGCTCAAAACGAAATACTTCAGGCCGGCCTCCGCCGAGCGCAGCTGATCCCGAGCGAACGCCGCCAGCACGTAGAGCGCCAGCGACATCAACTCCAGCCCCAGATACAGCGTCATCAGGTTCGACGCCCCGGCCATGATCATCATGCCGACGGTGGAGAACAGCATCAGCACCGGGAACTCGAACCGGGCGATGCCCTGCGACTGATTCCAGTCCAACGCCAAGATCAACGACAGCGCGGCGCCGGAGAGGATGACGATTTGGTTGAAGGCGCTGAACGGGTCCGCCACGAACTGGCCGTTGAAACCCAAGCCCGTGGTGCGGGTCAGCACCAGTAGACCCGCGACCAGGAAACCACCGATAGTGAACATCGTGCACAGCAGCGTGCTGTCCTGCTTGCGCACCACGCCGAAGATCATTGTCGCCATGCCGATGCAGGCGAGGACGATCTCAGGCAGGGCCAGGGTCCAGTTCATCCCAGGGTCCAGTTCATCAATGGAGCATTCCGACAGGCATAGGCACGATCCCTGCCAGCTTGGTGGTCGAGGCCAGCGCAGCGGTATGGTGCTGCACCATCGCGCCCACTGACGCGTCGAAATAGCGAGAGAAGCTGTTTGGGTAGATGCCCATCCACAGCGTCAGCACGATCAGCGGGGCGAACACCGCCCATTCCCGTGGGCTGAGGTCCACGATATTGCGTAGGTCGTCGCGCGTGATCCGGCCGAAGATCATCCGGCGATACAGGTAAAGCATGTAGGCGATGCCCAGGATCATCCCCATGCCACCGAGCAGGGAGAGCCAGAAGTTGACCTGCAAGGGAGCCGATGATAACCAGGAGCTCGCCCACGAAGCCGGAAGTGCCCGGCAGCCCGCTCGTGGCCATCATGAACACCATGAATACCAACGCATAACCCGGCATCCGGTCCGCCGAGACCGCCGAAGCGGGCGATCTCATGCGTGTGCATACCGGTCGTAAACCACCCCGACGATAAGGAACAACGCCGCGGAGACGATACCGTGCGACAGCATCTGGAACAAAGCGCCGGAGATCCCCTGCACGTTGAACGTGAAGATGCCGATCGTCACCACGCCCATATGGGCGACCGAGGAATACGCGATCAGCTTCTTCATATCCTCCTGCGCCAAGGCGACCAGTGACGTGTAGATCACGGCGACCACCGACAGCGTGAACATGAAGGGCGCGAAGGTCGCTGAGGCGGCGGGCAGCATCGGCACCGAGAAACGCAGAAACCCGTAGGCGCCCATCTTCAGCAGCACGCCCGCCAGGATGACCGACCCAGCCGTCGGTGCCTCCACGTGCGCGTCCGGCAGCCAGGTGTGCACCGGCCACATCGGCACCTTCACCGCGAAAGAGGCAAACAACGCCAAAAAACAGCCAGGTCTGCATCCCCGACCGGGAACGCGGTCTGCAGCAGCATCGGGATGTCCGTGGTTCCGGCCTGCACCCACATGGCGATCAGCGCCAGCAACATCAGCACCGACCCGGTCAGCGTGTAGAGGAAGAACTTCACCGCCGAGTAGACCCGGCGCGGTCCGCCCCAGACGCCGATGATCAGATACATCGGGATCAGCACGCCCTCAAAGAACATGTAGAACACGACGAAGTCCGTCGCGGCGAACATGCCGACCATCATGGTTTCCAGGATCAGGAAGCTGATCATGTATTCGCGGACGCGAGTGTGAATGCACTCCCAGCTCGACAGGATGCAGATCGGCGTCAGCACGGTGGACAGCAGCACGAACAGGACCGAGATCCCGTCCACGCCCATGCTGTAGCCGACCTTGTATTCCGGCAGCCAGGCAACGCTGCTCGTTGAACTGGAAGCCGGCGTCGGACGGGTCGAACTTCACCCACAGCACCAGCGACAGAATGAAGACCAGCAGGCTGGTCCACAGCGCGGTCCAGCGCGCGTTGGAGGCGACGGTCTCTTCATCGCCGCGCACCATCATCATCACCAGGCAGCCGACCAGCGGCAGCCAGGTGATCAGCGACAGGATCGGGAAGCCGGCGGCGTTGCGTCACTGCGTGTCATGATCTCACCGGCTCAGCATGAAGATACCGACCAGCACGACGACGCCGATCAGCATGACAAAGGCATAGACGGCCAGGGAACCGGTCTGGATTTTAACCACCTGCTGCGACCCATCGGTGGTCAGTTCGGCCAGTCCGTTCGGCACGCCATCGATGATGGTGACATCGCCGACCTGCCACAACAGGCGCGACAGGCGGATCGCTGGCTGAACGAAAATCACGTTGTACAGCTCGTCGAAATACCACTTGTTCAGCAGGAACCGGTAGATCGGCGCCGAAACTCTCGGCCAGGCGAACCGGCAGCAGCGGGTTGGCGATATACATCACGTAGGCCAGCCCGATGCCGAGCAGGGCGAAGATCAGCGGCGCCAGCTCGACCCATTCAGGGACATGCTCGAGATCTTCGATCACCTGGTTATGCGGGCCGTTGAAGATCGCGCCGTTCCAGAAATGCTGCCAGTCCGCGCGCCGATGAACCAGTTGTCGAGCAGCCAGCCGGCGAATACCGCGCCGAATGCCAGCACGACCAGCGGCGCCAGCATCACCCACGGGCTTTCGTGCGCATGCTCCAGCACATGGTGGTCGGCGCGCGACTTGGCCATGGAACGTCATGAACAGCAGGCGCCAGGAGTAGAAGGCGGTCAGGAACGCCGCCAGCACCGTGCAGATGAAAGCGTACATTCCGATGCCGGTGCCCGACGGCATAGGTCGCGGAGATGATCGCGTCCTTGGAGTACGATCCGGCCAGCGGCGGAATGCCGGCGAGTGCCAGGTTGCCGATCCACATCACGGTGCAGGTAACCGGAATGAGCCGCGCCAGTCCGCCCATCTTCCGCATGTCCTGCTCGTCCGACATCGCGTGGATGACGGAGCCGGCCGAGAGGAACAGCAGCGCCTTGAAGAAGGCATGGGTGATCAGGTGGAAGATCGAAGCCTGATAGGCGCCCACGCCGGCCGCGGCGAACATGTAGCCAAGCTGCGAACAGGTCGAATAGGCGATGACCCGCTTGATGTCGTTCTGCGCGCAGCCGACCGTCGCCGCGAACAAAGCCGTCGATGCGCCGATGAAGGTGACGAAGCCCAGCGCAACTGGCGCGTATTCCATCAGCGGCGACATCCGCGCCATCAGGAACACGCCGGCGGTCACCATCGTCGCGGCATGGATCAGCGCGGAGACCGGCGTCGGCCCCTCCATCGCGTCCGGCAGCCAGACGTGGAAGCCAAGCTGCGCCGACTTGCCCATGGCGCCGATGAACAGCAGGAAGCCGATCACCTCGATCGCCGGCAAAGTGGTGCCGAACAGATGCGTAGGTATCCGCGGCGTGCTGCGCGACGGCTGGGAAGATGGTGCCGAACTCGACCGAGCCGAACTTGAAGAAAATCAGCGCGATGCCGACGGCGAAAGGCAGGTCGGCCACGCGGTTGACGACGAACGCCTTGATCGCCGCGGCGTTGGCGGACGGCCGGTCATACCAGTAGCCGATCAGCAGATAGGAGCACAGGCCGACGCCCTCCCAGCCGAAGAACAACTGCGTCAGATTGTCGGCGGTAACCAGCATCAGCATGGAGAAGCTGAACAGCGACAGATAGGCGAAGAAACGATACACGCGGGCGCGTCTCGTGCCCCATGTAGCCGATCGAATAGACATGGATCAGCATCGACACGAACGACACCATCGCCACCATCGCGGCGGACAGCGTGTCGTAGCGCAGCGCCCACTCGACGTGGAAGCGGCCGGCCTCGATCCAGCTGCCGAGATCGAGCACGCCGGGCTCGGCGCCACCTGTAAGCTGGAAGAACGCCAGCGGCCCGCAGATCGCGGCGATGACCATCCCGAGGATCGACGCGCCCATAGCGGCCTTGTCACCGATCGCCCGGCCAAGCAGCCCGGAGACCAGGGCGCCCGCCAGCGGCGCGAAAACGGCGAGAGCGTAAATCATGGTCAGCCCTTCATCAGGTTGACGTCTTCAACCTGGATCGATCCGCGATTGCGGAAGTAGATGACGACGATGGCCAGCCCGATCGCTGCCTCGGCCGCCGCGACGGTCAGCACCAGCATCGCCATCACCTGCCCCGCCAGGTCGTTATGCGCGGCCGAGAAGGCGACGAAGTTGAGGTTGACCGCGAGCAGGATCAGCTCGATCGACATCAGGATGATGATGACGTTCTTGCGGTTCAGGAAGATGCCGAAGATGCCCAGGACGAGCAGGATGGCGGAAACCACCAGATAGTGGCCAAGACCAACGTCCATCATGCGCGCTTCACTCCACTGTCATGGGGGGCGGGTGTCATGGTCGGCACAGGCCGGCCATCCACGTCTTTCCCGCAGGCCGCAAGGGCGTGGCTGGCGGCGGCCCGCACCCTGCCCTCGGGCCGAACCTTGCACGCTGCCGCGGGTCGAAAATGACGGCCGAAATGACCTCGCCCCGGCACCCCCGCCCTCAATGCCCATGGCCGTGCCCCCCAGCCTCCGCTGTTCCTCGACCGGTTCCGCCTGCGGTTCCTTCGGCCGCAGATAACCGCCCGACTGGGTCGTCCCGGCGCCAACCGACACCGACATCATCTGCAGCGTTTCGACCACCGTTCGTTCGGTTTGCCGGCTGATGTCCTGATGCCGCGAGGTCTTGCGGTCGCGCAGCGTCAGCACGATCGCGCCGATCATCGCCACCAGCAGGATCAGCCCCGCCGTCTGGAACAGGAAGACGTAATCCGTATAGAGAACCCGCCCCAGCGCCTCGGTATTCGCCACGCCCGGCGGGGCTGGCGACATCCGCAGTTGCACCGCCGACGGCGCCAACTGCCAGCCGCCCAGCACGACCGCCAGTTCGATGAACAGCACCGCGCCGACCGTGGCGCCAACCGGCAGATAGCGCTGGTAACCGCTGCGGAGTTCCGCGAAATCCACGTCCAGCATCATCACCACGAACAGGAACAGCACCGCGACCGCGCCGACGTAGACGATGACCAGGATCATCGCCAGGAACTCGGCCCCGGCGATCAGGAACAACGCCGCGGCGTTGAAGAACGCCAGGATCAGGAACAGCACCGAGTGCACCGGATTGCGCGCGCTGACCACCATCGCCGCCGACACCAGCAAGATCGCGGCGAAGATATAAAACAGGATCGCGGTGATCATCTGTAGGGTGCGTCCAGTTCCAGCCGGCGCGCCAGCTCCGGCTCCCACCGGTCGCCGTTCTCCAGCAGCTTGTCTTTGTTGTACATCAGTTCCTCGCGCGTCTCGGTGGCGAACTCGAAGTTCGGGCCCTCGACGATTGCGTCCACCGGGCAGGCCTCCTCGCACAGCCCGCAGTAGATGCACTTGGTCATATCGATGTCATAGCGCGTGGTCCGCCGCGACCCATCAGCCCGCGGTTCGGCTTCGATGGTGATCGCCTGCGCCGGGCAGATCGCCTCGCACAGCTTGCAGGCGATGCAGCGTTCCTCGCCGTTCGGATAGCGCCGCAGCGCGTGTTCGCCTTTGAAGCGTGGGCTGATCGGACCCTTTTCGTAAGGGTAGTTGATCGTCGCTTTCTGCTTGAAGAAATAGCGCAGCGTCAGCCACATGCCGGCGGCAAGCTCGCCAAGAACGAGACTGCGTGCGGTGCGGTCCAAGAATGCCATCTAAACAGGCTCCTTCGCACACGGCGGGAACGGCGTCGCTGCAGCCGCCACCACGACCTGCTCTGAAAACTGACCACTGGCCACTGAAGACTGATTGGGAGCCACCCGAAGGCCATCAGCGCACCGGCGGTGATCACCAGCCAGAGCAGCGACAATGGCAGAAACACCTTCCAGCCCAGCCGCATCAGCTGATCGTAGCGATAGCGCGGGAACGTCGCGCGCACCCACAGGAAGAAGAACAGAACGAAACAGATTTTCAGCACAAACCAGATCACGCCGGGGATCCAGGTGAAGGGCGCTACACCGAACGGCGCCAGCCAGCCGCCCAGGAACAGGATGGACGGTCATCGCGCTCATGAGGATCATGTTCGCGTATTCGCCGAGGAAGAACAGCGCGAAGCTCATCGCCGAGTATTCGACGAAGAATCCCGGCGACGATCTCGGACTCGCCTTCCGGCAGGTCGAATGGCGACCGGTTGGTTTCCGCCAGTCGCCGAGATGAAGAACACGATGAACATCGGGAACAGCGGGATACAGAACCAGATGTGCCGCTGCGCCAGTACGATATCGGTCAGGTTCAGGCTGCCGACGCACAGCAGGACGGACACCAGAACGAAGCCTATCGAGACTTCGTAGCTGACCATCTGCGCCGCCGACCGCATCGCGCCGAGGAACGCATATTTAGAGTTCGACGCCCAGCCCGCGATGATGATCCCGTACACGCCCAGCGAGGAAATCGCGAACAGGTAAAGGATGCCGACGTTGATGTCGGCGGCCTCCCAGCCTTCGGTCACCGGAATGACCGCCCAGGCCAGCATCGCCAGCGCAAAGGTCAGCATCGGCGCCATCAGGAACAACAGACGGTTCGCTCCCGAAGGGATGATCGTCTCCTTCATCAGCATCTTCAGCGCGTCGGCGAACGGCTGCCACAGCCCGAACGGACCGACGACATTCGGCCCCTTGCGCAACTGCATCGCCGCCAGCACCTTGCGTTCCGCATAGCGTCAGGTAGGCGACGCCGATCAGCAGCGGCACCAGAAGCACCAGCGCCTCGATGAACGTTAGGATGACCAGGCCGATATCGGTGTTATGGAAGAAATCGTACATCGGCCTACTCCGCGGCCAACGCGGGTGTCGGCCTGCGCTTCAACGCACGCCGCCATGGTCGGGCTGGACCGGCTGATCGGATCGGTCACGTAGTAGTTGGCGACCGATGAGGCCAAGGGAGCATCGGACAGCACCGCCGGGTCACCCACAGGGCCGGTGTGATCCGAGCAACCAAAGCGCGGCAGGAAGCCGATGCGGCCGAATACCGGATTGATCTGCTCCATCCGCTTTCGCAGGGCTTCGACCCGGTCGTACGGAAGTGTCTTGCCGATCACCGCGCTGAACGCCCGCAGGATCGTCCAATCTTCGCGCGCCTCACCCGGCGGATAGACCGCCTGGAACCCACGTTGTGCGCGCCCCTCGGTGTTGACATAGGTGCCGGATTTCTCCGTGTAGGCCGCGCCTGGCAGGATGACGTCCGCCCGCTGCGCGCCGGAATCGCCGTGATGGCCCTGGTAAACCACGAACGTGCCCGCGGCGATGCGTGCCGGATCGAACCCATCGGCACCCAGCAGCCACAGCAGATCGACCCCGCCGCCCAGCATGTCGTCGACGGTCTTGCCGTTCGGACCCGGCACGAAGCCCAGGTCTAGTGCGCCCACCCGGCCCGCCGCAGTGTGCAGCACGTTGAACCCATGCCAATCCTGCGACAATGCCCCGACCTGAGCGGCCAATCGCCACGCCGCCGCGAGTATCGCAGCACCATCGGGACGCGCCAGCGCACCCTGGCCAACGATGATCATCGGCTTCTTCGCCTCAGCCAGAACTTTCCCGAAATCGTGCGTGCCGGAGTGCAGGTCGGTCAGCAGCGATGGGACGGCGCCGAGGGCCGTCACCGCGTAGGTCAGGTCGGTTTCGGAACCGATCAGGCCGATCGGCGTCGCGTGCGCCAGCCAGGCCTTGCGGATACGGGCATTCAGCACCGGCGCTTCCTTGCGCGGGTTGGAGCCGACGATCAGGATCGCATCCGCCTCCTCGATCCCGGCGATCGAAGTGTTGAAGCAGTAGAAATCCCGCCGCGAGGCATCCAGCTTCGCGCCATCCTGCCGGCAGTCGACATTGGTCGAGCCGAGTGCGGCGAGCAGGTCCTTCAGCGCCAGGACACTCTCGGCGTCGCACAGATCGCCGGCGATTGCGCCGATGCGGTCGCCGGCCAGCGAATGCATCCTGGCCGCGATGGCATCGAACGCCTCCGCCCAGCTCGCGGCCTGAAGCTTGCCGTTTTCGCGCACCCAGGGACGGTCCAGCCGGCGACGCTTCAACCCGTCAATGGCGAAGCGGGATTTGTCCCCGAGCCATTCCTCGTTCACGTCTTCATTGATGCGAGGAAGGATGCGCAGCACCTCGGTGCCGCGCGCGTCGATGCGGATGTTCGTGCCGACGGCGTCCAGGACGTCGACGCTGTCGACTTTCGCTAGTTCCCAGGAGCGGGCGATGAAGGCGTATGGCTTCGAGGTCAGCGCGCCCACCGGGCACAAATCGATGATGTTACCGGACAGTTCAGACCCCAGTGCCTTTTCGACGTAGGTGCCGACCTCCATGTGCTCGCCGCGCGCCGTTGCCCCGAGGTCCGGCACCCCGGCCACTTCGGTGATGAAACGGATGCAGCGCGTGCAATGGATGCAGCGGTTCATCGACGTCTTCACCAGCGGGCCGAGATTTTTGTCCGGCACCGCGCGCTTGTTCTCGGCGTAGCGCGAGTGATCCATCCCGTAGCCCATGGCCTGGTCCTGCAGGTCGCACTCGCCGCCCTGGTCGCAGATTGGGCAATCCAGTGGATGGTTGATCAGCAGGAATTCCATCACCCCGCGCCGGGCGTTGCGCACCATCTGGCTGTCGGTGTGCACCACCATGCCATCGGCGACGGGATAGCCGCAGGAGGCGATCGGCTTAGGCGGCGCCTTTTCCACTTCCACGAGGCACATCCGGCAGTTGCCGGCGATGGACAGGCGCTCATGATAGCAGAAGCGGGGGATTTCGACCCCCGCCTGCTCCGCCGCTTGCAGAATGGTCGAGCCGTTGGCGACTTCAACCGTCCTTCCGTCGATGGTGACTTTGGCCATTAGATGCTTTTCCGCCCGGTTGCGGTGACGCGCAAAAGTTGAGCCACCGGCTCCTCAACCCAAGAGCCAACAGCTTCGAGCGCGTTCCACCCACGCCATTCCCAGACCAAGTCGAGGGTGGTCGCCATATCGGTCCTACTCCGCCGCCATCGGCATCGGCCTGGAGCCGCGCGACTTGTAGGCTGCGATGCGTTCTTCCATCAGCGGCCGAAAATGCCGGATCAGCCCCTGGATCGGCCACGCGGCGGCGTCGCCCAGCGCGCAGATCGTGTGGCCCTCGACCTGGCGAGTCACTTGTTCCAGCGTATCGATCTCATCCGGGGTCGCGCGCCCCTCCACCATCCGCGTCATGACGCGCCACATCCAGCCCGTGCCCTCGCGGCAGGGCGTGCATTGGCCGCAGCTCTCGTGCATATAGAATTTCGACAGCCGCGCAATCGCCTTGATTACATCTGTGGATTTGTCCATCACCATGACCGCCGCCGTGCCCAGCCCGCTGCGCGCATTTCGAAGACTGTCAAAATCCATCAGCACGTCGTCGCAAACCGACTTAGGGATCAGCGGCACCGACGCGCCACCCGGAATGACCGCCAGCAGGTTGTCCCACCCACCGCGCACGCCGCCGGCGTACTTCTCGATCAGTTCCCTCAGCGGGATGCCGAGTTCTTCCTCGACATTGCAGGGCTTGTTGACGTGACCGGAGATACAGTAAACTTTCTGCCCCGTATTGTTCTGCCGGCCCAGACTGGTGAACCATGTCGCGCCGCGACGAAAGATCGTCGGCGCCACAGCGATCGTTTCCACGTTGTTTACCGTCGAGGGACACCCATACAGCCCGACGGCGGCCGGGAATGGCGGCTTCATCCGCGGCATGCCCTTTTTGCCTTCGAGGCTCTCCATCAGCGCCGTTTCTTCGCCGCAGATATAGGCACCCGCGCCGCGATGCAGGAACACATCGTAAGCGTAACCAGAACCGCAGGAATTCTTGCCGATCAATCCGGCCTCGTAAGCCTCGTCGATCGCGCGCTGCAACGCCAAGGATTCGTCATAGAACTCGCCGCGGATGTAGATGTAGGCGGCGGTCGCGCCCATCGCGAATCCGGCGACCAGACACCCCTCCACCAACTTGTGCGGATCGTGCCGCAGAATGTCACGGTCCTTGCACGTGCCGGGCTCCAACTCATCCGCGTTCACGATCAGGTAGCACGGCCGGTCGGACTGCTTCGGCATGAATGACCACTTCAGCCCGGTTGGGAACCCTGCCCCACCGCGTCCGCGCAGCCCGGAATCCTTCATCTCCTGCACCAGCGCGTCGCGCCCGCGCGCCAGGATCGCCGCCGTGTTGTCCCAGTCGCCGCGCGACCGGGCGCCCTTCAGGAACGGATCGTGCAGTCCATAGAGATTGGTAAAGATGCGGTCCTTATCTTGCAGCATCTTAACCCTCCGATGCGAATTGCAGCGTGGTCAACGTTGTCGGGCCGCCCTCGGGCGCCGAGGTCTGTCGCCCGGCCATCGAGCCCGGCACCGGCCGCTCCCCCCGTCGCAGCGCAGCCAGAAGTTCGGTCACCTTCTCGGCATCCATATCTTCATAGAAATCATCGTCGACCTGCAGAATCGGCGCGTTGACGCAGGCGCCAAGGCACTCCACCTCGGTCATCGTGAACGCGCCATCGTCACTGGTCTCACCCCATCCCTTGATGCCCGTCGCCTTACGGCACGCCGTCGTCACCTCATCTGACCCACGCAGCCAGCATGGCGTCGTGGTGCAGACCTGCAGGTGGTATTTCCCGATCGGCTTAGTGTTGAACATGAAGTAGAAGGTGGCAACCTCGTAAACCCGGATCGGCGCCATCCCAAGCCGTCGCCGCCACCGCATCCATCGCCTTCACCGGCACCCAGGCGCTGCCGGTCAGCCGCTTCATCTGATTTTGTGCGATATAGAGCGCCGGGATCACCGCACTGGCCTGGCGACCCGCCGGATATCGCGCAACGATCTTCGCGATCTCAGCCTCGCTCTCGGCATCGAACGCGAAGCTGGCCGGCTGTTCGAACGCCGGATCCGCTGGTGGTTGCCCCAGTCACTTGACTCATGAGTCTACCTGTCGATCTCGCCGAACACGACATCCAACGATCCGATGATCGCGCAGACATCCGCCAGCATATGCCGTCTGTCATAGCACATCGGTTGCCTGCAGAAAGGCGAACCCGGTCGCTCTGATTTTGCATCGATAAGGCCGGTTCGTTCCGTCCGCGACCAGATAAACCCCGAACTCGCCCTTCGGGCTTTCCGTCACGGTATAGGTCGCACCCGGCGGGACGTGATAGCCCTCGGTATAAAGCTTGAAGTGATGAATCAGCGCTTCCATCGAGCGCTTCATCTCCCCACGTGTCGGCGGCGAGAATTTCCGGTCCTGCACCTTGATTGGCCCTGGCTTCATCTTTGCCAGTGCCTGCTTGATGATCTTAACGCTCTCGCGCAATTCGTACATGCGGATCAAATAGCGATCGTAACAATCGCCATTGCGCCCGACCGGAATCTGGAAATCGACTTCGGCGTATTTGTCATAGGGCTGCGCCCGTCGCAGATCCCACGGCACGCCTGACGCGCGCAGCGGCGGCCCGCTGAACCCCCAGGCCAACGCCTGCTCCGCCGTGAACTTGCCGATATCGACGGTGCGCTGCTTCCAGATCCGGTTATTGGTCAGCAACTCTTCCAGGTCATCGATAAATTTCGGAAACGTCTCGGCCCACGCCGCGATCTTGTCCATCAGCCCGGCCGGCAGATCGCGCGACACGCCGCCCGGCCGGAAATAGTTCGCGTGCAGCCGCGCGCCCGACGCCGCCTCATGGAACTCCATCAGCTTCTCACGTTCCTCGAACCCCCAAAGGCTCGGTGTGATCGCTCCGACATCCAGCGCATAGGTCGTCAGGTTCAACAGGTGGTTCAGAACACGCGGTGATTTCCGCGAATAACACGCGGATCCACTGCGCCCGATCCGGCGCGGTGATGCCCAGCAGCTTTTCGACCGCCAGCGCGAAAGTATGCTCCTCGCACATCGGCGAAACGTAATCGAGGCGATCGAAATACGGCACCGCCTGCATATAGGTCTTGTATTCGATCAGCTTCTCGGTGCCGCGATGCAGCAGCCCGATATGCGGATCGGCCCGCTCCACGATCTCCCCGTCCAATTCCAGGATCAGCCGCAGCACGCCATGCGCGGCCGGATGCTGCGGACCGAAATTGATCGAGTGGCTGTCGATCTCGACCGTCCGGCCGGAGGACGTGATCTCCGTTACCACAGTCTCGCTCATGTCCTAGCCTTTCGCCTGTTCGGCGGCGCGTTCGGTGAACACCTTCTCGTCGCCCGGCAAGGTCGTCATCGCCTCCCACGGGGACAGGAAATCGAATGCTCCGAAAATCCTGCGTCAGCCGCACCGGCTCGTTGACCACCTGCTTGCGGTCCTCGTCGTAGCGGACCTCGACATAGCCGGTCAGCGGGAAGTCTTTGCGAAGTGGATGCCCCTCGAAGCCGTAATCCGTCAGGATGCGCCGCAGGTCCGGCTGACCGGAGAACACGATCCCGAACAGATCCCACGCCTCACGTTCCCACCAGGTCGCCACCGGCCAAATCGTGTGGACCGACGGCACCGGCGTGCGCCGCATCGGTCGTGACGATCACCCGCAGCCGATGGTTCAGCGACACCGACAGCAGATTGTAGACGACGTCGAACCGTTCCTCGCGATCCGGCCAATCGACGCCGCAGATGTCCATCATCTGCTCGAACGCGAAGCGCGGATCGTCGCGAAGCGTGGTCATCACCGCCACCAGCGAGTCGCGCGCCGCCCGGGCGACCAGTTCGCCGCCCTCGATGCGGAACCCGGCAATCCCAGGGATCGACGCCACCGCCTGCCCGAACAATTCCAGCGCGGACGGCGGCGGTGGGGCCGCCTCGGCCGGCGTCGCTGCCTCAGCCACGGAGGATCGTCCCCGTCCGGCGGATCTTCTTCTGCAACTGCATCATCCCGTAAACCAGCGCCTCGGCCGTTGGCGGGCAGCCCGGGACGTAGACGTCCACCGGCACGACACGGTCGCAGCCGCGCACCACCGAGTACGAATAATGGTAGTAGCCGCCGCCGTTGGCGCAGCTACCCATGCTGATAACCCAGCGCGGCTCCGGCATCTGGTCGTAAACTTTCCGCAGGGCGGGCGCCATTTTGTTGGTCAGCGTGCCGGCGACGATCATCACGTCGCTCTGCCGCGGAGAGGCCCGCGGGATGATCCCCAACCGGTCAAGATCGTAACGCGGCATATAGGCGTGGATCATCTCGACGGCGCAGCAAGCCAGACCGAAGGTCATCGGCCACAGGCTGCCGGTCCGAGCCCAGTTCACCACCTTGTCGAGGTTGGCGACGAGGAAGCCTTTGTCGGCGATTTCCCCGGTGATGCCCTTGATCACCGCATCCTGTTCCGGACCCGGCGGCAGATGATCCCGGTTCCAGGCCAACATGGTCGTGTCGCTCATGCTGCTACTCCCACTCAAGCGCGCCTTTGCACCACTCGTAGATAAAACCCACGGTGAGGACGCCAAGGAACGCGATCATCGACCAGAAGCCGAATGCGCCGATTCCCTTCAGGGCGACCGCCCAGGGAAACAGGAACGCAACCTCCAGGTCGAAGATGATGAAAAGGATTGCGACGAGGTAATACCGCACGTCGAAACGGCGGCGGGCGTCGTCGAACGCCTCGAACCCGCATTCATAGGCTGAGAGCTTCTCGGGATAGGGCTTTTGCCGAGCGGCGAGCATTGACCCGGCCACCATGGCGATGGCGATACGCTCCGGCGATCACCAGGAACACCAGGATCGGCAGATATCCAAAGAGAACTGGCTGCATGACAGGTCCACGCTAGGTCGAGTGGCTGCGACTGCAGCATGGCACTAGCCACACGCCAGTGGCGCTGACTGTCCCCCGCAGTGCAACATGTGGCGGACCTTAGACCCATCCAGCCGCCACCGCCATAGGGGGAGAGGGTAGAAAACTACCCAAATCCCGACGCGTAATCATGATATTCTGAGAAACGCTGCTGGCGCGAGTGACGGGGCTCGAACCCGCGACCTCCGGCGTGACAGGCCGGCGCTCTAACCAACTGAGCTACACCCGCAGCGACAGGCGGGAGGATTTAGGCCGGGTGGCAGAGGGCGTCAAGGCCAAAGCAGAAGTCAGGAATGGGCGGTGACGGATTCGAACCGCCGGCCCTCTCGGTGTAAACGAGACGCTCTACCGCTGAGCTAACCGCCCATGGATCCGTCGAAGCTGAGACTGACCCAGGAGCCCGAAGGACCATCATATCCCAACTAGCCGACGGAGTCTTTCAGACCCTTGCCGGCCTTGAAACGGACAGTGGTTGACTCGGGGATCGCCATCTCCTCGCCAGTGCGGGGATTGCGGCCTGTGCTGGCCTTGCGTACCGCCGCGGCAAACGTGCCGAAGCCCACGAGGCGAACCTCCTCCTTGGCCTTGAGCGCACCGGTTATGGCACCGAACACGGCGTCGACGACTTCACCCGCCTTGGCGCGCGAGAGGTCTGTTCCGTCAGCGACCGCTGCGATGAGGTCCATTTTGTTCACGGTGTTTCCCTCTCAATAGTGGAAGATCACGAATTGATGTCTCCAGACAATACGCCCGGAAGAGCGGCCGGACACTACTGGCGCCGTTTCTGCCGCGTCAATGCTTTGAGGCAGCGAAAACCTGGGGAAAACCCAGGGATGGGGCGGGTTTCGGTGAGATTAGAGGCTTAAGACACACCCGACTCGTTACACCCGGGTCTTCTCACCACCACCGCACCCCATAATGTGCCAGGCCAACTCGGGCTGCAGCACCAAAGGACTCGGAGCCGCATCTGCACCCTGGACTCGGTCGTGTCTCGGTCGCCGTGGAGCCGGTGGGCTAGGTCGATGCCAGCGCCCGGCGCTGACGCTGGCATCCACGGCGGTTCGCCGCCACGGCAAACTTCGAGCCCGAGACACTGGACGCCCGAAGCCCAATCCAAGTCAGTGCGGCAGCGAAGCTGCCGGCCGGCTGACCCGCCGTCGGAGCCGGCACCGGCGGTTCCGCTGGTTCTTCCCACTCGATCGGAATCGGGCGTCGCGCCAGAGCCTGGGCGATGACCTCGTCCACGTCGGCCACGGGAATCAGCTTCAGGTGCTTCTTCACGTTGTCGGGGATTTCGGCCAGGTCCTTCTCGTTCTCCTTCGGGATGAACACCGTCGTAATGCCCGCCCGCAGCGCCGCCAGCAGCTTCTCCTTCAGACCGCCGATCGGCAGGATACGGCCGCGGAGCGTGATCTCCCCGGTCATCGCCACGTCGCGCCGGACCGGGATACCGGTCAGGATCGACACGATCGAGGTCGCCATCGCCACACCCGCGGACGGCCCATCCTTCGGTGTCGCCCCCTCCGGCACGTGAACGTGGATGTCGCGCTTTTCGAACAGCGTCGGCTTGATTCCGAACCGCATCGAGCGGCTCCGCACATAGCTCAGCGCCGCGGATACGCTTTCCTGCATCACGTCGCCCAGCTTGCCGGTCTGCTTGACGTTGCCCTTGCCGGGCAGCAGCACCAACTCGATGGTCAGGATCTCGCCACCTACCTCGGTCCAGGCCAGACCGGTGACGACGCCGACCATGTCCTCGGCCTCGGTCTCGCCGAAGCGGAACTTCTTCACGCCGGCGAACTTTTCCAGGTTCTTCCGGGTGACCGCGATCTTTAGCGTTATGCTTGGTCACGATCTCCTTGACCGATTTCCGGGCCAGGTTGGCGATCTCGCGCTCCAGGTTCCGCACGCCGGCTTCGCGGGTGTAGTAGCGGATCAGGTCGCGCAGAGCGTCTTCGCTGATGCTCCACTCTTCCTTCTTCAGGCCGTGCGCCTCGCCCTGCTTGTTGATCAGGTGGCGCTTGGCGATCTCGACCTTCTCATCCTCGGTGTAGCCGGGGATGCGGATGATCTCCATGCGGTCCAGCAGCGGCTGCGGCATGCGCAGGCTGTTGGCCGTGGTGACGAACATCACGTCCGACAGGTCGTAGTCGACCTCCAGATAGTGGTCCGCGAAGGTCGAGTTCTGCTCCGGGTCCAGCACCTCCAGCAGGGCGGACGACGGATCGCCGCGCCAGTCGGAGCCCAGCTTGTCCACTTCATCCAACAGGAACAGCGGGTTGGAGGTCTTGGCCTTCTTCATGCCCTGGATGACCTTGCCGGGCATCGAGCCGATATAGGTCCGCCGGTGGCCGCGCACCTCGGCCTCGTCGCGCACGCCGCCCAGCGACATCCGGACGAAGTTGCGGCCGGTCGCCTTGGCGATGGATTTTCCCAGCGACGTCTTGCCGACGCCGGGCGGCCCAACCAGGCACAGGATCGGTCCGCGCACCTTCGGGCTGCGGGCCTGCACGGCCAGATACTCGATGATCCGTTCCTTGACCTTCTCCAGGCCATAGTGGTCGGCTTCCAGCACCTTCTCGGCCGCGACCACGTCGTTGTTGATCTTGCTGCGCTTCTTCCAGGGGATCGACAGCATCCAGTCCAGGTAGTTGCGCACCACCGTGGCTTCGGCGCTCATCGGGCTCATGGTGCGCAGCTTCTTCAGCTCCGCCATCGCCTTCTCGCGCGCTTCCTTGGAGAACTTCGTCTTCTTGATCGCGGCCTTCGAGTTCGGCGTTCTCGTCCTTGCCGTCCTCGCCCTCGCCCAGTTCCTTCTGGATCGCCTTGAGCTGCTCGTTCAGGTAGTACTCGCGCTGCGTCTTCTCCATCTGCCGCTTCACGCGGTTGCGGATGCGCTTTTCCACCTGCAGGACGCCGATCTCCGACTCCATGTGGCCGAACACGCGTTCCAGCCGCTCGCTGATCTTGGCGATCTCCAGCAGGTCCTGCTTCTCGGGGATCTTCAGGTTCAGATGGCTGGCGACGGTATCGGCCAGCTTCGACGGCTCCTCGATCTGGTTCAGCGAAACCAGCACCTCGGGCGCGATCTTCTTGTTCAGCTTGATGTACTGCTCGAACTGCGAGACGACGGTGCGGCCTAGCGCCTCGAGGTCCTTCTTCTCGCCCGCCACGTCCGGCATCGGCTCGGTCTTGGCTTCGAAGTAGGATTCGGTCTCCTTGAAGCTGACGATCTTCGCTCGCCTGCCGCCCTCGACCAGCACCTTCACCGTGCCGTCCGGCAGCTTCAGAAGCTGCAGGATCGTCGAGACCGTGCCCACGCGGAAAATATCTTCCACCGAGGGATCATCCTGGGATGCGTTCTTCTGCGCGACCAGAAGGATCTGCTTATCCTCCTTCATCACCGCTTCCAGCGCCCGCACCGACTTCTCCCGGCCGACAAACAGCGGGACGATCATGTGCGGGAAAACCACGATATCCCGCAGCGGCAGCACCGCCATCAGGTCGCTCGGCTTGATTTCCGGACCTGGTTATCCGAGGGCCGATCTGTTCCGTCATGTTTGACCTCCTAAAGGACAGTCAGCGTCGATTTTCCGCCCAACAGCGGCACGGAAGACGCTTTCATGGGTCTGTCACAACCCGTTCGCACCGATATGGCAGCCGAACGGGATGTCGCAAGCCCTTGAAATTCGTGATCGCGCTACCGCGAGCCGCATTTCTGGGTTGCGCGCTGCCTTAAGCGCTGTTTTCCGCCCGCTCCTTTCCGTACAGATACAATGGATTGGCCCGAGACTCCGCAACCTCCCGGTTGATGACGACCTCCTCGACGCCATCCAGACCCGGTAGGTCGAACATAGTGGACAGCAGGATCTGTTCCATGATCGAGCGCAACCCGCGCGCACCGGTTTTCCGCGCAATCGCTCGAGTGGACACCGACTTCAGCGCGTCGTCGGTGAACGAGAGCTTGACGCCTTCCATCTCGAACAGACGACCATATTGCTTCACCAGCGCATTTTTCGGCTTGGTCAGGATCTCCATCAGCGCGCCTTCGTCCAGATCCTCCAGCGTCGCCACCACGGGCAGGCGGCCGATGAACTCCGGGATCAGGCCGAACTTCAGCAGATCCTCCGGCTCGACCTCGCGCAGGATCGCGCCCATCCGCCGTTCATCCGGCGAACGGACCTCGGCGCCATAGCCGATCCCCGATCCCTTGCCGCGGGCGCCGATGATGCGCTCCAGCCCGGAGAACGCGCCGCCGCAGATGAACAGGATGTTCGTCGTATCGACCTGAAGGAACTCCTGCTGCGGATGCTTTCGTCCGCCCTGCGGCGGAACCGACGCAACCGTGCCCTCCATGATCTTCAGCAGCGCCTGCTGCACGCCCTCGCCCGACACATCCCGGGTGATCGACGGGATTGTCCGACTTGCGTGAAATCTTATCCACTTCGTCGATATAGACGATGCCGCGCTGCGCCCGCTCGACGTTGTAATCGGCCGACTGCAGCAGCTTGAGGATGATGTTCTCCACATCCTCACCGACGTAGCCGGCTTCGGTCAGCGTGGTGGCGTCCGCCATGGTGAACGGCACGTCGAGGATGCGAGCCAGTGTCTGCGCCAGCAACGTCTTGCCCGATCCGGTCGGACCGACCAGCAGGATGTTGGATTTCGCGATCTCGATGTCGTTGTTCTTCTGACCGTGCGCCAGACGCTTGTAGTGGTTATGCACCGCCACCGACAGGACGCGCTTGGCGTGATCCTGCCCGATCACGTAGTCGTCCAGCACCTTGCAGATCTCACGCGGGGTCGGAACCCCGTCACGGGACTTCACCAGATGCGTCTTGTGCTCCTCACGGATGATATCCATGCAAAGCTCGACGCATTCGTCGCAGATGAAGACCGTCGGACCGGCGATGAGCTTACGGACTTCGTGCTGCGACTTGCCGCAGAACGAGCAGTAGAGGGTATTTTTCGAATCGCCGGATTTGCTCATGTGCACTCCTCCCCCGAAACCAGGGGCACAATGGGGAATAATAACTCCCTATCAGCGGCAGGGACAAGAACCGCGGTTAGCCGAGCCCCTGAAAACGCCTCAAATCATACGGCGGAGTACGCCGACGGGGCCACATTGGTGTGATGAAAGCACAATTCCGGGACGATAGCACCGCCCCGGAGCCGAGAAGGTTAAAACGCGTCAGGATTTGGACGATTCAGGGGACTCTGACGGTGGCCGACGGTCCACAACCTCGTCCACCAGGCCGAAATCGCGGCTCTCCTCGGCCGACATATAGGTGTCGCGTTCCAGCTTGCGCTCGATCGCTTCGATGGGCTGACCCGTGTGCTTGACATAGATCTCGTTCAGCCGCTTGCGCAGCGTCAGGATCTCACGCGCCTGGATCTCGATGTCCGTCGCCTGCCCCTGCGCACCGCCCGACGGCTGGTGGACCATGATGCGGGCGTTCGGCGTGGCAAACCGCTTGCCCTTGGCTCCGGCGGTCAGCAGCAGGCTTCCCATCGAGGCCGCCTGGCCGATGCACACCGTGCTGACCGGGCTGCGAATGTACTGCATGGTGTCGTAGATCGCCAATCCGGCTGACACCACCCCGCCCGGGCTATTGATATAGAACGAGATATCCTTCGAAGGATTTTCCAACTCCAGGAACAGAAGCTGCGCGCAGATCAGTGCGCTGACCTGATCATAGACCGCTCCGGTAAGGAAAATGATGCGCTCTTTCAACAGGCGCGAAAAGATATCGAACGCCCGTTCGCCCCGGGCGGTCTGTTCGACCACCATCGGAACCAGGGAATTGTCATATACTTCGACAGGGTCGCGGTCCCGCATCGTGATCACCTAAGGTTGCAAGGGTCGAACTAATAAGCCGGTCATAAATAAGGGTATCGCCGGCAAAATCCAGCCGGAAATCCGGCAACCCGGTTGTTTGGCCAGCTCGGTTGCGGATTTACGCCGCTACCTCGTCCGCGTCGTCCTTCGCCAGTTCCTCCGGCGTTACCACCGTGTCGGTGACCTTCGCCAGTTCTAGCACGAAATCAACGACTTTGTCCTCCAGCAGCGGGCCGCGGACATTGCTGGTGAACTGCGGGTATTTCCGCATGAGCTCCAGCATCTGGCTCTCCTGTCCGGGGTATTGCATCGCGCGCTGATACAGCGCCCGGTCGATCTCCTGTTCGCTGACGGTGATCGAATTGACCCGACCGATTTCCGCGAGCAGCAGCCCCAGCCGCACACGCCGTTCGGCAATCGCCCGATACTCGGCCTTCAGCGTGTCCTCATCCTTGGCCTTGTCTTCCTCGTCCTCGGTCCCGGCCTTGCGAGCCGCCTCGAACTGCTGCCAAATCTGATCGAACTCCTGCGTCCGCGATCGACGCGGGCACCGGGAAATCCGCCATCTTGCTCAACGCATCCAGCAGCGCCCGTTTCAGCCGCATCCGCGACATACCGTCGTATTCCTGCTGCTGACGGCTGGTTACGATTTCCCGCACTGCGGCAAGATCCGTGGCGCCAATCTTCTTTGCCAGATCGTCGTCAGCCGCTGGGATGATCTGCGTGCTGAGTTCCTTGACCGTGATGTCGAACGTTGCATCCTTGCCGGCCAGATCGGCCTTTCCATAATTTTCGGGGAACGTGACGCTGATCGTCCGATTTTCCCCCGGGCGCACACCCTCAAGCTGCTCGGCAAAGCCCGGGATGAAACCGTCCCCACCAATTTCGACCTGGGTATCAGTACCGGTCCCGCCTTCGAATGGCACACCGTCGATCTTGCCCTCGAAATCGACCGTCAGCAACTTCCCCGGCCATCGCGCCGCTTCCGCGGGTCTCCAGCGTCTCAGCCGGAACCGGCTCCAAAGTGCGGTTATACTTGGCGATCTCGGCCAGCGCCTTGTCGACCGCCTCCGAACTCACTTCAGCCTTGAAACGGGTCAATTCGATCGTGCCGAAATCCGGCAGAACGATGTCGGGCAACAGCTCCAGTTCGACCTTGAATTCCAGATCGCCGGCCATCGCGGTCGGGTTTTCAGTCACCAGGTTGACCTTCGGCTGCTGTGCCGGGCGCAGGCCGCGCTCGCTCAGCACCTTCTGCGTGGCTTCAGAGACCGACTCCTCCAGCACTTCCGCGGATACCGCGGTGCCATAGCGCTGCTTTACGATCGGCATCGGCACTTTGCCCGGCCGAAACCCCGGTAAGCGCAGCGTCTTCCCCAAAGTCGTCAGACGCTCGGTCCGGCGTGACTCCAGGTCCGCGACCGGCAGAACCACCGTGTAGTTCCGCTTAAGACCGTCGGACAGTGTCTCGGTAACCTGCATTGTTTCAGCCGATCCTAACAAAAACCTCGTTCATCCCTTTGCCGGCAAGGGCCGCATGGTGCGGGCGAAGGGACTTGAACCCCCACGGCTTGCGCCACCAGAACCTAAATCTGGCGTGTCTACCAGTTTCACCACGCCCGCACGCGGCAGCCAACGTCTTGATATGCCGCCACCCTCGCAGGCATCGGCCCGCCGAACGCGGCGCTTTACCTCAGGGATCGCGGCACCACAAGCGACGGCCGATCACACCGCGACGACGCGCCGCCCTGTCCCGGCGACCCGGCAGACGCTGTCAGGGCGAGCGTCGCCCGGCCTCAGGCTGCCTGGTGCGTCCGCAGGTCGTTGTTCGTTCGGTGATCCCCTGCCATCCACCGGGCCAATTCCGCGTGAGCGTCGGCTCGGCGCAGCGCATCGATCTCGGCAGCGTCAGGCGGATCGACTGTGAATTCGACGATCAACCCGTCCGGGGAGGTGCAGTACATCGACCGGCAATATCCGTGATCCGTCTCCCGCACCGCCTCCCCGGCTGCTTTTACCCGGGCGACAAGTTCGTCGTAGGCGACGTCATCCACTTTGAAGGCGACGTGGTGAAAGGACCCGATCTCCGGCGGAACCGCCGCCTGACATTTTTGATAGACCTCGTCGTCGGCGAACGAGAAGAATGCTAGCGCGCCGCCATCACCCAGGCTGTAAAATGTATGACAGAACGCGACCTCACGATTGACCCAAGGGCTGAAATGCCGCTCGCACCACGTCGCGGTCAGCGGGATACCCAGCGTTTCCTCGAAAAACTGGCGGTTCCTTTCCTGATCGCGGACCACATATGCGTGGTGATGCAGACGTTCCGGCGCGCGGGATAGCAGTTTGACCATCGCACTCCCTCTCTTCTTAATTGGCTTGTATTCTGCGCCACCATGCCGCGTCCCACAACCCTGGGCGGTGGCTCTACGTCGTCTCGGCTGCCCCAACCGAGCGTCGGGATGCATACCACCCATGCAGAGAGGCCTTTTGTGGGGAACTCTGCGGGATGTAAGTCTACTGGTAAGTAATTTTGGTGCCGATCGAATGGTGTCGCACACGGTTTCGTGCGGCTTCGCTCCTTTAGCACCTTGGGCAAAGGGATGAGACAATGGGGACAGCCAGGAGCAGCAATGGGACTTCTAAGCCAAAGCTAAAGGCACCACCGAGCATCCCCGCCCAGTTTCCTGACACGCCTGCCCGCGACTACAATATCGCTGCAGTGGATCGGACCCTCGATCTGCTGGAGGCGCTTTCCCGGCTCGGTCCGGCCTCCTTGGCCGCGCTCGCCGAAAGTGCCGGATGCACGCGCACGGCGGCCTTCCGCCTGCTGCGGACGTTGCAGGGGCGCGGCTTCACCATCCAGGACGAAGCGCGCGGCCTCTGGCGCCTCGGTGCGCGATGGAACGCCCTCGGACGTGCCGCTTCGGAGCAAGGCGCGCTGGCAGCCACGGCCATGCCGTTCCTCGCCGCCTTGGGTAAGGCGACCGGCGAGAACGTCTATCTGCGTGTCCGCGACGGTATGGAAAGCGAGACGGTCGCCATCTATCAGACCGATCCGACCATTCGCATGTATTCCGAGATCGGCAAGCGCGGCCCGCTGCATGCCGGCAGCAGCCGTATCCTGCTCGCCTTCGCGCCGGAGGCCGTTCAGACCCAGTTGCTGGCCCAGCGTCTGAACCGATGTACCCCGGCCACCCGCATCGATCCGACCTGGATCGCCGCCGACCTCCAGCGCATTCGCGCTCGTGGGTACCTCATAACTTCGGATGAGGTGGTTGCCGGCGCCGTCGGCGTCGCTGCCCCAGTCCGCGATGCAGCCGGTTCGGTCGTCGCTGTCATCCACATCAGTGCGCCCTCCATGCGGATGCGTCCGCCGCGGCCGCGCAACGTCCTGCCGCAGGTGACTGACGCGGCGGCAAAATTGTCGGCCGCGCTGGGCGCCGTGGTAAAGCCGGCGCAGCCGGGGTTGGTGCGTGATGTCTCCTCTCCGCCACGTTGGCCGCTGAGTGGCGGAATGCTGACGCAGTCCCGGCCGCACACTATCTTTCGGTGATGTCGGTCAGGGCGGGAACGGCACCGAGGACGATCAGGCCCCTTTTGGTTTGACGGATGCCGGACGGCATAAGAAATCCCGCTTGGTGTCCGCGGTAACCCAATGACCGCAGCCCCTGGGTAGAGTCAGAACGCGCAGTTGCGTCCGGTAGCACGGTTTGCCCTGTTCAGTTGTGATGGATGGGTAGCCTGTCCCGGAAGTAGGTCGGCAACTTTCATCGGCCAAAGTCAGGATATATAGCACAAAAGGGGAATTTGGACGCGGTCATCGGCTTTGCGCTAAGTCAGTTCGGTCTTGAATTCTTTGTGCTGGGTCTGCTTGCCGCAGCCGCGAGGCCGCACGGTCGTCGGCGAGGCCTGCTGGCCTACTATGTGCTGTTCCCCGTTGGTTGCCTCTACCTCGTAAACTTCGTCTACCACGTCTTCTTCGGCGCGATGTCGGCACGCTTTATCGGCTGGCCTGATAGCCCGTTCCAAACTGAGCTCGGCTTCGCCAGTCTCGGCTTCGCCTTTGTCGGCTTCCTCGCCTGGCGCCGAGGCTACGAACTGCGTCTGGCCGCAGTGACTGGCCCCGCCATATTCCTGCTCGGGGCAGCCGGCGGACACATCTACCAAATGATCATGCACGACAACTATGCGGCCGGTAATTCCGGACTGCTGCTCCGGTAATTCCGGACTGCTGCTATGGACGGATATCTTGATTCCGCTTGCCGGCTTTTTTGTTTCTAGCGTTGGCGCGACCAACCAGGAACTCGCATTGGACATCTACAACGCCACGCCGCGGATAGTGACAGCGGCAACAAACCCCGTGGTTTGCCGCGGCCATCCCCTTCCGGTCGTCCGAATACGATCGGCGCACCCCGCAAACCGCGACCGCCTGACGGTGGCCGCGTGACGATGGGTGCTGTAGTCCTGCACCGAACTGACGAGGCTGTACCAATGTTCGAATGCTGTAGAAAGAGCGGGAAGTAGGGGAATGGGAGGTGAAGCGCCGCCGCCTGCTCGCCGGCTATCCGCTACACGCGGCCCACGTGGTTAGCGCTCGCGGCGAGAGCGCCGTTGCGGTCCTAAAAGTGGGAGCGGCCCTGCCAGACCCACCTTTCGAGTTCGTAACCGATGCCAGTCCGGCCGGCTTCGACATTCCACTCATGCAGCACATCGCTTCACAACTCGGCCGCACATGGCAACTTGTCCGCTACACGGGCGCCGACTTCAACGGCATCTTCGCCGGCAAAAAATGGCACACTTCCCGCCCGAATAGAGTAGTGGCTCGGGGCGGGAGCGACACCAGTCCCGTGAAACCGCCGCGCCCCGTTAAACCGCCGCGCGAGGCAGTTCCTGTGCTTCCAACCGTCGCGGGCGCGCGATCGTGATGCGTTGCCGGCCTGAATTACGCGATCGGCGGACCATCACTAGTGCTCACACCCCTTCAATCATCCGATCGAAATTAATAACGACCCACCAACGGTCGACCGCCGGCACCCGTCCGCTGCGCAGCCCGTCCCCGAATTGGTCCCCTCCCCCTGACAGAACCGGATGTAGAGCTTATCTCTGGCGCACAAAAGGACAGGAGGACCCGACCATGCTGAACCCAGTCTCGCCGCTGCCGCTAAAGGATCCGACCCTGTTTCGGCAGGCGAACTACCTCGACGGCAAATGGGTCGAAGCCGACAACGGCCAGACCATCGTCGTGAAGAACCCCGCGACCGGTGAGGCGATCGGCGAAGTGCCGAACATGGGCATCGCCGAGACCCGCCGGGCGATCGAGGCGGCGAATGCCGCGTATCCCGCTTGGCGGGCAATGCTGGCGAAGGAACGCGCGGTAATCCTGCGCAAGATTTCGGACCTGATGTTGGCCAACGCCGACGACCTCGCGGTGATCATGACCGCCGAACAGGGCAAGCCGCTCGCAGAGAGCAAGGGCGAGATCGCCTATGCGGCCAGCTTCATTGAGTGGTTCGGCGAAGAGGCGAAGCGCATCTACGGGGACACGATCCCGCAAAACGCCAAGGGCCGCCGTATCCTGGTGCTGAAGGAGCCGATCGGCGTCTTCGCCGCAATTACCCCGTGGAATTTTCCGGCGGCAATGATCACGCGCAAGGCCGGTCCAGGCTGGGCGGCAGGCTGCACCGGGGTGATCCGGCCGGCTTCGCAAACGCCATTTTCGGCACTGGCGCTGGCCGTCCTGGCGGAGCGGGCCGGGATGCCGGCCGGCGTGTGCAATGTCTTGACCGGCGGATCCTCGGCCATGGGAGGCGAACTGACCTCCAATCCGCTCGTGCGGAAGCTGTCGTTTACCGGCTCCACCGAGGTCGGTGCCAAGCTGCTGGCGCAGTGCGCGGCGACGATCAAGAAAACCAGCATGGAGTTGGGCGGCAACGCGCCGTTCATCGTGTTCGATGATGCGGATTTGGATGCCGCGGTGGTTGGCGCCATGGGCAGCAAGTTCCGCAATACCGGCCAGACCTGCGTCTGCGCCAACCGCATTTTGGTGCAAGACGGCGTCTACGAAGCGTTCTCCACCAAGTTGAAGGCGGCCGTGGAGGCGATGAAGGTCGGCAACGGCATGGAGCCGGGGGTCAGCCAAGGCCCCCTCATCAACGCCGCCGCCGTGGCGAAAGTGGAAGAGCATATCGCCAATGCCTTGTCGCTGGGTGCGTCTGTCGTGACCGGCGGCAAGAAGCATCGGCTAGGCGGAAATTTCTACGAGCCGACCGTGCTGGCGAACGTGCCGTCTGACGCGATGATCTTTCGTGAGGAAACCTTCGGGCCGGTCGCCCCGCTGTTCCGCTTCAAGACCGAAGAGGAAGCCATCCGGCTGGCGAACGATACCGAGTTCGGCCTGGCTGCATATTTCTACGCACGCGATGTCGGCCGGATCTTCCGCGTAGGCGAGGCCCTCGAATACGGTATCATCGGCATCAACGAGGGCATCATCTCCACCGAGGTCGCGCCTTTCGGCGGTATGAAATCGTCCGGACTCGGTCGCGAGGGTTCCAAATACGGCATCGAGGACTATCTCGAGATCAAGTACCTGGCGCTCGGCGGGATCGGAACGTAGGCGTTGCCAAATATTGGCTCCTCGTCGTGGCTGGGCGCGTTCAGGCGCGTCCCAGGCCACCCACCCCTGCTGGTTAGTTGCGTCCGGAGCAAACTGAATCGATATCGAGGCAGTGCCAACTTGAGCCGTCATGGCGGGCGCAAGCCGACCGTCCATGGAGTTGCTCTGATCAGCACAATGAGCCGCGGATGGTCGGCCTTCGCCTTCCATGATGACGTTGCGCTGCAGATGCATCCTGCCAACGATTCGCTTATTTCGCCCCATGTCGTTGGTGCGCGGATGGTTGGGACGCGCGCGGCTATAAGGGCGAAAAGCATCCAAGCGTTTCCCGCGAGGCCCAAACTGCTCTAGCCGGCGTTCATGCCCGACCGCAGGACCCTGGACACGTTGAAAGACCTCGGTGCCGGCCGGCCGGCACCCGATGAGGTTGCTCGTCTTTATCGGCAGGCTTTCGATGAATTCGGAACCCAGGCGCTCTGGGGCCGTAAGGCAAGCGCCCGTCCCACGATCGGTCAGGCCCTCGTCGTGGCGGATACTCTGCGCCGGGAAGGAAATATGGCTTCGCGACCCCTCGCAGCGCGGATCGAGCAGGCTTGCCGTGCCGCTCTCTAGGATTCAAGCCAAATCCTGCGGCTCCTGACGCCAGAAGGCTATGTCGCCGGCGCGTCCGCTATCAATCAGGATGGACCGCGCTTTTCCGCCGATATCGATATTTTTCACGACCGGAAAGCGGCCGTGGCCCCGGGCGGTCGAGGAAGACGCCCGCCCTGCTTGCCGCGAATGGCTTCGGGATCGGCTGGATCCGGCGCGAACCTGGCTTGCACGCCGCGACGATTCGTTTCGGGGAAGCCGCCACACGTCTCGAATGGCCGCGTGACAGCGACTTCCGTTTCTTCCCGCTGTCCGGGACGATCTGTTCGGCTACCGTCTTCATTTCGCCGATCTCGCGACCAATAGAGCATTGGCGGCGTCGCAACGCACGTTACCTCGCCGACGACTACGCCGATCTGGACCTGATCGAGGCGGTCGATGCTGCGGCTGGGTCCAAAAGACTGCGCGTAGGGCTCGAAGAAGCAGAAGCATTCGTCCGCGCCATGCCCGTCGCAAGGAGGGGCTTTTGTATCTGCACGATGGCCAGCCCGGCAAACCTGACCCCGGCGATTTATCGGGCAACGTCGAGCATGAAGGCCGGCGTGCAAGCTTTTGGCTCTCATCGTCTGAGATCGGAAGTGCGATGCTGGAGTGACGGTGCCCGCGACGTCGCGGGTCAAACCTCATCCGGAGCGCAGCCCCCCCGGTCCAGGACGCGGCAAGTCGAAGCGCTACGGTGTCTCCGCCAGTGGCAGGATCTGCAGATCGGCGACCATCACCTTGCCCTTGGTTTCCGGACTGAAGAACAGCGTGATCACGAAGCTGATCAGACCGCCAACCGTCCCGATCAGCATCGGGATCGCGAACCCCATGTGCTGCTCGACCGCGAAATAGGTCAGAACCGGCGGCACGAAGCCGCCCGCCGACCGCCCCCGAGATGGTAGCAGAACGCCGCCGCGGTCGCCCTGATCTCGGTCGGGAAACGCTCGCTGGCGTAGCTCGGGTTGATGCCGTAGATCGCCCCGGCGAACGCGCCCTGGATCGAGAACGCGATCGCGATCGTCGTGTAGTCGGTCGTCAGCAGATACAGCGGTGCGACGGCGACCCCGATGATCGCCGGAATGATCATCGCCCAGCGCCGGCCGATGCTGTCGGCCAGGCTGCCCCACAGGAAGCTGAACAGGAATGTCAGCCCGTTGGAGAACGCCAGCGGCCAGCCGACCGCCGCCGCTGACAGATGCAGCTCCCGCGTCATGTAGGTCGCGAACAGGCCGAAGATCGAGTAATAGACGGTGAACGCGCTCATCAGCCACCAGCAGGTGGACAGCGTCGTCAGCCGCATGCCTTTGCGGAACAGCGCGGCGATCGGCACCTTGATCTGGGTCTTGTTCGCCTTTTGCAGCTTCTGGTTTTCGACCCAGACCTCGGGTTCTTTCACGTAGAAGCGGATCCACACCACCGCCAGCGCCGGCAGCACGCCCATCCACAGCATGCCGCGCCAGCCGATCACGTCGAACAGCGTGGCATACAGCACCGCGGCGACCAGATACCCCAGCGCCCAGGAGCCTTGCAGCACGCTCGCCATCAGCCCGCGGGAGCGCGCCGGCCAGCTTTCCGTCGCCAGCGCCGCGCCCGCCGGCCATTCCGCGCCCATGCCGATGCCCAGCAGCGTGCGGAACACCAGCAGGAACAGGAAGGTCGGCGAGAACCCGGCGATGAAGTTGCAGGCCGAATACCACAGGATGGAGATCATCAGCGGCGCCCGCCGGCCCAACCGGTCGGCCATCCAGCCGGCGGCGACCGCGCCGACAAAGCGCATCCACATGGTCAGCGAGCCGACCAGCACGACCAGCGTCAGGTCGGCGTTGAACTCCTTGGCGATCGGCACCAGCAGGAACAGGAAGACGGTGAAGTCGAACGCGTCCAGCGTCCAGCCGAGCCAGGCGGCGATGAAGGCGTACCAGTTGTCTTTGGTGGGTTCTCGCCACCAGGTTGGCGGCCCTCGGAGCGGGACCTCGAAGCGTAGGACATCTAAGCCTCCCTGTTTCCCTTGCAACAAATAGCGGGAGGCGTTTGTCCCGTCTCCGCCGATGAAGTCTGCCCGAACGGTGAGACACGTCAATGCCAACTTCAGCCGCGCGTCGGTTGATCTTGCGCCACCATTCCCAAGCTCACACATTGGCCGGATCACCAAGAGGGGTCGGCCGCATGGACTTCGACCTGTTTGTCATCGGTGGCGGTTCGGCCGGGGTCCGCTGCGCGCGGATTTCCGCCGGGCACGGCGCCCGGGTGGGCATCGCCGAGGAGCGTTTCTGGGGCGGCACCTGCGTCAATATCGGCTGCGTGCCGAAGAAGCTGCTGGTGCAGGCCGGCGAGTACGGCGGCTGGGCCGAGGATGCCGCCGGCTTCGGCTGGACAATCCGGAAAGGCCCGCACGACTGGAGCAAGCTGATCGCCGCCAAGGACCGCGAGATCACCCGGCTGGAAGGCATCTATCGCAACCTGCTAACCGGTGCCGGCGCGACCGTGTTCGATGCAAGGGCGGTGCTGGTCGACCCGCACACCCTCGAAGTCGCCGGCAAGCGAGTCACCGCGGAGCGCATCGTCATCGCGACCGGCGGCCATCCGGAACGTCCCGACATCCCGGGGGCGGAGTTGGGGATCATTTCGGACGACGCATTCTACCTGAAGACCATGCCTCGGCATGTCGTCATGGTCGGGTCGGGCTACATCTCGCTCGAGTTCGCCGGCATCTTCCGCGCGCTGGGCGCCGAGGTGCACCTGGTCTATCGCCAGCCTCTCGCCGCTACGTGGCTTCGACCACGACATCCGAGAAGCGATGCGAGATGCGCTGCTGGCGCAGGGCATCATCCTGCATGCCAATAGCGTCCCCGCCAGGCTTGAGGCCGACGGCGACCGCCGCATCCTGACTTTGGGCGACGGCCAGACCCTCGCAGGCGATGTGGTGTTTTTCGCCACCGGCCGGCGCGCCAACGTCAAGGGTCTGGGCCTGGACAACTGGGGGTCGAGCTTAAACGCCAAGGGCGCGATCAAGGTCGACGACCAGTTGCGCACTTCGTTGCCGCATATCTACGCCATGGGCGACGTGACCGACCGGGTGAACCTGACACCTGTCGCCACGGCCGAGGGACACGCTTTGGCCGACACTCTTGTTCGGCAACAATCCCCGCACCGTCTCGCTGCGGAACGTTCCGTCGGCGGTATTCACCACGCCCCCTGTCGCCACCGTGGGGCTCTGACCGAGGAGCAGGCGTGTGCGATGGGCCCCGTCGATATTTACCTGACCCGGTTCACCCCGATGCGGCACACGTTATCAGGCCGCGGCCGCAAAACAACGATGAAGCTGGTGGTAGACAAAGCGACGCAGAAAATCGTCGGCGCGCACATGCTCGGCGAGGACGCCCCGGAGATCATCCAGGGTATCGCCATCGCCGTCGTCATGGGCGCGACGAAGTCCGATTTCGACCGCACGATCGGCATCCATCCAACGGCGGCCGAGGAATTCGTCACGCTGCGCACGCGAACCCGCACCACGGATCTGGCGCAGGCGGCGGAGTAGGCAGCTGGCCGCGGTGTCGATGCGAGACCCTCTGAGATGATATGCGGGACGTGGCCATGACGGACGACCTCCTCTACGAACATCGTGACAATGTCGGCCTCGTGACTCTCAACCGGCCGCAGGCGCGCAATGCGCTGACGTTCCCGATGTACGAGCGCCTGGCCGAGATCGCCGCCGATCCTGGCGACGTGCGTGCCCTGATCATCACCGGCGCCGGCGACAAGGCGTTCGCCGCCGGCACGGATATCAACCAGTTCCGTGCCTTCGCCGGCGCCGATGATGCCATCGCCTACGAAGCCCGCATCGACCGCGTGCTCGGAACGATCGAGCGCTGCCCGGTCCCAACAGTCGCCGCCGTCGCCGGAGCCTGCACAGGCGGCGGCGCGGCCATTGCCGCGGCCTGTGACCTTCGGATTGCCGCGGCCAATGCACGATTCGGCTTCCCGATCGCCCGCACGCTCGGCAACTGCCTGTCGATGTCCAACATCGCCCGCCTGTCCGCCCTGGTCGGTCCCGCCCGGGTCGTCGAGATGATCTTCACCGCGCGCCTGTTCTCCGCCACCGAGGCGTTGTCAGTGGGATTGGTGACCGAGGTGCTGCCCGACCACGCCGCGCTGCAAGCGCGGGCGGCGGAACTTGGCACGCTGCTGGCCGGCCACGCCCCGCTGACCATGCGCGCGACCCGGGAGGCGCTGCGCCGGATGCGCGACAACCTGCCGCCGGATGAGGATCTTATCCGCCTCTGCTATACCAGCCAGGACTTCAAGGAAGGCATGGACGCCTTCCTGACGAAACGGACGCCCGTCTGGCGAGGAGCCTGACCCCCGCCGCTCACACCTCCCGACAACCATCGGTCATTCGTCCTGGCACCCAACTTTCATGCGTCATGACGTGATTCTGAAGCCTTTTTTCCGTCGTCATCGCCTATACGAGGCCGCGTGAGATACCTGACCGACTTCGCCGACCAGGCCGTAATAATCCCCGTCGTGCTCGCTGTTGCCGTCACGCTCGCCGCGCAAGGCTGGCGGCGCGGGGCGCTGGTCTGGCTGCTCGTCGTGGCGGGAACCTTCTTCGCCACACTCACGTTCAAGCTGATGTTCCTTACCTGCTCACCTTTGTTCGGGCCGACCGACATCCATAGTCCCAGCGGACATGTCGCTGCCGCAACCATTGTAGCAGGTGGCTTGGCTGCCATGCTCACCCGCCAGCGCGCCAGCATCCTGCCTGTCGCGGCCCTCGCCGCGATCGTGATCGGCCTCTCGCGCCTCGTTCTCGGCGTTCACTCCCTGCCGGAGGTGGTCGTAGGTGCGGCAATCGGGCTGGCGGGTGCAGTCGCCCTGCTGCGCTTCGCCGGAACGCCACCGCGGCTGCAGATCGCACCCCTCGTCGCGGTGGTCGTGGTCGTGGCGGCGCTATTCCATGGCTTGCATCTGCCAGCGGAAGCCGCGATCCGCCACACCGCCTTCCGCGCCGCGCAATACATCCCGGCGTGCCATAAAACGCCAGAGTTTCAGCGCCCATCCAACGTGGGCAATTGAACCCGGCGGTCGGCGCTTCCGTCGACCGGTATGCGCGCCGGGTTGGCGGCCGGCGGCGCGCGAAAAAAGACTTTAATACCGGTCCGCGCGAGCGCCGGCTGGTGTTAGGGCCTCGACCGCAGCAGAAGGACAAACCGCCCGCCCGTTCATGGACATGTGACAGAACGATTGCTAAAATCCGCGTGTTTCCGGCGCATCGACCGGTTCGGCATCCTTTCCAGCGGCCCTGCCCATGAAGATCGTAGCCTGCAACAGCAATCGACCGTTGGCCGATTCTGTGGCCGAAATCCTCTGCCTGCCGCTGACCAAAGCCTCCATAAGGCGCTTTGCCGACATGGAAGTATTCGTTGAGATTCAGGAAAACGTCCGCGGGGAGGACGTTTTCGTTATCCAGTCCACCTCGTTTCCAGCCAACGACAACCTCATGGAACTGCTGGTCACGCTGGATGCCCTTCGGCGTTCCTCCGCCCGCCGTATCACCGCCGTCGTCCCGTATTTTGGCTACGCTCGGCAGGACCGAAAATCGGCGCCACGTACGCCAATTTCGGCCAAGCTGGTGGCAAACCTGATCACCGAGGCTGGTGCCAATCGTGTGCTGACCATGGATTTGCATGCCGGCCAGATTCAGGGTTTTTTCGATATCCCGGTGGACAACCTCATCGCCGCGCCGCTGTTCAGCCGCGACATCCAGAAACGCTACGAGGGCCACGACCTGATGATCGTTTCCCCCGATGTCGGCGGCGTGGTGCGGGCGCGGGCGATCGCGACAAGGCTCAACTGTGATCTGGCAATCATCGACAAGCGCCGCGAGCGTGCCGGACACTCCGAGGTCATGAACGTTATCGGCGACGTCGCCGGCCGTGACTGCATCCTGGTCGATGACCTTGTCGACTCGGGCGGCACGCATTGTAACGCAGCGGACGCGCTGGTGAAGCGCGGCGCCAGGTCCGCTAGCGCCTATGTCACGCACGGCGTGCTGTCCGGTGCGGCCGTCGCGCGCATCGCGTCCTCACCCATCGAGATGATGACAATCACCGATTCGATCCAAGCCACGGAGGAGGTGACGCGGTGCGACACGATTAGGGAGCTGACCATTGCGCCCCTGCTCGCGGAGGCAATGCGTCGCATCAGTGACGAGAGTTCGGTCAGTTCGCTGTTCGAGTAGATCAACCCGTCCGAAACGATGCCGCATTTTTAGGGCCAAACGTCGGCGTCGATTGGTAGTACGTGGCCAATACCCCGCGCGTCAGGCCATAGCACCGCGTCCGCGACCTCGGCTGGAGTGGCGATGCCGCCAGTCGCTTGGCGACGGTTTCTAACAGCCATAACCGCCTTAGGCGCCGCCCCGATGTCTTGTCTATTCGGCGGGTACAGGGACGTTTTTCCGTCCCACGAAGTTAGCCTTCGGCTCTGAGCCAGGAGCCAATTAATTGGGAAGAACTGAACCGGGGCGGCACGCATTGCCCAGATCTGTTCGCGCGCGCTCCCTAATCGAACCCAAGGGCGGCACCGCCGGCAATAGAGAGGAGCTCATCAATGCTATTCGAGATTGCTCGGGAGGGAGCTCGATCGTTTTTATCCATGCCGCCTCGGTCTTTGAGGGCTTCTCGGCATCCGGTAAATCGGCAAGAATAAGGGGAATGGAGAACCAGCCAGATATGAAATTCAGCGAGATTTCACACAGAACCATGAACTGAAACGGGCGAGCTGACAACGTGGCGACAGCAAAGTTGAAAACGACCGCTATTCTTAACGGCTTTGGACGCACTCTCGGCGATAACATCATCGGCTTGCAAGCGCTTGAGACGGCGATCCATCTGGGCACAGATTTAGGATCTCCTATACTGTATCGTCTTCCGGGATTGTCTCCGGTCATTGAGGATCTTTTTAAACTGGCGGATTTCGCGGAAATTCGAGATCTCCCGTGGGCTTATAGTACGCGAGACACAGTGTTCGAGCTTGGTTCAAGCCACGAAAGGATCATAGACATCCGTGATTTTGCCCTCGATAAATCGTTCCAAAGAGCTAGCATGATTGACTACTTTCTGGGGCATCTCGGTCTTGACCCAAACCTCGTACCAGCCGGAATGAAACGCAACAAGTGGCTATCCCGTCGCCTCACTCTGACGAAACCCGGGCTTCCAGACGGATTTATACTCATCTGCCCTACGTCTGGTTACGACTTGCGGTCAATGCCGAAAGAAATCCATGAGGCACTTCTCTGGCAACTGGAAGGGCATGGCCCCCTGGTTACGCAGGGGTCTATCCCCAAAGGCTTAGAGGGACGTGCGATCTCAAGACCCAAGGAAAACTCACTCGAAGATCTTTGCAATTTGATAGCGCACGCGCGTCTGGTGATCTCTACAGATACTGCAATGGTACATCTCGCAGACGCCGTCGAAGTTCCGTGCCTCGCTTTTTTTCCGACACATGACCCGACGTGGAGGATCCGAGACTATCCTCTCTGTACAGCTGTTCCGCTCGCCGGTGCGGAGCCATTAGGGCTGGAATTCGCCAGGACTCCGGACGATTGGGCAACGGCCCGCCGTGCGTGGTCCCCCGTCTGCAAGGATCTCTCGTGGTTGACTGCCAACGCACTCCGCACGGTTGCTTGAGCACCTCATCGCTTCATCTCGCTCCCCAAACTTCAGAGAGCCAGTTATACAACGGCAACTACCCAAGCCGTCCCAACCGTTCTACGAAGGCGGGTCGATCTAAACCATTCAGTTGCACACCGATCCCCTCACGGGCCGATATCCCTTATTTTTGGGTCAAATGCGACATCCCTTGATCGGCCACGCAAGCTTTCGCCGCCGTCCAGGAAGATAGTATTGCCGGTCATAGACGGACTCTCGAGAATAAACTGAACACATCTAGCGATTTCGTCGGGAGTTGTGCTTCTCTGAAGAGGCGGTGCCTTCCACGCCTTCTCGAACGACGCCTCCGTCTGCTTGCCACTTATGAGAGCAAGCCCGGGCGCGATACCACAAACGCGGATGCGATTCGCCAGCGCCATAGCCAAAGTGCTGGTCAGGCCTGCCAGGCCGACTTTGCTGATTGTGTACGACAGAAAATCTGGATTTAAATTAGCGACCTTCTGGTCAAGTATGTTTATGATACAGCCGTCAACTTGATCGCGAATGAGCCGAACAAAATCGCGGCACAAGAATATTGGTGCGGTCAGATTGGTGGAGATATGATCATCGAACGACTTCCACGTAACGGAAGATATGTCATCGTAATAAAACAGGGCCGCGTTATTAATCAAACATTCGACGGATCCATAAAATGCAACGCACCGCTCCATTAAACTCTCCACGTCGGATCGGCGTGTCAAATCAGCGCGGACTAAACTACAGACCCCGCCCGACTGGCGAATGTCAGCCGCCAACTGTTCGGCCTCCGTGCCGGATCGATTGTAATGGAGGACCACGTTCCAACCATCCGCGGCGAGCTTTCGCGCAATTGTCGCGCCTATTCGTTTCGCACCGCCGGTGATCAATACTGTTCGGGGTTGCACCTGGGGGACGATCGGATCCTCTCTCGGCTGTTGGCCCACCATTTGACCTACTCCCGCACCTTATATACCTCTACGCCGGCGCCGGCCGCCTCATTGAAGATGTCCGGTTTCATGATTGATATGCGGCATGCCCCTACGCGTTGGTTGCGAAAGCATAAGTCGATAAGTTCCTGCAGTAGAGTTTCCAACAGAGGGGTGTGCGGCCGGGTCGGCCATTCCTTTATCGCGCTGCGAATGGGGTCATAATCGAGGATTGAAGCCCTTGACTTGGCCGACAATGTCCCGAGAAGGGGCGCGAACATATCTACATTTACAACGAGGCGGGTCGGTCGTTCAGGATGCTGCTCCCAGGGATGCAACCCAACTCGAGCCTCGGTTACAACGTCTCGAAGGACTGCCTTAATATAGCTGCCTGACAAGATCGACGGGGCTTCCATACAAACTCCGATCATTAGGGCCTTCATTTGTTCTGTCCTTCCTACCACCCTCGTCATCACGCGACCAGAGCCTCGTCGGGGTGGGAGGACCACTGTTGCGACTGATACCTCATCGCGCCGACGGGCCGGTTATCGCCCTGGTTGTCTGCGCCCGCCTCGGCGCCGCCGGACCTCAACCGTGGGCTCCGGGGTTATGGCGCGAACGGTTGGCGGACGATGGCGTTGCTACGGCCGCCCTCCGCTTGCCCCCTACTTCCTGTGATGGTTGCGAATTTCGGGCGGGTTGGCCCTGCTGCAGCTTCAGGTTAGAGACACCGCCCATGTTCGCTGCCCCGGTGCTGCTGGCGCTTGACTGGATGCTGCTGAATTATAGTCTCCGCGCGCTCGGCCAGGCGATCCTACAGCGAAAAGGCATGGCATGAACCGGCTACTGATTTTCGGGCTGGGCTATACCGGTTCGGCGGTCGCTGATGCGGCCCGCGCACCAGGGTTCGACGTAGCCGGAACCACGCGGCGAGGATTGGACGGAAGCGTTCGGTTCGATTCGGCGGAAGCGGCAATCCAATCGGCGACGCACCTGCTAATCACCATCCCACCGGACGAGGCCGTTGACCCGGTGCTGGCTCGCTATGAAGCCACGATCGAAGCCGCACCCTCGCTGCGGTGGATCGGCTATTTGTCCAGCACGGCCGTCTATGGCGACCGAGGCGGCAGATGGGTCGATGAAGACACGCCAACGGCGGCTTCCCAGGCACGCGGACAATGGCGCGTCGCTGCGGAGGACGAATGGGCACGCTTCGCCAACAAATACTCGGTGGACACTTTTCGCCTCGCCGGGATCTATGGGCCGGGACGATCGGCATTCGACGCCCTGCGATCACGCGGAGCACGCCGGATGAATAAGCCCGGGCACCAGTTCGGGAGAATCCATCGAGACGACATCACGCGCGCGGTCGTCGCGGCCATGCGGCAAGATCGAGCGCCCGGACTGCGTGTGTTCAATCTTGTGGACGACGAACCGTGCGAAAGCGCCAACGTAATAACTGAGGCGGCGAAGCTGCTGGGGGTTGCCGCCCCGCCGGAAACCGCCTTCGCTGAAGCGCTGCCAACGATGAGCCCGATGGCCAGGAGTTTCTGGGCCGAAAACCGCAAGGTCAGCAGCACCAAGACTAAGGCGGCACTAGGGATCGCCTGGCTGTATCCGACCTATCGGGAGGGACTGCGCGCCATCCTCGCCGATGAGCGTGGCAACGGTCTGCCGAAGTAAATCCAGATCCGAGGGCCGCGAGAGGCGATGGTCCCCGTCCTTCACCAAAATAACCCTGACGTCGAGCGTTTCCACCTGCTCGGCAATCCGCAGAGCGAGTTCCCAAGGCACGTCAGGATCGGCCTGGCCATGCAGTAACCGCACCGGGCACCGAATGCGCATCGGGGCTGTCAACACCAGATGGTCGGCGCCATCCTGAATCAGCTTCAACGTGATTGGCGTCGGCTCGCCATATTGGCTGGGCACATAAAGCACGCCGTCGCGCGCCAGCGTCTCCCGCTCGGGTGGCGCCATCGCGTCCCACATGAGCCGCTGAGTAAAATCGGGTGCGGCAGCGATGCCGACTAGCGAGGCCATCCGTTCGGGCCGTGCGATCGCAACCAGCAGCGCGATCCAGCCACCCATCGAGGAACCGACCAGAACCAGCGGACCCGAAGTGAGCCCGTCTATCACGGCTAACGCGTCGGCGGCCCAGGCCCCGATCGTGCCATCGGTGAAATCACCGCTGCTGGCGCCGTGACCGGAGTAATCGAAACGCAACATTCCAAGGCCACGTTCAGCGCAAAAATGCGCCAGAGCGGTCGCCTTGTCCCCGGTCATGTCGCTACGAAAGCCAGGTAGAAACACGACGGTCGGGCCCCGTCCCTCAAGCCAGACCCAGGCCAATTCAGTCCCGCTGCCACGATCGAGGCGTCCAGTGGTCTCATGCATCGTACTTAAATCCCAAAGAATAGCCAGTCCAAAGCTCTGGACAGGTCGTCTCGGTAGCGCGCGATGGAGCCAACCGGGTGACGCAGAAGGCGGCCTGGGAGATGAGTAATCAGACCAAACGCAACAGCATAGCTCGCGCCGTCGTGATCAACGAGGGGCAATAATCGTGCCTGCGGAACAGCAACGGATACCGCGATCAGTGGCGCGACCACCTGCGTTTGGCCGTCGACCACCCCGGACCGCAAAATCACAACGAGCGGATAAGCTGCTCGCAGCGTTCGATTTGGATTTGTAAATAGATCATGCTGCATCATCAGTCAGATCTTCGGCATCGCCATCCTCGGGCATGAACATCGCCATTGACTCCGGGAACGGATAGCCATGCTCCGCGACATAGGCGTCCACGAACCGTGCAGCCTCGCGGGCTTCTTCTCGGATCTTGGCCCTTTCTGCCTCCTCAAACGCGACCACCAACGCGGCCTCGGCAACCCGGGAAATATTGATCCCATGCGCCGCCGACCGAGAAACCAGGTCGGCATTCAGGGTGACGCTCACGGTCTTTCGCTTGGCGTTGCGGTCATATAACGGCACGCGCGAGGCACAATATCCTTGTCAAGAGACCCGTGTGATCTTACCCGTGCTCCAACAGCGCAGCAAGCGTGGTAGCTACCGCACAAATGTCTCCTTCACCCGACTCGCCTGTTGTGCTGCAGGTGCTCCCCTCCCTGATCACCGGCGGGGTCGAGCGTGGCACTGTCGAAATCGCAAAAGCCATCGTCGAAGCCGAGGCCACCGCGCTCGTCGCCAGCGCCGGTGGTCCCCTCACGCGCCAGATCGAGCGCGCCGGCGGCACACACCTCCGCCTGAATCTAACCACGAAGTCTCCGCTGGGCATTTGGCGCAACGCTCAGGCGTTGGAAGCGATAATCCGCGAGCGGAATGTGTCACTGGTGCATGCAAGATCGCGCGCCCCCGCCTGGTCGGCCTGGCTGGCCTGCCAGCGTAGCGGTGTCCCGTTCGTCACGACCTATCATGGCACCTATGGCGAAGAGTTCCCATTCAAGCGGCTCTATAACAGCGTTATGGCCCGTGGCCGGATCGTCATCGCAGCCAGCCAGTTCATCGCCGATCTCATAACCGCTCGCCACGGCATCGATCCCACTCGGCTCCGCGTCATCCCGCGCGGCGTCGATCCGGCGGTCTTCGATCCCGCGACCGTGTCGGGCAGCCGAATCGCCAAACTTGTGACCGACTGGCGGTTGCCCGACGACGTGCGTGTCGTGATGTTGCCGGGACGGCTGACCTCCTGGAAGGGGCACGCGGTCCTCTTGAACGCGGTGGCGCGCCTGAACCGCCCAGACGTGATGTGCGTCTTCGTCGGATCCACCCAAGGGCGGCACGACTACGCACGCCACCTGGAACGCCTGGCCACCAGACTGAGAATCTCCGATCGCCTGCGGTTGGTGGGACAGTGCGGTGACATGCCCGCCGCGCTATGTCTGTCCGACGTCGTGGTGCACGCCTCCACCCGACCGGAGGCGTTTGGCCGGGTGGTCATCGAGGCCCAGGCGATGGCGCGGCCGGTAATCGCCTCCGACCTCGGAGGACCGGTGGAGACTGTGCAACACGGCGAAACCGGGTGGCGGGTGAAGCCAAACGATCCTGACGCGCTAGCGGCCGCAATCGAGGTAGCGCTGGACCTCGGTCCCGAGGCGCGCCTCACGCTGGGGCAGCGGGCGAGGGCCTCGGTACCCACCGTGCGCGCCATGCAGGACGCAACGCTGGATGTCTACGAGGCGGTATTGACCGAAACCGCGTGAACCGCACGGCTTACAAGACCAGCTCCCACGTCTCGCCGATCAGGTCGTGACCGAAGGAGTGGTGCGGCTCCCGAGCAATGCAGGTGAACCCGGCGGCTTGATAGATGCGGCGGGCCGGCAGCAGCACGTCGTTCGTCCAAAGCGACAGCGTCCGGTAGCCTCGTTCGCGCGAGAAACCAATGCAGGCATCCACAAGCCGCCGGCCGAGACCCAGACCGCGTGCGGCCGGTTCCACATACAATAGTCGCAGCTTCGCCACTGTCTGCGATCTCCGCACCACGAACACCGAACCGATCACGGCCCCTTCCCGTTCCGCAATCCAGCTTCGCTCCCAGTCCGGATTGAAGTTTTTGACGATCCCAGCCAAGATTTCGGCGGCTAGGACTTCATAGCTTGCGTCCCACCCGTACTCCTCCGCATACAGTATGGCTTGCCGATGAGCGATCCAGCCGATATCGCCCAGACGGTGCCCCCGCAAGTTGACCGGGTCTTGGGACGCAACCGCTTCCCCCATTAGATCTTCAACCGTATGCATGGCCTGAACCAGCCGAGCAGCTTCGGCAGGCATCAGCCGGCCAATCATCGCGAACACCTGCTGGCGCGACGCCGAGTTCCAGCGGCTCGAACGCGGCCCGTCCGGACCCCGTAAGCTGGAGCAGCGCCAGGCGGCCGTCGTCAGGAGAAGCTGATCGGGTGACGAAACCGCGTTTTTCGAAATCCTTGAGGATACGGCTCAGATAACCCGGATCGATCCCAAGATCGCGTCCAAGTTCGCTCGCCGTCAGCTGTGGACGGGTGGCCAGTTCATAGAGAACCCGCCCCTCGGTCAGCGAGAACGCGCTCTGCAGGAGCCCTTCCTCCAGCAGGCCAAGTTGGCGTGTATAGAAGCGGCTGAACCGGCGCACTGCGGCAACGGGACTGGCCATCGCGCTCACGGGCGTTTCACACATGAGACCCTCCTGGACACCAGGATCAGCCATTTTAGTTGACTCAGTCAACCTTTGGCAACCGGGCGACTGCCGACGTCAGCGACCAGCGTCATTCCCCGGTATGCGCTCGCCCCAAGGCGACCCGCCGGCGCCATCTTCCCGACAACCACTGCGCGGTCATTGACAGGTCGGTCTGAACAACCTTCTGTATTTGCAGCGATGTCAAGTCGGCAGCTTGCAGGCCTCTTACTTTACACACTCATAACTTTGTAATATTGTTATTGCTCGAACCCGTTGTGATAGATTGAATAAACTCAGGCTGGTTTTTCATCAAAGTTACCTCATCCACCCATAGTCATCCGTCGCTGGCCCCGTCGCCAACCGCCCGTCGCTCCTCAGCCGGGCCGGCATAGGGCTCCTGCAAGCCGCAAACACTGGCATCACAACCGAACCGCATGCACAGCACTGCGAGCCTGCGACCCGCAGCGGTCGACGACGACCTTTCGGCTCCGGCTCTGCCTTCGGGAAACCGCACGCGACCCCTGATAGCCGCAAGGCTGATGTGCAGATCATTCTTATCACGTATTGACAGCCGAGGCCGGCAAGAGTCACTACAGAGGAAGCTACGGTCACACAGAGCCTCCGGCAGCTCTGGATACAGCTTACTGCTGGAGAAAGGTCGAAAAGACGATCTTCACGCAAACATTCACGATACCGTGAACCAATGCAACCCATCGATCGGTCTCGACGAACGCCGGCGCCCAAGGCACGGAATGGCCCATAATTATAATCGTCAAGCGGAATGTACTTATAAGCACGATCAAGGGGAGCGTGCGCTTCTCCTGAAAAAGCTCCTTATTTCATTGCGTATATTTATCATAATTTCTGATCAGGGGTGCCGCGTTTCCACCGGGCCCAGCCTGGCTTCCTCAGGGCGCAATCGGGACCGTACGTGAAAGTCCTTAGGTGAAACCCCTTGTTGTCGGCGCCATTATTTTCGCGGCATTCTTGTCAGGAAATCGGTTGCCACGGAGGCGGCCGGCGAAGTCGCAGCTGCTAACGACGCGTCATCGAGCTGCCCCTTCGTCCAGGTAGGAGGAATCGCCCAGGTACCGACGAATCGTCTCGCCCCAGTGAAAGGGTCACCACATGGATACTTCCGATGCCGTACCGAAGGCGACAACCAACATGCGGTTGCTGGCCTGGGTCAGTGACATGGGCACCCTTTGCAAGCCTGACGCTGTGCAATGGGCTGACGGCTCACAGAGCGAATACGAACGTCTGTGCGAGAAGATGGTCGACGCGGGGACCTTCATCCGCCTCAATCCTGCCAAGCGGCCCAATTCTTTCCTTGCGCGATCGCATCCTTCCGACGTGGGTCGAGTCGAGGACCGGACCTTCATCTGCTCGTTGAGCCAGGACGACGCCGGTCCGACCAACAATTGGGCCCCCCCGGCGAAAATGCGCGCAACACTTCACGAAATGTTCGACGGTTGCATGCGCGGCCGCACCATGTATGTCATTCCATTCAGTATGGGACCGCTCGGCTCCCCCATCGCCAAAATCGGAGTGCAGATCACCGACAGTCCCTATGTCGTGACCAACATGAAGATCATGACACGCATGGGCAACGAGGTGCTGAAAGTACTTGGCGACGCCAGCTTTATCCCCTGCATGCATTCCGTGGGTGCCCCGCTGGCGCCGGGACAGGCCGATGTACCGTGGCCATGCGAGGCCGACATCAACCGCAAATACATCGTGCATTTCCCGGATACCTACGAAATCTGGTCGTACGGCTCGGGCTACGGGGGGAACGCCTTGCTCGGCAAGAAATGCCTGGCCCTCCGCATTGCGTCGGTGATGGCCCGCCACGAGGGCTGGATGGCCGAGCACATGCTGATCATGGGCATTCATGCCCCGGACGGCGAGAAGACCTACATCGGTGCCGCATTCCCCAGCGCCTGCGGAAAGACCAACTTGGCGATGCTGGTGCCGCCCGCTGCCCTTTCCGACTGGAAGATCACGACGATCGGCGACGATATCGCCTGGATCAAACAGGGCGAGGGCGGTGAACTGCGGGCGATCAACCCGGAGGCTGGATTTTTCGGCGTGGCACCCGGGACCAATGCGATGTCAAACGCCAACGCCATGGCGAGTTGCTCGCGCAATTCCATCTTCACCAACACCGCGCTGACAGATGACGGTGACGTTTGGTGGGAAGGCATGACCGACACACCACCTGCACATCTGATAGACTGGACCGGCAACGACTGGACACCAGGCTGCGGCCGCCCAGCGGCGCACCCGAATTCCCGGTTCACGGCTCCGGCAAGCCAGTGCCCATCTATCGACCCCGATTGGGAAAATCCGGCGGGCGTGCCTATCAGCGCTTTCGTGTTCGGCGGCCGGGCGGCCAAGAACATGCCGCTCGTGTTTCAGGCGTTCAACTGGACCCATGGCGTCTACCTCGCCGCCACAATGGGCTCAGAGGCCACCGCGGCGGCGATCGGCTTGACGGCGACACGCCGCGATCCGATGGCGATGCTGCCGTTCTGCGGCTATAACATGGCGGATTATTTCAGCCACTGGCTGAACATGGGCCGCCGAGTGAGCAACCCGCCACGTATCTTCCGGGTCAACTGGTTCCGACGCGATGACAAAGGCAACTTTCTGTGGCCCGGCTTCGGCGAGAACATGCGTGTGCTGAAATGGATCGTCAATCGGGTACACGGACGCGGCTACGGCGTCGAAAGTCCAATCGGCTGGATGCCGCGTCTCAAAGACATCGACTGGCGCGGCCTCGAGTATGATCACAAGACCTTCTACGAATTGATGGCGGTCGGCCGGGAGGCAGGTACCCTGGAGGCCAGTGCTCATGAGGAACTGCTCGACCAATTCTTCGACCGGTTGCCCAAGGAATTCATCTTCGAAAGGGAGCTGTTGCGGTCGCGGCTCTGGCGCTCGCCGGCTCGCTGGGAGCTCGCGCACGAGCGCTGAGCGATCCGTCGTCCCCTGCGCATGTTGGCGGCGCGCCGGCGCAGGACGTTTGCAGATATACCTTCTGTAATCGGTGAAGAACCCTACAGGCAGACCCGCAGCGCGGCGACCGTGCGGTCCACGTCGTCCAAACTGTTGTAGCCATGGAAGCTGAGGCGGATGCGTCCGTTACCGTTCCATGCATACACACGTTGTGCATACAGAGCGTCCACGATCGCCTGCGCGCGCGGCGAAGCTATACAGACGCTCGCACCGTGCCGAGCCGGGTCGGCCGGGGTCATGACAGGGATCTGCAAAGCCGCGAGCTCGTCCAGCAACGCCGCGGTCAGTGTTTGCACATGCTGCTGCACCGCCCGCATGTCGAAACGCGATAAATACGATAGCGCATTGTTAAGGACATAGATCGAGCCGTGCGCTGGGTTTCCGCGGGTGAAGCGCATACCGTCGGATTTCAGCTCGGGCAACGTGTCATATCCGCGCTCCCCTGCGGCGATCGAATGCCAGCCGGCGGACGCCGGAGCCCAGGCGGGCTGGCGGGTGCGGTTCCAGTAAGCGACGGCGACGCCGGTGATCCCGAGCATCCACTTGTAACAGGCGCAGAAGGCAAAGTCGGCGACCGAGGCCTCGATCGGCAGATAGCCAGAGGCCTGGGTGAAATCGACCAGCAGCAGCGCGCCGACGCTGTCCGCCAGGCGGCGCAACGCGCCCAGATCGACCCGCTCGCCAGTGAGATAGGAGACGTAGCTGGCGGCGATGATGCGCGTGCTGCCATCAACGCAACGGGACAGTCGGTCTGGGTCGATGCCTCTCGCCTGTCGAAGAGAAATCGCGGTGGCGCGGCGGAAAGCGATGGGGCCGACGACGGAGGGGTACTCGTTGGCGTCGATCGCAATCGAGTCGCCGTCGCGCCAGTCCAGGCTCTCCGCGACGATGGAAACACCCTCCGCGACGTTGCTGACGAAACCGATGTCGGCGGCCGAAACGCCCCAAAGCCTGGCCATCCCTCCGCGCGCGGCCTCGACCTCCGCCTCCTGCGCGGTGCGGCCGGGGAGGCCCCGAGCTCTTGTCGGCGACGTACCGCAACAGCGCCTCGTCGTGGCTGCGGAGAGCGGCCGTTTCGCCGCCTGCACAGACATGCACAATGCCGGGAGGCAGGCGAAACGCGGACGGATCGAACAGTGGCTTCATGCTTTCCTCCGCAGTCAACCGAGCGTATCGCCACGCAGGTCGGTGGCAAGGGGTATCGTTCCCTGACACGCCTACACTGATGACCAAATATTTGGTCATGAACAAGGTCGTCACGCTTGCCGAAGCAAAAGCCCATCTTTCGGCCCTGGTCACCGAGGCGGAGGAAGGTGTCGAAATCACTATCACCCGCCACGGTCGCCCCGTCGCTCGGATCGTTGGTGCGCCGCAGGACGTCGTGCGCACTGCCGGCGACTGGGGATGGCATGGCACCTATGACAAATCCGCCTTCGCGCCGATGACCGACGATCAACAGCGCGAGGAAGGCTGGCCGATTTGAATTTCCCCGCCGACGCCTGCGCTCTAATCGCCTTCCACGGTTACGGCGGACAGACGATGAGCGCGGCGGGCAGGAAGGCCATGGCCGAAGGCGACATCGCCGTCTCCCCGATCACGGTCTGGGAAATCTCCCGCAAAATCGCACTCGGCAAACTGGAGCGTCCTGCCCCGCCCGGCTTCAATGGCAGCCTGTCGGAGTGGCTGCGGCAGGCCGGATATCGTATGTTGCCGATGACCTGGGATGCCAGCGAGCGGGCGAACGCGTTGCCGATGCATCATAAGGATCCGATCGACCGAATACTGATCGCATCCGCCCTCGAGAAAAAACTGACGATAGTGGCTGATGACGAAATCTTCGCGCGATACCAAGTCGCCACGATCTGGTGAAGCAGACCGAAAAAGATGCCAAAGCGCGCGTCCCCGACCGCGCGCCACGACCTCACTCGTCGCTCGAGATAACCGACCCAGCCGTCGTGCCGCCGTCAATCACGATGGTCTGGCCCGTGGTGAAACTCCCCGCCGCCGACGCCAGAAACACGGCTGCTCCGGCAATCTCGTCCGGTTCGCCAATTCGTTGCAGCGGAGTATCCTTGGTGCGCTTGCGGTAAAGCACCGGATCCTCCCATAACGCACGGGCAAAATCCGTCCGCACCAGCCCCGGCGCGATCGCATTGGCGCGGATATTCTTCGGCCCCCACTCCACCGCGATATTCCGCGCCAATTGCATATCCGCCGCCTTTGAGATCGCATACGCGCCCAACTGAGCCGACCCGCGCAGACCCCCGATCGACGAAATAATGATGACCGACCCGCCTCCGCGCCGAACCATGTGCGGGATCGCCATATTCGCCAGCCACACGTTACTGCGCACGTTCGAGCCCATCACCCGGTCGAACGCCTCGTCCGACATCCCGGCCGCAGGCCCGAGATACGGGTTCACCCCGGCATTCCCCACCAGGATATCGATCCCGCCGCAGCGCGCGACCGTCTGATCGACCAGATTCTGCAGCTCCTCTTTGCGGGCGATATGGCACGGGATCACCACCGCCTTCCCGCCCGTGGCTTGGATACGCGCCGCCACCGCCGCACACGAGTCGGGCTTGCGGCTGGAGATCACCACCGTCGCCCCGTGCTCCGCCATCCGAGTGGCAATCGCCAGCCCGATCCCCTTCGTGGACCCCGTTATGATCGCGACTTTTCCCGTTAGATCGAACAGCGACGGCATCTGCGTTTCCCCCAAACTTGCCCGATAGCTACCGGCGAGTATGCTGCCCGCTCGAAGAACGTCAATCAGGCAGGGTCGATGCAACACAAGCGCACGGGTGTTTATAGCCGGGAACACCTCACACGGCTGCTCCATCCGCAGAGCGTTGCGGTGATCGGGGCGTCCACCCGCGCGGGGTCGTTTGGCAAGCAGGTGCTCGCCAACATGGCTCACTACGCCGGACGAGCCTACCCGGTGAACGCCCGGTATCAGATGATCGGCGACCATCGTTGCTATCCGAACGTCCTCGATCTGCCCGAGGTGCCGGATTGCGCCGTCATCGCCGCGGCGCGAGAGGCGGTGGAGGAAATTGTCCTGGACTGCGCCAAGGCCGGCGTCGGTGGCGCCATCATCTTCGCGTCCGGCTATGCCGAGACCGCCAAGGAAGACCGCATCGCACAACAGGAACGCCTGGCCGCGATCGCTCGGGAGACAGGCCTGCGCATCGTCGGACCCAACTGCATCGGCGTGGTGAACGCCCTCCTCGACAGCCGTGTAACGTTCATGGACATCACCCCGATCCCGAAGCCGGAACGGTACGCTGTCGGCATCATCAGCCAGTCCGGCGCGCTCGGCATGGCCCTGGCACAGGGCGTCGTGCGCGGGCTGTCGGTCAGCCACGTCATGACCTCGGGCAATTCCTGCGACGTCGATATGGCGGATTTTGTCAACTACCTCGCGACCGACCCAGCCTGCGGCTCCATCGCCTGCGTGTTCGAGGGCATGGCGACACCCGAACGGCTTCTCCTGGCGGCAGAGAACGCCTGGGCCGTGGACAAGCCGCTGATCATCTTCAAGATGGCGACCGGCGAACAAGGTGCCGCGGCGGCGATGTCCCACACTGGATCGCTGGCCGGGTCACACGCGTCCTATCGAGCGGTATTCCAGCGTGCCGGCGCGATCATGGTCGACGATTTCGAGGCCCTGATGGAGACCGCGGCGTTCTTTGCCAAGGCGCCCCCGCCGCAGGGTCGCGGCGTGGCCGTGGTGGCAGCCTCGGGTGGGGCGGCGATCATGGCGACCGACCGGGCCGAGCAGCACGCCGTCGCGATGCCACAGCCGGCGCCGGAGGTGAAAGCAATCCTCGAATCGCGAGTCCCGGAGTTCGGATCAACCCGCAACCCATGCGACGTCACCGCCCAGATTCTCGCCGACCCTGAAGCGCTGGGGGTTTGCGCCGGGGCGCTGTTGGGCGACCCGCAATACGGCGTGTTGGTCTCGCCGTTGACCTACGGATACGCGCCGTCGGCGAAGCGGCCTCAGACTTACAGCGCCCTGGCGGAGCAGCACGGCAAGATGGCCTGCGTCGTCTGGCAGACCGAATGGCAGGACGGGCCGGGCGTGGTCGAGGCGAACCAGTGCGACAGGGTGGCCTTGTTCCGCTCGATGAACGCATGCTTCGCGGCCTTGGCCTCCTGGCACTGGCGCGCCGACAAGCGGGCGGCCGGCGCACAGACCGTCGCCCCCACCGCCCCGGAGGTGATCGCGCGCACCCGAGGGCTGATCGCCGCCGCGGGTGGCCGCACCTTGACCGAACGGCAGGCCAAAGACGTGCTGACCCACTACGATGTCCCGGTGGTCGGCGAGCGACTCGCAGGCTCGGCTGATGAGGCGGTCGGCGCCGCGTCCGCGTTGGGCTATCCCGTCGTGCTGAAAGTCGAGTCCCCGGATCTGCCGCACAAGACCGAGGCCGGTGTAATCCGCCTTAACTTGCGCGACGCGGACGAGGTGCGCGCTGGTTACGCCGCAGTCATGGCGAACGCAGCAAAGGTCTCGCCGCCGCCGCGGATCAATGGCGTGCTGGTGCAACCGATGGTGCCGCAGGGGATCGAGATGGTCGTCGGCGCGCGAAACGATCCGCTGTTCGGCCCGTTGATCGTGGTTGGGCTGGGCGGCATCCTCGTAGAGGTGCTGAAGGACACGGCTCTTTCCCCTGCCCCGGTGACGCCGTTCCAGGCCGAGGGCCTGCTCCGCCAGTTGAAGGGGGTCAAGCTGCTGGAAGGGTTCCGCGGCATGCCGGCGGTAGATATTCAGCGCCTCGCCCGGGTCATCAGCGATGTGTCTCGTTTCGCCGCTGATCACCGCGATACCGTGGCCGAGCTTGACGTGAACCCGCTGATTTGCTCGGGGGACCGGATTACGGCCGTAGATGCGCTGATCGTCGTTTCTTAATCGATAGAATTATCCCATGCTTGTGAGGAGACGGTCGCGCGGAAACAGCGCGATCGCGACACTCAGAGTCCCGTCAGGTCGTGTCGGGACAACGGGCGCCGATGAGAAGGATCGGAAGTTTCCCTCAGTACGCTCGCATCAGCGCAACGATCCGGCCCTGCACCTTGACCCGGTCCGCCGGGAAAATTCGTGTCTCGTGCCGAACATTGCACGGCTCCAACGCGATCGAGTTGCCACGGCGGCGCAGACGCTTCAGCGTAACCTCCGTGTCATCGACCAGGGCCACGACGATCTGACCGTTCTCCGCCGTCTCGCCCTTCAGGATGATGACCGTGTCGCCTTCCAGGATCCCGGCCTCGATCATCGAGTTCGCCGGCGACCTCCAGACCGTAGTGCTCGCCTGACCCAAGCAATGCCATCGGTACTTCGATGAAACTGCTGGAGTCGCGCAGCGCCTCGATCGGCAGACCGGCTGCGATACGGCCATACATCGGAAGCTGGATCGCCCCGGCATCGCTCGCAGCGCGCACGCCCGGAAGGCGCTGCGTGAAATCGCCGCGTATGACATTGGGAGAGAACCCAGCCGGCACGTCCGCTTCCGGCAGCGACTTCGCCGGTGCCTCCCGCGGCGTCATATTGTCCGGCAAACGCAGGACATCCAGCGCGCGCGCCCGATGATGCCGGCGCGCAAGGTAACCGCGTTCTTCCAGTGCCGAAATCAAGCGGTGAATACCCGACTTTGACTTCAGGTTAAGCGCGTCCTTCATCTCCTCGAAACTTGGGGAGAAGCCCGTCCGCTTCAGGTGACGGTCAATATAAACGAGCAGTTCGTATTGTTTGCGAGTCAACATAGCGGGCTTCCTCGAATGGCCATCGGAACAAACCGGCAACCGTCACCGCTGTTCTATGTTGGTTCTGCGCCCTTCGTCAAGCGAAACTGTGGACAAATCCGAATACCCAAGCATGTAAGCCGATTTTTCTTGAACTAAAGGCGTCACAAACCCAGGGAATCGAGTCGGATAATGCCAACCTCTGCTCCTTCCGGCAGGGCTGGCGCATGCGGCGCACGCAGCACGAGCGCGTCGGCATTGGCCAAACGACGCAGCATCGCTGAGTCCTGCACCGGGAACGGCACGACGACGACACGGCCGCTTTCATCCGTGCTGATCGAGGCCCGCAGATGATCCGCCCGCTTGTCGTTCGCCTTGACCGCGGCTCCTAACACCGCAGTGGAAACCGGCGGCGCCCCGGCGGGTAGCCCGGACAGGCGCGCCAACGCAGGCAGCAGGAAAAGGATCGCACACACCATGGCGGAAACCGGATTGCCCGGCAGCCCGACCACCGGTGTGGCGCCGAGTTGGCCGAATAGCAACGGCTTGCCGGGCCGCATGGCGATTTGCCAGAAATCCAAAGTCAATCCGCGTGCTTTCAACGCCGCGATGACCAGATCGTGGTCCCCCACCGAGGCACCGCCGGTCGTTACCAGCAAATCGACCCCGGACAACGCATCGGCCACCGCGCTGATCGCCGCATGCTCGTCACGCGCCACTGGCAACACCATCGGCTCACCGCCCGCGGCCCGCACCAAGGCGGCCAGTGCATGCGAATTCGAGCTGACGATGCCGCCCGGCGGGATGGGTTCGCCCGGCATCGCGATCTCGTCCCCAGTGGCGAGTATCGCCACCCGCGGCCGGCGATGCACCGTTAGCCAGGGATGATTGGCGGCAGCGGCCAGTCCGACGTCGCGCGCGGTGATCCTCCGGCCAGAAGGGATCACCACATCCCCCACCGCGAAGTCCAGGCCGGTGCGGCGGATGTGCCGGCCCCCGATCACCGCCTCGTCGACCCGGACAAAATCGCCGTCCCGGGTCGCATCCTCCTGCAACAAGATCGCGTCGGCGCCGGGTGGAACCACGCTGCCGGTGAACAGCCGCACCGCTTCTCCGGCGCCGATGCAGCCATCGAACGGATGCCCGGCGGGCGCGGCGCCGATCACCCTCAGCCTGGCATCCAGCACCCCGTCAACGGCGCGCAACGCGTACCCGTCCATTGCCGAAACATCGGCCGGAGGTTGCGTCAGACGCGCGGTCACACCCACCGCGCTAACGCGATTCCAACCGTCGGCGAGGGCGACGACCTCGGCCGGCGTGGGGCGCATCGCGTCCAAAATACGCCCGCGAGCCTCTTCGACGCTGATCATTCCGGCACTCCGTTGGGCCATCATCGAAACGCCAATGTGGGCGAAGCGGAAGCCAGCCTCAAGTGACCCGTCACCCCCGGCCGCCATAGGCGACCGGTCACGTCGCCAGATCCCTCGTTTCTCAGAACACGCCCGTTGTCCAGATCGAGCGAATCCGCTGCGTGAGGGCTCTATTGCAACGGAAAATCCGGCATCCGAGGGGTTCTCACCTTCTCTGCGTCCGAAACCTTATCGATGTAATGTTTTCGTCATGAATTCGTGCTAACAGCGGAATGTGCAAAGCGACGCCCTATCTGCAATCGACCTTCACCACCCGGCCACATTCCAAAGTCGAGGGGTGACCGTCCCCTTTACCACTCCACTGCTGGCCGGCGGGCGGGTGCGTCAATCCGAACGCACCGGCATCGAACTTCTCGTCCCAAACTCCTCCGGTGGCCGCGGTGTCTATATCTTGCATTGGCCGGGCGCGCTGGACCTGTGCAATCCAACGGTCCACGATCGGGTATTGGTCGAGCACCTGTCGCGCCTGTCGCGAATCGATCCGACAAGCGTTCGTAATGCCGCCCTGGAGGTCGCGCTGGACGGTTATGCGGGACGGGAGGCTGCTGCTGCCGCCAAAGCGGCACTTGATAGCGATCATTCACGACTTCTCTTAACGCGGTTTCTACTGGTGGCCGACCTCGTCGAGCAGGCGGAACCAGCCGGACGAAAAGTAACGTCCCCGGCGGAACGGACGCCAGCATTCGAACGCCAGGCCAGCCTCATCCTCGACCGTATCGCCGCGGCTTTGGGGTACCCGACTGCCCATCTCACCGCTTCCCTCACGGCGATGGGCACGGCGTTTGCGCCCATCGGAGCCGAACGGGACGACCGCACCGCGCGTATCCCCCGCCTGATTACCCGACTGGCGGAAGCTCGGGACGGCATTTTGCGTTGGCTGCCGCCCGATTCCCAGAATGAAATTGCATCGTTGGGCCGAACCCTGACGGAGACGATGAGAGTTGCTTTCGAAGGAGCCGAAGTCATCCTCGCCGAGGCGAGAGCCTCCCTGACTGATCCGCTGAAGCTGCTGAAACGTTGGATCGAGAACCCTGACAAGGCCACGGACCTGGCATCACGCTGCGATTGGCTGCTGGATGGCTGGGAACACACTTGTCTGCTTTGGAAGATGGCCGGCTCCGAAGGGGCTCGGCGTGTCGCTTTGCTGGAAATGACCCAATTGCTTCCCGTTTGGCCGCGCGAGGTCACTGACTGGCTGCCCATTGAGATCCGGTCCGGAGCGATGGACCCGGCGTGTCGTGTCACCAGTCGCCTTGACACGTGGCGAAGCGGGGCCGCAGCTCTTGCCATGATCCAGCGCAACGAGAGGTTGCGCGCCGTGACCACGTGAACGCCTCCAGCACCGCCCCGCCGCCTTCCTGCGATCCGCAGATTTGGGGGCTGGCGCAGGAAATCTCCGGCGCCCCTGATACGCAGGTCAAACGGATCGTGGCTAACGTCGATGCGATGGCCGTTCGCGGACCAGCCGACGCGTTGATCGAACCTTTGCGCCAGCGGCTTCGCATGCTGCGCCCACCCCGGCCGCTGCGTTTCGTCCGCTTGATGTTCGATCCCCTCAGCCCACTGATCGCCCCCGCTTCTCCACTGCTGCAAGGACGGTATTCCATCCCGCGAACTGCGCTCCTGCCGATGGCCCACATGGTCCGTCAGCGGATGGGCGACGACGCGCTCGAGATCGAAGCCGAGATCGCCGGCCGAACGAATGCCGATATCGAATTGATCGAGCGATTGGGGCATTCGCTCTGGCCGGCCGCAGCCCGTATCCTCCGACAGCACACAATCCCGGAAAGCTGGAAGACGAGCGGCCTGCGCGAAGCGATGTACCGACCACTCGCCGACACCGTTGCGACATTGATGGAAAAGACTGTTCCGCTCGATATCCTGTGTTCCGAAACCGCCAACGGGTTGTTGCCGCCGGGCCCTGAAAAAATCGCCGCTCTGCTGGGCGACATCGCGGCGACGAAGCCGGTTGACCTTTCGATGCTCCTTGTCCTCCTGGTGGCTCGGTTGCCCGTCACCATCGCCTCGATCGTGGCCTTGCAGGTCGGGCCCGTGGCCCGGACGATCGAGACCGCACTCGATCACGCCGCGGATCGAATCCTGTTGCAACTCACAGAAGATGAGGGCACGGAAGTGTTGATCGCGGCGGGGACGTTGGCCAGCGCGGGCGCCACGGCGGCCCGCATAACGACCCTGCTTGAGCAACTCGAGGTCGGTCTGCGCAAACCCCAGCGGCGCGAGCAATTGCGAGCGCTCCGTCGTCGCTTGGGCGACAGCTGTAAAGCCCGGTTTACCTTGGGACTGCAGGAGGAGTTGCTCACGCCCTTGCAGAACCTAAATTCATCCTCTGATCCCCTGGCGATCTTGAATCTGGAGACCGCCGCGCGCGGGCTGCGGGTCCTGGCCATTGAGGCGCGCGTGGTCGGCGGCGGCGCCACCTACGATTTTCTGCTGCGCAAGGCGACCGAAACGGTGAAGGACAACGCAACGCGCGACCGGCTCACGCAAGTGGATCAAATCCGCCTGGTGGAAATCCTGTCGGGACCGGACGCAGCGCTCGAATTGGATGAGCGGCACGCGTGAGTCGTGCATTCAGCAATTTCGGCCGGCCCGGCAGACCGACCCTCGGGAGTCAACGCCGGTAGAAGCGAGACACCGCGTGGCGACCCGCGTTGGTTGCACGGCGCCTCCGTCGGGACGGCCGGCGGCCCCTGGGTCAGGCTAAAAAATCCCCCTTGAGGCGACGCTGCGGAGCAGCTGCTCCTGGGCAGCCGCAGGAGAGACCGCCTAAGGATTAGGCTGACAAATCGACGGCAGCACCGCGTCCAACCCGTCGCCGGCGGCAATACCCTCGCCATTGGTTCCCGCCCCGTCGCCGCTCACGCTTTGATTGCCGCTCCCCGGAAGTCACCGGCAAGCCGGGAGGCGGTCTCAGCATCTCGACCACGGTCGGACCATGTGAGGTTATGCCTGGCGACGAACGCCGTCGCCAACAAACCGGCCGCGGCTCGCTCGTTGTCGAAGGATGAGGACAATCGTGATAAAATGGCCGTCAGCCTAGCCTGCTCGCGCGGCGACAGGGTTTGCGAAGCTCCTACTGAACACCCTGACATGTTGGCCTCCACGCTCCACAGGTTTCCGAAGGCATCTCGCTGCGTCGTGGAAACTCGGAGCAAAGATCATGCCGAATTAGAAAAATGGCTCAAATCAAGGCTGATGTGCGTTCTGTTTCGACCACACCTGCGAACTGTGTAAAGAATTCCGACTGGCATACTGGAGGGCGTAGCGCGTCGGGTGCAGGTGCCCGAAGCGGTTTTATCACCGGCTGGCCGACGCTACCGCCGAAGCCGACCGCCAGGGCCCATGACGGGGGCTTGCCTCCCAGCGTTCAACTCTGCCCTCATAGGTTCTGCACACCCGAGGGGACAACAGCACGATGTGGCAATTCTGGATCGACCGCGGCGGCACCTTTACCGACATCGTCGCCCGTGATCCCAACGGCAAACTCTCCACCCACAAGTTGCTGTCCGAAAATCCCGAACACTACAAGGACGCCGCCATCGCCGGAATCAAGACGATCCTTGGCGTCGCCCCCAGCGAGCCCATCCCGCCCGGACAAATCGAGGCGGTCAAAATGGGCACCACTGTCGCCACCAACGCGTTGCTGGAACGCAAGGGCGACCGCACCCTCCTCCTGGTCAACAAGGGATTCGCCGACGCCCTACGCATCGGCAACCAGGCGCGCCCGCGCCTGTTCGACCTCGCCATCACCCTGCCGACGATGCTGTATGAGCAGGTCGCCGAGATCGAGGGTCGCGTCGGCGTCGACGGCACCGAGATCGAACCCCTCGATGAATCCCACGCCCACGCCATCCTGGCCAAGGCCAAAGCCGATGGCATCAACGCCTGTGCCATCGTGCTGATGCACGCCTGGAAATACCCCGAACACGAACGCCGCCTGGCGGAACTGGCCAAACAGGCCGGCTTCACCCAGATCTCGGCCAGCCACGCCGTCAGCCCTCTGCTGCGTCTGGTGCCACGCGGCGACACCACCGTCGTGGACGCCTATCTCTCGCCTATGCTGCGCCGCTACGTCGATCAGGTGGCGTCCGAACTCAGCGGAACGCGGCTCTATTTCATGCAGTCCAACGGCGGGCTGACGGCGTCGGAAAACTTCCAGGGCAAGGACGCGATCCTCTCCGGCCCCGCCGGCGGCATCGTCGGCGCCGCCCGCACCGCCGGGATGGCCGGCTTCGACCAGATCATCGGTTTCGACATGGGCGGCACGTCCACCGACGTCGCCCTCTACGCCGGTGTATTCGAACGTGCCTTCGAGACCGCGGTGGCCGGCGTGCGGATGCGAGCCCCGATGATGGCGATCAACACCGTCGCGGCGGGCGGCGGCTCCATCCTGCATTTCGACGGCGCTCGGATGCGCGTCGGCCCGGACTTGGCCGGCGCCAATCCCGGCCCCGCCTGCTACCGCCGCGGCGGCCCGCTGACCGTGACCGACGCCAATGTCTGTGTCGGCAAAATCCAGCCCAAGCACTTTCCGCCAATTTTTGGTCCGCGCGCCGACCAGCCGCTCGACCCCGACGTGGTCACAACAAAATTCGCCGCTCTCGCCACGGAAATCGGCGACGGAAAGACCCCGCAGCAGGTCGCCGAGGGCTTCCTGCAAATCGCCGTCGCCAACATGGCCAATGCGATCAAGCAGGTCTCGGTGCAGAAGGGCCACGACGTCAGCCGCTTCGCCTTGCAGTGCTTCGGTGGCGCCGGCGGCCAGCACGCTTGCCTCGTCGCCGATGCGCTGGGGATGGAAACCGTCTTCATCCACCCTTACGCCGGCGTTCTGTCGGCGTACGGCATGGGCCTCGCCGACCAGACCACGATGAAGGAACAAGCCGTCGAAATCCCGCTGAGCTCTGATACGCTGCCACAACTTGAAGTCCTCGCCGACAAACTTGCCGCGGACGGCATCAAGGCGCTGGAAGCCCAGGGCGCCAAAGCCGAGGACGTCACGACCGCCAAAACCCTGCATCTGCGTTATGCCGGCACCGAAGCAGCGCTGATCGTTCCGTTGCGTGATCTCGAAACGACCTTGTCGGACTTCACCGCTGCACACCGAGCCCGCTTCGGCTTCGCCACGCCGGACCGTCCGGTCGTCGCTGAAACGGTTGCCGCCGAAGCCACCCTGCCCGGCACCGTCGCCGAGGAGGCGACGCTCCCCGCCCGCGAATCCGGCGCGCCCGAACCGATCGACCGGGTCCCGGTTTTTACCCAGGGCGCCGAAATAGAGGCCCCGGTGTTCGAGCGCACCACGCTCCTTGCAGGAGACCGAATTGCTGGCCCTGCGCTGGTCCGCGAGGCCAATGCCACGACCGTCATCGAACCCGGCTGGACCGCCGAGGTCACCGCGCTCGATCATATGATCCTGCGCCGCACCGAGGCGCTTCCCACCCGCGTCCCCGCGGGCAGCGCAAAGCCCGATCCGGTCTTGCTGGAACTGTTCAACAACTTGTTCATGAACGTCGCCGAACAGACCGGCGCAGTGCTGCAAAACACCTCGATGAGCGTGAACATCAAGGAGCGGCTGGACTTTTCCTGCGCCATCTTCGATGCCGACGGCAATCTGGTCGCCAACGCGCCGCACGTTCCGGTCCATCTTGGCGCGATGGGCGAGAGCGTCCGCACCGTCCTCGGTCACCGCCGCTTCACCCTGAAACCAGGAGACGTCGTCGCGCTGAACAACCCGTTCAACGGCGGCACCCACCTGCCCGACGTCACCGTCATCACGCCGGTCTTCGACTCCCACGGCAAGGACATCCTGTTCTTCGTCGGCAGCCGCGGCCACCACGCCGACATCGGCGGGACCACCCCCGGCTCCACCCCGCCGCTGTCGCGCACGCTGGAGGAAGAAGGGGTCGTCATCGACGATTTCCTGCTGGTCGACGGCGGACATTTCCGCGAAACCGAATTCCGCGAACTTCTGTCCGGCGCCAAATATCCCGCCCGCAGCCCGGACGTGAACGTCGCCGACATCAAAGCGCAAGTCGCCGCCAACGAAAAAGGCGTACAGGAACTGCAACGCGTGGTTTCGCAATTCGGCTGGCCGGTGGTCAGCGCGTATATGCGCCACGTCATGAACAACGCCGAGGAATCGGTGCGCCGCGTGATCGATCGGATCGGCTCCGGCCGCTTCCTCTACAAGATGGACAATGGCCGGGACCTGTGCGTCGCCATCAGCGTCGACAAGCAAACCCGCAGCGCCATCGTGGATTTCACCGGCACCGGCCCGCAGCACGAGGGCAATTTCAACTCGCCGCCGGCCGTTACGCGCGCTGCTGTCCTCTACGTGTTCCGCTGCTTGGTCGGCGACGACATTCCGCTCAACGACGGCTGCCTCAAACCGCTGACCCTGATCATCCCGCCGGGGACGTTCTTGTCCCCGAGGCCCGGCGCCGCCGTCGTCGCCGGCAATACCGAGGTCTCCCAGGCCACCTGTAATGCCATCTTCGGCGCGCTGGGCGTCATCGCGTGCTCCCAGGCCACGATGAACAACTTCCTGTTCGGCGACGCAACGCGCCAATACTACGAAACGATCTGCGGCGGCACCGGCGCGGGCCCCGGCTTCGACGGGACCTCGGCCATCCAGACCCACATGACCAACACCCGCATGACCGACCCCGAGATCCTGGAATTGCGCTACCCCGTCCGGCTGGAGTTCTTCGGCATCCGGCACGGCTCCGGCGGCGCCGGCAAATGGCGCGGCGGCGACGGCTCCATCCGCCGCATCCGCTTCCTGGAGCCAATGACAGCGGTCATCGTTTCATCGCGCCGCGAGGTCGCCCCCTTCGGCCTGGAAGGCGGCGCGGACGGCGCCCCAGGCCTGCAATGGGTGGAGCGCTCGGATGGCTCGCGCACCACCCTGACCGGGACCGACCGAGCCGAACTGGCACCCGGCGACGTGTTCGTCATCGAGACCCCGGGCGGCGGTGGTTACGGACGTCGCGCATAAACCAAGAAGCAATTTACTAGGCTACGGATTCTGCCGCGGTTCATTGTGGTCGGCCGACCGGATATCCACCGAAGATGATGTCCAGTGCATGAACGATCGCGTCGGCTGCCCGTTCCGCCGACGCCACGGTGTCGAGCAGCACCGAGCGTGGATACGCCGCCAGGTCGAGTAGCCGAGCCCGGTATTCGGTTCCATTCACGTCTACCGGTGGGGCTATACTGTCATGGTCTCCGCGCTGCGGTAATGTGAGCGGAGCGATGATGCGGGTGATCGAGGGAACATCATGGTGCTGCAACACCACTAGGTAGGGCGCTTTCATACCACGGACACGGTGGCGCATGATGTCGTAACGGCGCGGGCTATTCAGTGGCATCGTGCCCGCCCTCCGCCTCCAAATGAGCCTGAAGCAGGTCGCTGGCGGACCCGAATTCCTCCAGGTAGCGCTCGTGCGCTGCACATGCCTCGGCAATCTCGGCGTCCCATCGCTCCCTCGCACGCCGAGCGAGCTCGGTTGCAATGGCCCCTTCGGCGAGCGCGGACAGGTTCAGGCCCGCGGCCCGCGCCCTTTCAACGAGATCGGCGTTCATGGTGAGGTTGATCGGGCGCTTCGCCGTCGACGTACGTGTGACTCGACCCATGCGCATCCTCTTAAGTATTCCATGCGCATTCATAGCCTGGCTTACGCCGGCGCGTCAACCTGCGTTCCGGCTACGGATCCACAGCAAAATTGCGCCTAACAAAGCTGAACGGCCACAGTTAGCCAGTTGCCCCGCTGGACGACCGCCGCACTATGTTTCGCAGCCTGGCAGGAACCCGCGAACCCTAGACGAAATGAGACCAGGCGGAGCCAGCTGAGCGCTCGGGCTGGGGCAGGTAAGCCGGATTTCGTTCGCTAAATCGTCGCCACACGTTGTGCTGTGGCAACTCTTGGTCACGGCTATGGACATAGACTGGCCAGAGCAGTAGCTCAGGGCCTGCTTCGGGCGTCAGGTCGGGCCACTTCGGCAAAGCCATGCCCAAATCGTATAAGGCGATTTTAAGGTAAGTTAACCCGCCCTCCCGCGATCACGTCGAGAATGTGTTACGCAGTAGAGAACGAATTTCTTCTTCCACAAGTCTTTTAGGAAGCTGCCAGAACTCGAATAGTTGGTATAGTGGAGATAGAATATTCCAAACTATCTCAGGGAGAGAGTCCGGTATAGATGCGATATTTATCTCCTTTTCTATCGTAAATTCTCTCTGGATATTCCGCCAGTTCTCGAAAAGCGGCCTATTTGGATTTCCGACCGATATTAGATGCCGCCCTGACAGACCAGTCCAACTAAATCTCGACAATAGAGTGTTGCTTTCAGTCCCTATGGCTGAAGCGATGTAATACACTTCCAGTAGTGTCTCGGCACTGCGCCAAGTTGCCGTGGTGATATCGAAGCTTGTTCCTGGCTTGATGTCTCGGAAGTGGCCATCTTCGTTGTATCCTCGTCGAATATAAAAGAGACCCTTCGGAGAAATGCGCCAAAAGTCGGAGTGGGCAGCATCTTCCGTTGGTCCGAACCAAGCTTCAACAGCCTCGTCAACTGGGCGTGGCCTTAATTCATCTCTGGTCATGTAAGCGAAAGGAGGCCAGCCGGAATGATTTCTAACCGATCGTTGAATTGTCGAGGCTAAACTAGCAAGGGTCTGAGAACGAAAGCCTCCATCGACAGCGAATCCCGCGCCGAAAAAGCCATGCGGAAACCGTGCTGGTAAGTCGGCGGGTAACGACAAAACCCTCTCTTTCCAGCGCTCTTCGGACGATTTCATAAATCTATCAGGTGGTCATGGAGGCTGAGGGGAACTGGTTCTACACGTGGGGGCACACCGGCCAAGAGATCTCGAATTCCGTCCAGCAGCTCCTCACGCCGCGATCGAATACAGCGTTCGAACAGCTGATCCCATTCAGCTGACGTCTGCGGCTCTTCACTCTTCGGGCCCGGCCGCCGGATATATATGCGAGACGCCACCAGCTTTCCATCAGGTGAGCCAGACTTCGCTTTAATCGGGGTGCGATGACCTCCTGGAACGGCGACTATTGGAAAGGTGCCGTGTCCGTCCGGGTGCATGACGTGGATCACCCGGCACTGAATTGCAGGATCAAGATATTTTTGAATGGCATTTTGTATGTCATCCTGGCTCAACGCTGAGAAATCGGCAGGACGATTTACGCCCGGCGAAAATTGGCCTTCTTCGTTCTCATCCAGGCCCATGATGACGAAGCCACCGCCGTGGTTTGCGATGGCCAGAATTGCCTTAGCTAGGTCGGCGCGTTGATTATTGTCACTCAGATCGAGCCATCCCTTTATCTCGATATCAAGCGCTTCCCTGGGTCTCGCTAAGAGCTCCTGGAGATCGGCATTAACACGGGATTCTGACATGGATCAGTGGGAGTTTGGTGCGGTCATGAGGCGAGCCTCGAAATCGTGCTGTGCGAGAGCATTGAAACTTTTGGCCATGTCGCGCATCCGCTCACCCGCGCCACGCCGCTTTATCGCATCCTTCATCTGATCGGCGTCATCTTCGGCTTGCGTCCCATCTTCACGCCGCGCGCGACGGCCCGCGCCCGGCCTTCGCGCGAAGATCAAGTCGCGCTCGAACTCTGCAGCCCACCGAGCACAGTGAGCATCAGCCGCCCGTGCGATCTCGTGGTGTCGGCCCATGCGTCGCCAAAGGATCGGAACCCGGCCTTCCTGTTGGTGATCGCTGCAAGCGTGTTCAACAGGTCGCGGGTGGATCGCGCAAGCCGGTCGAGCCGCGTCACCGTCAACACGTCGTAGCGACTGCCCTGCGCGGCTGCGCTCGGTCGGTCTTCATTCCTGAGGCCATATCTCGAAGCACCTTCTTGCCTCCGCCCTTGGTCAGTTGCCGCACTTAGGCGTCAACGCTCTACCGCGTAGCCGCATTTCAAGAGTTGTCTATGCACCTGGCATATGAACCAGAAAAGCCTTTTTATATCAATGCATATCAATGCACCAACATTGGTGTACCATTCTTAATTCTTGCAACGCGTCGGCGCATGACCTCGGTCACCGTTGTGCCGGCGGAGGGCGGCTTCACCCGCACGATTTCGACAGCACCGCTATCCGACGGTATTCAGGCTTGCTGACCGCGTCGAGACATCGGCCACAGAGCCCCTTGCCCGGTTCGTTGCTGACGGGAGGAGCAGGGGTTATCCCGAACCGGTAGCCTGGGAGCCTGATCATGTGCCGCAGCATCAAGACCTTGTTCAATTTCGATCCGCCGGCGACCGATGACGAGGTCCGCGCAGCCGCGCTCCAATTCGTGCGTAATCTGAGGGGCTTCAACACACCCTCGAAGGTCAATGAGGCGGCCTTTGGCGATGCGGTCGAGGAGGTGTACGAAGTGGCCCGCCGCCTCATCAACCGGCTGGAAACGAACGCCTCGCCGCGCAACCGAGAGGAGGAAGCGGAGAAGACGAGGCAGCGCGCTGCCGATCGATTTGGGTGACCGCCTTCGGCTTGAGGTCTGGCAATCGCCGACGATGCCATTGACAAGTTAACCGATGCGGGGATGGGAAAGGGCACTCCTTGGCAGCCTCGCGAACAACGGATTCGGCGAGGTATGGCGACAGTCGGCGGGGTGCTAAAGCGCCAAGCATATCTCGGAATTCTTTGATGATCCGCCGCCGCCAACCCGCGGAACCGTCCCTGGCTCAAGAAACACGGCTATACGGGCCTGGGTTGGCCGATTGTCCCTTAAGCGACCGCCGCGCTACGTTTGGCGCCCTGTCGGGAACCCCAGATGCCGGACGAAATGGCAAGCTCCGCGCTCGGGCGTGGTCCTGATTCCGCCGGCAACCAGATCGTTCAGCCAAGGTGCGCGGGGCTCGATCAGACGGCGCCCGCCGCTGCGCCAGGGCGCCAGCGATTGTTGACCGTCCTCTCGCCGCTCATCCACCGACGCATGTCCGCGTGCGCCGTGGTCGCCATTTCAGCGGCAATCTCCGTCGCGTTCTCGTGACCCACGGTGAACTCGAGCATAAGGCCGTTTGGATCTTTCACGTAGAGTGAGACGCAAAATCCATGATCAAGCACAAAGGGCTCAATCCCAGCGGCTTTCAGGCGCGACTTGATCTCATCCTGCGTCGACTGGTCTACGAGGAAGGAGATATGAACGAACAGGGACTGTTCCTTCGCACGCACCGCGGCCTGCTTCGCCGGATCCGCCATGTTGAAGAACGCCAGTGCACTGCCGTCGCCCAGCCCGTAGAACGCGTGCCCCAGTTCGACCCAATCGCCTTCGAGGAATTCCCGCTCGACATACATAGCAACCAACGGCAGTCCAAGGACCTCCTCGTAGAATTGGCGATTCTGCTCATGGTCGTCCGTGGTGTAGGCGTAGTGATGCAGACGCATCGGCAGCTTCTGCAGCAGATTCGGCATGTTTTCCCTGGTCGCTTGATCCATCGATTTGGACTCCTTTGTTTCCATCAAGGACGGCGGAGACGATACCAGCTTTTCTTGACGCGCAAGAGGATCTTATGGCCATCGTGCTGCACCACCCTGTCGAGATGGGCTGTATCGATTGAGCCGCCACCGGGTCGGGGTTCGGAGGCGCAGCCCGTTTCCCCAGTGCTCGACGACAACAACCGCGACAGCTATCGTCACGTTGAGATTGATTGAGATACAGGAGAGGCCATGGCGTTGGTGAAATGGTTAGCCGTGCTGCCCTTCCTTGGTATTCTTGTCGGTACTCCGTTTTTCAACCGCGTCGAGCCCTTGATCCTTGGCATGCCCCTGATATTGGCCTGGATAGTTTTGTGGATCGTCCTTACAGGCCTGATCATGGCGATCATCTATCTGATGGATCCAGTCAACCGGGATGTGCCGGAAGACCGCCGATGAATCCCGCCCTCACCATCATCTTCGTCGTCATCGCCGGAGTGTTGATGCTGGGATTGCGCGCTCGGCGCGGCAAGGACATGAACCTGGAGCAGTGGACAGTCGGCGGCCGAGGCTTCGGCACGCTCCTGGTCTTCGTGTTGATGGCTGGCGAGATCTACACGACGTTCACTTTCCTCGGTGGCAGCGGTTTCGCCTATGGGCATGGCGCGCCGGCCCTCTACATCCTGTCCTACGGCTGCCTCGCGTACGTGTTATCGTATTGGCTATTGCCACCGATCTGGCGTTACGCCAACGAACACCGGCTGATCGCTCAGCCAGATTTTTTTGCCCGCAAGTATAACAGTCCCGCATTGGGCGTCCTGGTCGCGGTCGTCGGAATCGTCGCGTTGGTTCCATACCTGGTGCTGCAATTTAAGGGTTTGGGCATCATCGTCGATGCGGCGGCGTACGGCGCGATTTCTCCGACAGTCGCCATCTGGATTGGTGCCGCCGTTGTCACGGCTTACGTTACAGTGTCTGGCATCCATGGATCCGTCTGGACCGCGGTGCTCAAGGACACGACGATCCTCGCCATCGTGCTGTTCCTCGGGATCTACCTGCCGCTGCACTATTACGGCGGCTACGGTGCAATGTTCGCAGCCATTCAGATAGCCAAACCCAACTTCCTGGCGTTGCCGGCTCAAGGCGAAAGCCTGGCATGGTTTGATTCCACCGTGCTGCTGACCGCGCTTCGGATTCTACATGTGGCCGCACACGTTCGGCTCGCTTTATACCGCGAAGGAGGAACGAGCCTTCCGCCGCAATGCCGCAACGCTTCCGCTGTATCAGCTCATTCTGCTGTTCGTATTCTTTGTTGGCTTCGCGGCGATCCTGAAAGTCCCGGGTCTGAAAGGGCCCGACATCGACTTGTCGCTGCTGCGCCTCTGCGTGCAGACTTTCGATCCCTGGTTCGTTGGCATTATCGGCGCGGCTGGCGTTCTCACAGCCATCGTGCCCGGTTCGATGATCCTGATAGCCTCGGCAACCCTGATGGCGAACAACATTTTCCGCTACTTCAACCCCACGGCCACTGATGCAACGATATCCCGCCTGGCCAAGGCGCTGGTTCCGATCGTAGCATTGGTTTCGGTGATCTTCACCCTGCGCGGCGGCGCAACCATTGTCGCCCTCCTGTTGATGGGCTACAGCTTCGTGACGCAGCTCTTTCCGGCGGTCGTCGCCAGCTTATTGCCGCACAATCCTGTCACCAAGGAAGGTGCTTTTGCCGGCATATGCGTCGGGGTCGCGACCGTCGCCGTGACCAGCCTGACCCATACGACTATTTCCCTGTTGTTCCCCTTCTTGCCTGAGGCACTGCGCGACCTGAACATAGGTGTCGTCGCGCTTCTATTGAATCTGATAACGTTGGGGCTCGTCAGCGCCGTGACCCGCCGGCGGCCCGTTGGAGCTTTTTCTTCCTGAAAACCTCCTGATCGTCATTGCAGTCGGCTGATGCGTGTCGCTCTTGCGGAGCGGGTGTGATGGACGAGTCAAGGTCGGTCTTGCTGGCGCGCCCAAAAACCGGCCGCGTCAACGGTTTTCATCAAGGATCGCTGTTAAGTACTGCCTTATCCGGGCGAAAAGCAACTGCATACGGCACCGTCGCTGTTATATTCTCGGCCACCATTCCTCTAGACAGAATGCATCGGCCATAGTGCCCGTGGCGCTGATCAAGCGGTTTGTGAGCGATCTCGCGTTGGCTTACGCCGATCAACCTCATAGAGGCAAAAATGCAAAGACCAGTCCACGATCAATCTAAGCCGTCGGCCGACGTCCTATCTGCCAAATCTTTCCAGAGTTTTGAGCGAGCGTTCAAGGATGCCCAAACTCAAAAGGTACAACACTTGAAAACTGAAGCCGTGGAAAATCGGCATCGCCAGGTTGAGGAGATGCTCAAAGCGAAGATCAGCGATGCTGATTGGGGTGGTCTGGTTCACCAAGCCCAGAAGGCCGCCGAACATGGAGAAGCAATACCTCTTGCTGCGCTTTCCCAGTGATCTGTGTTCAGATGATTCGCGGGCGATCAACAACCCCCCGAATGATTCATGGCCGGAACCCTGCGCGGCGAAGCGGCGGAGATTTACCAGCGGTGGAATGTCACGCTCCGACCGCACGGATTTCATCTTTCGGCGCAAGTGCTCGATTTTCCCCACGGAAAGCCTGGCGATGTAGGGCTGTTCCTGCGTTGGGGCGAGAAGCTTTGATTTCGCCATGTTCGGACCCGTGAAAGCTCGACCCCACCTATCCCGCGCCGGCGACAGGGGAAGCGGAAATCTGATACGGAGGCAAGCGGTCCACCTTGGCATGCCATCTATGTTAATGCGGATTTGACCAGCTGTTTGCCAAAGGGCCGGCCTTGAAGACGCTGCTAATCGTTTTTCATTCGCTAACGGGCGGTGCTCGCCAGATGGCTGAAGCGGCGGCGGCAGCGGCCGCGGCCGAACCAGATGTCACCGTGCGGCTGCTAGTCGCCGCGGATGCCGGAGCGCACGATGTACTAACCGCCGACGGCTACATCTTCGCGACACCTGAGAACCTCGCCGCTATGGCCGGCCGCATGAAGGATTTCTTTGATCGTACGTATTACGCGGCTTTGGACCGCATCAACGGCCGCCCGTATGCCACCCTGATCTGCGCTGGTAGCGACGGAGAGAACGCCGCCCGGCAGATTGCCCGCATCACCACCGGCTGGCGCCTCCGCGCGGTCGCAGACCCGTTGATCGTCCGCACTCGCGCGCAAACCCCGGAGGCGATCCTTGCGCCAAAAATCATTTCGGCCACCGACCTCGATCGTTGCCGAAATCTGGGTGAGACGCTTGCCGCCGGTTTGGCAGCCGGCATTTTTTGAATGTGACCCGCGCCTGATGTCGCCCCACACACGCCACCACAAGGTGTCAAGAGATATTGGGCGCTGGCGGAGGTCATGAGCCGATGTGCCGCTGACCTCACCGGGAGGTCAGGTTCTGTATGCGTTGGGTGGCAACCGACCCGGCGCCGACGCCGATGTTGATCCCGCGGGTGAAGCTGATGCTGTCCAGCGCCCCGCGCTGACCCTGAACGTTGATCGACTGGCCGGCTTGCGAGCCCGCTCCCAATGCGAGATTCGCACCGACTGCCACCTGGGTGGTGACTAGCGGCCGGCATCCGCTATTGCCGGTCGAACCGGCGACAGTTCGGAGCCCCTGCGTTGCCGACGAACCGGTCCCAAAGGCTTTATTCACTCCGACCGTCACACTGGTGCTGGAGAGCGGGCAGCCGCGACTGGTATTGGCTTCAATCTGATCGAGTGTCGCGATCGGATTGCCGCGCAAACGCAGCCCACCGCTGTCCTGTGCTGCCGCCGGCAGAGCCGCCGTGGTGGCAAGCAACACCAGTGTTAGGCTGATTGCGCGGGTCATGATTTCCTCCTGCTGATGGAAAGGGACTCCGGCCCCTCTTCCAGGGGCCGGATGTTGTCAGGCATTACTGAGCGCTGGTGAACACTTGCTGCGAAGCCGAGGAGCCGAAGCCGAGAGCAGCGTTTTTGTTGGCGCCGCCGCTCACCACGTTCAGGCCACGACGACCCGCCGTGCCGCCGAGGGTAACGACCTGCTGATCAGCCGAAGAGAACTTGCCGGCCGCCAGGTTGGTGTTGAGCCCGCCATTGGTGATCGAGGTGCCGCGGCCGAAAGCCGTTCCGCCGATGGTCGTGGTGGACTGTGTCGCCGTGCTGCCGAAGCCGCGGGCCAGGTTGGTGTTGGCGCCGCCGTTGGTGATGACGCGGCCGCGTCCCAGGGCCGTCCCGCCGACCGTGGTGGTGTCCTGCCCGGCAAAGCTGAACTTGCCGGAAGCGATGTTGCGGTTATTGCCGCCGTTGGTGATGGCCACGCCATGACGGCCGGCGACGCCGCCGAGCGTCGTTGCGGACTGATCGGCCTCGCTGAACTTGCCGGAAGCGACGTTCACGTTGCCACCACCGTGAGTGATGGAGATGCCGCCGGTCATTTGAGCATGGGCCGGGGCGATCGCGGCGACTGCGGTGAGAGCGACGAAGCCGGCGAGAAGCATGGAACGCATCTGAAGTCCTCCTGATGATCCGAACCCCTATGGCTCGGCTTGTTTGACAAGGAGGACCTTACCGAAGCTGTCCGAGGTCGGCTGTGAACCGCTCAACACCCGATATTTTTTCAAATTTTTTTGCCGCCAGCCCGGCGTAGCCCGCTGTCGCAGCTCTCTCGCCCTGGGCAGCCGTCAATCGACCGGCGCTGTCCGCGCGGCATGAGGCAGTGCCCCCTCGTCGCTCATTATCTGGCCTTGAAGACTTTGTGCCACCTTTCGGTAAGCGGTGTCGGATGGATGCACCAATCCGTCGCTTCAGCCCACGACAACATCCGTGTTGCTTCGGGGCATCCACGCCAACCGTTTCAGCGCGATATGATCGAACACCGCATAGCTAACGCAAGCGTACACCACGATCACCAGCGCTATGAGAAACATGCGGTCGAGGTAAGCGAACTGCTCCGAATACACGATGATATAGCCAAGCCCTGACTGCGCCCCGAGATATTCTGCCCCAAGCGTTGCGCCCCAGCCCGTTCCAAGGCTGAGCAGAATTGTCGAGCGTAACTCCGGAAAGATCGCCGGCAGAATGACCGTGTGATACAGCCGCCATCGCGTCGCCCCCAGCGCGAGGGCGTTGTCGATGTAGATCTGTGGCACGTTGCGCACGGCATTGGCGACGCCGACGAAGAAGATCACGCCCACGCCATACGCGATGAAGATGATCTTCCCTACGAAGTAGGTTCCGAACCACAACTGGAACAGCGGCACCATTGCCAGCAGCGGTAACGTCCGGATCAGGTGCAGCGGCAATGCGACAATCCGTCGCGACCAGTTCGACCAGGATACCGCCAGTCCGCACAGACCGCCGAACAACGCGCCGATCGCGAGACCGGTATAAAGCCGCACGATTGTATCAAGGGAAGCGTCCAGGATTGACAGCACGCCCCCGATCGCGCTGGGCTGGGCGCCGTCAGCGACCGCCTTTACCCCCAGCCCGCCGCGCCAGTAATCCGACAGTGACACCAGAGTGCGGGTAAAAACGATCTGCCAGCCTGGCACCATCGGCTCCCCAGGCAGCGCCTCGGCTCGATAGATCATCGACAGCACCTGCCACGCCACCGCCATGCCGAACGAGAACCGCCAGGGAAACGCCATGCCGGCGCAGCGTCTGGATCGCCGCCTCCATCATGCCGTTTGCTCCACGGGACGCCGCTCCAGCCCGAGATGGGTAAGCAGGGTGTGCTTGTGCCGCACCATATGCGGATCCAGCAGACTGTCCGACGTCCGCGGGCGGGGGACGAGCACGGCCAGGTCGTCGATGATTCGCCCGGCCCGCATCACCAGAATCCGGTCGGCGAGCGTTAGCGCCTCGTCCACGTCGTGGGTTACGAACACGACGGTGCGAAGCCGCCCGTCCACCGGCTCCGCCCACAGGCTGAGCAGGACATCGTGCAACTGGTGCCGGGTCACGTAGTCCAGCGCCCCGAAAGGCTCATCCAGCAGCAGCACGCTGCCGCCGTTGGCGAACACCGTGGCGATGGCGACCCGCCGCAGCATGCCGCCTGACAGTTCGCGCGGCCAAGCTCGGGCGACATGGCCCAGGCCGACCAGATCGAGATACCGCGTCGCCATGGCGGCGCGTTCATCGCGTGGCCGGCCGCGGCATTTCAGGCCATATTCGACATTGTCGATCACCCGCATCCAGGGGAACACGCTGTCCTTCTGGAACACCACGCCGCGGTCCGGGCCGGGCCCGGTGACCGGGCTTCCCGTCAACCTCGATGCCGCCGCTGCTCTGGTGCAGCAGCCCGGAGATGATCTGCAGCAGCGTGCTTTTGCCGCAGCCGGACGGGCCGAGCAGGCAGACGAACTGGCCGCGCGGGATGCTGAATGTGACGTCGGTCGAGGGCGCTGACCGCCTGGCCATCGGCGCGGCGGAAATGACGGGACAAGTCGCGCACGTCAATGATGGTGTCGGTCATCCGCTTGCCCTCTCAGGCGTTCGGGTGGGTTGGCTTGTGCCAGGTCGTGGCAAGCCCCACCAGCCACGCGGCCAAGGCGTCGCAGACGATCGCGGCGACCCCCAGCGTCAACAGCGCCGCGAAGATGCCCTGCACGTCGGTGGCACCAGCAAGCACCTGGATCATCTTGCCCATGCCGGCCTGCGCGCCCAGCAGTTCCGTAATCGCCTCCAGGCCCCAGGCGCCCGCCAACGCGACGCGGATACCGGCCAGGATCTCCGGCACCGTCCCCGGCAGCACCACATCTCGAAGAATGCGCGCCTTGCTTGCGCCCAGTGTGCGGGCCGCCTCCTCGTAGATCGGTGACAGATTGAACGTCGCCCGTTGTGCAAACACGTAGATCATGACAGTGACGTAGAACACGACGAGCAGCAGGGCGCTGGCACGGCCGACTCCGAACCAGATGAGGAAGAACGGCGCGAGCACGAGGATCGGGATGGTGCCAACGGTCATCATGACCGGATCGGCGATCTGGCGCAGCAAACCGATGCGGCCCGTCAACAGCCCGCCTGCAACGCCCAGCACGCTGCCGGCCAGCACCGCCATAAGCACATTGGTCGCGGTATAGACCAGACTGCCCGCAAGGCCCGGTGTCCAGGCCGTAGAACGACAATTCGGGCGCCGCCCAGAAATCGGCACCAACTCTCTCAACAACGTCCCAGGGGGCGGGCAGTGACGGCCACTGGCACCAGAAACGTCAACAGTTGCCATAAGACGATCAGCAGTAACACACCGACAATGCCCAGCGGGTCCACTCGCAGCGCCGGCCAACGGCGCGCCGCCTTAGGCACGGCCCGGCGCTGCAAGGCGACGTCGGGCAAGGCGGGGCCGGCCTGCTGCAATTGATCCGTTGTCGCTATTCCCAGCTTCCCGTGCTCAGGATGCAGCGGCCGTTGCCAGCCGGAACGCGTCGAGATAGTCGTACCAGTCATACAACTGCTTGGCCTTGTCCAACTGCGCCTGCTTGTCCGCCGCCAGTGTCTTGCCTTGCAATCCCGCCATCAGTGCATCGGTTTTGGTCTTGTAGTCCATCGCCTGTTTCCAGATCGCGGAGCCCCAGATGAACTGGTCCGGCGTGACCACTCCTTTGGGAACGATGTTGTGCGCCACGTAGTCATCGATGATGGCGGTATATAGGTTCTTGTAGTAACGGGCACTGCCCGGGTCCTCGTAGAAGGTCTTCCCGTATTCGAAGGGCGCGAACGGATCGAGCGAGTTGACCACCTCGGCGACTCCCTTGCCGTCGAAATTCGTGCCTGCGACGCTGTTCAGGTACGGCGCCTGGATGTCGAATAGCGACGGGTCCTTCTTCATTTCATCCATGATGCGCCAGACCACCGAGAGGAACCGCAGCACGGTATTGGGATGGGCGTTGACAAAGTTGGCGTTGGCGCCCATGCCGACGACGCCGACCAGCCGCTCGACGGGAAATCAACTCCGCCCGACGCATTTGTTATAATATCGTCATTGTTAAGTAACGGGGTCCAGCCAGCCTGTTCCAGCAGATAGACGATGGGGGTGCCTTCCGGATTGATGAAGTCAATCTGCTCGGATTTCGCCAGCACCAGCGATTTGCTGTCCTCCATGATCTGCAGCTTCCAGGTGACGCCCGACATTTGCGACGACAGTTCCTCGAACGGTCGGTCGCTGAGTTCTGGCGCGCCAACCAGGGTCTTTCCTTGCAGCGGCGCCAGCGCGTCATGCAACGCCGCTTTAAAGTCCTTGCCTTCCTTCATGTAGTCCTTGAAGGACTTCAGCTTCAGCTTGGGATTGGCGAGGATGGTTTCGCCGATCGAGTTGTTGGTGAAGGCGATGCACTTCAAAAGCCGCGTGGTCTTGTATAGCGGCAGCATCAACGGGCAGTATTCGCTGATCAAGTCGAGCTGTCCGTTGAGCAAAAGCGCGGTGACGTTGGTGTCGGTGACCTTCAGCCCTTCCGGCTGCGGCTCGATCGTGATGTTTACGTCCTTGAACCACCCTTTGCGGATGCCGATGATATAGAACGTATTGTCCGCGTAGGGCCGCATCCCGAACTGCACCGAGGCCGCCGGAATAGCCGTGCCTGGTTCGGCGATACCCGGCTTGAACATGTCCTCGGCGGGATCGGCGGCCAGCGCGGTGGTCACCGTGGCAGCAACGAGGATCAGTATGGCGAGCCAAGCGGAGTGACGGGCAACCGCGAAGCCTGCCAAAGTCCACCGCGCACGTTTTGCTGTCATGATCGCCTGCCCCCGTTCGATCGAGTGTCGACTTTACGTGATCCGGTTCACTATGCAACCATTGTGCCCTTAGGGGTTCGAAGGACGACGCAGGGCGGCAGCGCACGCATTTTTGGCTTGGGAGGTGGCGATTTCAGTCGATAAATTGATTTATATCGAGCGGTTCAGCATGGGCCGCCACCGGTTGGCCGGCTGTGCAGACACCCGCGGCACGGTATGACCCGGGGTCAGCCGTGAAAGTGACGTCGCGAGGATTTCCGTCTCCCGCAGCATCCTCCACGGCGCAGCCGCTACCGGTGGCATTGCTCACCGGCTTTCTTGGCAGTGGCAAGACGAGCTTTTTGCGTCGTGTGCTGGCGGATCCCGCGGCTTCAGACACTGCGGTCCTGATCAACGAGTTCGGAGAAATTGGTCTCGATCACTTGATCGTCGAGGCAACGCGGCCGGGCGATGTCGTGCAACTCGAAAGCGGTTGCATGTGCTGTGCCGTGAAACAGGACCTGGCGCTTGCCCTGCATCGATTGCTGACGAGCCGTGCCGACGGCACGCTGCCGCCGTTCCGCCGTGTGGCGATCGAGACGAGTGGCCTCGCGGAGCCGGCACCCATCCTCTACACTCTCGCCGCTGACGCTTACCTGGAACATATGTTGCGCTGTGATCACGTTGTGACGGTCGTAGACGGGGTGCTTGGTGAGGCGACTATCGACCGTTTCGCTGAGGCGACAGCTCAAGCCGTGTGCGCTGACCTGCTGCTGATCAGCAAGACCGACATCCAGCCGGCTTCCGCAGAACTGCGGCAGCGGTTGCAATCGCTCAATCCGTGGGCGGAAATCGCCGAGGGCACGGCGATCGAATCTCCGGCGGCGGCACTCTTCGCAGCGGCCTCGACGCCACGCCGGCAGCGCCGGTGGGCCGCGGCGGAGCACACCAACGGTATCACTACACACGCACTGATCTTGCGCCGTAGGATGACCCGGCTGGAGTTTGCGGTCGCGCTGGGCGGTTTGGCCCGTGAACGAGGTGAGGATCTGCTGCGCGTCAAGGGCCTCGTTGAGTTCGCCGATCAACCGGGGAGACCGGCCGAGTTGCATGCCGTGCAACATACGCTCTATCCCCCACGTTGGCTCGACGCTTGGCCTGATGCGGATCACAGCCAGCGACTGGTGTTCATCGTCCGCGACATCGCGCCTGAGGAAATCGAGCGCCGCTTCCACGCAGGCGAGCCCGAGATCAGGACATAAGCCGTGTTCGATCTCCTGCCCGCCGCCGCCACCCGCCCCGCATGGGCGTCAAGGCAGAGTGATGGCGCAGTCGTTGGCAAAAGCCATCAAAATGCAAGTGACTAGACTTCAGGCATCCTCTCGCTGTCTCCGAAGCACTTGGTAGTTGTTCGATCGCCTCAGGGAAACCTGACGATCAGAGGATGCTGCCCCCGTTGACCAGCGAGGGATGCTGCCGGACGGCACAATTCTGGCCGCTTGTTGCGGCGGTTCGATGCGCTGCTTTTTGACGGACCAAGCCGAGGTCATCACGTCGCGGCTTCGTTCCCCGTATTCCGTTTGCGGTTCGACCTGCATCCAGACTGAGCATTCGTTCCGCATATGGATTGGCGTAACCGGCACAGACTATTTCGCGGGCGGCGCATGCTCAACCGCTTCCTTGAGATCGGCCTCTTCCTCGCAACCTGAAGGGCAGAGCTTCTCGAGCTTGGCTAGGTTCAACTTCGCGTTGTCGACTTGCCCCAATTCCACAAATAGTTCGCCCTGATATTCCAGCGCGCCCTTATGTGAGGGATCGGCATCGAGCGCCTTGCGGTAATAGGTCATCGCCTGGGCGCGATCGCCGGTTTTACGCAGCACGAAGCCCATCAGACTGTAGGCATCCGGGTGCGGCGACGAGACGACAACGTCCTTCAGCGTGTTCAGTGCGGAGTCGTAATCCTTGGCTTTAATCGCAGCACGAACCGAGGCAAGGTCGGGCCCATCTGAGGTCTCCTCGATATCGGCCGCGCTTGCGGAGGTCGCAGACGTCATCAGGGCAAGCAGGCCGGCGAAAACCAAACGAAAAACCAGGGATGGCATGGCAATTACTCCGCTGCACTCATGGACTGCTTACAGTTGCCTCAAGACGCAAGCCCTACAGGGTCGTCCGCCCAGTCAACATTCCCGGCAACGACAGTGCGGTTGGATCGGTACAAGGCTTGCACCGTAGCTGCGTGGTCACCCGGCAGGAAGCAGTTGCCCGGAGCTTACCACGCAGGCGATCTACGTGTATGTCCTGGCCGAACTGTAGGCGATCACGCGGCCAACCATCAGGACCTTAGGGGCCGAACTGGTACCTGGGAGGAAGGGGAATGTTTGATCTGGTAGTCAGCGGCGGCACCCATGTGCTGCCGGGCGGAGCAGAAAATGTCGACCTTGGCGTCTCGGGCGGCAAGATCGTCGCCATTGGCGCGCCTGGTAGCCTGGCCGCGATCGGTGCAACCCGCGTAGTGGACGCGGCCGGCCAGATCGTCATCCCCGGCGGGATCGATCCACATATTCATTGCAGCATACCCATGCAGATGCCGAACCAGCCGGAGCCGACGTTCACCGGGCCGCCCGAGCAGGTCAGCAGGGCGGCGCTGTTCGGCGGCACCACCACGATGATCGATTTCGTGCCGGTCGCCGAGGAGCAGACGGTGCAAGCGGCTATCGAACTGCGGGACAAGGACTGGAAGGACGCCTGCTACTGCGATTACGGACTGCATCTGATGCTGTTCGACCACATCAGTCTGAAGAAGCTCAACGAGATACAGGAAGCGATCCAGTCCGGCTACGCCAGCGTCAAGATGTTCACCACCGACATCACGCCACAGCGAATGGCTCACATGGTGCCATACGGCGATATCTGGGAAGTCATCAAGGTGGTCGCGAAAGCCGGTGGATTGACCTGCATCCACGCCGAAGACAACGACCTCGTCATGCACATGTACGAGAAGCTGCTCCGGGAAGACCGCATGGGCTTCGAGAATCTCGCCGCGGCGCACACGACGCTGTCCGAAGACCTCGCCTTCAACCGAGTGATCCGGCTGGCGGAAAGCGTCGAGGGCGCGGCGATGTACATGGTGCATACGTCTGCGAAAACCGGCGTCAACGCCATGGCGGCCGCGCGGGCACGTGGCTTCCCTGTCTATGGTGAGACGCTGCATCAGTACTTGCTCTACAACTCCGAGGACTACAAGCGGCCGGGGGGGCAGATCTACCACACCTATCCGTCGCTGAAATTCCCCGAGGACCAGGCGGCGCTGTGGGGCGCAATGCGCCAGGGCGCGATCCAGTGCGTTGCTACCGATGAATGCTGCTGCCCCCTGGAAGTGAAGCTAGCGGGCAGCCGTATAGACGACACCTTTGGCGGCAATTCGGGCGTCGAGCCGCGGGTGCCGCTGATGTACACCCAGATGGTGCGCGAACGCGGCTTCAGCCTGGAGGAATTCGTTGCACTTGTATCGACCAACGCCGCCAAAATCATGGGCCTCTATCCGCGCAAGGGTGCGCTCGCCGTGGGTTCGGACGCCGACATTGTACTGCTTGATCCAAAGCGTGCCGGGCCAATTCGCAAAGAGAACCTGCACGAGACGGATTACACGCCGTGGGAGGATTGGGACGCCGCGGTCTGGCCAAGTATCACCATCCAGCGCGGCAAGGTTATGGTCGAGAACGGCAAGCTGCTCGCGGGACTCGCTGACGGGAAGTTCCTTCCGCGCAAGGTCGACGAGGCAATCCGAAGCCGCCCGGCTCTTTGAGCGTTGCGCCGGTTCGGTTGGTTGCTAACCCCAACTGTTCCGGCAACGCCTAGGCCTACAGGTACAATGCTGGCTGCAAAGGGCAGCCACACCGTTGGTGCTACGCGCTCAACATATTGTCGAACGGGGCGAACGGCTGACGGAGTACAGCCGAGTCGTCTGCCTGTCCCATCCACTGTGTGATAAGAGTCGCGTAAACGCGTCGGAAATCGGTCGTATACCGCAAATTACCATCGTCCAGGTTCGTCAGGCTCGGCATTTCGCCGTATAGGCCACCCCGGACCTGGGAGCCGATAACGAACACCGGCCCGGCAGTACCGTGATCGGTGCCCATATTGGCGTTCTCCTGCACCCGCCGGCCAAACTCGCTGAACACCATCATCGTCACGTCGTCCGCCCGTCCAACCCGCTTCATATCAGTCATGAAAGCACTGATATGGTCGGATACGTAGGTCAGCAGCCGGGCGTGGGTGTCGGCCTGATAGACATGGGTGTCAAACGCGTTACGGGGATAGGACACATAGAAGATTCGCGTCCCGAAGCCGCCGGCGATCAGGGCGGCAACACGCTCCAGTCCGAACCGGACCAGCCCGTAGTCGACCGGTGAATGGTAGCTGGCGCAGGCCTGGTGCACACGTTGTTCGGCGCTCTGCGCGCTGCGGGCGACGGCGAATAGAAATTCCTCGGTCGCGTTGCGCGGCTCCGAACTCGGCGCCAGCGCACGCAACGCCGCCTGCTCATCGTGGAAACCGCCGCGGGCGAATTGCGCGGGATCGTCGAACACGAGTGGCACGTGGTTTGCCGCTCGCACCGCAAGCGATTGACCGGACTGCACGTTCACCAGAAAGTCGCCGCTGTCGGTCGGATCGATGGCGTCGGCGAGGCGGCCGAGCCAGCCGTAGGCGTCGCCGCTATTCGGCGCACCGGTATGCCAATAGGCCATCGACGAGAAATGCGAAAAGGACGGATGCTCATAGCCAACTCCCTGGACGATGGCCATCTGACCGTCCTTGTAGAGGCGCTCGAAGCCGGCCATCCGCATCGGGAAGCCAAAATGATCGTCGATCTTGCGCAAGCTTTTGGCCGGCAATCCTAGCCGTGGCCGCGCCCGGTAGTAGGCATCGTCCCCAAACGGGACAACGGTGTTGAGCCCGTCATTGGCACCCGACAATTCGACCACGACGAGGATACGTTCATTGGCTGGAGGCTTGGCCGCCTGCGCCGGGCGGCTAAAAACGATCGGCGTCGCCGACCCTGCAACGAGGCCAAGTCCGGAGCCAAACAGGGCGCCGCGGAGCACGTCCCGTCGCGCCGGTCCGCCACGATGCTCGATAGTTCCGGCCATCTTCGCTACTCCCCAGGTCTGTTCGGTCATCGGCGGACCAATCCGCCTGCCAGGTGGTTAAACGAGCTGATACTCAGGTCTGCTCATGATCAGATGTGCGACCAGCCGCAGCGGCTCTTCCAGATACGTCTGCGCCCGGCCGATATCCGAGGTGCCGAGTTGCCCGTCGAGAAACGCGATCAGCGTGGCCCGCGCGTCGGTATCAATTGGCACGCTGAGCAAGCGGACAAGAAGTATATCGACCGCGTCGGAGGTGTTCCGCGCCGACCCCGCCACCACGATGTCGGTGAGGCTGAACAGGGCGGGGGCGCGAACGATCGGTTTGACCTTGCGCACCGCTTCCTGCCAGCCATGCAGGCTGCCGAGCCTCGTGTTGAAGTCCTCCTGCTCGGCTTCGGCGTTGGCCATCGCCCGCCCGCCCATCGCCTCGCCGGTCCCGGGCGCTTCCTCGGTGGTCGCCGCCGCGACGTCGGCGCCGCGCAGTATTCGGTTGTTGACCTCGCGGACCTGTGCGCCAGGGTCAAGGTTTGGATCAACGAAGTTGATCTGGTCGGGGAACATCACATCGCGGGCGAAATTGCCGCGCCCGATCAGCGTCGCCGGGGTGATCCAGGCCCGTCCCTGGGCCCAGCCGGCGACGGTGGGAGGGTTGAGCAGCACCTGTCCCAGCGCACCGCTGGCACTGTTGATATCGGGAATTCCCGGCATCGCTGAAAGACCCAGGCGGCGATAGGTCGACACGATCAGTTCGACCGGTCCCTTGATCTGGGCTCCCATCGAGGCCGGACTGTAGAAGTCGCGCGACAGGAAGATCGTCCGCAGGAACGGCGCGATCTCGTAACCGCCGTCACGCAGCATCGCGCCGAGCTGGGCCTGTAATTCGGGGGACGGGTCGTCTCGCACGAAGAAGCGATAGATCTTCGTCGCGATGTGCACGCTGGTGGCCCGTTGGGTGAGGATGATATCCAGCACTTCAACACCGTCGAACGGGCCGGTATGTCCGAGGAATGTCTTGTCGCGCTCGTCGTGCTTCCTGGCGTCGAAGCGGAACGCCAGGTCGTCGTCGATCCACCCGGTAAACGCACGCGCCGCCTCGCGAACATCCTGCTCGGTGTAGTTGCCCACACCCATCAGGAACAGTTCCATCACCTCGCGCCCGAAATTCTCGTTAGGTGCGTCCTTCACGTTTCGGCCTGCATCGAGAAACACGAGCATCGCGGGGTCCTGCGCCACGCCCACCATGAGCGTGCGGAAATTCCCGGTTCCATGCGCGCGCAGCAGATCAAGCTGTACCTGCATTTTGCGGTAGTCGCGCACTTTGTCGGCACCGGTCGCGAAATGCCCGTGCCAGAACAGCGCCATTTTCTCCTGCAGCGGCTGCTTGGACAGCAGCATGCATCCCGCCCACCAGTGCGAGAGGCGAAGTGTCTCCAGCGAGCTCGCGCGCAGCCAATAAAAGAAACGGTCGACCACGGGTTGCAGCCGTCGCGGTCCGGCCGGCTTAACGCTAACGCCCATCGCCGCGCCGGTCTGCGCCGCGAGCCGCGTGGCCGCAGGTCGAAGTCTCCGGGAAGTTCTGTAACGTCGGATCGTAGATCGGTGAGTGGCTGAATTCCGGCAGATCGCTCATGGCGCTCGCGTCGAAATCGACCAACGAGTTCACCGCCGCCACGGGACCAAGATTATACAGCCGGTTGATCTCGTCTGGGACGCCACCGAAGCCTGCGCGATCAAGCAGGTGGCGAGCTCGATCATACGACCAATCCGATGCCGCGATAGGCGCCATATCGCCTACCCAACCGGGCGCTGTCACGTTATCGACCATATCTTTCCGCCCTATGGGGTCCCCTTATAAAAGGCTGAGGCGAAGAGGTGCCCAATTCCAAGCCTCAGACTGCCTGTAGATGCTAGGCCGTCAAGGCCGCCGCCGCAGCTTATTGCAGCGATAAGGAACTCTTCTGGACCAGACGTTCGCCTTCGATAGGGGCGACCCATCTCACAGTATGCAGGTTCGAGGGTTGTGCGGGATGGTCCGGCGCTTACTCAATACGTCGGCGTCCGCGTAGGGTCCTCTCGCCACCCTGCTCTCCCGCTGGAGAATAAAGCCCCCTCCACGCCTGGCACTCTGATTCGGCCGCTATTCGGCGCTGGCTGGTACCGACGTTAACTCTTCCTTAACGGGGCGGCTGTAAGCTCTCGCTATGGCTATGGCTGGCAGCTTCCGCGTCTCGATCATGCTCGATCCCCCAAACCCACGCTTGGCGGGTCGGGCGCAGAGCCGTGCAGAAGCAGGTTCGGTGGTGCAGTGCTGACATCGGGATGAGCCTATCAGTCAAGCCGCCAGTCACTCATTCCACGAGAGGTCCATCCCAATGACTTCGTTGTAGTTGTTTCTCGTTCTCAGAGAACGATTTGGTCAGGCATTTCAAAGGTGAGTCGAAGCCAGTCAAGCGCTATACATCACATAGTGCCCGGAACTCATTTTCATGAAGTTTTCATCTGAGTCCTACGTTTCTGATGAGCGGTCCTGATAAAGACGGGATTGTCGCGTCTGTCGCGCTCAGGCCCGCGCACGACGACGCCACGATCCGCCTCTGCGTTGCCCTGCGCGCGGTCCGGGAGGGCAGGATCCGCATTCTCACCGCCAAACTCCGCCATCGATATCCTTTGCCCTGCGGCTCGGCCTGTTCTTGTCCCGCCACAACCCAACCAGCACTTTTACCGGTTCATCGGAAGGCCCAGATCACGGGCATGGCAGATGAACCGCGCCGTATCCACATCCCCCGCGCTGCATGTCCGATAGCCTGCTCCCGTACGCTCAGGGTGCGGGGCCTGAGGCCGATGGCCCCGTGATACCGCAGCATCTTCGTGCTGACTTCCGAGGCCTTGGCTGCTTCGCCGATGTTGATCAGCACTCCCTGTTCGTGGCGGCCAGCAAGGTCCCCATCGTGCGTAGGTCAGATGTCTCCAAAGTGATACTTGACCTTGGCATGGTGGGAAACCCCTTTTGCCCCGACAACCCAATCCACACACATTGGCGAACACCCGCGAGGCACATCAATGGACGAACACCGGCATGACCATGGTCACGCATCGGACGGCGTTACCACGGCGGGGGCGACAACGGTCACCGACCCGGTCTGCGGAATGCAGGTGAACCTGGCCACCTCCAAACACCGTTTGGAACAGGCGGGCACGACCTTCCACTTCTGTTCCGCCGGTTGCAAAAGCAAGTTCGGGGCTGATCCCGGCCGGTACATCGCGTCCGAGACGCCAGCGCCGGTGGAGACGGACGCCATCTACACCTGTCCGATGCACCCGGAAATCCGGCACCAGGGGCCAGGGAGTTGCCCAATCTGCGGCATGGCTCTGGAACCGGTCGCAGTATCAGCCAACGCGGCCCCCAATCTCGAGCTGCACGACATGAGGACGCGGTTCTGGATCGGCCTTTTGCTTACGCTGCCCGTTTTTATCCTGGAGATGGGTGGCCATATCCCCGCCCTTGGCTTGCACCACCTCGTGCCGCCACGCGCCTCCGTTTTGATCCAGTTTGCCTTGTCCACGCCCGTCGTGCTGTGGGCGGGCTGGCCCTTTTTCCGGCGCGGCTGGGCATCTGTGGTCAGTCGCAACCTCAACATGTTCACGCTGGTCGCATTAGGGACCGGGGCGGCTTACCTTTTCAGTCTCGTCGCCACGTTCGCGCCGGGCCTCTTCCCCGAGGCGTTCCACGGCACGGACGAGATGGTTCCGGTATACTTCGAAGCTGCGGCGGTCATCACGGTGCTGGTTCTGCTCGGGCAGGTGCTGGAGCTCCGCGCGCGCGAACAGACCGGGGACGCTATCCGCGCGCTGCTGAATTTGGCGCCGAAAACGGCTCGTCTCGTTCGCGACGGCGCTGACGACGAGGAAATCCAGGCTGATCGGATCAAAGTCGGCGACCGGTTGCGCGTCCGGCCAGGCGAAGGCATTCCTGTGGATGGCGCCGTCCTGGAGGGCACGAGCGCGGTGGATGAGGCCGTAGTCACCGGTGAGTCCGTCCCGGTGGCGAAGGAAGCCGGCGACAAGCTGATCGGCGGGACGATCAATGGCACGGGCTCACTGGTCATGCGTGCTGACTGGGTCGGGTCGGACACCATGCTGGCGCGCATCGTGGCCATGGTCGCCGAGGCACAAAGAAGTCGTGCGCCGATCCAGCGGATTGCGGATACCATTGCCGGGAGGTTTGTCCCGGCAGTGCTGGCCGTTGCCGTGCTGGCTTTTTGCGGCTGGTTGATCTGGGGACCTCCGCCGGCGTTGTCCTATGCGCTGCTCTCAGCCGTCTCCGTCGTTATCATTGCCTGCCCCTGCGCGCTGGGACTCGCTACTCCGATGTCGATCGGGGTAGGTGTGGGCAAGGGAGCCAGTGTGGGCGTTCTGATCAGCGCCGCCGAGGCTTTGGAGAGGCTGGAGAAGGTCGACACTCTGGTCATCGACAAGACCGGGACCTTGACCGAGGGCAAGCCCAGCGTGATCAAGCTCGTTACCGCCCCGGGTGTGTCCGAACCCGAACTGCTGGGGCTGGCCGCGAGCCTGGAACGGTCGAGTGAGCATCCTCTGGCGGGGGCCATCCTGGAGGCGGCGCGAGCGGCGAAGGTCGCCACGACGGATACGGCCGGGTTCGCGTCCGTCACCGGGAAAGGCGTCACCGGCAAGGTCGGCGGTCGTGCGGTGGCCCTGGGCAATGCCAACCTGATGGCCTGCCGTGGCGTGGCGCTCGGTGAGTTGCAAGACGCCGCACAAGCCTTGCGCCGGGACGGTGCCACCGCACTATTTGTCGGTGTGGACGGACGCGCCGCGGGTATCATCGGGATTGCCGATCCCATCAAGCCGAGCACCCCGACCGCGATCGAGACCCTGCGGGCAGACGGCATCCATATCGCGATGCTGACCGGCGACAACCGGACTACCGCCGAGGTGGTCGCCCGGACCCTCGGCATCGATGACTGGCATGCTGATATGTTGCCGAACGCCAAGCACCGGATCGTCAGGCAGTTGAAGCTGGACGGCAAGGTTGTGGTGATGGCGGGGGATGGCGTGAATGACGCGCCCGCCCTGGCGGAGGCTGATGTCGGGATTGCCATGGGCACCGGAACCGAGGTCGCCATGCGGAGCGCCGGGATCACGCTGGTGAAGGGCGACCTGGCGGGGATCGTCCGCGCGCGCAACCTTAGCCGGCTGACGATGCGCAATATCCGCCAGAATCTGGCCTTCGCGTTTGCCTACAACATCGTTGGAATTCCAATCGCGGCGGGTGTCCTTTACCCCGTGTTCGGGATCCTGCTCAGCCCCGAGATGGCCGCATTGGCGATGTCGCTTAGCTCCGTATCGGTGATCACGAACGCGCTGCGCCTGCGGGCGTCCGTCTTATGAAGTGGGACTGTTCAATGAGCAGAATCTTTGCAACGGAGACCACCTGCATGGGCGTCCGGTTTGATCGCACCGTCGGTCTTGCCGGCCTCTCGCGGAGACAGCCCGACCCGATGCCTGGCAGACAGATACATGGACAGCGGGCCCCGGCAAGTCCCTCTTCCAAAGCGTTCAAAGAAGCGAACCGGAAGATGATGTACGGTATGGTGGTACCGATGACCGGCGATGCGGATGGGGTTTCGTTGTTGCTATGATCCCCATCGTCAGGAGGGTAGTGGATATGGCGAAGTTTCAACTCCAGTATGGTTAGGATGCAGAAGTGCGGCAGCTAGCGACGAAGGTTGTCGAATTCTCGGGATCGGGATCGCGGAGATGAAGGCCTGGCAGCGAAGCAAGCCGTTCCGGAGTGATCGCGATCAAATGAGATTACTCTTTGAATACACCAGGGCAATTCCAGTCGTGACGACTCGGTTCTCACCTCTGCCGTCATTGCCATTTCCGTCTTGACACCGCCGCCAGAAGCTGCCGTAGGCCAGTTGTAAGCCGCCCAAAGCGCGGGGATAGTCCAGGGGGCAGGAGGGGGAGCCCTCGGCTAGCGGCGCTTATGAGCAGCCATCCGCTTGCTTTCCAGCCGCCTGATGTAGGGATGAACCGCAGTGATTCGGATTATTAACAACTTCCTTGTTCGGGTCGAAGGGAAAATCAATCAGCATCGTCGCATCTGCTCGCAAGCTGTTCGAGAACGCGACCCAGGACTCGACAACACCAACTTCATTTGATCCGCGGATATTGGGGTGCACCGCGCATACGGGATTGGCGGGCGGGAGCGCATAAATCCGAGTCGAGGCCCCTCACCCGCACACTTCCAAGTTTACTACGAAGTCGGTTCGGCCCCAGAGTATAAGCACTGTACTATTGTAGGCGTGATTAGGGTGCCGTCCGAGACCGTGGCCCCCCCAGCGGTCATATTGATATTGTCGCCGGTTCCGCCATTTACTGTAACACCCTTGGCACTGATCGCTTCGCAAACGGAGAAGAAGACCTCGCCATAGTCGGCGAGCGCGCTTTGAGATCCACCGACGGTGGGCGCCTCAACGATCCATTCCGCGCAATTGCCAACCAACTCCGTCCCACTCGGAGCATCGAACGTAAACGACGTCGACGCGCCGGTCGTACGATTGCTGAAGAAGACCGATGCTGACGTCGAGCCGGCACCGGCCGTGCAGATCAGCATGGTGACCATATCGCCGGGATTGACTGCCAGATTCGTGATTTGGGTCTCAGGCAACGGAAACCACTCCCACCATGGATAGATGTTACGCGATATCGTGGTTCCGCTTCGATAGGCCTCGCACTCCACCCCGGCTTGGCAGACATCAGGAGATCCGTCGCCGTCGATGCCAATCCAACTTGCGGAATAATACCATTGATTCTGAGTAGGCGCGTCGACGTTTGGTACTACCCAGTCTCCTTCTACCCATTTGAAAGAATCACCGGATGGGGCGAAGACAACGGCGCCCGACCAGTTCGTCGAGGTTTCTGAGCCTGCCTGGGTGGCGCGACTGCGGGGACCGTGTCGTTTTTCCGGGTTCAACTTGAACGTCGCCTCAACGTAATGGAATTTGTTCTTGAGTTGCCCGAAAACCCGCTGATAACGAGCGAGATGATGAGGATCGTCTGGACGGGTTGGGAAACCGTACCCTGGTGAGGTCGGCCTGCGAAGCGGTCAGTGGATTAAAGTTGGCGGGCGGAGGGCTGTAGGTCGTGATTTTCGCGCCGCCTTCCAAGGTGATACGAGCCATTGACTTCTCCTGTTAGACTGTGTTCGAAACGAAATGTAGTTCTGATTAAGCATAGTTCAGGGCGTCCACGCCCGGGGCAGGGCACGTTGAACTCAACGCCACGGCAACGTTTATTGAAAGAGTATTTTATGAGAAGTAGCCCGGACCGGTAGATGTTCACTAAGAGCGCATGGCCCTGAACTCCCCGGATGGCGGCGCCAGCATTTCTGATTGTGTTGGAGGACTTCAAGCAAAATCGGCAGCCAGATCCTCAAATAACGCAGGCGTGACCAAAGCGGTCACCGTAGACGTCATATTTGCCATGAGTGAACGAGGCAGTCCGTCTATCTTCCAAATTTCAGTTTTGAAAGAGGCTTAATCGATGTGCCAGTATATAACTTTCGGTTGCGAGCATCACATTCAAAGCCTCGTAACGACTTTCGATTGGCTAAGCCGGTGGCAGAGGTCACCTGCAAGCGGTTTGCCGCGGCGGTTGCGCTGGGCTTGGCTGCAGCGCAATCACGATCCGATCTCACAACAATTCTCCGGGGAGACGTGGGCGCTTCACGAAGCGCAATTCCCGTGGCCATCGGTATACCTTCGTCTTGCTCCGGGTCGAAAAATTGCTTTTACACGCACCATGGTTTTTCCGAAGGCCATGTTTTCGGGCTAGCCTTCGATGACGTCGGCCAGCCCCAAACGCCTCAATCCCAGAAGATAGCCACCGCTCGGGTCCAGCCCGCCGAAGCCCGATGCACCTTCACCGGAAAGCAGACAATGTCGAACCCATGCGACGGCAGCGAGGCGAGGTTGCCCAGTTTTTCCATCTGAAAATAGCCGATCTCCCGTCCTGCCCGATGCCCCTCCCAGATGAGGCTGGCGTCGCCCGTCGCCTTCACCTTTTCCCGCGTATAGGAAAACGGTGCGTCCCAACTCCACGCATCCGTCCCTACAACCCGCACGCCACGTTCCGTCAGCCACATCGTCGCGGCCTTGCCCATCCCGCATCCGGTATCGACGAAGTCGTCCTGACCGTACCGGGCACCGGCCGCAGTGTTGATCACCACGATTTCCAATGCCCGCAGTTCGTGGCCGATCCGCTTCAACTCCTCTTCTACGTCGCCGGGGGTCGCAACATAGCCATCCGGCAAATGACGAAAGTCCAGCTTCACCCCGGGCTGAAAACACCAATCGAGCGGCACGTCGTCGATCCGCCATGACGGCTCCCCACCTGGCTTCAGCGCATGGTTCATGCTGGAGAAGAAATGATAAGGAGCATCCATATGCGTGCCGTTGTGAGTGCTGATCTCCGCCCGTTCTACTGCCGCATACTCGCCGTCCGGAAGTTGATCGACCCGGACCCCCATGTATTCCGCCATCGCCGGGGCGGTCTGGTGGTGGTCCATATACTCGATCTTCGGTAGCATATGCGGCGGATCACTTTGGATCCCCGCCTTTAGCGGCGAGGAGATGTCGACTAGCCGGCGCGGCACTACTCTGCCGCCTTCATCAGCTTCGTCGGATCGGCGCCGACACGTCCGCTTTCGCCCGGTGCGGCCTTGGCCAGCCGGAAATCGTAATGCACCGCGCGCAGTCCAGGCAGCGGCGAGGCTGGATCTTCATGCGCATCCACCACCAGTGACTGCGACACACCAAACACCGTGTCGGAGTTGATGTTCGGGTCATCCCCGAAATACAGCGCGGTGACCAGTTCGCGGTAACCCTCGGCGCCGATCAGGGCATGGATGTGCGAGGGCCGCATGCCATGACGCCTCTGCTTTACCACCATCTCGCCGACCGGCCCGTCCATCGGAATCGAGTAGCCGAGCGGCCGGACGGTGCGGAAATAGTAGCCGCCATCCACTCCGGTCAGGAAGTTGCCGCGCATGTCCATCGATTCGCCGTTGCGTTCCTGGAGGTCGTACCAACCCCGCTCGCTCGTTTGCCAGATCTGTATCAACGCATTGGCCAGAGGCGCACCGGCATTGTCAGTGACCTTGCCATACACGACGATCTCCTCGGTCGTCGGCTTCTCGACGATCTGAGTGCCCATAGGCATCACCGCGACCCCCTCGCGATAAAACGGCCCCAATAGGCTGCTCTGCGATCCAAGTTCGCGGGCCTTCTTGTCGTGCAGCGCGTTGACAACCGCACTGAGGCCGAGCACGTCCGATAGCAGAATGAATTCCTGGCGTACCGCACTGCATTTCTGGCCGACAGCGGTCAGGAACTGGATACCCTGCAGCCACTCCTCGGGGGTCAGGTTCACTTCGCGAGCAAAGGCGTGCAGGTGCTTCACCGCGGCGTTGAAGATTTCCTTCAGCCGAGGGTTCTCGGTGCCAGCCATCTGGCGCAGCGTCTCATCTGTGACGGTGAATTCGTCCAGGTCCTGCATGATAGAGGCCTCCCCTTTTGACGTCTCCGGAGAAGCTTAAGGCGAAACCATAGGGGTTGCCAGTCGGCCCGGGTGCCATAGGATAGCCGCAACAAACCCAGCGGGAGGAAACCCACATCATGCTGAAGCGCGCCGATCTGACGGCGTGGCGTGGAGCGTTGCTCGGCGCCACGGTTCTGCTTGCAGGAGCAGCGGCGGCGCGCGCCGCGGATCCGATCACCATCGGATTTGGGATGGCGCTGACTGGCGGCATAGCGCCGAACGGCAAGGCCGCCCTGCTGGCGATGCAAATGTGGGAAAGCGACATCAATGCCAAAGGCGGGCTGCTGGGCCGGCCAGTAAAGCTGGTATATTATGACGATCAGTCCAACCCGTCGACCATACCGGGCATCTACACCAAGTTGCTTGACGTGGACAAAGTCGATCTGGTGATCAGCGGCTACGGGACAAACATGATCGCGCCGGCCCTGCCGGTGATCATGCAGCACAACCGCACATTCCTCGGCCTGTTTGGCCTGTCGGTCAACAGCGAGTTCAAATACCCGAACTACTTCTCAATCGTCCCGATCGGCGGCCCGCAGCCGAAACAGGCCTTCTCGAAGGGCTTCTTCGAGGTCGCGATGGCGCAGAACCCGAAACCGGCGACGATCGCCTTTGCCTGGGCCGACGCGGAGTTCGCCCACAATGCGATGGACGGTGCACGCGAGTTGGCCAAGGAAGCCGGGTTGAAGATCGTCTATGACCGGTCCTATCCGCCGACGACCAGCGACTACACACCGATCGTGCGCGGCGTTCAGGCGGCCAACCCAGACCTGGTCTTCGTCGCATCGTATCCTCCGGATACGGTTGGCATTGTTCGAGCGGCGAACGAGGTCGGGCTGAAAGCGAAGCTGTTCGGCGGCGGGATGGTCGGGTTGCAGTCCACCTCGATCAAGACCCAACTTGGTCCGTTGTTGAACGGCATCGTCGATTACGATTTCTGGCTGCCGTTCGGCGCCATGGCCACGCCGGACTCGATCGACTTCCTGAAGCGGTATCAGGCGAAATCCGCGGGGGCAGGCGTCGATCTGTTGGGCTACTACCTGCCGCCGTTCGCCTATTCCGACATGCAGGTGCTGCAGCAGGCGGTCGAGGGCGTTGGAAGCCTCGATCAGCAGAAGCTCGCCGATTACATGCGCAGCCACACCTTCAAAACGATCGCCGGCGACATCACCTTCGGCCCTAGCGGCGAGTGGACCGAAGCCCGGGTATTGGAGGTCCAGTTCCAGAACGTGAAAGGCAATGATGTCGAGCAGTTCAAGGACCCCAAGGTCGAGATCGTGTTGTCTCCGCCCGCGTTGAAGAACGGGACCCTGATCTACCCATATGCCGACGCCAAGGGTCCCTGATTATCCTCCCCGGCCAGCTTTTGGCAGGCCTCATTGGGCTCCATGAATGCGCCCCGACTTCCTCGAGCCGACACAAGCTGAGCCAGGCGCGCGCCTTTTCGGGGCCGCGCGGTGGCGTGGACGGCCATGCCACAACGGCAGCATCCGGCGCGGAAGGACGATGTTGCTGTCGCCCCCGGCGCCGTCAAACGAACCGACATAGCCGGCGAGCCCGACCTTCCTCAGCTTGCCGGCGATAGCTCTCCTGGCTGAAGACGCTAGCCGGCCATTCCAGGCGCCCTGATGCTGTCGTCAGTTCTGGATAGCGCTCGCCGCCGAGCGGCATGCCTTGTATGGTTGCACCTATGGACACGCCCTCAGGAACCCAGCGTATCAATCTGCATCTGGTCTCGGACGCCACCGGGGAGACCCTCAATGCCATTGCCAGGGCGACGACCGTGCAGTTCGAGCCGGCCCAGATCATGCACCATCGGTGGAGCCTGATCCGGACCCGCTTCCAGCTTCACCGTGTATTGGAAGGAATCGAGGCGGAACCCGGCCCCGTGTTGTCCACGCTGATCGATCGGGCCCTGCGGCTGGAGCTGGACACCACCTGCCAGCGCCTGAACGTCAAGGTGGTCAATGTTCTGGACCCCGTCATCATCGCATTGCAGGACGCCATCGGTCAGCAGGCGGAGGCCAGGCCGGGTCGGCAATACGTGCTGAACGCGGACTATTTTTCGCGCATCGATGCGATGCACTATGTTCTGGCGCATGACGACGGGCAGGCGCAGCCCGGCCTGGCGGGCGCTGATGTGGTGCTGGTCGGCGTGTCGCGTAGTTCGAAAACCCCCACCTGCTTCTACCTGGCAAATCGCGGCATTAAGGCGGCGAATGTGCCGCTGGTGCCAAACCTGCCGATCCCCGCGGGGCTGGAGGAGATCAAGTGCCCGGTCATCGGTCTGACTCTGGCGGCAGAAGCCATTGATCGACATTCGCCGGCACCGGTTGCGGCTGATTGGCGGCGGCGGCCAGACGGGGCCCATCCGGGCGGACAGCTCGGAATATGTCGATGAAGATGCGGTGAAGGCGGAACTGCTGTGGGCTCGGCGGTTCTGCAACAGTCATGGCTGGCCGACGATCGACGTGACGCGGCGCTCGATCGAGGAGACGGCGGCCACGGTGCTGCAACTGATGGAGGCATGGCACAATCGGCAGGCAAAAGTCGGGGGAACGTAAGGCGTTTGCTGCCGGAGGCCGATTTCCGCCATCGGGCTAGGCTCGGCTGACCGGCCCTTGCCGCTTGGCCTCCTCGGCGGCGCGGTAAAGATACCATGTGGCCAGTGACCGGTGCGGCGCCCAGGCCAGGCCAATCTCGCTCAGCAATTTGGGTTTTGGCTGGGCATCGAGCTCATAGAGCACGCGGTAACCCTCTCGCACACCGAAATCGTCCACCGGCAGGACGTCGGGCCGCCCGAGGGTGAATATCAGCAACATCTCGACCGTCCAGCGGCCGACACCGCGGATCGAACTCAACCGCTCGATGAGGGCTTCATCGCTCAGACGGTGAGACTGGCGGCGGGTTGGCACCGTTCCATCCAGCGTCTTGGCGCAGATATCCCGGATCGCCGCGATCTTGCCCCCGGAAAAGCCGCAGCCGCGCAAGGCCGTGTCTGCCGTTGCCATCACCGCGTCCGGCTCCGGAAAGCCTTCACCCGGGAACAGCGCCGAGAACCGACCCAGGATCGCCTCCGCCGCCCGTCCGTGCAATTGCTGGTGAGCAATGGCCCGGATCAGCGCCTCATAGGGGCTGCGCTGGCGTTGGATGTTCAGCCGAGGTGGTCCGATCCGCGATATCAGCGCAGCGAATCGCGTGTCCCTGCTGAGATGCCTCACGCCTTCCACGGCCCGTACTCTCCCTTTCTTGTGATATTTCGCCAAACATATGGAAATCCGCCGCACGTGACCATACTGTTGCGATGCTTCCATGCGGCTCCGCATAAGCGTGGGCCGAGCCCCTGTGGGAGGATTCCCTTGTCCCGACGCCGCGACTGGCCCGACGATGATACCAGCCAGCAAGCGGCTGACCGGCAGACCGCGAGCTTGGTGGGCATCGTCGTCATCCTTGTGCTGCTGATCGGTGGCCTCTTTTTGGTGGAGCAACTGCGGACGGCATCACGGATTGAGGACTGCCTGCTGGCGGGGCGTCGGAACTGCGATTCGCTGGTGATCCACCCAAAGTAGACTAGGACTGTTCCCGCGCCCGCTCGGCACGGCGGATGAGTCGGCGGTTGGGGTGGGGAAAAATCAATCAGCAAATTTCGTGCTTACCGCGGCCGTTTCTCCCCCAGCTGCTTTCCCTCTGTCCAAAATCCTTAAAATAAGCTAATGATCTTGTATTTGCCACCGCCTTGGTGGCGATATAATGTCAGATTCGCCCGGAGAATGGCGATCCGCGTGACACCGAATGCTTTAGGGAAGGGCGTGACAACTCATGAGCGTAAGCGCAGCGCAATCAGGCGGGATCGTCCCATCGGTTCGGCCGATGACTTCGGATGAGAAGAAGATCATCCTGGCCTCATCGCTGGGTACTGTTTTTGAGTGGTATGACTTTTATCTCTACGGCTCGCTGGCCGTGATCATCGGCGCCAAGTTCTTTGGCCAGTTCGATGAGACGACGCGCAACATCTTCGCTCTGCTGGCCTTCGCCGCCGGGTTCCTGGTGCGTCCGTTCGGAGCGCTGGTGTTCGGCCGCCTCGGCGACCTGGTTGGACGCAAATACACCTTCCTTGTTACGATCCTGATCATGGGTTCGTCGACCTTCATCGTGGGTATCCTGCCGACGTCGGACAGTATCGGCATCACCGCCGCGGTCATTCTGATCAGCCTGCGGATCCTGCAGGGTCTGGCGATCGGCGGCGAGTATGGCGGCGCAGCGACCTACGTCGCCGAACACGCGCCGGCGGGCCGTCGCGGCTTCTACACCAGTTGGATCCAGACCACGGCGACGCTGGGACTGTTCATGTCGCTGCTGGTGATCCTGCTCGTTCAGGCCTCGATGAGCGGGGACGACTTCAAGTCCTATGGCTGGCGCATCCCGTTCCTGGTTTCGGTCCTGCTGCTGGCGGTTTCCGTCTGGATCCGGCTGCAACTCAGCGAAAGCCCGGCATTCGTGAAGATGAAGGCGGAAGGCCGGCATTCCAAGGCGCCGCTCAGCGAGGCGTTCGGCCAATGGGCGAATGCCAAATGGGCGATCCTGGCGCTGTTCGGGCTGGTCGCGGGCCAGGCGGTGGTGTGGTACTCGGGGCAGTTCTATGCGCTGTTCTTCCTGACCGGCGTGCTGAAGGTGGACGGTTTCACCGCCAACCTGCTGGTCGCCTGGGCGCTGTTGATCGGCGCGTTCGGTTTCATTTTGTTCGGCTGGCTGTCCGACAAGATCGGCCGCAAGCCGATCATCCTGGGCGGTTGCCTGCTTGCCGCGCTGACCTACTTTCCGGTCTTCAAGTATATGGCCGAAACCGCCAACCCGGCGCTGACGAAGGCGCATGAGACGGTGCAGGTCGTGGTGGTGGCCGATCCGGCGGACTGTTCCTTCCAGTTCAACCCCACGGGACTGTCCAAGTTCGTCAACAGTTGCGATGTGGCCAAGGGCGCGCTGGCCCGGGCTTCGGTGACCTATTCGCAGCAGGATGCGGCGTCCGGGCACGAAGGCCAGTGTGAAGATCGGCGACAAGACCCTGGACCCGACGGTCAAGAGCTTCGCCGCCGACCTCGCGGGCGCGTTGACCGCGGTGGGGTATCCGTCGGCGTCCAATGCGTCGGTGGTGAAGATCGCGAATCCGTTCGACATCTTCCGAGCCGCAGCCGTTCATGCTGGTGCTGACGTTGTGCTTCCTGATGGTGCTGGTCACCATGGTCTACGGTCCGATGGCCGCGTGCCTTGTGGAGCTGTTTCCGACCCGCATCCGCTACACCTCCATGTCGCTGCCTTACCATATAGGCAACGGATGGTTCGGCGGATTGCTGCCGGCCTCGATGTTCGCGATGAATGCCCAGAACGGCAGCATCTACTTCGGGTTGTGGTATCCGATCGTGATTGCCGCCGTGACCGCGGTGGTCGGGGTGCTGTTCGTTCCGGAGACGAAGGCGCGATATCTTTGCAGGGGATTCGTCCGTGCATCCGGGCGACACTGTCGTGGAGTTCGATCCGAACGCCGCCGATTATTAGTTCGACGGTATCACTCGCGCGGCTTGGACGTTCCGTCCGGCGCGATGCTTCGGAGCTTGTTACAGTGTTATCCCGGCGTGTGGGGGGAATGGCCTCGGCGTCGTCTGCCCAGCGTGGAAATATGTATTGGCTACGTCCTCAATCAGGTTGCTGGCGCTGGTAGCCAGCGCGGCGGCTCGCAAGGAGCCCGGCTTGCGTTCTGCTCGGGGAGGATAAGCCACGTTGGGGCGTGCCGTCCGCGACGCTTTCGTTCATTTTGGGTGCGTGGATCGGCTGACGCTGGGGTTGTTGGGTGGTTAGGGCCGGGGCTGAGCGGAGGGCCGGTGGTGCCGCCGATTCGCCGACGTTCTGGGGAGGCCGGGTCTCGGCAAGTCGCTTTTGAAGGTCTGCCAGGTTGGCGAGCACGGTTGCCTCAAAGGCGAGGTCGTCGGCGGTGAACGGTTTCTCTTCGGCGTCCCGGGTGCCGGGCTGATGTGGCGCGGCGTCGCCGGAGCCACTTTGCGTCAGCGCTCGCCGGTTCTGCTCCGCAGAGCGGTGGCAGGCGTTGGCGTTACCGCGCAGGCGGAGGACCATGGAGAGCGACAAGTCGTCGGTCAGCGAGAGGCTGAGCGAGCCCAAGGCCCCGAGACCGAAGGCGATGATCTGCGCGACCGCGATCAGGTCGGTCTGGGTGCGGGCGCGGTATGCGTTCACCGTCTCGAGTGCCGTGGCGCGGGCGAGGTGGATGTCGCCGCCGCTGGCCGTGAGGAACATCGGCGCCAGGATGGTAACGATGAAATGGAGCAGGATGTCGGAGGAGCGGGCTTTTGGGCCCGCGTGCGGTGCGATGTTATGTGCTGGTTCGGCTTGGATGGTCGCAGACATGCCGGGCGGCTCTTGTTGGGGCGGTTGGTCTTGTAGCCTGGGTGGTGGAGCGGCGTCAAGAAACGTTTCCTAGCGGAGTTATGAGCAGGCTTGTGTTTCTTTGTAGTCACGACCTTGACCGATTTGGTGCGATTGGGGTCACAGCCTGTTGATCCAATCGCGGCGTCGGGCAATTCGGGGTCATCGGTCCGGCTGGCATGTGGGCTCTACCTCCGCTTTTTGCGCAGAGAACGCGGAGTTTTTGAGCTCGCAGAGATTCAGCATTTGTCTTCGGCGCCGGGGGTGATTGATGGCCAGGTGGGGCGGATGGTGCTCGCCGAAAGGGCTCGGAAAACCGGCTGCCGCCGTGCAATTGCTAAGGGCGCGTCCGCGCTCCAGGGGGCTTCCACCCAAAACGACGGGCGCCGATGGCGTGAGCCACGTCTCTGCGATCTCAGGCAGCTCGGGTCTCCGCGCATAAAGCGGACCTGAAAACACATCCGGCGGTTTCTGTGAGGCCGATAGCCGCGCCGCGCACGGCCAGCAATCCCTGTCACGGACCGTGGTGACCGTGCTTGAGAGATCCATCCCCTGCGTCAATGCGATCTGGGGCGAACCGTTCTGCCGAATGATGAAAGGCAAGCCACCGGTTCGCCTACCATTTCCAAGACAGGTCGGATTTATGGCAAACGTATACTACGTATCGAAGAAAACCAAAGTGCGCAGCTCTATGCTTTCGCGCGGCGGCAGGTCGGGCGGCGCATTTGGATCAGTGAACGACGTGTGCGGCATGAAGCGCGCCCGGCCGTCGGTCTGCGAGTCGAAGCACTTCAGCAACAGCGCCTCGTCCGCCTGCATCGCCGGCGCATAATACCAGCGATGGGCCGGATTGTAGGTCAGGCCATAGATTTCGCCTGTGCGGTCGCGATAGATCAGGTCTTGCGGGACCAAATCGCCGGCTGCGAGCGATGTTGCATCGCATAGCGCCAGCGGCGCGTCGAACAGCGGGCCGCGGATGGGCCGCCAGACGTTGACGATGGCGAAGCGGCGGGTGAGCAGGTCGTCGGCCTCCGATCCCATCAGGTCGCGGACGCGCTGCGGGCCTGAAATCTCGGTGTAGTCGCCGTGGACGCGGGTGACCGGCTGACGGGGAATGCCGGGTGTGCGGTCCTCCACGCCATGGGTCCGTCGGCGGATCGTGTGGTCAAATACCACCGCACGAATGGCGCCGGTCGCCTGTTTTACGAGGTTTTCGGCTTCGGGGTAGTACGTCGATTGAAGCTGCGCTTCGTCGTAGAAGTCGGTCACTGCGGTTGGGGCGGCGACCAAGGCGAAGCCTTGGACGTCGAGCGTCAGGCTGTCGGCGATTGGACGCATGTCAAAGATCGGCACGGTATGGGGTTCGTTGACAATGTTTGTTTTTGGCCGGCCGTCGGGTGGGTCGTAGGTGTAAGTGTGCGGCTTTTCGGGGGTCTTCGCGAGATAGACGACCTCTCCGGTGACCTGGGAAAGCGACGAAGCAACGTCCATGATGCCCTGTTCTCCTTGTCGATCGGGTTCGGCACACCGATCTGTGTGGACACGGAGGTGGGATGTGATCGAGGATTTGGCAAGTTAAATTCGGCAGGAGGGTGGAGTGAGCGAGCGGGCTCCCATGGCGGAGCGGATCATGGAGGCGGCGGACCGGCTGTTCTATCGGAAGGGCATCCGAGCGGTTGGGGTGGATTCGGTTGCGGCGGAGGCGGGGATCAGCAAACGCTCGCTGTATGACACGTTTCCGTCGAAGGATGCGTTGGTTGCTGCCTATTTGCGGCAACGTATTCAACCGCTGCCCACTTCTGATGAACCGCCAGGGGCGCGGGTATTGGCAATGTTCGACCAGCTTCATGCGCGGTTCGCCAAAGGGGATTTTCGCGGCTGCCCGTTTGTCAACGCGGTCACGGAGCTGGCTGAGGATTGTGAGACAGCGCGGACTATCGCGCTGGACTATAAGGAAGAACGCCGGCGACATGTTGCGTCGTTGCTGGTCGCGGCGGGTGCGTTCGAGCCCGACGGGCTTGCCAGTCAGATTGCGCTGCTATTCGAGGGTGCCATCGCGTCGATGCTGGTGCGTCAGAATCCGGCCGTCGCGCTGCAGGCGCGAGAGGCGGCGGTCGTGCTGCTGCGGGCCGGCGGTGTGGCGGCATAGAGGGACGCGGGAGCCGCCGGGAAAAGCTGCGGGCGGATTGCGATTGATGGAGGTTACGGTGAGGATCGAGCTGGTGCAGGGAAGGAGTTTGACTCCGAAAACCGCCGCCTCCCATAGTCGGAGCGGGAGAAAACCATGACTTCTGGCACGATTGACTTCGACATCCATCCTGGCGTCCCGGATATTGGGGCGCTGCTGCCGTATATGAACGAATTCTGGCAGGAGTCCTTTGTTGCCCGCGGCTTGGACGGGTTTGACATGATGTCCTATCCGTTGAACGCGCCGATCACCTGCCGTCCCGACTGGCGAGTCAAAGGCCAGCGTCCCGGCGCCAGCCTGGATGCGATGCGCAGTCAGGCTTTGGACAAATTCGGCATCGGCACCGCCATCTGCAATCCGCTCACGGGCGGCCAGGTCGCGGTCAGTGAGAGCATGGGTGCCGCGATCTGCTCCGCGGTCAACGACTGGATCAGAGAACATTGGCTGGACAAGGAACCACGCCTGCGCGCCTCGATCGTCGTCCCCGCGCAGGCGCCCCTGCTGGCCGCGGAGGAAATCGAGCGTTGCGCGGGCGATTATCGTTTCGTTCAAGTGTTGTTGCCTGTCGCTTGTGAAATGATGCTTGGGCGGTCGTACTACTGGCCGATCTGGGAGGCGGCTTCGAGACACGGCCTGCCAATCGGTATCCATGCCGGCAGCATGTATCGTTACGCTCCGACGTCGACGGGTTGGCCCTCGCACTACCTGCATGACTACGTGGCGCAGTCCCAGACGTTCGAGGATCAGCTGCTCAGCCTGATGTCCAACGGCGTGTTCACTAAATTCCCCGGCCTGAAGTTCGTGCTGCTGGAATCCGGCGTCACCTGGCTACCCGGTTTCATTTGGCGTGCGACAAAAACCTGGCGCGGCGTGCGAGCTGAGGTCCCTTGGGTCAAGCGTTCTCCTGCCGACATCATCCGGGAAAACATTCGGCTGACGATCCAGCCTTTCGACGCGCCCGACCGGAACGCGGTCGAACGTATTGTCGAGCAGATCGACGCGGACCACATGCTGCTGTTCGCCTCCGACTACCCACACTGGCAGTTCGAGGGCGATGCCATCGTCCCGCCCGGCCTGTCCGCCGATCTGCAACGAAAAATGCGCGTCGAAAACCCGCTGGAAACCTATTCCCGCCTGAAGGAGACCGTGCAATGAACGCACCGGTCGAGATCCGGTCCCAATCGCCGGACAGCCGACTGGGCATCATCGACTGCGATATCCATCCCTTTCCGAAAGCGGGCGCGCTGAACGCCTATCTGTCGGACCGCTGGCGCAAGCATCTATTCGAATATGGCAAGTTTGACTGCGGACCGTATGCGGACCGCGGAACCTACCCACGGTTTCGCCCAAAACCTCGCGCCGCGATGCCTGGCCCCCGAACGGCGGGCCGCCGGGATCGGACGTCGATTTCATGCGCGAGCAGTTGCTGGACCGCTACAACATCGCCTACGGCGTCCTGGAGCCACTGCTTGGCGGCAACACATCGCGAAATCTCGATGAGGCAGCGGCGCTGTGCAGCGCGATGAACGATTGGCAGGCGTATGATTTCGTCGATCCCGAGCCCCGTCTGCGGGCCTCGATACTGATCCCCTCAGACGATCCCGACGCCTCGATCAAGGAAATTGAAAAACGTGCCGGCGACTGGCGATTTGCGCAAATCCAGCTCGGTTCCAAAACCTCCGAACCGCTCGGCCGCCGCCGCTACTGGCCGATCTTTGCCGCCGCACAGGCCAACAACCTTTCGATCGGGCTGCATATCGGCGGCACCCAGAACAGCGCGCCCTCTGCCGGCGGTTGGCCGCAATTCTACATCGAGGATCATCACGCGCTGATGCACTCCATGCAGAACCAAGCTGCGAGCCTGATTCTGGAGGCGTCTTCGATGCTTTTCCGGGGCTGAAAGTCGTGCTGATCGAGGGGGGCTTTGCCTGGGCGCCGCAACTTGCCTGGCGGCTCGACGCACACTGGGCGAAGATGCGCGATGAGGTGCCGGACCTGAAACGCAAGCCATCGGAATACATGAAGACCAACCTCTGGTTCGCCACCCAGCCGGTGGAAGAACCGGAACACCCGGACGACCTCCGTCAGGTTTTCGAGTGGATCGGCTGGGATCGGCTGATCTATTCCAGCGATTACCCGCACTGGGATTTCGACGACCCCCACCTGGCCTTCAAGTTCCAGATGACCGAAGTTGAAAAGCGCATGCTGTTCCGCGACAATGCGCTGGCGTCTATACGTTCAGATAGACGCCTGCTGAGAACCGGGCGGGTAGTTTTCGACGATCGAGGGTCATCACGGATCGGCGCAGGTCAGTTCAGAGTGAAGTTGGGCGCGCCTGCAGCCGGCACGACCTGAAAGACCGTCATGCTGCGCATCGCCAGGGCCAACAGACGGTCATCCTTAGAGTCGCTGATCGTGTTGGGACGCGTCGCCGACGGCAGAAAGAGCGTGATGGTCACTGGTTCGCCGTCACGCGGTAGTTCAGACGGGACCTCGGCCTCGATGACCGATATATCCTTCACTTCGCATTTCCCTGCCAAAACGCCGCCGATCAACAATTCGACCTGTTGGACCGGCAGCCGTTGCTTGACGACGAACGGACTGACGGTGAAGCGGACAACGAATTTGCCCTCACTCGGCAGGATCGGTAATCGAATTCAGCACCGTTCGGCCGCCGTCCAAGTGAAGTTCTCCTCTGACCGAGCCCAGCCCTCGAGAAGATATTGATCCCCACCTGCATTCGCCCCGAATCCAACGGCGACAATCGTTTCCATCTTAGCGGTCCCTGGAACGGGGTTCGCGACCGCAGCAAGATAAATCTCGACATCTTTGGCGCTTTCGGCTGCGAGAATCTTACGCTCCGCACTCGTATTTCGTGATACGGTCGGTAACGGGGGTCCCGCGTTCGCACGCAGCGCTTCGATTAACGGCGGCCCGACCAACCGCGCGAGTTCTTGACCCGTGACCGACGTAGAGCCAGCCTGCAGCAGCGCCCACGTAACGATGTCGTATAACTTCTGATCCTCCTTGGTTGAGGCCGCCAACTCTGCGCCGCACAAGCGGCGCGCCTCGGCGTTGGAAAGGAGAGGCTCTGATCTGTTGTGATGTTTGCTCTCGCCGATACCCCAACGATCCCTGAGCCAGCGGTCGTAGTTCTTGGTCGTGGTGATTTCCACGTTATGGACAATGAGATTTTCCAGTGCACTGGCGAAAACCGGCGTCGGACTACGTCCAAGATGGAAGCAGGCAGGATTTGGTCGGGCGATCCCCGGATGCAGCAGAGCCTTGAGCGTCAGTCCCTTCAAGTCACCGCTCGACATCTGTTCCGGCAGGTGCTTCAGGTCAAGCGCACGCAGATAGTCGGCTGCATCGGGTTCGCGGCCCGACGGGTCCTGACGTAACCGGCTGATCACATAGTTGGCCTGAGAGACCATCAGATCGACCGGATCGCGCAAGATGGTAAATATACAATCGCCCGGCCGAACACCCGCGCTATCGGCGTATCCGCTCAGTCGCATATGGCCATAGACAAAGAAACGCTCGCTTGTCATCGCGGCACGCGCCAATCCCCCGATGATCTCAAGGAACGCGTCGTCGCTTATCCAGCCATCGACCTCGAGCATCTTGGGCAGCGGGAGCGCGCGTCGGCCAAGATTTAGGATAAGGTCGGTGCCGGCGCATTTTGGAACGTGAATGAAAACATCTCGCCCCTTCGACGGATACGCCTGCAGGAAATTCTTTAGGATGCCGGAGCGAAATTCCCGGGACAGCAAAGCCTCACGGAAATGCTTCCGAGCGTCATAGTTTTGTTGGGGCAATGCGCGGTCGGCCGAGTTAGGGGGGCGGCCGAGCACGACCTGATAAATCTGCCGCGGCATGACATCGGCGAAGTCGATCATTCCGGCAAAGGCATCCCACCCGATGTGGGGATTGTACAGGGCGAGAATTTGAAACAACTCAGGCTGCGACCTTGGCATACGCATTGGCGCAGACCGAAACCAATCGAGCATATTTTGTTGCGTTTCCCGCTTCATGCCCTCATCCAAAATCGGGGCCTTGGCCTCGCTGACGCCCACTGGATGTGGACTATAAGACCTGGCTGGCTCTGATAAGCTTTGTTTCTTGTCCACGATCGTAGCGCTCAAATTTCCATATATACAATTTATACGATCGCTGCTGCCGTACACAAACGTTATCGATCAAGAATGGAGTGGAGCGTGTCAATTTTTAAATCAGCAAAAAGGGCACACTCGGCGGTGCCCGGTAGGCCGATGCACAAGCAGTTTCGGGCCGGGCCCTCCGGTCCACATGGGTTCACCCGCCGCCCTTCAGGGAAAGCTACAGTCCGTACACTGGCGGCTAATTGTCGGGACCTGCTCATCCAGACGCCCACCGATCGGTGCAGCGATCCTCCTTGAGAAGCTTACCCGCCGCCGATCTTCGGGATGAGATAGATCTCGCTGTTCGGCTTCAGTTCCGCAGCGTAGGCGTCCTGGAAGATCTCGCCGTCGATGGCGATCGCCATGCTTTCCTCGACCTGTTTGCCGAGGCCGGGAAAACGCTGCTCCAACTCCAGGACGAGCCGGCGGAAAGTGGTCGCCTCCACCTCGAATTCCGTCTGCCCATCAGTGAACTGCTGGGCAGCGGAACCCGAGGCGAGGACAACCGTTGGCATCAACCAGCGGCGTCGATAGCCGCTCGAACCTTCGGCGGCGACATCGGCAGGTCCTGCATCCGCAAACCTGTCGCGCCGCGAATGGCGTTGGCGATCGCCGCCATCGGCGGAATGATCGGCACCTCACCCACGCCACGGGCGCCGAACGGATGGCGCGGATTGGGGACTTCCACCAGCACCGCCTCGATCATCGGCACGTCGGAGGCGACGGGGCAGCGGTAGTCGAGGAAGCCGGGATTCTCCATCTGGCCCTTGTCGTTGTAGATGTATTCCTCGTTCAACGCCCAGCCGATGCCCTGCGCCGCGCCGCCCTGGATCTGACCTTCCACGTAGCTGGGGTGGATCGCCTTGCCGACATCCTGGATCGCGGTGTAGCGCTCGATCGTTACGTGACCGGTTTCCTTGTCGACCGACACGTCGCAGATGTGCGCGCCAAAGCCAGGCGCCGGCGCCCTGAGCATTGACCGACACCTCGGCGAGGATCGGACCGCCGGTCCGCGCCGCCTTCAACGCCAGCGCGGCCAGATCCAGTGGCTCGAACGCACCGGCGTTGGAGCCGGCCGGGATACGCCTTGCCGTCCTTCCACTCCACCGCCTCGACCGGGATCTCCCAGGTCGCCGCGGCGCGCTTTTTCAGGTCGTCGACGACCTTCTCGGCCGCCTGCGTCGCCGCCATGCCAGTGGCGAAGGTCACGCGGGAGCCGCCGGTCAGGAAGGTGAAGCCGATCGAGGCGGTATCCGCCACCATCGTGCGCACACGCTCGCGCCGGCACCCCGAGCACCTCGGCCACCATCATGCCGATGGAGGCACGCGAGCCGCCGATATCCGGGCTGCCGGTCGCGGCCGTTACCGAACCGTCCTCGTTCACATGCACCTGTGCAGTCGATTCGCCACCGATGTTGAACCAGAAACCGGTCGCCAGACCGCGACCCTGGCCTTCCTTCAACGGCGACTTCCAGTGGGGGTGGGACTTAACCGCGTCCAGCACCGCGGTGAAGCCGATGTTCTGGTGGGTCGGACCGTAATGGGTTTTCGTCCCGTTCTTCGCAGCGTTCTTCTCGCGCAGCGTCAGCGGGTCCATGCCGAGCTTGATGGCCAAGTCGTCCAATGCACTCTCGACGGCGAAGGAGGTGATCGGCGCACCCGGCGCGCGGTAGGCCGCAACCTTTGGGCGGTTGCTGACGACATCGTAACCGACGACATCAACGTTCGGCAGGTCATACATGGCGAACCCGCACATGCAGCCTGGCCCGATCGGCGAGCCGGGGAATGCACCAGCCTGATACTTCAGCACCTGCTTCGCCGCGACGATGGTGCCGTCCTTCTTCGCGCCCAGCTTAATCTCCATGGTCGCACCGGAGGTCGGGCCGGAGGCACGGAAGACGTCCTCACGCGTCATCTGTATCTTCACCGATCGTCCTGATTTCTGCGACAGCACGACCGCGACAGGCTCCAGATAGATCAGCGTCTTGCCGCCGAACCCGCCGCCGATCTCGGCTGGGTTTACCCGGATATTCGACATATCGATTCCGAGCAGCTTTGCCGTGTACGCCCGGATCATGAAATGACCCTGGCTGGAGGCGTGGATGGTGATCTGTCCATCCGGTGAATACGTTGCCAGGCAGGCGTGAGGTTCGATGTAGCCTTGATGCACCGGCTGGGTGGTGTAGCGGCCCTCGACGATGACATCGGCCTCCTTGAAGCCGGCCTCGACGTCGCCCTTTTTGAAGGTGACCACCTTGGCGATGTTGGACGGCTTGGTCGGCGCGGGGGTTACGCCCGCGGTGAACAGATCATCGAGCAGGACCGGCGCATCCGGTGCCATCGCCGCTTCCACGTCGATAACGAACGGCAGGACTTCGTATTGGACGTCGATCAGTTCCAGCGCCTCATCGGCGATCGCCTGAGTCGTTGCGGCGACCGCGGCAACCGCGTGGCCCTCGTAAAGGGCCTTTTCGCGCGCCATGACGTTGAGCGACAGGTCGCGAAAGTTCATTGGGCCTTCGCCCATGAAGGCCTCTTCGGAAGCGATAACGGGGAAATCCGCTGCCGTCATCACGGCCTTCACCCCTGGCAGTGCCGCGGCCTTGCTGGTGTCGATCGAAATGATGCGCGCATGCGCGTGCGGCGACCGCTTGATCTTGCCCCACAGCATCCCCGAGGCCCTGGTGTCAGCGGCGAACACCGCGCGTCCGGTGACCTTATCCACCCCGTCCGGGCGGATGGGACGGGTGCCAACAACTTTGAGGCTGGAATCGATGTAGTTCATCCCACAGTCTCCCCTCGGAGTTCAGCCGCAGCGTCCATCACGGCGCGAATGATCTTGTCATAGCCCGTGCAGCGACAGAGGTTGCCGGCGAGCCAGTAGCGGGCTTCGGTCTCAGTCGGGTTCGGGTTCTCGTCCAGCAGGGCCTTGGTGGCGACGATGAGGCCCGGGGTGCAGAATCCGCATTGCAGAGCGGCGTGCTCGAGGAATTTCTGCTGCACCGGATGCAGCTTGTCGCCCTGGGCGATGCCCTCGATGGTGGTGATCGCCGTGTCTTCGGCTTCCACGCCCAAGACGAGGCAGGAACAGACCAGACGGCCGTCCATGATGACTGAGCAGGCACCGCAGTCGCCGGACGCGCAGCCTTCCTTGCTGCCGGTCAGGCCAATCACGTCGCGCAGCACGTCCAGCAGCGTCTGCTGGGTTTCGCAGAGGAATTCCGACTGCTCACCGTTGATGGTGGCGGAAACGTAAGTCTTAGCCATGGTCAGTGAGCCTTTCCATTGGTTTTCTTGCCTTGTGCCCGATCGAAGGCGATCGCGGCGACACGGCGCGCGAGGACTCCCGCGATCTTGGTGCGGTATTCGATGGTGCCCCGCTTGTCGCTGATCGGCTTGGCGGCGGCCTGGGCCGCGGCATCCAGTTTTGCCAGTGTGTCGGCATCGAGCGTGTGTCCGATCAGCGCCTCGGCCGCGGCCGGAACGAGGATTACGGTCGGTGCGACTGCGCCGAGCGCGACACGGGCCGCCGTGCAGACGCCCTTCTCATCCAGCGTCAGGTTGATGCCGCAGCCGACGACTGCGATGTCCATTTCCGTCCGCGGGATGAACCGCAGATAGGCATCGGACGAACGGGCGGGGCGGGGCGGCAGCCTGAATTCGAGGATGAACTCGTCCTTGGCCAGCGAGGTACGGCCTGGACCGGTCGGGACTTGCTCGACCGGCACCTCGCGCTTGCCTTTGCCGCCGACTATGACGGCGATCGCGCCGGCGGCGAACAAGCGCCGGGACGCTGTCGGCGGCTGGCGAGGCGTTGCACAGGTTGCCGGCGAGTGAACAGCGGCCCTGGATCTGGGTCGATCCGATCAGGTCGAGCGCTTCCACCAATCCAGGCCAGGCGGCGTTCAGCCCGGCATGGGCTTCGACGACGGCGCCAGGGGTCGCGGCGCCGATGACGAAGCCTCCGTTTTCCGTACGGATCCCGATTATGCCGGGGATCTTCTTGGTATCGACGATCAGGTCCGGCTTCAGGCGGCCGGACCTGAGTTGCACCAGGAGATCCGTCCCTCCCGATAGAACCTTCGCCAGGCCGGATACACCGGCTAGAAGTTTGACCGCATCGTCCACCGAGGTGGGTGCGGCATAGCTGAGACTTGACATCTTCGCTCCGATCTACGCGTTACGCTCGTCCCGGGCCAGGGCTTCCAGGACGGTCAGCGACAACGTTAGGCGATAGAACCCGTGTGGTCGAGGGGGACAGCCTGGGGCGGGCGAGGAGACGGTTGGCCGGGAGCCATTTTTGCGCCTAACCGCGACCTTCGCCAGACTGCACAAATGTCAGACTGTCAAGCGCCAGACTGGCCAAAATGCCGAAGGAGCAAGGCCCATGATGCAAGGCATCCACCGCTACCCGCCGATGGATCGGGTGATCTACGGCATTCCCCTTGCCGAGGCGGTGGCTGACGAGGTCAGTCGGCTCGACGCCCGGGCGGTGTATGTCATGGCCAGCGGCACGCTCAATCGCCATACAGACGTAGTCGATACTATCGGCCGCGTTCTTGGCAAGCGGCTTGTTGGGGTGTGCGCGAAGATTGGCGCACATACCCCCCGCACTGACGTGGTCGCGGCGGCGAACGAGGCGCGGGCCGCGAAGGCGGACCTGCTTCTGACGGTGGGCGGCGGGTCGGTCACCGATGCGGCCAAGATGGTTGGATTGTGTCTTGGCAATGATGTTTCGAAGCCGGAGGATCTGGACGGTCTGCGGGCGGTCATCACGCCGGACGGCAGAACGGAGCGGCCGCCGACGAAGGCGCCGACGGTGCGCTCCATCGACGTGCCGACGACGCTGTCTGCCGGGGAGTTCACGCCCTTTGCCGGCTGCACCGACACGGCTCGCCACGTGAAGGAAAGCTTCGGCCACCCGCTGATGATGCCGCAGGTGGTCATTCTCGACCCAGCGGTGACGGCCCACACGCCGGAGTGGCTGTTTCTGTCGACGGGAATTCGAGCTGTTGATCATGCGGTGGAGACTATTTGCTCGATCAGCCCGACACCGTTCTCAGATGGTGTGTCGTTGCATGCGTTACGGCAGCTCTCAGCCGGTCTGCCGGCAGTCAAAACGAATCCCAGCGACCTGGACGCTCGGTTGAGCTGCCAGCTTGGGGCGTGGATGTCGATCATGGGGGCATTGAACAGCGTCCCAATGGGGGCCAGCCATGGGATCGGCCATGTGCTGGGCGGCACGGCGAATGTGCCGCACGGCTACACATCGTGCGTCATGCTGCCGCACGTGTTGCGCTTCAACGAGACGGTCAACGCCGAGCGGCAGGCATGGGTCAGCGAGGCGCTGGGACGGCCGAACGAACGCGCAGGCGATGCGGTGGCGTCGCTGATCGCCGGGCTGGGTCTGCCGGGAACGTTGCGCGACGTTGGCGTGAAGCACGAACAGCTTGATGAGATCGCTGTGGGATCGATGCACGACCGATGGGTGCATACGAACCCGCGCAAGATCGAGGGGCCGCCGACAGTACGCCTGCTGCTTGACGCGGCCTGGTAGACCTTGAAGGTCTGTGCGACGTCAGGGTTCAGCCACGAACAGCTGTTGAGTTGCAAACGAGATCCAGACCCGTCGTCCAGCCAACCAATCAGCGCCCAGCAGCATATCGACGATCGGCGACAGGCGAAGTGGTTCCACCCATAGCTGGGGTGTCGCGATGGTTTGGTTGCCGACTGTCATCGCGCCGAAGCGGTGGCGGTGCACCGTCAACACGCGGGAACCGAGGCCGCTGATCTGGCCTGAGGGATCGGCCGATAAGCTCGCCGTATCGAGCCCCATTTTGTAGATGCCGGGCGCGCCGAGTAAGCTTGAACCGGCACCGCTGTCCAGCAACGCCCGCAGTGGCCTGCCGTCAAGCGTTACTGGCACGATGATCGCCTGCTCGGTCGGAATGGTGATCGGAATCGCAGCGTAGTCGCCGGACCAGGGCAGGAACCTGCCGCTGCAATCGCTCACGCGATAGAGTGTCACATGACGGGCCGGAACATTTAGGTCCAGATCGAACGGCGACAGAAAATCGCGGCCCAGCAGGCCGTCGATGATTTGGTTTCCGACTGTGGAGCGGGGCAGGTCAGCAACCGTGAGGCTGGTGTCGTGGTTCAGCGTCCGCCGAACCAGGGGAACACCGCCCAGCCTGAGGCTGCGTGGATCAGCGTTGGGACGCCGGTCGATGCCTCCGATACCGCGCATCGTGGTGCCGACCCATTGGTCGCGCGCTAGCCCAAGGCGCTGCACCGCCGCCTCCGACACCACCGATCTCTGCGCGCCGGTATCCAAGAGGAAGGTCGCGGTAATGCCGTTCACCTCCACCGGAAGCGTGATCGCGCCGCCATCGACCTGCAATGCAACGGTCGCCTGGTGATCCACGGTGCAGCTGGCCCGGGCGGCGGGTGCAAACAGCAGCGCCACGAGCAGGCGGAAAATGAATTTGGCGGTCACACCGGTCCTTTATCACTCGCCTTACGCACACGCTATCACGTGCCGCTTGAACAAGCTTCCATGGAACCAGTCCAGTCATTGACGTTATAGCCAGAGATCTTGTGAAGAGGATATCACGATGCAGCGGATTGTAATGGCCACCTTCCTCGGATTGGCCCTCGCCGGTCCGGCAGCGGCTCAATCTTCGGGCGTGCAGCAAATGCTTCAGGGTCTAACCAACGGTAACCAAGGTCACGATCAGGCTTTAAACGATGCCTTCGAGCGGGGGTATCAGCGTGGTCGCCAAGATGAAGCGCGCCAGCAGAGGGCTGATCGAGGCAGCAACAACCGTTATGGGGACATGGATCAGAACGGCCGCAACCAGAATGGGCGCGGGGTTGACGGATCCTACGGCGGACGAAACGATTCCTCTGATCGCTGACCCGCGGGACCAAGTCAGAATGCGGCGTGCGGTCTTTCCAGGACCTCGTGGATAGTGGTCGCGCGCGCCGGCTGGGACGTAGACGCCGGCGCGCGATGTTCACTGCTGAACCACTCGCCGGTACAGGTGCCAGGTCGCATGACCAAGCACCGGCATCACGAAGATTAGCCCCAGCAATGCTGGAATAGACCCAATGACCAGGCTGGCAGCGATAATCAGACCCCACGCCGCCATTACGAGCGGATTGCGGGCGACGGCCGTGGCCGAGGTGCGAACCGCCGTTTCCAATGGTAAGTTCTGATCCAATAACATTGGGAACGACACGACGCTGATGGTCAGCGCCACGACCGCGAGCAAGAACCCGGCACCCACGCCAACGACCGCCATCGTCCAGCCGGCTCGGGTAAAAAAGACATCGTGCGCGAAGGCGACGAGCGATGCTGGCGGCTGGGGCCCCAAGGTCAGGTTGTAAACAACATTCGACAAGACCAGCCAGAACAGCAGCATCATCACCAGAATTACGCCGAGCAGAACGATTCCGCCGATTGCTGGAGAGCGGAACACGGCAAATGCGTCGGCCCATCCGGCTCGCTGACCCATCTCTCGGCGACGGCTCATTTCATTCAGCCCGACCGCTGCCAACGGGCCGACCAGCGCGAAGCCGGAGGCGAGCGGGAAAATCAGCGGCAGCATGTCGTAGCCGGACGCCAATCGGGCGAGCAGCAGGCCCAACAGCGGGTAGATCAAGCACACGAAGATTACGTCGGTGCGGGAGGCGCCGAAATCCTCGACCCCGCGGGCCAACGCCCATCGCAGATCCGCCAACCCGATGCGCCGGACGCTGATCGTCGAGGGCGTGTCGATCATCCGCCTGCGCCCAGTCGAGGTAATCGATTGATAGGCGTGCGCCAGCATGTCCGCGCCCCAGCCCGGTGGTGTCCTGATCATGTTGGTCTCTCCTCCGAATTTTTTAATTCGCCTCGCTTTTTCGTAGCGGAGGTCGCAGACCCGTCATGCGGTCCTTGCTTGATCGCCTGGCGAACTCGGTCGCGGCCATCGCAGAAATGGATGATGGGCATGTCTTGGCGATTGTGGCGATAACGAATTCGCGAGCGGCGACCACTTCCCGGATGTGAACGAATGCGTCACCATCACCGGATGACGGATCCGATCACCATTGCCGTGCTGCAACACCGGCTCAATGCCATCGCGGAGGAGATGGGGGAGGCGATGCTGCGCACGGCCTACTCGCAGATCCTGAACTCATCACGGGATTTTTCCATTGCGCTGATCGACGCGCGCTGCCGGCTGGTGGCGCAGGCGGACCATATTCCGGTGCATGTGGGCGCGATGCCATGGGCAGCAAAGGCGTTGGCGGCGCGGTTCCCCGCCCCCTGCCCCGGCGACGTCTATTTGCTGAACGACCCGTATCGCGGAGGCTCGCATCTGCCGGACCTAACCGTGTTCGTGCCGGTGTTCGTGCCGACGTCTTTGCCGATGTCCCCTGCGCCGACGCTGATGTTCTGGTCGGCTGTCCGAGCGCATCATTCCGACATCGGCGGGGCGACGCATGGTGCGTACAATGCCGCGGCGACGGAGATCTGGCACGAAGGCCTGCGGCTGCCACCGATGCGGCTAACGGAAAACGGTCTGCTGCGCGAAGACCTGTTGGAGATGCTGGCGCTGAATGTCCGCCATCCGAGAGACTTCCGCGGCGATCTGGCGGCTCAGATCGGTGCGGCGCGATTGGGGGAGCAACGGCTGACCGCGGTGATCCGGGAGTTCGGCGCAGGGATTCTCGGCAGATTCGGTGGAGGCGATGCTGGATGCGGCCGAACGCTATGCGCGGCAGATCGTCTCGGACTGGGCGGATGGAGTGTATCTCGGGGAAGCGGTGCTGGACGATGACGGGTTTGGCAAGACTGATATCGTCATCCGCGCTCGCGTCACCAAGCGGGGCAGCGACGTCACGGTCGACCTCACGGAGTCCGACCCGCAGGTCACTGGGTTCATCAACTCGTCCCATGCCAACAGCCAGTCGGCGGTGGCAATGGCGTTTGCATTCCTGCTCGATCCTGACATTGCCAAGAACGAGGGAGCGTTCCGGCCACTGACGGTCAAGCTGAAGGAGGGCACGATCGTCTGGGCTCGGGAGGGGGCACCGGTGACGATGTGCACCAGTCACTGCTCAAACGAGATCATCGAGGCGATCATCGTGGCCTTGGCGCAGGCCTGTCCGGACCGGGCGATGGGCGGATGGGGACGGCGGCTGCGCATCGCGCTAAACGGCACCGACCCGCGAACGGGACGGCGGTTTATCTGGCACATGTTCCAGGCGCGACCCGGCGGCGGCGGATCGGCGGTCGGGGACGGGTATTCGACGATCGGCGAGTGGCACTCGGCTGGCGGGATCAAGTTTGGCAGTATCGAGGTCGCCGAAACCCGCTTTCCACTGGTGTTCGAAACCCACGAATACCGGCCTGGGTCGGGCGGTGAGGGACAATATCGCGGGGGCACCGGCGGCGACATGCGCCTGCGTGTGGAAGCCGAGGGTGTCACCGATGCCAATACCGCCGGGGAGGGTGTGGTGCATGGCGCGCGCGGCATCAATGGCGGACGGATGGAGCGCCGCACGACTACACGCTATTGGCGCCTGGCGCTGCGCCGCGAAAGCTGAAAAGCAAGGAGATCAACGTCGCGGTCCCGGCCGGCAGCGTGATCCATGTGCTGTCCGGCGGCGGCGGCGGTTGGGGCGATCCCGCACTTCGCGACCCGACGGCGCGCGCAACCGACGCCGCGGAAGGAATGGTATGATGGCCGCCGGCAAAACCGCCAAATTTGATCTGACCGCTTTTCTTCAATCCGGCCCCGCATGACCTTCACCATCGGTATCGATGTCGGCGGCACCTTCACCGACATCGTCGTCTCTGAGCGCCGGCGGCGGCAACGATCATCGCCAAGGCGGCGACGACCCCGGCCGATCAGTCCGGCGGCGTGCTGGACGGCATCGCACTGGCCGCGGACGCCTGGGCCTGACAGCAGCGGATCTGCTGCGGGACACATCGCGCATCGTGCACGGCACCACGGTCGCCACCAATGCATTGCTGGAAGGAAAGGCCGCCCGCGTCGGCATGCTGACCACCGAGGGCCATCGCGACGTTATCGAGATGCGCGAGGGCCTGAAGCCGGACCGCTACAACCTGCGCATGACCCCGCCCGTCCCGCTGGTGCCTCGCCGCCTGCGCCTGCCGGTTACCGAACGTGTTCGCGCCGACGGATCGGTCGAGATCCCGCTGGATCGCGCCTCGCTGGAGGCCGCGATCGACAGCCTGCGCGACGCCGACGTCGCAGGCGGTGGCAATCTGCTTCCTGCATGCCTGGCGCAATCCCGCGCACGAGCAACAGCTGCCGCGATCGTCCGGACCGGCTGCCGTCCGTCTACGTGACGACCTCCTTTGAGGTGCTGCCGCAGATCAAGGAGTTCGAGCGGTTTTCAACCACCGTCGCCAATGCGGCGGTCGGGCCGGTGATCCAGAACTACCTGGGACGTCTGCAATCCCGCCTGAACGCGGCGGGATATGGCGGTGAGTTGCTGGTGATCCTGTCGCATGGCGGCGTCGCCTCGGTGGCGGAGGCGACCCGGCTCGCTGCGGGCACCGCACTGTCCGGACCGGCCGGCGGCGTGGCGGCGGCTGTCGCGCTGGCACGGGAGGGTCTGGCGCCCAATATTATCGGCTTCGACATGGGCGGGACTTCCACCGACATCGCGGTCGTGCGCGACGGGCAGCCCATGCTGTCGGGCGACAAGTCTGTCGCCGGCGCGCGGATCGCCCTGCCAAGCCTGGATATTGTTACACTGGGGGCGGGCGGCGGATCGATTGGCAAGCTGGACCGCTCGGGCTTGCTGGCCGTCGGGCCGGACAGCGCGGGCGCCGTCCCCGGTCCTGCCTGCTATGGCCAGGGCGGCAGTGAGGCGACGGTGACCGACGCCAACCTCGTCCTGGGCTACCTGGACCCGGCGAACTTCCTGGGCGGCCGCCGCCGTCTGGACCCGAATGCGGCGACCGGGGTTATGGCGAAGCTGGCCGCGCAACTGCGCATTGGGACGGCCGAGGCGGCCGCCGGCATCCATCGGGTGGTCAACAGCCGCATGGCGGATGGGGTTCGCGTCGCGACCGTGCGGCGCGGCGTCGATCCGCGTGGCTACACTCTGCTGGCCTTTGGCGGCGCGGCGGGCTTGCATGTTACCGCGGTGGCAGCGGAACTGGGTATCAGCCGGGTGGCGGTGCCGGTCGCCGCCTCGGTCCTGTCGGCCTGGGGGATGTTGAACACCGATCTGCGGGTGGAACTCAGCCGCAGCCAGGGACAGATCGGCGGCATCGACACCGCCGCGCCTGCAAGCGGCCTTCGCGGCGATGGAGGAAGAAGGCCGCGCGCGGCTGGCATGGTTCGACGGCGAGGTGATCCTGCAGCCGTTCTGCCGACATGCGGTACGGGGAACAGGTATTCGAAATCCCCGTCGGTTTGGACGACATCGACTGGGACTCCCCTGCCCTGGCGACGAACCTGGCCGACCGGTTCCACGCGGCGCACGAACGTCTCTACACTTATGCACTGCGCGACCAGGAGGTCGTGCTGGTGAATGCCCGCCTGTCGGTGATTGGGCGGTTGCCGCAGGTGGATCGGGCGATTGCTCGATGATCGCCGGGGTGGAGGCCAAACCGAAGGCGCGGCGGCGGGTCTACCTCGGCGGCTGGACCGAGGTGCCGGTGTTCGACTTCCTGGCGCTCGCGGCGGACCAATCGTATCCAGGGGCCGGCCGTGGTCGAATCCGACACGACCACCGTCCTGTTGCGTGGCGGCGACACGGCGCGCTTCGACCGACATGGCTGGTTGGAGGTCGTGATTGACGCGACCGTTCGCGTCGAGCGTAACCGGATCTGTGGAGGTCAAAGCGATGCAGGGCGACGACACACTGAGTGTTTTCTGGCAGCCTGGCTGAACGAGCTGCCTGAAACTCAAAGAGTTTCTCTCGGTCCGTGCGATCGAGTTCAATTCCATCAATGTTCTGACCGATCCCGACGGCATGGACGCGACTTCGTCGGCTAGGCGCTCGCTCGGTTCCGGTGTCTGTCGCGCGGCGACGACTGGATCTTCGCGCAGAACATTGGCCACGTGGTAAAGTTCCTCGGCCTGAGCGAGGCCGCAGGTCCGGTCCTGTCGCCGTCGGAGTTGATGGAGCGGCTGGATCTGTTCATTCGGACGGCGATCCAGATCGTGCCGCAAATGCCGGACGCTATGCTGTCCACGGAGGTCCCGAACCGCCCTCGCAGTTACCTCGCGCTCGGTCATCACCTGTTCCGCGTCCCTGAAGCCCTGCTGGAGGTCGCCGCCGGGGCAGCGCTGACCCATGCCATGCTGGCGGACGGCCCACCGGACGACGTTCGCACGAGCGCGGCCCTCGGGATTTATGGGCAGACGTGCTGGCGGCACTGCATGCCTGGTGGGACCCGAAGAGGGACAAGACCGGACGCGAGACCGTGCAGACCTATTACGGCCCGCAGCTTCTGCATGAATTGATGGAGCGCACGACCTGGCATTGCGGCCAGCATGTGCGGCAGTGGTTCATGCTGCTGGGAATGGCCGGAATCGCGCCTGCCGTCGACGCTGGATGACACCGCCTTCGCCGGCTTGCCGATGCCGAGCAGCGTCTGGGACGGTTGAGGCTCGCGCGGTCCGTTTGCTACTAACACCCTTTGATCTCGGAAGACGCTTTCCGGCATGCGCTGACTGGGCGACTGTGGAATTGCAACACTGTCTGGTAATTCGGCGGGCCGAATTGAAGTTACTTGAAATTTGAAGACATATAGGCCGCGATCGGCTTCAATAGCCCGTGAGGAACGTAGGGGATGCAATGATTTCATCGCTGTTCGAGCAGGGCTTGGCGCCACACGGCATTTGCCTGCTGTGGGAGCCGGGCCTGCTTTGGCTGCACGCGGTATCAGACATCGCGACGGGCCTTGCCTATTTCGCCATTCCGATGGGACTGGCGTCGCTGGTGCTCAAGCGGCCGGAATTGCTGTTTGGCTGGATGTTCTGGCTGTTTGCACTGTTTATCCTGGCCTGCGGAACGACCCACTTCATGGACGTCTGGGTGCTGTGGCATCCGGACTACGGCGTTCAGGGGCTGATCAAGGCGTTCACGGCGATCGCCTCCATCCTGACCGCGACCTTGTTATGGGGCATCCTGCCGCAGGTGTTGTCGCTGCCAACGCCTGCACAATTCAGGATGATTGCGAATCAGCTTTCGGATGAAACCATCAGGCACGAACACACCGTGGAGCAGCTTCGCCGAACAGAAGAGAGCTTCCAGCTTGTGGTCGAAAACGTCCGAGACTGTGCTATCTTCATGCTGGACCGGGCCGGCCATGTGAGTTCCTGGAACGCCGGCGCGCGACAGATCAAGCAGTACCGAAGCGTCGGAAATCATCGGCCGCCATTTCTCGTGCTTTTACACCGCGGCCGATCAGGCGGCCGGGAAACCGGCTCGTGCGCTGGATATCGCCGCCCGGGAGGGCACATTCCAAGACCAAGGGTCGCGGGTTCGCAAGGACGGCAGCCCGTTCATCGCCGAGGTGCTGATCAACCCGATCCGGGACCGGGACGGCACGCTGGTGGGTTTCGCGAAAATCACCCGCGATATCACCCAGCGCAAGCAGGCGGAACAGGATTTGGAGCAGGCGCGGGCGGCGCTGGCACAATCGCAGAAAATGGAGGCCGTTGGGCAGTTAACGGGGGGCATCGCGCACGATTTCAACAACATGTTGACCGCGATCCTCGGCAGCCTGGAATTGCTGGAGATCCGTCAGGAGGCATTCAACCCGACCGCGAACCGGATGCTTCTTGTCATTCGCCAGGCGGCCGAACACGGTGCCGAACTGACGCGGCGCCTGCTTGCGTTCTCCCGCAAGCAAACATTGGCGCCGGCGTTGACGGATATCAATCGGCTGGTGTCCGGCATGTCGGAACTGTTGCGGCGGACGCTCGGGGAGGCCGTGAAGATTGAAACTGTCATGGCGGGTGGGCTGTGGCCTGCGTTTGTCGATGCCAATCAGGTCGAGAGCGCGTTGCTCAATCTGGCAGTCAACGCCCGTGATGCCATGCCACAGGGGGGAACACTGACGATCGAGTCGGGCAATGCGTTCCTCGATGCTGACTACGCCCGGATGCATGGGGAGGTCGCGCCCGGCCCGTACGTTTTCGTCGCTGTCAGCGATACCGGGACCGGCATGTCCCGCGAAGTCTTAGAGCGTGCCTTCGAGCCCTTCTACACAACCAAGGAAATCGGGCGCGGCACCGGTCTTGGGCTTAGCCAAATTTACGGATTCGTTCGGCAGTCCGGCGGCCACGTGGAACTTTACAGCGAGGCCGGTCGCGGCACGACGGTGAAGATGTATTTTCCGCGGCCTGAGGCCGAGCAGGAATCGGAGGCGGTCGTGATCGCCTGCCGCGCCTGGGCCGCTGCCGCTTGGAACGGAAACCATCCTCGTGGTTGACGACAATGAGGACGTCCGTAACTACAGTGCCAATGCGGCGCGCCACCTGGGTTACAACGTGCTGGTGGCTGGGGACGCCACGAGCGCAATCGGCGTTCTGAACGCAAATCCTGACATACGTTTGTTGTTCACCGATGTCGGCCTGCCCGGCAGAAACGGGCGAGAACTTGCCGAGCGCGTAAGAGCCATGCGACCCGACGTGAAGCTTGTGTTCACCAGCGGATATGCCAGGGCTGCCATCGGCAATCTGGGTCTGCTCGAACGCGGTGTACCTGTTCTTGCCGAAGCCATTCCGAATCGAAAGCCTCGCGCATATTCTGCGTTCGGCCTTGGATGCGAAGTGATCCTGGTCAGACGATCGCCATGGCGATTTTCGGCGGCGACTTCAGCGTCTGCAGGATGACGCAATAGCGTTCAGTCGTCTGGATCATCCGCTCCAGCTTCGCCTGATCCGCGTCGCAATCGACGTCGAACGTCACTGTCACTTCGGTCAGTCCCGACCGGCGCGGCGCGATCGACCCCCAGTGTCCCGCGCGCGTCCCATATCCCCTCGGCGATGACCTTGCCGCCGCGGATGGTGACGCCCATGGCGGTGGCGACGGCACGCAGCGTGACGCCGGCACAGCCGACCAACGCCTCCAGCAGCATATCGGCGGAGCACGCAAGTTCGCCCGAACCACCGCCGGCTTTATGCAGACCCGCGGTAACCTTGCCGTGCCAGGCATCGACGACGATGGCGATGTCGTTGGGGTCCAGGCTGCCCTCGGCCCTGAGCGGGGATGCGCGCGGCGCCGGGGTCGTCGCGATAAAGCTGCTTCAGGGGCGCCTGAATGGCGCGCAATTCGTTCGGCATTCATATATCGGTCTCCTTATTGCGCGGGCGGCACATCCAGGCGGACGGCGATCCCTTGAAGCTCGGGCGATGGGGCGGGATAGCGCTGCATCACCAGCGGATCGTGGCCCGGAACGATCAGCTCCGGCGAGGCGGCGTGCGCGCGCAGCGTATCGAACGCATCCAGCATCTCGCCGATGTGCAGCGCCGTGGTGAACGGACGGTAGGTTTCCATGTTCTCGTAGAAATGCGTGACGTCGGAGGCGAGCACGACCACGCCGCGCCCCGTGTTCACCTTGACGAACTGCAGCCCGGCGGAGTGGCCGCCTGTCGGCACGATGCTGATCCCGGGCAGCACGTCGGCGGGACCGTTGTGATAGACGACGCGGCCGTCGAAGTTCAGGCGAACGATGCCGCAGACGTCGTCGGGCTCGAAGCTTTTCGCCAGTTGCCGGTGACGCATGTAGCGGCCGACCGCGTAATGGATTTCCGGCTCCTGCAAGATGAAACCGGGCGTTGGGAAATTTGTGGAAGTTGCCGACGTGGTCGTAGTGCATGTGGGTCAGGATGACGTCTTCCACTGTCGCCGGATCGACGCCCAGCAGCGCCAGCGAATCGATCGGGCAACGTTCCAGCGTGCGGCCGCGCTTGCCGCCACTTTCGGCGGTGAAGCCGATATCGATCACCACGGCGCGGTCTTCGTTTCTGGCCAGCCAGACGAAGTAATCCATCGGCATCGGCCCGTCATGCGGGTCGCCGCCGATGAAATGCTCGTGCCGTTGCGCCTTGCGCGTGGCGTAACGAAGGGCGAACAGTTCGTATTCGGCGGTCATTGCTCAAACGACCTTCCTGATGGGCGGTGATGTCGGGCATGACGTGCCGGGTGAACAGATCGATCGAGTTCAGGGCCTCGTCGCCGGTGATGTCGCCGAAGGCGAAGCGGCACAGCAGATAGTTCAGCCCGGCGTCGTCGATGGCCTGCTGCAGGAAGTCGCGCACCTTTTCCGGCGTGCCCGGCGACGGCGCGGCCCTGCGCCTCGCGCATCTTCGAAGCGTTCGGGGAAGATGGCGTGCGCGACCGGCATCATATCGTGCTCGATCCACAATTTCAGGAAGCTGGTGCGCCATTTGTCGTAGCCGCGGCGGGCGATTTCCAGCGCTTCCTTTTCGGTTTCCGCGACGACGACGTGGCGGCCGACGCCCATCAGCGGCATGTCGGCCGGATCGTTGCCCAGCTCGTCCCATTCGGCGCGGTAACGGTCTGTCAGCGCCCGCATGCCGGCGCCGGGCAGATTGCCGACGACGTTGACCTTGTTCCGCGCCGCCCAGGGGATCGCCTCGGCGCGGCCGAGGCCGTACCACAGCGGCGGATGCGGCGTCTGGAACGGCGTCATCTCCATCGGCACGTCGTGATAATGTGTAGTACTTGCCTTCGAAGTTCAGCCGCTGGTTGGTCATGCCGCGCAGGATCACCTCCAGCGCTTCGGCATACATCGCCGGGGTCTGGTCGGGATCGAGGCCGTAGTAGCGCAGCTCGATCGGCGAGATGCCGCGGCCGACGCCCAGCATCAGCCGGCCGCCGCTGATCTGATCGAGCATGCAGATTTCTTCCAGCAGCTTGATCGGATGATACAGCGGCAGCAGATACACCAGAGGGCCGAAACGCAGCTGTTTGGTCCGCTGCGCCACGGCGGCCAGCCACACGCCCGGGGACGGCGCCACGCCCGAGCGGCGTCGCGTGGTGCTCCGCCACGTGGTAGCCGTAGAAGCCGGCGCGATCGTAGGCCTCGACCAGTTTCAGCCGTTCCTCGAAGAAGCGGTCCAGCGGGGCCAGGCCGCGATCCATATGGTCGAAGACGCCGAGCTTCATGGTGTTGCGATTTCCTCTCCTCTCCTTCTGACACGTAGTCGCGGGTCGCGGGCTTGTCCAGTTTGGCGCCGGATTGGGGCGCGGGGCCCTGGAGGGAGTCGATCCCGGTTCTGGAGCGCTGGGAGGGGCCGAAACGACGCGCACCACAACCCCCGTGGGAGCTCCGCTGGCCGATAGGAGGCGGCGACCCCACCGATCGGCAAGTGTTGCTGAAAAGAGATGGTTCCGGATACGTCTGGCAGAGGTGCGGAAACACTGGTTGAAAAGCCAGTTTTCCATGCCGAGAACGAGGGGTTTTCTGAACACCGGCCTTTGCAGACGAACGCTCCGCCTTCGTGGAAGACGGCGCTTAGCTCGCACCCGCCGTATACTGGATGGCAGGTCGATTGGTTCCGACGAGCGGTGGTCCGCGATCACTCAGAAGGTCGCTCAACGATGCCTCCGTACCCTGCGATTGGTATATCTCTCATCCAGAACTCAAACAATTCGGCATCAACGGGCTTCAGCTTGATCAGGATTTTCGATATTTGTTCCTTGAGTTGAGGCATAGTATCGACTTGAGGTCCTGTGGATGGATCGTCCGAGAGGTTGCTCCCCTTGACTTTGCGGTGTGGAGTTTGCAACGCCCTGTAAATGGGTCATCAGACCAGCGATAGATTAGTAGCAAACCCCTTAAGGCATAGAGGTTTAATCTGGTTTTAAAAAGAGCGCGGCTCCAAAGACTAATTGGGACCGAGGTCCTCATGTTTGCCTCCACGGTGGTGGCAAGAGTCGATGCGTCAGCCATCCGACCGATGACCTCAAGACATCCAATGGCCCACCTTTGCCGAGACAAATCGTTAGAATCTTCTGTCAAAATATCCGCATGTACCCAAAACTAGCGCCATGAGTAGAGACGGTGCTAACGTCTCCCGCCGACCCAGCCACGGGCGCCGATCATCCGTAAGCATAGCCAATCCCTGAATCTCAAATAACTCCGAAAACGAGTTACCGTACCATTCCGTATAAAGATACGCGGCGAATGTGTCCGCAAATGCTCTGCGCCGTAATCCAGGCTTCAGTCTCGCCCGAACGTCGTCCCAGCTTCGCGACGACAGGTCGAGTACGGGCGGATGCCTAAACGGGAAGGTGTATTCCTCACTCGAGAGGACCATCGCACAAAAAGCAAACCTCGGCCCATCCGCAGCCTCCAAAAAATAATTCTCCAGTATATCCAACATTGCCCGCGTTACATACTCCCTTCGTTCGATTATGCACTTGCACAAAGTCTGCAAAATCGAGATTGTTGGCGAGGTGTCACCCCGCAAAGTGATGTTGAGTGCCGCCTCCGTGAGGTCAATTACAGCAGCCCGGCAATCCTTTTCGGAAGGGACAAGGTATGTGAGAGCATTTGCGAAAAAGTTGGATACTTCAACGAGTTCTAACTGCTCCATCACGCTTTCGCTCATGACGCTCCTAAGCAGTTGAAGAGCCTGCAAAGTACGGTTCTGATTGCGGAACGTCTTTATCTGCAACGCTAGGTGCGAGATAACATCCCACTGATGCCTTTTAACATGGGGTAACAGCACTCCCAAAAGCTCTTGAACCGTCTTGTTTTGCTCATCAAGATATCGCGCAAAGAAAAACTCCATGAACGTGCGATGACTGAACTGATAACTATCGGGGCCGAACTCTGACATCACCCAAAGACCGTCCGGTGACAAACTCCGTCACTTTTTTTCCCGCTTCATATGCTTTTGCCTTATCCTCATAAACATTCATAAAATATTTTATGTTCTTTTTGTTAATCCACTCCTCGCTTACGCCTTCTTCTAACTTGGGATTTCCGTATATTTCCGAGGCAACCTCCCCGAACAGATGTAACATATCAAATCCAAGAGGAATATCGGCTTTGATATTGCGGTTTTGATCCCATTTCTCAAACATCAAGACTGCACACTCTTTGTAAATCTCGGGCCGATTTGTTGGCACATCGCCTTTAGTCACGAAAAGGAAGGCCATTAGGCCAAGCATCAATGGGTTTTGGCGGAGATCGCTCGCGGTATCGTGCGTCTGCCTTAAAAAGAGTTGCTCTTTCTAGGGCTTTGGGCTGCTTTTCATTGTCAAAAATCTTCAGGAACTTCGCTAGGTATTGAATTACCTCCTTATCATCAGTATCTGCTCAACCCTGGCTTAAGTTGGATTTCGCCGGGTAGGCGAACTGCCGTGTGACGGTCCGCAAAAAGATGTTGACGCGGTCACGGTCGAGTCGATTCTAAACGGGGGCGTGCCCGAGCTTCCCGACCTCAACCACCTGAGCCACGCCGAAAAGGACGCGCTGATCCGGGCGCTCTGGGCGCAGGTGCAGAGCCTGACGGCACGGGTTGCCGCGCTTGAAGCAAGGCTCGGCGAGCCCGGGAAGACCCCGGATAATTCCAGCCTGCCGCCATCGAGGGGGCAGAAACCGAACAAGCCGGAGAAGGTCAAGCGTGTTGGACCGCGCCCGGGCAGCCTTGGCCGCAAAGGAGGCGGTCGTCCCTTGGCCTGCGATCCCGACGAGACGGTGACCGCCAAGCCAGTGGCCTGCGCACATTGCCAGGCCGGGCTGACAGACGCCGATCACGTGCTGCACGGTCGTTACGATAAGATCGATCTGCCGGTGGTGCGTCCCGTGGTGACCCGCGTCGAACGCTATGCCGGGTATTGCGCGTGCTGCGGCGGCGTCACCCTGGCAGCGATCCCCGCAGGCCTCGAAGACGGCTCGCCGTTCAGCGTCAATATCATGGCGCTGGCGCTCTACCTGCGCTTCACCCACGCGATCAGCTACCGCCGTCTGAGTCAGCTGTTCCTGCACCTCTATGCACTCCAGATCAGCGAGGGCGCGCTGGATGCAATGTTGCAGCGTGCCAAACCCTGTTTCGACAGCGAAGTGATGGCCATTCTCGCCCGGTTGCGCCGCTCCCGGATCGTCGGCTGCGATGAGACCTCGGTGCGCATCGATGGGCACACTCATTGGAACTGGGTGTTTCAGAACGATCGGGTGGTGATCCACGTCGTGCGCAACAGCCGCGCCACCAGCGTGGCCACCGAGACGATGGCGGGTCATCGGCCCAGCATTTGGGTGTCCGACCTCTATGGCGCGCAGCAGGGGCATGCCGATCTCTGGCAGGTCTGTCTGGCGCATCAACTGCGTGACTGCAAATACGCCATCGAGGCGGGCGATACGATCTTCGCTCCACAGATGAAAGCGCTGCTGCTACGGGCGGTCGTGCTGGCGCGTCGGCGCAAAAACCTGGCCGAGAGCACCCGGCGCAGTCATCTGCGAAGGCTGGATCACGCGTTGAACGCGATCATGGTTCTGGCACCGACTAACAGTCACGGCAGGCGGCTGCGAAAACGTTACGGCAAGGTGCGAAGCCACCTGTTCACTTTCCTGGAGCATCCCGACGCTCCGCCGGACAACAATGGCAGCGAGAGGGAATTGCGGCCCACAGCCACATACCGAAAGGTCACCGGTGGCTTCCGTTCGAAGTGGGGCGCTGATCTGTTCGCTGGCGTTCGATCCGTCGTGGGCACCGCCGCACGACAGGGAAAGAACGCATATCAGGCAATTTGTGCAGTCCTGGACGGCAAGTCTGTCATTCAGACGGGTTGAGCAGATACGTTATCATCGAATTTCTCTAACGTGAATTCCTCGAAGTCATCAGGAAGAGGGGCGTCTAAGTACCCAACGAGGCGCGATGTAACAAATACAGGACAGAGAGGAAACTCATTGCAGAACGCGGTAACCATATCAACAAAATCGCGACGAGTCCCTGTATTTAAAATCTCGTCAAGACCATCGAATGCGAGAACCGCGTAGCCATACATAAGCATATATCTAAGAAAATCTTGCAACTGATCTATCGAGAGCGTTATCACCGACCTCAAATCATTTGCCAAATAGTCGAACACGGTGAGTTGCGGCACAGTAAGGCGCGCCCCTTCAAAGCTACGCAAGACGACACGCAATGGAATCTTCATCACCTGCGGATCGAACTTGCCGTCGTCACCCTGACCATGGTCGCCGCTGTCGTACTGGTGGGCCAAGTTGGACTGTTTAGCAAGATTATAACAGAGATATTGGCACAAAGTGGATTTCCCCCCGCCGGGGTCTCCCAAAACTATAGCACGCCGGAAACCGGAACGAAATTCGCCAAACGTGATTCTGTTCATCTGCTCGTCTGGGTGCTTGTACGCAAGTCGGTCTCTATTCCGTTTACCCCCTGTCTCAAGAGATATAATTTCCTCAAGAGCCTGCGGTATCTTCATGACTCGCAGCTTCGAAGGTATGTAGAATTCTATCGATGGCGACCTGTCGCGCGCCGCGATTGGTTTCTACTCGAATGTCTTTATACCGCGTAGCCAAGGCACGGTTTACCTTGTGAAATGTAGAAACAATATCTTTCTGGCTATCGCTTGATGGTTTGGCAAGCAGGAGAACGCTGGTGCATTCTTCGATCCGATCCAAGCGTTTGGAGAGTTCCTGTACAAGTGATTTAATAAGAAGGGCGATAGCTGGGTCAGCGATAAGCAGTTCAAGTGACGTTTCGAATGACACTGCTATTTGTTCGTAGAGTGCTTGGGCGTTTCCTGATAAGTCTCCGAAGACTTCTGTGTGAAGATTAAGGAATGCTGCCCGTGTTGATTTTGTGCGCCTTTTGACAACCGCTTCCTCTGCCATACATACGATGACGCCGGAGGATTTTAGTTCCCGCAAGAACTTATCGAGCGTCTCTGTCAAAGTGCCGTATGTTGAACCGACGATGACCTCATAGTCCATCAACGCCTTCTTGATAGCGGAGTTCTGCGTCGCCTCCCCACGAATTGCAGCGTCAACCTTTCTCCGCCGGAGAATCTTCTGATAGAGGATCGGGACAGCGCGCCCAATGGCGGTTACGAATAGGCTTTGCAGGATAGAGCCAACTGGCATCTTAAAGGTTCCTCGGAGGTCGCTCCTTTTCCAGGATGAGGTGGAATGTTGGGTTGCGCAAGTGCGCGTCCATAGAAATGGGTCGTCCACAGAACTGGCAAACCCGCACTGCGCAGGGTACGGAGGCATCGTTGAGCGACCTTCTGAGTAATCGCGGACCACCGCTCGTCGGAACTAATCGACCTGCCATCCAGTATACTGCGGGTGCGAGCTAAGCGCCGTCTTACACGAAGGCGGAGCGTTCGTCTGCAAAGGCCGGTGTTCAGAAAACCCCTCGTTCTCGGCATGGAAAACTGGCTTTTCAACCATTGTTTCCGCAGCCTCTGCCAGACGTATCCGGATTCATCTCTTTTCAGCAACACTTGCCGATCGGTGGGGTGCCGCCTCCAATCGGCCAGCGGAGTTCCCACGGGGGTTGCGGCGCGCACACCCTCGCCGAGTTTTTCGCAGGGCTTGCGCCGCTACCCCTGCCCGGGATCGCTGGGGTTATTCCGGCGCGGGCGAAGCCAGAGGTTTGTCCTTTTCCACCACGTAGGTGACGACGACCCGCGTCTTGTCTGGGCCGTTGCGGAGGCTGTGGGGCGTCTCCGGCGGGATCTGGAACCCGTCGCCCGGGTTGACGACACGATCCGGCTGGCCCTTCACCGACAATGTGCCGCTGCCAGCAGCGAAGTAGGCAGACTCAACGCCAGGATGGGTGTGGCGGGGGATCAGTGCATTTGGCGTCGATCTCGACCTCCGCCAGGACCATGACATACTTGTCGCCGGGAAATTCGGTCTTCTGGAGGATTTTGCGGCTAAAGGGCGGTGGCTGCGCGGCGGCGTCGACCGACGAAGCCACCAAGCCAACCCCGGCACAAATCGCGCAGGATACGAAACCGCGTCGCTTGAGCATTATGATTGCCTCCCCTGTTGACCTGCGCAGTCTCCTTGGTGAAGCGCGGCGTGTCCAGACCGCGTGTTTGGTCGACCGTTTAGGGCGGATCCACGTTCTTTCAGGCGTCGGCGGAGTTTACCGCGAGCATCGCGTGGTTTTTCGAACTCGACTGACCCGCGTTCGCCGTGCCTACTGGTGGCAAGGGAGACAGGGAGCACCGGAAAATGAGTGCCGTCGTAAGCGCCGCGGATATCGCCCCCGAGGCTGGATCGCTCGAAGAGCGGTATCGCGAATCTGCCGCGTTTCGGGCCGCGTCGGACCAGACGCGGGTGACCTCGACGCACGTTCACATCGCCGTCGCCAATGGTCTTGGCTGGGCCTTCGACGGGATGGACGGGGTGATCGTCGGCCTCGCCTCGCCGTTGATCATCAAGGAATTCGGCCTCAGCATCCCGGATTACCGCTCCGGCGTGCAGATTGCCCTGGCGGTCGGTATCACCGGCATGTTTGCATGGCCCTGGCTGGCCGACCGCTATGGACGGCGCACGTTGCTGGCACTCAACATCGCGCTGTTCTCGCTGATGATGCCGGTGTTGGCGCTCTGCACGACCTGGACCGCCTTCGTGATCGTGCGCTGCGTGGTGAACTTCGCGCTGAATGGCGAGTGGTCGCTAGGGTCGATGCTGGTCGCGGAAACCTGGCCGGCCAGACTGCGTGGCCGCGTGCTTCGGTATCAACCGCGGAACGTGGTGCTTCGGCGCGGCGTTAGCCGGTGCGGTCACTACCTTCGTCATTGCCGATTTTGGCTGGCGTGTTGCCTTCGCGGTGCCCGCGGTTGTGGCGCTTATCGCCGTCTATGTCCGCGCCAGATGTCCAGAATCACCGTACCTGGGTCCGCATGCAGGACCGAAAGAGCCGCATCGCCCGGGCGCAATCCAGCGGATTGAAGCTGTCAGCCGAGGACCAGGAGTGGGTCGGCAAGGCAAAGCACGTCCCGCTGCGCCAACTGTTCTTGCCCGACATGCGGCGGAGCACCGGCGTGGCGACATTCGTTGCCTGCTGCTCCACGACGATCTACGGGACGGTCGGAGGCTGGATGCCGCTCTATTTGGCACAGGAGCGGCATTGGTCGACCGCGACCTACGGACAATTCTATATCTGGTGGGGACTGGTCGGCTTCCTCGGTCTGCTGGCCTCCGGCTGGATCGCCGACCGCTTCGGCCGCCGGCCAGCCTTCTACGTCATGCTCGCGGAAGGCGCGGTGTTCATCACGCTGTGGGTTTTCGCCAAAACTGATACCGAGCTTTGGATTTATGGGCTGCTTTGGAGCATCGGCTTCCTGGGGTTCTGGGCACCCAGCATGATCCTGACGGCGGAAGTCTACCCCACGCGGATCCGCGGCTTTGGCAATGGATTTTCCTGGTCGGTCGCCTGGGTGTTTGGCTTCATCCTGTGGCCATTCCTGGCGGTTGGGCTGCAGCAGCACACCGGGTCATTCGCCGCGGCCTTTCTGCTGATTCCGGTCGCTATGGGCTGCATGGCGCTTGGCGTCTGGTGGTTCATCCCGGATCATGCGGGAGAGGAACTGGATCATATCGCCACTTGAGCGACGGAGAGAAACAATGGCCAAGGGCATTCTGCTGGTCGCATTCGATTTCACCAATGCGCATGAAGACGAATTTCATGACTGGTATGATCTGGAGCACATCCCGGAGCGGCAGCGCGTTCCCGGCTTCGGACTGTGCGAGCGATGGATCAATGTCGCCAACCCGAAGCAGGCGGTCGCCAGCTACGATCTGGAAAGCCTGGCGGTCCTGAGGAGCGAACCCTATCTCGCCATCGCGCATGAGAACTTGTCGGTGTGGTCGAAGCGCGTCGGGTCGATGTGCAAGAGGCTGCTTCGCTTCGACGGCGAGCAGACCTTACCGGGGAATGCCGATAGTCCGGCCGGCGCCGGTGGCCTGCTGGTGAATGCCATGAACGTGGCGGCCGAATACGAGGCCGAATTCAACGAATGGTATGACAACGAGCACATCCCGGCCCTGGCCGCGGTTCCCGGCGTCCTGTCCGCGCGCCGGTTCAAGGATTTGAGCGGCACGCATCGCTATCTGGCCCTGTACCATTTGAAAACACCCGAGGTGACTTTGGGCCAGGACTGGAAGAACGCTGCAGCCTCACCCTGGACCGAACGCCTGCGGCCGCATTTCCGAGACCACCTGCGGATCCTGGCCCGCCGCTACGTCCGCGGGTAGCGGATTCCGGTATCGGCCACGAAACAGTCCGGTTCGATTCGGCAACGCCGACGAAGAGGCCTGACGGATCGTCACCCGGGGTGCGATCACGGCGGGCCATCATTCCGCCTATCGCCTGCCCCAACAAACGAAGTGCGGGTTGTCCCACCCCGGCTTGCCGTATCCCAACGGCTGCCCGTCCAGCGTCTCAACCGAGCCGCCGGCGGCCTCCAGCACCGCTTGGGGCGCGCAGGTATCCCATTCCATCGTCCGCCCAAAACGCGGATACAGATCGGCCCGCCCTTCCGCCACCCGGCAGAACTTCAGGCTGGAGCCGAAATTGACCACCGTCGGCAACCGGCCGGCCGCCGAGGAACGCGTCCAGCCGCGCCTGATCGCCGTGATGCCGGCTGGCGACCACCGTCAGCCCTCCGGCGGCAGGCCGCGCGCTGAGATGGCCGTACGCATCCCATCCTTCTGGCGCCAGGCGCCGACGCCGACGATACCGCCGAAATCTCCCCCGTCGCCGGCACGCCGACCACGCCCAGAACCGGCCGTCCAGTCGCGCACCAGCCCGATATTGACCGCGAAATCGTTGCCGCCGCCGGTGAATTCCCGCGTCCCGTCCAGCGGATCGACCAACCAGAACTCCGCCGTCGCCGCGGTGTATCTTGCCGGCCGCGACCTCCTCCTCGGCCACGACCGTGCAACCTGGGAGCGCGTCGCGCAGGCCGGCGACGATGATCGCTTCCGCCGCGTGGTCGGCCTCGGTCACCACGGAGTGGTCCGCCTTGCGCTGCACCTGAAACCCGCGATCGCGGATTGCCAGGATCTCCGCCCCGGCCCTTGCGGCCAGATCAGCCGCCAGGGCCAGCAGCGCGGGATCGTCCATCATGCCGGTTCGGCCACGAGCTGGCGCCGTTTGAGCTTTGCCTTCCGCGGCGACTTTACGCCCGGCCGCGGTGCCTCAATGACCTTGGGCCAGACGCGTCAGGCTCGATCGGCCCAACCGGCTGCGCCGTTGGATCGAGCATCATATCCGCCGTCTCATACACCAAGTTCGGCTCGAGAAACTTGAGGCAGGCGAGCGATCGCGGGACAATCCTCGGCGCTTCGCCAGATAGCACGGGCTGCAAGTCATGTTCCGCCGCAGCGCCACCGCGTTCGGGCCGATCGGTCCCCACTCCACCGGATCGACGACGCCGGAGTGGATGCCGATGGTCGGAATGCCGACCGCCGCCGCGACATGCTTGGGACCGCTGTCATTGCCGATATACAGCGCACAGTTCTTCAGCAGCCGCGGCAGATCGGCCAGCGAGGTGGTTCCCGCCATCGAGGCGATCGCACCCTTATGCAGCACCGACTTCAGCAGGTTGTCGGCAGTCTCGACATCGTCCGGCGCCGCCGACCAGCAGGACGTTGACGTCGTTTTTCTCGATCAGCAGGTCGATCAGTGCGGAAAAATGCTCCTCCGGCCATTGCTTCGTGATGTTGCCCGCACCGGGATGAATCGCCACGACCGGCTTGGCGAACAGCTTGCGGACCGTGCCCGGCAGTTCCGTCAGCGGCATCGCCGCCGGACCCGGCTGCATCAGCAAGCGATCGTTTTCCGTCGCGTGGCCGATCGCGTCCACCAGCACCATCAGATCATCGACGATATGGCTGCGCTTGCGCTGCAGCTTGCGGTCACCGTCCCAGTCCAGGGCGATGTCGAGGAACGGGAACTGGCCGAGATAGTCGAACCCGGCCAGAAAGCGCGCGCCGGTGTATTTCAGCACGTCGCGGGTCGAAGGATGCTTGCGCAGATCGACCGCGAGATCGAACCGGTACGGCCGAAGTTGCTCGCGCAGTGCGGCATAATCCTCCGCGGTCAGCTCGCGTTCACCCAACTGCGATCGGGCGATGAAAGAAGCTGAACGGAATGAATTCGTCGATGCTCGGTTCCAGCGAAATGAAACCACGCGAGGCCGGGCCGGCGAGCACGGTGATGCGGGCGCTGCGGAAACATCTTGCGTAACCGCCGGATCGGCGGCAGCGCGGTGACGAAATCGCCGATATGATCCAGCTTGACCACCAGGATGCGCTCGATCTCCGCCGCACGTTGAACATCGGCGCGCCGGACACCACCCACTGCACCGGCTCATCGTCCGGGCGATAGTCGTCGGCCTGCTGCGACAGGCGCGGATTGAAATAGGGATCGCCGGCCGCGAACGTCGTCTTCCACGCCGCGTCGAAATGCGTCAGATCATACACGTCCTTCATGCTTCGCCCGGCTGGCCAGTTCGTAATGGGTCAGCGTCGCATAAGGCGTGTAGACCGTCAGCAGTCCGGCGCGATGCGCCCGCAGGCAAAAATCCAGATCGTTGTTGACGATCTGGTGCGCCTCATCGAACCGACCGAGCCGCTCGAAGGTTTCGCGGCGGACCAGCATGCAGGCGCCGGTGACGGCCATGACATTACGCTGGGTCAGCGCGAGACCGAAATAGCACGGATCATCTTTCGCGGCGAAACGGAACGCATGCCGTCCGATTCCGTTGCTTGACAAGGAACATGCCGGCGTGCTGAACCGTGCCGTCGCGATACAGCAGTTGCGGCCCGACGATGCCGACCTCCGGCCGCTGCGCATGTTCCACCAGCGCATCGAGCCAGTCGTCCTGGATGATCTCGATATCGTCATTCAGGAACAGCAGATACTCGCCGTCCGCGACCTCGGCTGCGCGGTTGTTGAAGATCGACCAGTTGAAGGCCCCAGGCATATCGATGATCTTGTCGGCATTCTCGCTGCAGCCAGACCTTCCAGGCCAGTTCCGAATTCGCGAATGTTGTCGATGCAGATGATCTCGAAGTTCGGATAGGACGTCCTGGCCCGCAGCGTGTTGATGCAGGTTTCGATGTAACCGTTCGCGGCACAGGTCGGGATGATGATCGAGACCTTGCCCTTCGACGGCACCGCGCGCTTGATCCGCCAGGTGCCGGCAATCGGCGTGGGCAGGACCTCCGCGGCGATGCCCCGCCGACCCAGCATCCGCTCCAGCGCCGCCTGTTCCAGCGCCGGATCAGTCCAGTGCCACTCGCCATTCGCTGGCACAGCAGCTTGGGCACGTGATGCACGCCGCCCGCCTGCTCCACGCAGCGCAGCAGCAGATCGTATTCGCCAGCCGCGATCAGGCTGGCCGGGGTGACCGCCGACCTTCGCCAGCAGCGCCGCCGTCGCGACCCACAGCCGGCCGATATAGTTCGTCGATAACAACAAATCGGGCGAAAAATCCGGCTTGAAGAACGGCTCCTTCTCCTTGCTGACCGGACTGATGCGGACCTCGTCGCCATAGAACAGGTCCCGGTCCGGGTGCCGGCAGCCGGCCACCGCGAATTCCAGCAACGCATCCGCGCCCGGTTCGTCGCCCGGCAAGCAGCAGAGCGTACAGCACAGATCGCCCGCCGTTGGCTCGGGCCAGGGGCGCTCCCCACGCCTTGCCCATCGACGGACACAGGAATGAAAACCGATCGGCCAACCGCGGCGTCTCCTCGACGATGATGTCGTTGATCGCGGCAGCGGTTTCGTCGTCCTCCGCCAGCACCACCACGGTCCAATCGCTGTAGGCCTGCAGCCGCAGCGCATCGAGCGTCGCGACGCAGATGATCGATATCGACGGCACCCCCCTGCCGGAGGATGAAACGGAATGCCGGGCGCTTGTCCATGCCAGCGAGGAACGCCAGCATCATGTCCGCCTCGACCCGGGGGACGCGCCGGCGGATCGAAACGACATCGTCCTGGTCGTCGGACTTCCTCACCGTGATATGGAACGAGCGGTGCAATTGCAGGCCGCTGTTGGCGCGGACGGACAATCGAACGGTGTGGTCACCGTCGCGCAGGCTGCGCGGCGGACAATGGAAGGCGAAGCCGCTGCGGAGGGCGTTCGGCCATTCCGGAAAGGCAAAACCGACGTCCTGCCGGGCCAGCCCGACATTGCGCTCGCCCAGCAGCTGATCGTCCAGGAAAACCTCGAAAGCCGGCGATGCCAGACCGCGTCAACAGCCAGCCTTCGATCGTCATCCTGCCCGTGACCGGTTCGAGCATCACCCCGTTCGACAGGAGCGGCGTATCCAATTCGAAACGGAATTCCTCCGCTTGCTCGGCCGTGAGTTCGGGCCTCACCGCGTGCAGTCGCTCACAAGTCGACAGCGGCGAGGTGGGTGTAGTTGCGACGACCAAGATCTGCTCTTGGCTTTCTCCTCCCTGTGCTCCGCATACCACGACGCGAACCTCGTGCTCGCCCTCGTATCGACCGCCGACCCGCTGTCCGAACCGGAAGCCCGACAGATGCGCCATCCTTATGTCGGGAAAAATGGCAGCGACATCGGTTCGTTCGTGGCCGAATGTCGCCAGTCCGACATCCAGCTCGTCGAGCAGTACCCGCACCTGGACGATGCCGGATGCGCAGACCGCCCAACCGTTGAGCGACAAAAAGCCGTCGCCGGTCAGTTCGGCTGCGTCACAATACATTTCGATCGGCGCCGGGGAGGCAAGCGGACCATGGGCGGCGGCATTCGCTCCCGGAGGATTTAGTTTCTGTTTCTTAACGTGCTCCTCTGCCGCATCGATCGTGGCGCCAGCTTCGCTTTGCGAACTCAGTACATTTTTGAGCCGTTCCGACGGAATGCTTTCGCTACGACCGAAACCGTTCGCACATATCACCCTGGCGCCAACGGTTGCAGCGTCCCGGTTCGCTTCATCCAACTGAATCGTCAGGCTGAATCCCGACGACGCGGCATTCGGATAGGCCGGAAATGCCGCTGCGACATCCTGACGCACGCCACCGACGAGGGCTTGGGAAATAGGCGTCCCGTCAAGGAGGATCCACACCGCCTCGATTGGGCCCAAAGACACCACCCAACCCGCAACCGACAGCATGCCAGCCTCGTCGATCGAGGCGCGCTCGACAAACAACAGAACGTGCGGCAAGCCGTCGGCGGCGGCCGATGAAAGGGTTGCGCCCGAGATCAGGGATGCGGGCTCCGGGCGGGCGGGGTCCACCTCGATCTGGAAATCCTCGGCGTGCTCGATATCGTCCTCGGTACGAACGATTATCTGAAAGCTGCACCGTTCAGGCTGGCCATCTCCGGCACGGGGCAAATTGAATAGGAATGTCCGCTCCCTGACCAGGCTGCCGTCAGGCAGGACGCAGGCCGCGGCACGCTCCGGCTGGCCGTAGGTGCTCGTTCCAGTCACCCAATGTCCTACCTGAAGCCTGACCTCCCTTATCGGCGCCGCGCTAATGACCCGCCCGCGGACGGTGATGTCGAAACGGTTGGCAGCATAGCCGGCCGCCAACGCGGGATCTATTTCGATCAGAACGATAGGATCAGAGGCTTTCGCCCTAGTCGCGCCCGCGCCAACCGAAGTAAGTGGCGGATCCGTCCCTGCCCCCGGCGACGCCCCGCTTCCCGCGGTGCCGTCCGCTCGGCGCCTGGCGACAAGCCTGCCGGATGCCTTTGATTTCTTCCGGAACAGCGGACGTTCGTGCATCATTCAATCCGCCATCGTGCAAATGGTGCGAAACAGAATCGAACACACCGCATTGGAGACCACCTCGCAAGCCAGAGCGGCCGGACAATATCGGGCGGTCATTGCGGTGACATGCCAAACGGGAGCCGGCCTTCGCGGTAGCCATCTCTGTCGAAATGCTGCTGCGCCAACTCTACCGTGCCCTGGCGGATGCTTTCGGCCACATCGGGGTTCTGCGCCAGATACCAGGGTTCGTCCACCTGGATCGGAAACGGCAAGCGTCCCTCGAAATAGCCGTCATGAACGAAATGCTGTTTCGCAGAGCCGACAGCCCCTGCCTTCACCGCTTGACCGATATCCTCGTAGGTTCGGGCATACCATGCCTCATCGACCTCCATGCCCCGGATCATCTGACGCAGGATCGCAACGAAATCTTCATAGGAGACATTGACCCGCAGTTCCCCGCGTACCGTGGAGATCTCGATGGAGCGGCGGATCAATTCGAAAGGCGGCAGATATTTCACAGTCTCTCCGTCAGCAGAGCAGGACGAGGCGGGCGCGGCTGATCACGTCCTGCTCCAATAGCGATTCCGCCAACACGATGGAACCGTAATTAGAATTTTTTTGCAGGTGCAGCCTCCGGATCGTCCTGCTATTGAACCACTTCGTTCCTGACCCATCGACAGGTCTCACCGCATGGCCCAAACCCTGGCAGACGTCAGGTGCACCAAAGCACCCACCGATATCGAACTTGCGGCGATCGTCCGAAACTTCCACGCCGCGCGAGTGCTGGTGATCGGCGACATCATCCTGGATCGCTATGTCTCCGGCGCGGTCCATCGCCTGTCCCCTGAGGCGCCGATCCCCGTGCTGCGCCCGGCGGCCAATCACTGCACCCTGGGCGGGGCGGCGAACGTCGCGCTGAACATCGCCACCCTGGGCGGTCAGGCGATCCTGGTCGGCGTGATCGGCGACGACCCCGCGGGCGAGGAAATCGAGCCGCCTGGTGCGTGCCGACGCCGGGTATCACGTCGGCCCTGGTGCGGATCGCCGGACGCCCGACCACGGCGAAGACCCGGTTCATGACGGGATCGCATCAGCTTCTCCGCCTGGATGAGGAAACCACCGCCCCGCTCGATGCGGATGGACTGGACGGCGGTCATGCGAGGCGCTCGAACGCCATCTGGACGCCGCCGACGTCATCGTGCTGTCGGACTATGCCAAGGGCGTGCTGTGCGACGGTGTGCTGGACGCGATCCTGGCGCGCGCCAAGACAGCGGGGCGGCTGGTGATCGCCGATCCCAAGCGGCCGGATTTCGCCGCCTATCGTGGCGCCACGGTCCTGACGCCCAACGAGCACGAAGTCCGCGTCGCCACACGGATCGAGGCGGAGCACGATGCCGAGGCGGATCGCGCCGGCCGGATGGCGCTGGATGCGACCGGCGGCGAAGCGGTGCTGGTCACCCGCTCCGCCAAGGGCCTGACCCTGGTTCTGCCGCGAATGCCGAGGCGCTGCATCTGCCACGCGCGCGCGCGAGGTCGCCGATGTCTCCGGCGCCGGCGACACCCTGGTCGCCGCCCTGGCGGTCGCCCTGGGCGCCGGCGCCGCCCTGCCGGAGGCGGCGATGCTGGCCAACGCCACGGCGGGCATCTCGGTCAGCAAGCAGGGCACCGCCACGGTATCGCGCCAGGAATTGCTCGATGCGCTGCACCTGGACGACCTGGTCGCGACCGATCGCAAGGTCGTCAGCCTGGAGGAGGCGATCGAGAAGGTCGCCGAGTGGCACCGCCGCGGCCTGAAAGTGGGCTTCGCCAATGGCTGCTTCGACCTGATCCATCCCGGCCATGTCCGCCTGCTGAGCGAGGCCCGCGCCGCCTGCGACCGGCTGATCGTCGCACTGAATACCGATGCCTCGGTCAAGCGGCTGAAGGGCCCGACCCGGCCGCTGCAGAACGAGATGGCGCGGGCCACCGTGATGGCGTCGATGTCGCCGGTCGATCTGGTGACGCTGTTCGATGAGGACACCCCGCTGGAGATGATCCAGGCGCTGCGGCCGGACGTGCTGGTCAAGGGATCGGACTACACGGTCGATCAGGTGGTCGGCGGCGACCTCGTGCAGGGCTGGGGCGGCAAAGTTGTGCTGGTCACGCTGCGCGAGGGCCACAGCACCACCGGCACGATCCGCCGGATGGTGCAGTAGGAAGGTCGGGGCGCTGCCCCGAACCCCCGCCAAGGGCCGACGGCCCTTGGAACCACTACTTTACCCCAGCGCCTGGTCAAGATCCGCGATCAGGTCACGCCGCGGTTTCCAGGCCGATCGACAGACGAATCACATCCGGCCCTGCACCGGCGGCCAGGCGTTGCTCGTCTGTCAACTGCCGATGCGTGGTAGAGGCCGGGTGCAGGATCAGGCTGCGGGTGTCGCCGATGTTTGCCAGGTGGGAGAACAGCGCGACGCTCTCGACCAGTTTGATCCCGGCCTCGTAGCCGCGCTTTGACGCCGAAGGTGAACACCGCGCCGGCCCCGTTCGGCATGTATTTGTGCGCAAGCGCCCGATACGGGCTGGTTTCCAGGCCGGCATAGGACACCCAGGCAACGCGAGGATCGCCGTTCAGGAACTCCGCGACGGCTTGGGCATTGGCGCAGTGGCGTTCCATGCGCACGTGCAGCGTCTCGATGCCGGTGATCGTCAGGAACGCGTTCATCGGCGCCATGGTCGGACCGTAGTCGCGCAGCGCGACCGCCCGCGCCTTCGTCGTGAAGGCGAAATCGCCGAAATTCTCGTAGAACCTCAGACCGTGGTAGGCCGGCTCCGGTTCCGTCATCGACGGAAACTTTCCTCCCTCGCGCCCAGTCGAATTTGCCCGATTCGACGACGATGCCGCCCATCGAGTTGCCGTGGCCGCCGAGGAACTTCGTCGTCGAGTGCGTGACGATATCGGCCCCCCACTCGAACGGGCGGCACAGGTAGGGCGTCGCCAGGGTGTTATCGACGATCAGCGGCAACCCGACTGAGTGCGCCACCTCCGCGATCGCCGCGAGATCGACGATCACGCCGCCCGGGTTGGCCAGGCTCTCGACAAAGATCGCCTTGCACTTCGGCGTCAGCGCGCGGCGGAAATTTTCCGGATCGGTCGGATCGACGAAATGGCAGGTCCAGCCGAGCTTCTTGAACGACAATCCGAACTGGGTCAGCGAGCCGCCGTACAGGTTGCGAGAGGCGAGGAACTCGTCCCCCTGCTCCATCATCGTGGCGAAGACCAGGAACTGCGCGGCATGACCCGAGGCGGCGGCGACGGCAGCACGCCCGCCCTCCAGACTGGCGACCCGCTCCTCCAGCACCGAGACAGTTGGATTGGTCAGACGCGAATAAATGTAGCCAAAATTGTGCAAGTTGAACAAAGACGCGGCGTGATCGACGTCATCGAACACATAGGCCGTGGTCTGGTAGATCGGCGTAGACCGGGCCCCCGTGGTCGGGTCTGGCGCCGCGCCCGCATGTACCGCTCGGGTTTCGAAACCGTACTCGACATTGGCCGAAGGCAACGGCCGGGATTTGCTCCGCCGATCCATCGGGGGCTGAGCCGGCTGGTTGCGGATGATGCCTGAGTTGACCCCGCTCCAGGACAATTCCCCGCAGAGCCGCCCGAACTCGATTTTCGGGCAGCGGTTCATGATCACTTCGATGCCGGCCGCCTCGCCCTTCGCCGCCGCTTCGTCGTTGCGAACACCCAGCTGCATCCACACCACCTTCGCGCCGATGGCGATGGCGTCGTCCACGATCGGCCCTACCGCATCCGAGGCACGGAACACATCGACCATGTCGATCTTGTCGGGGATCTCCCGCAGATTGGCATAGATGCGCTCGCCAAGCAGGTCCTTGCCCGCGGTGCCGGGGTTCACCGGAATGACGCGATATCCTTTTCCCTGCAGATATTTCATCACGAAGTAGCTGGGGCGGTTCCAGTTCGACGAAGCGCCCACCATGGCGATCGTGCGCACCTTGGACAGGATGCTGCGCAGCTTTGCGTCGGTATAGGGGATTGGGTTGAGAGCCGTCATCACTCTACGCCTTCTGCGGTCGAACAGGCGAGGGCTCTGCCCTCGACCCGCAAAGGGCCGGCGGCCCTTTGATCCCAGGACTTTAGGGGTGCGGGCGGCGGCGGGGCAACCGCCCCTGGGCTCACCGAGCTTGCTGAATAGCTGACAGGATCCAGTGGCCCCCCGGCGAGCGCACAAACGTCCAAATCTCCGTCGCGGTCACGTGTTCGTTCGGGCTGCCATCGACCACCCGCCCGGCCCCGTCCCGCGTCACGTCGATCATCGAGAACCGCATCGCGACGGTCGCGTAATCCCGCCTCTGCTCGGTCCAGGCCTGCGCCAGGTCGCCCGAGACCAGGTTCACGTCGGTTACGCTGTTGCGCACCCCGCGGCTGACCTGCTCGTTCATTTGCTCGGCGAAATAGCTGACCATTTCTGGCGTCGCCATCGCTTGCAGCCCGCTCAGGTCATGCGCGCTCCATGCTGCCTGAATGCCCTTGAGCAACTGCTCGAACTGCTGATAGTCGCCGGGGCCGATGGCGATCGGTGGCGGACTCGAGGACCCAGCGCCGCCCTGCACTGGACCCGGCCCTGGCGGCCCGCCTCGCGCAAAGATGTTCGGACCACCCGCCATTACCGGCGAACGGCCGCCCGTGAACCAGCGAAACAGAAACCGCACCACTATCACGACCAGGAATATCTGCAACAGCAGACCCAGGAAGCCAAACATGCCCAGACCGCCGCCCATGAACCCATGTCCGAACAGCATCCCGCCGATGCCGGCACCGATCAGGCCGCCCATCAGCCCCGACATGAAGCCGGACGAGCGCCCCTGATACATCGGCGAACCGTAGCCTGGCGATCCGTAAGGCTGACTTTGCGGCGTCATGCTTCGCTGCAACGGTGACGCCGAGTATGGCGCCGTATTGGTCGACGGCGGCGCGGAATAGGTCATGCTTCCACGGCTACCGAAGGAACTGCCTCCGCCGGCTCGCGCATCAGCGAGCCCAGGCGAAAGCGCCAGGGCGACGGCAGTGATAACAGCAAGAAAAGCACGATTACGGGCCATTTCCATTCGCTTCGAAGTTGGTGCAGTCGCAATATGGTGAGTCTTGAAGGCCAAAGCCAGAGGCGCCCACACAGTCCCTATAGGCGCACACCACGCAAGCCTGCCAGAGCCAACGCGCCGATGCCATGGTTTGAGACAATGTTAGAACGCCACAGCACGCCGGCGCGGCCTGAACAACGGACACGATGAGTACCGACCACCCTGGAAGACGGCCTTCACGGACCGCGTCTGATCGCCGCTGTCGCCACCCTCGTCATCGCCGTCGGCATGGCGTCGCTCGACACATCGATAGCCAACACCGCCTTGCCGACCATTGCCACCGACGTGAACGCCAGCCCTGCGGACTCGGTCTGGGTGGTGAACGCATACCAACTGGCGCTTGTGGTCTCGCTGCTGCCTTTCGCTTCGGTGGGCGAGATCTTCGGCTATCGCCGTGTGTATATCTGGGGCCTTGCGGTGTTCACAGTCGCCTCGCTGCTGTGCGCTCTGAGTTGGTCTCTGCCCACCCTGACCGCCGCCCGGATCATCCAAGGTTTCGGCGCCAGCGGCATCATGAGCGTCAACACTGCCCTGATCCGGTTCATCTATCCCTCGAAGTCACTGGGCCGAGGGGTCGGAAACAATGCCCTCGTGGTCGCGGTGTCGACCGCGATCGGCCCGACCATCGCCGCCGGCATCCTGTCGATGGGAACCTGGCAATGGCTGTTTGCCATCAACGTCCCGCTGGGCGTGATTGCGTTCGTTCTGGCATTTCGCACCCTGCCAGAAACCCGGCGAGCCCCCTATCGGTTCGACACCGGGAGTGCCGCGCTGAACGCGGCGACGTTTGGCCTGCTGATTTTCGGGATCGGCGAGGCCGCACATCAGGCCAATCTGGGTGTCACGATCGCGGCCATTGGGGCGGCAGTCGTTTCGGGTGGGGCGCTGATCTACCGACAACTCGGCCGCCAGGCGCCGATGTTCCCGGTAGACCTGTATCGCCGTCCGATGTTCGCCTTATCGTCACTGACGGCGCTGTGCTCCTTCGCGGCGCAAGGCCTCGCGTTCGTTGCCCTGCCCTTCTATTTCCAGACCGTGCTGGGCTGCAGTGCGGTGGAGACCGGTTTGCTGCTCACGCCCTGGCCGGTGATGACGGCGATCGCCGCCCCCATTGCCGGCCCCCTGTCCGATCGATACAAGCCGGCGATCCTGGGGGGCATCGGGCTCGCGATCCTGGGCGTCGGCCTTGCTCTGATTGCCGGGTTGCCTGGTCATCCGGGCACCGTCGGGATCGTTTGGCGGATGCTGGTCTGCGGTACGGGTTTTGGCTTCTTCCAATCGCCCAACCTGCGCGCGATCATGTCGAGCGCTCCGCCCGAACGCAGCGGCGGCGCCAGCGGCATTGTCGCGACCTCGCGCCTCGTCGGCCAGGCGGTCGGTGCCGCCCTCGTGGCGCTTTGCTTCGGCATTTCGATGCTACACGGACCGTCGTTGGCCCTGGCTTTGGCGGCGATCTTCGCGGCAGCCGGCTGCATCGTGAGTTTCTCCCGCCTGGCCGCGAAGCCCTTGAAACGGCCGGTCCGCGACCCGGTGAGCCCGCTCTGAACAAAAAACCGGCCCGCAGTCAGCCCACGCTCCAGGCCTTGATCGCACGATCCTTCCGGCGATACTGCCCATTCAGCCCCGAGAGAAGGACCGTCACGGATGACCGAGCCCCTGCCAACCGCGAAGCCCGAGGAAGTGGGCCTCAGCCAGGCGGCGCTTGACCGCCTGTCCTCGGCGCTAAGCGAACGCATCACCGGCGGCAATATCCCCGGCGCCGTGGCCCTGGTCGCCCGTCACGGCAAGGTCGCATACCATCGAAGCTTCGGCCGGCTGGATCCAGCCGCCGACAAGCCCATGGGGACCGACGCGATCTTCCGCATCTATTCCATGACCAAGCCGATTGTCTCCGTCGCCGTCATGATGCTGTGGGAGGAAGGCCGCTTGCTGCTGAGCGACCCAATCAGCAAGTTCCTCCCCGCCTTCGCCCATACTCGAGTTGGTGTCGTGTCCGGCGACAGCTTCACGCTGGCCGCACCGGCAACCCCCATTACCGTGCAGGACCTGTTGCGCCACACGTCCGGCCTGACCTATGAGTTCCGTGGCACCGGCCCGATTCACAAAGCTTATGCCAAGGCCCGCGTCGCGCGCCTCAAGCAGACCAACGCCGGCCATGCGGACGAACTCGCCGGCCTGCCATTGCTCTACCAGCCCGGCACGGTCTGGGAGTACAGCCGCTCCACCGACGTTCTCGGTCGTCTGGTGGAGGTGATATCCGGCCAGACCCTTGGCGGCTTCCTTTCCGACCGTATCCTCGCCCCGCTTGGCATGTCCGACAGCGGCTTCTCCGTCCCCGCTGCCAATCAGGCCCGCATCGCCGAACCTTTCCCGAAAGATCCTGAGTTTAGGATGGATATCGCCCTGCTCGACATCAGACGGCCGGCGCTGTTCGAGTCAGGCGGCGGCGGCATGGTTGCCACAACCATGGACTACGCCCGTTTCCTTGCCATGCTGCTTGGCAGTGGCCGGCTCGGTTCGACCCGTCTTCTGGGACGCAAGACGCTCGAACTGATGACCTCGGATCATCTCGGCACGATCACGGGTGCCGCCGACCTGCTGCCACCCGGCCATGGATTTGGCCTTGGGTTCGCGGTGCGCACCCAGGCGGGCATGGCGCCCTTCCCCGGATCAGTCGGCACCTACTACTGGGGCGGAGCAGCCGGAACGACGTTCTGGATCGATCCCGCGGAACGGATGTATGCCGTACTGATGATTCAGGCCCCGCAGCAACGCGAGCATTACCGCGTGCTGTTCCGCGACATGGTCTATGCCGCTTTGGCGGACTGAAGCGCCCGCTGAGACCGCGACCCCGTCGGCGCTTTAGTAAAAGCACGGCCCGCCGCTGCTGTTGGCACGATTGCGTATCCTGCATCAACACGCGCTGGTATGACATGGGGGGCGGAAGCCGCCGACCTTTTCGCGTATCACTGATATCCGAGGCGCGGTAGAAGGCGCCCCGAAATCGAGACGGGCGTTTATACGCCCGGCCCGAACCATTACCGGAGACGCTCCATGAAACACTGGACCCTTGCCTGCCTGCTGAGCGCGACCCTGCTGACCGCCTGTTCATCATCCGATGACTCGAAGAACGCGAACGGATCGGGCGGGTCGACCACCGGGTCGGGCTACGGCGCGGGTGGTCCGGGGAGCGCTGCGGGGCGCGCGGCGCCGGGCAGCCAGGAAGACCTGGTGCAGTCCGCGGGCGATCGCATCTTCTTCGACACCGATCGCAATTCCCTCACCCAGCAGGCAACCGCTACGCTGGACCGACAATCCGCCTGGCTACAGCAATACCCGCAGGTCAATGTCTGGGTCGCCGGCAATTGCGATGAGCGCGGCACCGAGGAGTACAATCTCGCCCTCGGCCAGCGACGTGCCACCGCGGATCGCGACTATCTGGTCGCACACGGCATCAACAGCAGCCGTATTGAAACCATCAGTTACGGCAAATCCCGCCCGATCGACGCAGCGTCAACGCCCGAGGCCTGGGCGCAAAACCGTAACGCAATTACCTCAGTGCGCTGACTATTTACCGATTTCACCAAACATCTGCCTGAAATCCGGGGGCGACGTTAACCGTCTGCTAACCCGTTAGCGCCGATGATGCCCCTCCAATCGAGAGGATCATCATGTTGCGGGTCGTCGCATGCGTCACGCAATACCATGACCCGGGCTTCGTTGCCCTGGCTTGTCTGGTGTGCGTGCTGGCGACGAACGCGACTGCGCGTCTTCTGACCCCGGGCAATAGCGGTGAAATCAACCAGCGGGCGATCCGCCTCGGTGCGGCGATTGTGGCGTTCAGCACCGGTGTCTGGACGACCCATTTTATCAGCATCCTGGCATATCGCCCCGGTGTTCCTTTCGGTTTCGACGTGCCGTTGTGCATATTCTCTCTGGTCATCGCGATCGGAATGACCGGTCTGGCGTTCACCTTCAATCCGCGTCCGGAGAGCATGCCTGGGAGCGTTGTGGCGGTCGTCGTCATTCGCGGAATGATACTGGGCGGCGGTATCGGCATGATGCACTTTGTTGGGATGCGGGCCTTGTTGGTGCCGGGCATCCTCCACTACCAACTCGATCTCGTGGTCGCGTCGCTTGGCATGGGGATCCTGTGCGCGGTCGTGGCCATGTGGCTGATGACACGCCGGCGTCCGGGCTGGTCATCAGTGTTCCTGATGCTTGCGGTCGCCTCCACACACTTTATCGCCATGGGGTCGGTCACCCTGGACCGTATCGGCGATCCAGTATTCCCTTCGCTCGGTTTCTCGGGGCCCATGCTGGCGATTGCAACCAGCGGCGCTTTTCTTCTGATTGTCGCGTTGGCCCTAGGGGCCACGATCCTCGACCAGCATCACGGCGACCGCCTCGCCAGGGAAGCACGCCGCTTCCGTACCTCTGGCGGATGCCACCTTTGAAGGCCTTGTCTTCGAGCGTGGGGGGCGTGTCATTGACGTCAATCGATCGATGTGCCGATTGGCTGGAAGCGAGGCCGCCAGATTGATTGGCCTCCGGCTGGCCGACCTCATGCCGGGGATCGTGCTGACCCCGCAGCCCGGTGAACGCGCCATGGAACACGTCGTTCTTCTGCCGGATGGACACACCAGACCGGTTGAAGTGCTCTGGCGTGTCGACCCGGACCGCGGCGGCCACGTTGTCGCGGTTCGAGATCTGTCTCGGCAGAAAGCAGCCGAGACGCAGATCGACCGGCTGGCCCGCTTCGACTCGCTGACCGGCCTGGCCAACCAGGATATGTTCGAGGAACAGTTGCAGAAGGCACTCACCCGCTCAGATCGAGAAAGAAGCGGCGTGGCGCTGCTCTATATCGATCTGGATCGCTTCGATGGAGTGAATGAGGTTCTGGGGCCTCGGGCAGGAGAGCAGATTCTGATCCAGACCGCGCGGCGGCTGAGCGGTATCGTGCGGGAAACCGACACCGTCGCCCGGCTTGGACGCGATGAATTCGCCATCATTCGGGCCCTGATGGAGCAATCCTCTGATCCCGCCACGCTGGCGGATCGAATCGTCAGGGAAATGGCGCTGCCTTTCTCGGTCGACGAGCAATTGATCACGCTCAGTCCCAACGTGGGGATCGCACTGTATCCAGCCGACGGCAATACGACCGCCAGCATTATTAAGAGTGCCGCTTTAGCCCGCCGCCACGCCAAACGAGACGGCCACGGCTGGCGCTGTTTCGAATCGAGCATGGACTCTGAATTGCAGGCGAAGCGGGCATTGGAGCAAGATCTGCAGATCGCCCTGAAAGAGGGTCAGTTCTGCCTGAATTATCAACCGTTTGTCGCGGTCGAATCGCAGCAGCTCGCCGGCTACGAGGCGCTGCTGCGGTGGGACCATCCCAAGAGGGGGCGTATCCCACCAGCCGATTTCATTCCATTCGCCGAAGAGTGCGGCCTGATCGTCCCGATCGGGAACTGGGTGCTGGCCAGCGCCTGCGCCGAAGCCGTGCTGTGGGACGATCCGGTCATCATTTCGGTGAATTTGTCGCCTGCCCAGTTTGCCGAGCCGGGGATTGTGGCATCGGTCGCGGATGTATTGCGGCGGACGGGTCTGCCCGCCGCTCGGCTGGAGCTGGAGATCACCGAGGGCACGTTGATGGACGATACGCAGAACGCCCTGCGTATCCTGAGCGCGCTGAAGGAACTTGGCGTCAAAATCGCGATGGACGATTTCGGAACGGGATACTCGAGTCTCAGCTACCTGCGCAAATTCCCCTTCGACAAGATCAAAATTGACCGCAGTTTCATCAGCGATGTAGGGGACGACGCAGAGGCGGCGACCATCGTTCAGGCCATCATCGCCTTAGGCCGCAGCCTTCGGCTGGATGTTACAGCCGAGGGGGTGGAGACGAAGCGGCAACTCGCCATGCTACGTAGCCATGGCTGCACATTCGTCCAGGGCTATTTGACTGGTCGTCCGCACCCCGCGGACCAGATCGGACAGCACATCGCCAAGGATTGGCGGGTCTTCGGCGAGACCCCAGTCGCCCAATTGGAGACATTCACGGCGGCATCCTCATGTTGATACCGATCCCGTTCGAAACCGACATCGCGCGGGGGTGCTATCGAAGGACGTAGCGACGCCAACAAGGGCGGACCAGATCGTTACTGGAAGGTCCCAACACTTTGCTGATCCGGCCCCGATCTGCCCGTTATGCCAGCCGCCGCATCCACAGTCGGTCCATCTCGTGTGCGAAATCATAATATATAGGCGACCCCAGGCAGAAATGTCTGTTCTCGGGAATGCAGGTCGCTGTGTGTTACCCGTAGGGTGCCGATTTGCAGGCCGGCGCTGATGGATGCTACTCCCGCCGAGCCGGGAGAGTGATATTGATGCGCAGCACCGCCTTGATCGATAGTGCCTTGGCTGCTGCCGTCAGCAGTGGGCAGATTGCTGGACTGGTCGCCGCTGCTGCCGATGAGCACGGCACGATCTACGAATCGGCGTTTGGGCGCCGTAACGTGTCGGCGCCGCAACGCATGACCTCTGACTCGGTGTTCCGGATCGCCTCCATGACCAAGGCAATCACCGGCGTTGCCGCGATGCAGTTGACCGAACAAGGCAAACTGTCGCTCGACCAGCCGGCGAAAGAGGTTCTGCCATTCCTTGCGGACACCAAGGTGCTGCTCGGCTTTGACTCCCACGACAACCCGATCCTACGCGCCCCGCGCACCCAGATCACGCTGCGCAATCTGCTGACCCATACCGCCGGCTTCGTTTACGATACCTGGAACGCGGAGCTGAACCGCTACGCCCAGATCACCAGCCTGCCACCCGTCCGCAGCGGCAAGCTCGTGGCACTGACCGCGCCGCTGAATTTTGATCCGGGCGAGCGCTGGGAGTACGGCATCAATATCGACATCGCCGGCCGGATGGTGGAGGTCGCCAGCGGGCTGGACCTCGAAACCTACATGCAGCAATACATCTGCGCGCCGCTGGGCATGGCCGATACCAGCTTCATCCAACGCCCAGCATGGGACGACCGCCTGACAACGATTTCATGCCCGGCGAGAAGACGGGTCGCTGGAGGCGTTCCAGCCCCCCGGCGCTGTCACCGACCGGGAGTTCTATCCGGGCGGCGGCGGCCTGTTGTCCACCGCGTCCGACTATCTCCGCTTCCTGCGTGCACTGATGAGCGGGGGCGAACTCGACGGCAACCGCATCCTCAAGCGCGAGACCGTGGCGCTCATGGGCCAGAACCATATGGGCGACCTCGAGGTGCGGGCGCTGCCGACGCAAATGCCGCAGCTGTCCAACCCGGTCGATTTGTTCCCAGGCATGTCGAAGAAATGGGGACTCAGCTTCCTGATCAATACGCGGCCCGGGCCCGCAGGACGCAGCGCGGGAAGTCTTTCGTGGGCGGGACTGTACAACACCTACTTTTGGCTTGATCCGGCTAGTAAGATCGCGGGCGTGCTGATGACGCAGACATTGCCGTTTGCCGACCATACCGTGCTGGAAGCGCTCGATGCGTTTGAAAGGGCGGTCTACACGTCCGTGGCCTAATTCAGCGTTTCCATGGAGCCACTTCTGTCCCACTGTCGGTGGCCGGGCCACGTCTGGCCGTCGTCAGCGCGTGAGCACGTGATGTTCCACGCGGTTGCGTTCGATGAAATCCCAGTCGTATTCGACGCCGAGACCCGCCTTGTCCGGCACCGGCACCGTGCCGTCCTTGCCGACGGCGTCGATGTTATCGGAGTAGCCGCAGGCATAGACCGGGGGGATCATATTCGGCATGTCCGGCCCGATTAGCGCCATTTCGTAGAAATGCGTGTTCGGTGTTGCCGCCATCACCGCGCGGTGTGCTGGACCGCAGGCGTGGTACTGCACATCGAGGCCGAGCGACTGGCAGAGATGTGCGATCTTGATCGCGCCGGTAATCCCCATATCGTATTCCGGGTCGGCGTGGATGATGTCCCCTCCCCCGGCGATCAGAAACGCCGCCTTGGCCTCGAGCCCGCGCACGTGCTCGCCGACGAGAAGCGGGGTGGCGAGGCGTTCGCGGAGGCGCTTATGCCCCTCGATCGCGCCGCCGGTATCGCGATACGGGTCTTCGTACCAGAAGTAGCGGGCCTCGTCGCAGGCGCGCCCGACATAGAGCGCGTCGGTCCAGGTGCGTAGTTCTGAGGCGGAGTTGAGCATCAGTGGCCAGTCGTCGCCGACCGCGGCACGCACGCCGAAGACGTTTGCTGTTTCCCGCCGCACGTCGCCATCGTGCCATCCATGGATCTTGAAACCGGCGAAACCATGCTCGCGACAGGCGCGCGCGTAGGCCGCGAAAGCAGCGGGGCTGTCCAGCCCACCCCCCTCGTCCTGGCCGTGATAGCTGCTCGCGTAGGTCGGCAATCGGGTCCGGAAGCCGCCGAGCAGGCGTGCCACGGAGACATTGCGGCGCCGGCCGGCGAGGTCCCACAGCGCGATGTCAATCGGCCCATGGCCCATGTGGTCGTAAGCCCGCACCTCGCGCCTGAGGTCCTGCCAAATTCCTTCCCGCTGGTCCGGATCACGCCCCGGCAGATGTGGCGCCAACATCAAGGCCTGCGCGAACGATGAGGGCGTGCCGACCCAGTGAGTGACGTATTCGCCTCGCGCACCATCGTCGGTTTCGATCCGCACCGCCCAGCGCCTCGCCGGCAGGCGGGACCCCTTGCGAGCGATTACGTTGCCGACACCGGCGGCACCGTGGGCCGGCAGGCCCAGACCGTCGACTTCGAAACCGAACAGGCTGAGTTCAACACGCTCAATCCGGCTCATCGTTTATTCCCCCCAGGCTGTTGGCTGCTTGCGCCCGGAGCATCCTCGTCTCCCTGCCGCCTCCGGATCAAGCCCGGGGCGCCAGCGGAACGGCGTCGGGACCGAGCCAGGACGCCGAGACAAACCGTATTGCTGGGTTGAGAACGGGTTCCGGCGCACGCCTTGCCCCACAGCCAAGCGGGTGTGATGCTCACGCCATCCAGCCGCCGATTGTTAGACCACTTCTGCAGGAGACATGTCATGACGGCGCCCGCATTTCGGCCCATCCATACGCTTGCCGCCGACATTTCCGGCCGCCGCCTGTCCCCGGTCGACCTGGTGGACGAGTGCCTGTCGCGCATTGAGCGACTTGAACCCAAACTCCATGCCTTCGTCTCGGTCAATGCTGCCAATGCTCGGCTTGCCGCTGAAGGAGCCCACAAAGCAATCCGGTCAGGCCATGCCGTTGGGCCGCTCCACGGCATTCCTATCGCGGTCAAGGATCTCGTGGAGATCGAGGGCGAGGTGGCAATGGGTGGCAGCGCGGCGTGGAAAGATCGCAAGGCCACTCGCACCGCCACGTTGATGCGCAAGCTGCTCGCCGCCGGAATGATCAATATCGGCAAGACCCACACCGTCGAGTTCGCCTATGGCGCTTGGGGGACCAACCAACATCTCGGCACACCCTGGAATCCTTGGGACTCCGAGACGCACCGGGCGCCCGGCGGTTCGTCCTCCGGTTCGGGCGTAGCGGTGGCCGCACGTCTGGCACCGTGTGCGATCGGCACCGACACTGGCGGGTCCGTGCGCGTCCCCGCGGCGTGGAACGGCGTCACTGGCCTGAAGACGACGATCGGCCGGGTCAGCACCTTTGGCGTACTGCCGCTGAGCCACACGCTTGACACGCCGGGTCCGATCACCCGTGACGTCGAGGATGCGGCGTTGCTGCTGACGGTGCTGCAGGGCGCCGACGCGCATGATCCGCAGACGGCAGGCGTGCGCGATGTCGATCCGTTGGCGGACTTGCGGCGCGGTGTGAAGGGCCTGCGTCTGGGCCGCCTGTCAAAGGCCCAGAGCACGGGTGTCGATCGCGAGATCCTTTCTGCCTATGACCACTCCGTCGACTTCCTGGCCGGGTTGGGCGCCGAAATCGTCGACTTCGCAGTCCCATTCGATATCCTTGACCTGGGCACTGCCACCGCAAAGATCATTTCGGCCGAGTCTTACGCGACGCTCGCCGGGCTGGTGGACGATAACGCCCAGCCGCTGGACCAGGACGTGCGGCCGCGAGTGCGCGCGGGTGCGGCGATCTCGTCGAAGGATTACCTGCAATTGCTGTCACAGCGACAGCGCATGAAAATCAGCTTCGCCGCCGCGATCGAGGATCTGGACGCATTGCTCACTCCTACCCTGAACACCGCAGCAATGCCGATTGCTACGATCGATCAGACCGGCTCGCCAGCGATGTTCACGCGTTGGGTGAATTTTCTGGACCTGTGCGCATTGTCGGTGCCGAACGGGTTCACGTCGGACGGACTACCATCGTCGCTACAGATCGTCTGTCGGGCCTACCACGAGCCCTTGGCGCTGCGGATAGGGCACGCCTATCAGATTGCGCACGACTGGCACATGCGCGTGCCGCCGATTGCGGCGTAAGGCAATCCAAGCAAGGAGTGGCATTCATGAACAATATCTCGAAACCGGTCGCGGCACTTGCGGTCCGGCAGATCGGGACGACTTTCTGCGCAGAAGTCACCGGAATGCCGATCAACGGCGACGTCAGTCCAGAATTGCTGAGCGAATTCATTACTTCATTGCATCGCTATCGCGTACTGGTGATACCGCAGGGCCACATCGAGCCTGCCGATCTCGTCGCGTTCAGCCGCCGGTTCGGGCCTTTGGAAATCCATAGCCAGTTCGATCACACCTTGCCGGATCATCGGGAAGTGTTCTGCGTCGGCAATGTCGGGCAGGCGTATTTCTCGCGCGGGGTGGAGCAGTGGCATGCCGACAGTTCCTTCCGACCGGTGCCGTCGGACGCGTCGCTGTTCTATGGCGAAATCGTTCCGCCTGAGGGCGCCGATACAATGTTTGCCGACGCTACCGCTGCCTATCGATCCCTGGACGCAGCGATGAAGCACCGGATCGAGGGCTTGTTCGCCGTGCATTCGCTGGAAGCGCTGCAGCGTTGGGCGCAGCCCCACAATCCGGGCCGAGAGATGGACATCGACAGCCACTTCGCAAAATTTCCGCCGGTACGGCAGCCCTTGGTGCGCCGGCATCCGGCGACTGGAGCGAAGTCACTCTACGTGTGCCCGGCCGTGATCAGCCATATCGAGGGAGTTGGCCCGGAGGAAGGTACCGCGCTGATCGAGACCTTGATCTCGCACATTACACAGCCTCGCACCGTCTATACCCACCGCTGGCACCAGGGTGACCTGGTGATGTGGGATAATCGCGCTGTGCTGCACACGGCGAGTTTATTCAATCACACGCGGTACCAACGGCTGATGTACCGCACCACCATCGCTGGCAACGCACCCACTTTGGCAGCGTAGCGGCTACCGCTCGGCCAGCTGGCGGGCAAGGTCTTCGACTGTACCATGTTGCGTGCCGGGCCGGGATGCCGCCAGCGCCGACCCGCTGGTAGCGAACAGCAATGTCGTGACACAATAACCGAAGTCACAGATTGACACAGTGGAAATTGTCGTCATTGCCAGACGGGCAGAACGAGGCAGATCCCGAGATCGCACCACGGTCCACAGGATGGGGCAACAGAGTTGAAGCTACGCCAATACCAGTAGATCCCACCTCACTCGAACAGCGCCCAAGGTCAATAGTGCCACACCGAGCACGCCGATGATCAGCGTGGTTCAGACCGGCTGAGGCGCTCGAGCCTGTTGAAGAGTGACAGGCCGCCCACGCAGGGTTCAGGACGTTGACGGTCCAATTGTCCCGGCCGACGGCGACTAGAAACGCCAGATACGCCATACACACGCCAATCGGATGGCGCTGACTGGATGACTGATCATGTCAATGATGTAGGCGACTGTCCCCAAAAATATGGACCGTGGATTCGACCAAGGTGCAGCCGACCGGACGGCGCGGCGCGTTTTTGGTGCTGGGTTCATTTCTCACAGCGCGCTCGATGTTCCGGTCCGGATGACCCTGGCTGACAGTGTAGGCAGCCTAAATCTCGGCTGGTATCCATCCGACCAAGGTCCTTGACGATAGCCTCGATCGGGATAACCCGCCGACGGATTTTGGTCTTGTCTAAAAGCAGAGATCGACGCTCTTGTTGCACGTCCTATACGTGTAGATGATGTCATATATCAACCCACAGTTACTCTTTCGTCAAATGACTGTCCGATATCAGAATGTTCCTCTTGCGTATGGACTTGGGAAGAGCTACCGGTGCACATATTCGTTCCAGCGCGGGTGCAACCTAAGGGGTGTAATAGATTGTATCTTAAGTTTGCGGGCCTGTGTTTTAGTAATGGTGGAGGTATTGCGTTTCAGCATGATCTCCGATTGGCCGCATTGTCCTACTTCATCGCCTCCGTTGGTTCATATGCCGCCCTGGAGATGATCGAGCGGTGGCGTTTGGCCCGGAAAGCCAAGGCTCGCTATTGGCAGCTGGCCAGTGCCACCGCGCTCGGGGGCACGATTTGGTCGATGCACTTCATTGCAATGCTTGCGGTCAAAATTGAGGTTCCGATTACCTACGACACCGGAACGACCCTCCTGTCGCTGCTTATAGCGATCGCCGCGGTAGGCTGCGGACTACAGATAGTCCGCACGAGGGTGTCCTGGGTGCGAATTTCCTGTGCCGGCGTCACTGTAGGACTTGGCGTCGCCGCCATGCACTATGTCGGTATGGCAAGCATACGCTTCGCCGGCACACTGGCTTACACACCAGTTCTCTGGAGCCTATCTCTGCTGGTTGGGGTCGCTGCCGCGACCGTCGCATTGTGGTTGTCGTTGACGTTGCGAGACACGTGGCAGCGCGCCGGCGCAGCATTGATTATGGGTGGTGCGATCTGTGGCATGCACTACACGGGGATGGCGGCGGCGGTTTTCCAGATCCATCCGCTGGCCCTGGTGACGCCCGGGTTACAAAGCGGCCCACTGGCGGCAGCAGTGGCTTTGACGACATTGGCGCTGATTGGGTGTGCGCTCACCTTCGTGGCGGCCGACAGGCGTTTACTGGCATCGGCAAAGCACGAAGCTGAGTTGCTTCGACAGTCGAACAGACAATTGACGCTGGCGAACGTCGAATTGGAGCTAGGCCGCCAGCGGTTGGCTGCGGTGCTAGACAACATGACCCAGGGTGTATGCTTTTTCGATGGAGCGCAACGGCTTCTGGTATGGAACCGGCGCTACGCGGAAATCTACGATCTGCCATTTGAGTTGATTTGTGCTGGTCTATCGCTGGAACAGATCGTGGACTATCGGTTTGCGGCCGGAAGCACGCCCGAAATGTCGCCGTCCGAGTATCTGACCTGGCGCACCCAGATAGCCGTTTCCAACCAGGCGTCGAGCACGATTGTGACCCTGAGAAATGGGCGGATCGTCACGATCTGCCATCAACCAATGCCGGGAGGCGGCTGGGTTGCCACTCACGAAGATATTACTGAACAGAAACGGGCTGAGGCCGCCGTTGTGTTCATGGCTCGGCATGACGGCCTGACCGGGTTGCCGAACCGCGTCATGTTCCATGAGCGGCTGGAACAATCCATTGACCTGGTCGGTCGCGGCACCCGGTGTGCCGTATTGTGTCTCGACCTTGATCACTTCAAGTTCGTTAACGACACGCTGGGCCATCCGGTCGGTGATGGGCTGCTTCGCGGGGTGGCGAACAGACTTCGGGATTGCGCCCGCGAAGTTGATACGGTTGCGCGCCTGGGCGGAGATGAGTTTGCCATCATCCAATCCGACGTTTCTTGCGCCAACGACGCGGAGCTCCTTGCCAGCCGCATCGTCACGGCATTTCATGACCCGTTCGAGATCGATGGTCACCACATCCGCACCGGAATCAGCATTGGCGTAGCGATTGCCCCGGGCGATGGTCAGACCGCTCAGAAGCTCTTGACCAATGCCGATATCGCTCTTTACCTGGCGAAGAGTGAGGGCCGCGGCACGGCGAGATTCTTCGAGCCCGAAATGGACGTGCGCATTCAGGCGCGCCGGACGCTTGAGCTCGATCTACGCAATGCAATTGCCGGCGACGAATTCGAAATGTACTACCAGCCGTTGGTTAATCTCAATACGGGCAGAATCATTGGGTTTGAGGCATTGCTGCGCTGGCATCATCCCAGCCGGGGCCTTGTCTCTCCGATGGAATTCATACCTCTGGCTGAAGAGACCGGCCTCATTGTGGCGATCGGTGACTGGGTTTTGCGGACCGCATGTTTTGAGGCGCAGGGCTGGCCCGAGGACATTCGGGTGTCGGTGAACCTGTCATCAATCCAATTTACGAAAGGGAATGTCCTTGCCGCGGTGAAAGCCTCGCTCGAAGCGTCGGGCCTGCGTCCAGAAAGACTGGAGCTAGAGATTACTGAGTTAGTGCTGCTGCAGAATAGCGACAGCACCCTGATTACTCTCCGGCAATTGCGAGAGATGGGGGTTGCGGTGGCTCTCGATGATTTCGGCACGGGGTACTCTTCTCTGAGTTACCTTCGAAGCTTCCCTTTCGATAAGATCAAGGTCGATCAGTCGTTTGTGCGAGACCTAGTGAAAGACAAGGAGGCCATGTCGATCATCCGAGCAGTTACTGGGTTGGGGCAGAGCCTTTGTATGAAGACGACGGCTGAAGGTGTGGAAACTCTCGAACAGCTGGATATACTTCGAATGGAGGGCTGCACAGAGGTACAAGGCAACGTTTTCAGCCGTCCTCGACCGGCGGGCGAGTTGCCAAAGCTCATTGAGAACATACACGGCCTAGGCAACGCTTCGGGGCGAGTTGGCGCCTGAACTGTCTATCTGCGCAAAAAAGCCGATAGACGCCTGCCTCGTCCATCAGCATTGAGCAGCATCGTCGGGAAGGCAATGCACCCCCGAGCGCCCGTAGACCAAGCAGCTATAAGCCGGCATCAGCGCCTTCCGGATGTCCTCATACGATCATGCCTGTGGTGTTTGGTGGCCATGCTGGCGAATGCGTGATGTAGGTGTTCCTGCCGTGCAGGTCGCGATTTGTGGCCGCCTTCACCACATCGCTCAAAATTACCGGATCGCTGGCCAACCGAAATATGCGTTACAGCATTTGACTCGTCGGGCAGCGGCGGCGCCTGTCGGTTGAGCTCTGCGGAATAGCCCATGCCCAGATGCTGGCAGCCGTCCGCGTAGCCCATCACCTAAACTGCGCACTGTGCGGGGGCTGACGACTGGAATGGCGAGGACATTCATGGCAACCTGTCGCCCCTCGGCGCCGAAATCTGCCACGCCGTCGCTGTCCCATCCTGGATAAGGAGGGGCAAGGAGGAGGGGCCGACGATCCCGGTCTTTCCCGCGCAGCCAGAAACGCTGGCGGCGCTGAAAGCGTGAACGATTGATTTCGCCGTCGGGATTTTGCCTTCGGTCACTAGGTCAGTCCGGTATAGCGTCGGCTTCGGCCTTCCGGTCTTTTGCGATTCTCAGCGCATTCTGGTGGCCAAGCAGAACGGGATCCAGATCTTGGCGGATTGCGCGACCAGCTTATGCAGCAGAACGTAGTCGAAGCGGTGAAGTGCAAGGTCCTGCGGGCGGAGTTGCCCGGCCCGAACTTCGCGATCGCGCAGGCACTTGCGCTCGCACATGACTGGGCCGCCAGGGTGGTGGCCGCTACCGGCAACTACGGCGAGATTTTTCAGCGGACGACCGCCGGAGGGACTGATGCACCCTCGCCGATGAACTGACGGCACAGTTGGGCGGCGACGCCGGGCGCGCGGATCACACCTACGAAACCCGCCCAGCCTACCCTCGGTGGAGTAAACCGCATATCGCTCCCGGCGGTCGCAAGCGCGCTCACCAGCATTTCAATCCTGTTCTTTTGAAAGCTGCTCGAATCGACCCGCGTTGCGTTTGCGATATGCCCGCTACCGCCTATGTTGCCAAGGCATATGCTGAATGCCGAAGCGTGCCGGGGTGGCCGGCGTGGCGAGGAGCGGGACCGCCTTGGAACTGAGTCGTCGCGGATTCATCAAGCTCACTGGCGCCGGTCTAGCGGCGTCCAGCCTCGGCGCACTTGGCTTTGGGGCCGCCGGCGAGGCCCTGGCGGCCTCGGTCCGGCCGTTCAAGCTGACGGCGACGACCGAGACCCGCAACACCTGCACCTATTGCTCGGTCGCTTGCGGCATCCTGATCTACAGCCTGGGCGACCGCGCGAAGAACGCCCGGTCCGACATCATCCATATCGAGGGCGATCCCGACCACCCGGTGAATCGCGGCACGCTGTGCCCGAAGGGCTCGGCGCTGCTCGACATCGTGCATGCGCCGACGCGATTGAAGTTCCCGCAATACCGGGCGCCGGGCAGCAAGCGAATTCAAGCAGGTCACCTGGGACTTCGCGCTCGACCGCATCGCCACGCTGATGAAGCAGGATCGCGACACGAACTTCATCGCGAAGAACGCCGCCGGGACCACGGTCAATCGCTGGATCAGCACCGGCATGCTGGCGGCGTCGGCGTCTTCCACCGAGACCTCCTACCTGACCTGGAAGGTCGCGCGCTCCTTCGGGATGCTGGTCTTCGACAACCAGGCGCGCGTCTGACACGGACCGACGGTGGCCAGTCTGGCCCCAACATTCGGTCGCGGCGCGATGACCAACACGTGGCAGGACATCAAGAATGCCAATGTGGTGGTGGTCATGGGCGGCAATGCCGCCGAGGCGCACCCGTGCGGCTTCAAATGGGTGATCGAGGCGAAGATCGAGAACCACGCCAAGCTCGTGGTGGTCGACCCGCGTTTCACCCGCACCGCTTCGGTCGCCGACCTGTATGCGCCGATCCGTCCAGGCACCGACATCGCGTTCCTGAGCGGCGTGATCCGCTACCTGCTGGAGAAGGACTCGATCCAGCACGAGTATGTGCGGGCCTACACCAACGCCGGCCTGATCGTGAAGGAAGGCTTCGGCTTCGAGGACGGCCTGTTCACCGGCTACAAGGAAGACACGCACAGCTACGACAAATCGAGCTGGGACTACGAACTCGACGAGCAGGGCTACGCCAAGGCCGACGACGCGTGGCAGCACCCGCGCTGCGTCATCAACCTGCTGCGCAAGCATGTCGAGCGCTACACGCCGGAGATGGTGTCGCGCATCTGCGGCACGCCGCAGGACAAATATCTGCAAATCTGCGAGCTGTTCGCCACCACCGCCGCGCCCGACAAGGCGCTGACCAGCCTGTTCGCGCTCGGCTGGACGCAGCACTCGATTGGCGCCCAGAACATCCGCACCATGGCGATGGTCCAGTTGCTGCTGGGCAATATCGGCGTCGCCGGCGGCGGCATGAACGCGCTGCGCGGGCATTCCAACATCCAGGGCCTGACCGATGTCGGCCTGCTGTCGAACCTGATGCCCGGCTATCTGACGCTGCCGAACGACCACGAGGCCACTTTCGAGGACTACATGAAGACGCGGCAGTACAAGCCGCTGCGGCCAGGGCCAGACCAGCTACTGGCAGAACTACCGAAAATTCTTCGTCAGCTTCCAGAAGGCGATCTACGGCGACGCGGCGAAGGCCGAGAATGACTGGGCCTATGACTGGCTGCCGAAGCTCGACGTGCCGACTGTACGACATCATCCGCGCCTTCGAGATGATGGCGAACGGCCAGATGAACGGCTACATCTGCCAGGGCTTCAACCCGCATGCAGGCGTTCCCCGACCGGGGCAAGATCCGCCGCGGCGCTGGGCAAGCTGAAGTTCCTCGTCGTGATGGACCCGCTGGACACCGAGACCTCGCGGTTCTGGGAGGATTTCGGCCCGCAGAACCCGTCCGACCCGGCCATCATCCAGACCGAGGTCTTCCAGCTGCCGACGACCTGCTTCGCCGAGGAGAACGGCTCGCTGGTCAACTCGGCGCGCTGGCTGCAATGGCACTGGAAGGCGGCCGAACCGCCGGGCGAGGCACAAGCCGACATCTGGATCATGTCCGGGATCTTCCACCGGATGCGCGAGATGTACCGCAAGGACGGCGGCGCGTTCCCCGATCCGATCCTGAACCTGACCTGGAACTACACCGACCCGGCCGACCCGGACCCGGAAGAACTGGCGAAGGACATGAACGGCCGGGCGCTGGCCGACCTCAAGGACGCCGGCGGGCGCGGTAACGCTGCGCGCCGGCCAGTTGCTGGATGGCTTCGCGCAGTTGCGCGACGACGGCACGACCGCCTCGGGCTGCTGGATCTTCTCGGGCTGCTACACCGAGAAGGGCAACCAGATGGCCCGCCGCGACGCGACCGACCCGCGTGAGCAGGGTATCGCGCCGAACTGGGCGTGGGCGTGGCCGGCCAACCGGCGCATCCTGTACAACCGCGCCAGCGCCGACCTCGACGGCAAGGCGTGGAATCCGGCCAAGCCGATCATCGAGTGGAACGGCAATCGTTGGGTCGGCATCGACGTGCCCGATTATGCTCCGACCACCAAGCCGTCCGATGGGGTCGGCCCGTTCATCATGAACGCCGAGGGCGTCGGGCGGCTGTTCGCACGCGACCAGATGGCGGAAGGCCCGTTCCCCGAACACTACGAACCGTTCGAAATCCCGGTCGGCGAACGTGCTGCACCCGAAGGTTCGGACCAACCCGGCGGCGCGCGTGTTCGCCGATGACCGGGCCGCGTTCGGGACCGCGCCGGACTTCCCGTATGTGGCGACCACCTACCGGCTGACCGAGCACTTCCACTTCTGGACCAAGCACGCGCTGATCAACGCGATCCTGCAGCCGGAGGAGTTCATCGAGATCGGCGAGGTGCTGGCGAAGGAGAAGGGGATCGCGCAGGGCGGCTGGGTGCGGCTGTCCTCGAAGCGCGGCTTCATCGTCTGCAAGGCCTATGTGACCAAGCGCATCCGGCCGTTGACGGTGGACGGCAAGCCGACGCATGTGATCGGCGTGCCGCTGCACTGGGGATTCACCGGCCAGGCGCGCAAAGGCTATGGCGCCAACACGCTGACGCCGTCGGTGGGTGACGCCAACACGCAGACCCCGGAGTTCAAGGCGTTCCTGGTCAATGTCGAGCAACCAGTGCCCCACGGGCGCAGCCGTGGCCTGAAGGAGCAACCGATGGCCGATCTGCAATCCCAGGACTACATCCGGCGCTCGGCCACGCACGCATGACGCCGCCGTCGATCCGCGACCATGAGCAGCAGGTCGCCAAGCTGATCGATGTCAGCCGCTGCATCGGCTGCAAGGCGTGCCAGTCGGCGTGCATGGAGTGGAACAACCTGCGGCCGGAGATCGGCTATTTCGAGGGCTCCTACGACAATCCCCTGGATCTGACCCCGAGCGCCTGGACGCTGATGCGGTTCACCGAGTGGGAGGACGAGAAGGGCAACCTGGAGTGGCTGATCCGCAAGGACGGCTGCATGCATTGCGAGGATCCGGGCTGCCTGAAGGCGTGCCCGGCGCCGGGCGCGATCGTGCAGTACGCCAACGGCATCGTCGACTTCATCAGCGAGAACTGCATCGGCTGCGGCTATTGCGTCAAAGGCTGCCCGTTCGACATTCCTCGCATCAGCCCGGTCGACCACAAATCCTACAAATGCACGCTGTGCTCGGACCGCGTCGGCGTCGGGCTGGAGCCGGCCTGCGTCAAGGCCTGCCCGACCGGCGCGATCATGTTCGGGTCGAAGACCGACATGACGAACTGGGCCGGCGAGCGCATCGACGACCTCAAGTCGCGCGGCTTCGAGCATGCCGGGCTTTACGATCCGCCGGGGGTCGAGCGGCACGCACGTGATGTACGTGCTGCATCATGCCGACAAGCCGTCGATCTATGCCGGCCTGCCGGACAACCCGCAGATCAGCGCGTTCGTCACCATTTGGAAGGGCCTGTTCAAGCCGCTCGCCCTTGCTGGCATCGCCGTTCGCGGCGTTGGCCGGGTTCTTCCACTGGGTCGTCGCGGGGCCGAACGAGGTGCAGCCGGAGGACGAGGCTCAGGCGCAGAGGTTGCTGCACCCGACGAGGACAAGTCGTCATGAGCCACCCAAGGGACACGCTGACCCGCAACACCACGCTGACGCGGGTCAATCACTGGATCACCGGCGGCTGCTTCGTGCTGCTGATGCTGTCGGGCCTGTCGATGTTCCACCCGCTGCTGTTCTTCCTGTCCGGCCTGTTCGGCGGCGGCCAATGGACGCGGGCGATCCATCCGTGGATCGGCATCGTGCTGCTGGTCAGCTACGCGGGGCTGGTTGCGCAGTTCTGGCGCGACAACTTGTGGAACCGCGACGACCTGGCGTGGATGCGGGCGATCGGCCGCGTGCTGGTGAATGAGGAGGAAGGTGTTCCCGAAGTCGGCCGCTTCAACGCCGGCCAGAAATTCGTCTTCTGGTCGATGGCGCTGCTGGTGCCGGCGCTGTTCTTCACCGGCCTCGTCATCTGGGAGGTTTATTTCGCCCGATACACCACGATCGAACAGCAGCGGATCGCCGTGCTGATCCATAGCCTGGCGGCGGTCGCGGCGATCATCGTGTGGATCATCGCACGTCTATGCCGCGATATGGGTGCGGGGCTCGGTGCGGGCGATGACACAGGGCTACGTGACGCCCGGGCTGGGCGTGGCGGCATCACCGCAAATGGCTGCGCAGCCTGGCGGCGACGGGCTCCCCTGGGCCGCGGCCGCGTCGCTGAGGCCTGAGTGTGAGGCAAGGTAACGTCGCGCCAAAGGGCAAGTGGACCGGCGATGCATCCGGCGGCGTGAAGGCCCCGCCCGCGCTGATCCTGCCCGATCCCGCCACACGGTTTGCCCGGAGCGCTGACCGGCTGGAAGCTTTGGCGGCCGGGCATCCGATGACCGAGTGGCTGGCGTTCATGGCGCGGCTGGCGCGGGCCCAGCACGCCGTCGCGACGACGCTGCGGCCGTTCCCTCAGCCTGAGCCGGTCGCGGTAGAGCGGGCGGTGGACGCCCGCCTTCCGCCGCTCGCCGCTGACGGGCATCGCCGCGACGCCGCGTGGCGAGAGGGGCTGGCGATGTTGCTCGACACGTTCGACGACCGGGCGTCCCCGCCGGAGGCTCGGGCCGTGGTGGCAAGCCTGCGGGCGTGGGACGCGGCCGCGGTGGAAGCTCTGGCCGACCGATTTCTTGTTCGCGCCGTGGACGCCGCCGATGCGGGGGCCGCGCTGTATGTGGCGGCGGCTCTGCAGGTGTATTTCACCCGCGCGGCGGCGAATTTGCCATCGGCCTCGCTGCGGCTGCTGCCGCAGCGCGGGCTGTGCCCTTGCTGCGGCTCGACGCCGGTCGCAGGCGTAGTGACCGCGTCGGGTCCGACGCCGGGAGCGCGCTATCTGTACTGCTCGCTGTGCGCGACCGCGTGGAACCATGTGCGCGCTGTTTGCATCACCTGCGGCGAGGCACGCGCGCTGTCGCTGGAGGGGATCGAGGGCGACACCGGCCCGGCCAAGGCCGAGACCTGCAACGCTGTGCCATACCTACGCGAAGATGCTGTACCAGGCGAGGGACACGCGGGTGGACCCGTTCGCCGACGACCTTGCGACGCTCGGGCTGGACCTGCTGGTCGCGGAGGCTGGCTGGGCGCGCCATGCGCCAAACCCTCTGCTGCTTATCGGGTCCGGCGCTATGGGCTAGGGCCTGTTCGCACTGCGTGACCTGGCGGGCTCAACCTAGTCCTAATTCGGCCGCGCATGGCGATGGAGATGACTGTTGAAAAGCCGCCACGGGCTGGAAATTCGTGTCCCCACCAACACCGACGCGCAAGGTTTATGCGACTTGCTGGTCGCGGCTGGCCAAGAGATTTCTCCGCGTGTTTCAACGGCGCGACTGGACGCGTTGAGGCAGGGGCCAGGCGCAACATTGATCGCGGTCGAGTGGGGACCGCCTATAGGTCTTATCGTGCTGCACTGGTATCGGACGCTGGACGCTGATCAACCGACAGCGCAAATCAGCACGTTGCTGGTCGCTCCGACCGAGCGACGACGGGGGATCGGTCGCCTGCTGGTCAAGACGGCTGCGCAAACGGCAAGGGCCGCCGGGTGTGGCGCGCTGGAGCTGTTGGTCGCTCCGGATGATCAGGGTCTGCTCGACTTCTGCACGGCCAGCGGCTTTGCCGCGAGTGGCCGGCGCTTCGTGCGGCCGCTGCGAAAAAGGGCATAGGCAGTGGAACTTGGCGAGTCCGGCAGGGTATCGGCCTCGTCGCTGAGGCGTGGCCAATCCTTCGCTAAGACGGCACACTCGCTTCGGGACCTTGAGACGGAAAGGATGACACCCATGAAGGCAACGCAGGATGATGCAGAGCTGACATTGATCGAGCGGGCGCGTGCACTGCTACCGGCCGGCGGGCTCGGCAACATTGCCTCCGACGTCATCATTGCCAGGGGCCGCGCTGGGCGGGTGTGGGATGTCAGCGGGCGGGAATACGTGGACCTCTTGCTGGGATCGGGGCCGATGCTGGTGGGCCACGCACACCCCGAGGTGACGCGGGCGGTGGTCGAACAGGTGCCGCTCGGCACGACGTTCTTCGCCAACAACGAACCAGCGATCCGGCTGGCAGCCGAGATTGTCGAGGCGGTGGCCTGCGCGGAAAAGGTGAGGTTCGTCAGCAGCGGGACCGAGGCCGACCTGTACGCCATGCGGCTGGCTCGTGCCTTCCGCCGGCGCGACAAGATCCTGAAGTTCGAGGGCGGTTACCACGGCATGAGCGATTACAGCCTGATGAGCCTGTGGCCGGAACGCCCAGGCAATTTCCCTCAGGCAGCCCCCGATTCCGCCGGCATCCCGGCCAGCGTGCGCGACGACGTGCTGGTCAGTCCATACAACGACCTGGCAACAGCGCAGGATCTGATCCGTACGCACCATGACGAAATCGGCGGCGTGATCGTCGAGCCGATGCAGCGGCTGATTACGCCTGAACCCGGCTTCCTGCAGGGCCTGCGCGAGATCACCCGCGAGTACGGCATTCCACTGATCTTCGACGAGGTCGTAACCGGATTCCGCCTCGCCTACGGCGGCGCACAGGAATATTATGGCGTCGTTCCAGATATTTGCACGCTTGGGAAGGTCATCGGGGGCGGATTCCCGTTGGCCGCGATTGCCGGACGCGACGAAATCATGGCCCATCTGGACCGTAGCCGTGTGGGCGCAGAGGGTTTCATGCCACAAATCGGCACGCTCAGCGGCAATCCGGTGGCGGCTGTCGCCGGGCTGGCGACGCTCGCGGTTCTGCGGCGACCCGGCGCCTACGAGCAACTCTTTGCCAACGGCGAGGCGATCCGCAACGGGCTGGCCAATGCGTTGCAGAACGCTGGGATCGAGGTGACGGTCCCCGGCGAGCCGCCGATGTTCGACGCTGTGTTCAGTGGCGGCCGCGTCCGCAATTATCGCGACTCGGTTAGCGGCGACGCTTCGGTGAGCAAGCGGTTCAATGGGATGATGCGGGCGCTGGGTGTGCTCAAGAGCGAGAACAAGATCTACGTCTCCCTGGCGCATGACGAGGCCGATATCGCCCAGGTGACCGAGGCCTTTCGGGAGGCCGCGCGCGTTTTGTGAACGCCGCGATCGGCGGCGGGGATCAGGAGGCTCAATCCGATCCGATGATCGAAAGCATCTCGGCCATCACCCTGGCCACTCACGACATGCGCCGAGCCGTGCGATTTTATATCGCGCTTGGCTTCGAACTTATCTACGGCGGCGAGGACACAGGTTTCGCCAGTTTCCGTGCTGGGTCAGGGTATCTGAACCTGACAACTCAGCACGACGATCGGCATTGGGCATGGTGGGGACGGGCGATCTTCTACGTCACCGATGTTGACGCCATGCATGCTCGGGTTGTCGCCGCGGGCTATGAGCCCGACACATCGCCGCAGGATGCCGCCTGGGGCGAGCGGTATTTCCATGTGACGGACCCGGACGGGCACGAACTCAGCTTCGCGCGCCCGCTGTCGTAAGGGACGATTTCGGTCCGGCCATGCTGCATGAGTTGGCGCCGAGGCGGCGCGATCGGACGCCATCCTCCGGCCACTGGGCCCCTTCGATTGTGCGGCGAGCGCGCGTCCCGCATAGTTCAACCGCGTGCATGAATGGTGAAGGCACAGGAGATGCAAATCTATCCCGACTTTCTCGAACTCGACCGGCCTGTTGAACGACGGCCATGCGCTGCGCGTTCGGCTGGATCGCGACGGCTACCTGTTTATCCGTGACCTTCTCCCGCCGCGGGCAATTCTCGCCGTCCGTGAACGCCTGTTGGCCAAGGCGGCGGCGGGCGGCTGGCTTGATCCTGACAGTCCGGTGCAGGCCGGCATCGCCAATTCGGCGGCAGCCTGCAAGGATCCCGAGGACCGCTACATGCGCGTCTTCCGTAGCCTCTGGATGGATGAGGAACTGCATCGGCTACGTATCCATCCGATTGTAACTGACTTGTTCACCCGGATCTTCGGCGAACCGGCGCTGGCCCATCCGATGTTTGTGCAGCGCAACATCTTTCCGCAGACCGACGGCTTCGACTTCACCACCGGCGCGCACCAGGACCGAGTCCATATCGGCGGCGCCACAAGCTACGCGCTCTGGATGCCGCTGGGCGACTGCCCGCGGGACAAAGGGGCACTGGCCGTTGCGGCCGGTTCCCACGCCAGGGGTATCCTGGACACCAAGGTCGGTTCCGGCGCTGGTGGGATGGACATCGCTGTGCCGATCCCCGGCACCTGGGTGACCGGCGCGTTCGAGGCCGGCGACGCGCTGATCTTCCAGGACGTCACGGTGCACAAGGCGCTGCCGAACCGGACCAGTGAAATCCGCATGTCATTCGACGCCCGGTTTCAGGCGATGAGCCAGCCGATCGCCGACACCAACATGGTCCCTTATTCCGGCTGCGGCACCTGGGGGGACGTTTATGCCGGATGGGAGCGGCCCGATGGCCAATATTACTGGAAGGACCTGGCGCTCAATGTCGTGCCGATCGACCGCAGCCACTACGAACGGCGCGATGCGCAGGCGTTCGAGATGGCGGAACGCGGTGACCGGCAAGCGAGAGACGCGATCCTGCGCATCATCCAGCGAGACCCGAGCGAGGCGAAACGTGCCCGCGCCAAAAGGGTGCTGGAACGGCTCGACGCGGCCTGAGTGATCCAAACACGAGACTTCAACGCTGTGCGGTCAATGGACAGAAGCCACACCCGAGACCGGAATTCCAACCGCGCCCCCTCGCCGCTCGGTGAGCAGGCGGCGAACGTCATCCAGCCGGCCGGTCTCAACGTACGCCCGCAGCAGCGTGCCCTCCACCAGGTCGGTCTGCGCAAGACTGCCCACTAGGCGGTCACGTTGCTCCCACACCGGCTCGATCGCATCGATCGCGGCGGAGAAATCGCGTCGTTGGAACGCGGCGAACGCTCGGGCCAGTGCCGGCACCACCGTCCCGGACGGATAGCGCTGATTCCGAGCCAGGTCTTCCATGTCGCGGACGCGCGCCTCGAGCGCGTCGCCGTCGCCGGCGGCGGCCTCCACCAGGGCGGTGTGCCAATCGGCGTAGGCGTTGCCGGCGCGCGGGGACACTTTACGGGCGAAGGCGAGCATGGCCTGCCAGCGGGCCGGATCGTGCGGCTGCCCAGCCAGCTCCCAACGCCAAAGAAACGAAGCGGCGTTCGCCAGTATGCTGATCGCGGGGTCCCGGTTGACCTCGGGCGCCACCGCGTCGGTGTAAAGCCGGAATGCTGCGGCTGCGTCACCGGCCTGGAGTTCGAACAGCGCGAGATGCCAGCTCAGGTGGCCATAAAATCCGCCATCGCGGGGATAGGTTGCGAGCCAGGACCGCAGAAACGCCTGGCCTGACGTCAGGTCTCCGGCCTCGTAGCAGAGGTGGGCACGGGTATGGGCGCCGTAAGCGTTCGTCGGATTGCGTGCCAGCGATTGATCGATTTTCGTCCGTGCGGCCTGGTGCTGGCCGTTTTCCGCGAGCGCGAAGGCGTGGTGGCCGGTGAACCACCAATCATCCCCGAACGACGGCGCAAGACCGTCCATCAGCGCGAGCAGTTCGCGCTTCTGCTCGACGCGGCCGGACGACCCGATCAGGCCGTTGGCGGATGCCGAGGTGCTCAGCACCATGGCGTCGCGCGGCCACTCGGCGAGATGGGCACGCAGCGCCGCAAGTGCCGCCTCGGCCTGGCCGGCAATCAGCAACCCGAAGAAGGCGAGATGGCTGGCTTCGCGGGGCGTCAGCCCGGACGCCAGCGCGTTCGCCGCCGCCATCGATGCCCTCGCCGACGCGATGTCTCCGCGGAGTTGCTGCACCCGAGCCTTGGCGGCGAAGGCGAGGGCAAAACCGGGGTCGGCCGCGAGGGCGCTGTCGAACGCCGCCGGGGCGCCAGCATTCATGCTTAAGTATAGGTCGCAGCCTTGCACGTAGGCGTCCCGCGCGGTGGAGGAGATAGTGGAGACGGCAAGGCCGTAGCGGTCTTTCAACATGATGGTCTCCTCCGCGCGAATTATTTGGGGCGCTTGGCGGCGTAGGATCCTCCGGCCGCACGGACCTCGGCCGCGGTCGTCGCGGTCCGCAAGCGCGCCAGATGTTCCGCCTCGCCTTCGAGCATTTTCCGCGCGTTGTCCAATACCTGGTCGGCCTTGTCCGCGGGGAATTTCACCGCACCGTTCTCGTCCATGTGGATCAGCTCGCCGGGTGCTACGTCCATGCCGCCGACAGACACTGGCACGTTCACCGCCTGGACTGCCATCTCGCCATGGCCGGCGGTGACGCCGCCCAGCAGCAACTGGAAGTTCAGCCGCCGGATGGCGTCGATGTCGCGGGAGGGTCCGTTGGACAGCATGCCGATGCAGCCGACCGCCTTCATGGACGTGACCATGATCTCGCCGGCCAGGCCCGCCTTGGCCATCAGTTCAGGCGGCCATTTCTGCTGGATCACCAGGATGGTGGGACGCTGCATCGCATCGAGTGCGTCCACGACGTCCATGAAGCTGAGGCGCCCGGTGTAGTTGGCATCGGGCAGGCCGAAGACGCAGGTGACCGCGTGGCCGACGATGGCGCCCATTTCGGGGTATATGCAGCGGATCGAGGTGTCGGTGTACCAGTTCTCGGTCCAGGGATTGTACAGGCCGAGGCACAGCGGGTTCTTCGGGTAGGTCGCGACAACGTTGGTGATGGTCGGGGTGTCGATCTTGCGTAGTTCGTTCAGCACGTCGGGTCGTCGATGCCTTGGTCATCGCTATTTCCCTCCTGTAAGGCCCCCCGAGGGACCATACGGCCGGGCGGACCTGTTCGATACAAGACATCGCGCGTGAGGTTGCGGTCTGGCAAGAGGCGGCCGCGCCGTGGCGCCGCATCACTGGATTGGTTCGGCGGTGGCCAAGATTGATTCGAATTAAGATCTTTCGTCGGGCCTCACATTTCGGTAGTCCGGTATCCACCTTCACCGACGGCAGATCATCGAGCGATGCACCGCGCATACCTGTCTATCCAGGCCGCTGACGTTCCGTCTTCCAGTGACAGCCATTTATTTGGTCTACTCGCCCAAAAGCTGCCGTTCGCGATCGAACCCACACAAGGCGCAGCCTGGCAATATCAGATCAGGCATCTGCGCGAACTGGCAGTGGGGCTTCCGGGTGCCCACTTCTTCATGGAGTTCCTCATCCCGCGGATGGGTCGGCGCACCGACCTGATCGTGATCGTCCGCAGCGTGATTTTTGTCGTCGAGTACAAAGTCGGCGCGCATCAATTCGATCGCTCCGGATTAGAACAGGTTTACGGCTATGGCCTGGACCTAAAGTATTTTCACGAAACCAGTCAAGATCGACAGATAGTGCCAGTATTGGTGGCGACCGAAGCACCTAAATTGGATATCCAGTCCCCCAGTTGGGACCAGGACGGCCTTGCAAGACCGCTAAAGGCGAGTTCGTCGCAGTTGGCTAGCACTATCAACCGAATCGCGGCATCCTCGGACGCACCTGCCCTAGACCCGTTGGCGTGGCTGGCGGGCCGTTACCGTCCGACCCCGACCATTGTGGAGGCAGCACAAGCCCTCTATCGAGGCCATGACGTGGAGGAAATCTCGCGCTCAGAGGCCGGTGCAGAGAACCTCACCCGCACTGCGGACTACGTCACAGAGGCCATTGAAACCGCAAAGATCGGCCATCAGAAGATTATCTGCTTCGTTACGGGTGTGCCTGGTTCCGGTAAAACTCTCGCCGGGCTCAATCTCGCGACCGCTCGGCAGCGCGCTCACAGCGACGAGCACGCAGTGTTCCTTTCGGCAACGGCCCGCTTGTTGAAGTCTTGCGCGAAGCGCTCGCTCTCGACGCAGTTGCCCAAGCACGCGAAGCCGGTCTTACCACCTCCAAGGCAGAAGAGGATCGCAGCGCCGCTGCGTTCATTCAGAATATCCACCACTTTCGCGACGATGCCCTCGCAGAGTGCACGGCACCGACCGAAAAGGTTGCGGTCTTCGATGAGGCGCAAAGGGCGTGGGACGTCGAGCAAACGTCCAAGTTCATGCAGCAGAAAAGAGGCCAACTTGGCTTCTCGATGTCGGAGCCGGAGTTTCTCCTAAGCGTGATGGACCGCCACAAAGACTGGTGCGCCATCATCTGTCTCGTAGGCAGCGGCCAGGAGATCAACACCGGCGAAGCCGGAATTGAGGAATGGCTGCGCGCCCTCCAGAGGTCATTTCCTCACTGGAGGGTTCATCTGCCGAACACGTTCGTCCACAATGCGACCGAGAACGAGGTTCTTGCCTCGGACCTGCATCTTGCAACCTCTATGCGATCCTTCCGCGCGGAACGGCTCTCTGACTTTGTGGGTCACGTAGTAGACGGAAACGCGGCAGCGGCGGCGTCGATCAAAGACCAACTGCCGAATTACCCTCTGCTCATTACTCGTGAAT
>CAVTFL010000020.1:0-16795 GCA_963733925.1 uncultured Alphaproteobacteria bacterium | reverse complement strand
GCTGCTGATCATCTTCGACCGCGAAGCATACGAGCCAACGCATGAGTATGCACCCGGACAACGCCCGCTATTCGGCAGATCCGGTTCGACTCGGACGCATAGCGTGAGCTGGCCTGCGCGCTTCGACTGATGATCATCGAGGACTCCTGGTCGGCCCAGTCAGGCGTTCCCGGGAATTCACAGCGCGACCAGGCCGCGCTCGACTCGTTCACGCACTCCGGGTTTAAGGCCTGCGGCTGGGATCAGGTCGGCCCGGGTGCGGTATTCTTCGCCGGTACTACCCGGACGCGTCATGTGACCAGGTGACTTGTGACTGGTAACGAAGATCGCTGGGGGCGCGACATGCTTGCGGTCCGCTGGCATGCCAGGGGCGCGGTCCGGGTCGATGAGGTGCCACCGCCTCCGCCGCCCCGGCCAGGTGAGGTGCAGCTGCGGGTGGGCTGGTGCGGTATCTGCGGGACCGACGTCGAGGAGTGGCTGAGCGGCCCGGGGTTCATTCCGGTTGACGCGCCGCACCCGATCACCGGGGCCCGCGCGCCGATCATTCTTGGCCACGAGTTCGCCGGCCGCGTTGTGGCGGTTGGCCACGGCGTCGCCGAACCCCAGGTAGGCCAGCGGGTCGCGGTCGACACGATCGTCTTCTGCGGCACATGCCATTGGTGCCGGCGCGGCGAGGTCACCCGCTGCCCGCAGCTTGGCGGGCTTGGCCTGCACGGCGACGGCGGCCTTGCGGAACTGTGCAACGCACCGGCCCGGATGTGCCTCCCGCTGCCTGACACGGTGGCCGACGACGAGGCGCCGCTGGTGGAGACCCTCGCGGTCGCGGTGCGGGCATTGCGCCGCGGCATGCTCCGGCCTGGCGAGCAGGTCGCGGTGGTGGGCGCGGGCGCGGTTGGGCTGATGGCAGTGCAGGCAGCGCGTGCGTTTGGGGCAGGCAGCGTGGCGGTCGTCGAGCCGCTCGCGGGCCGGCGGAGCCTGGCCTGCCGCCTGGGTGCCGACCGTGCCGTGCCGCCGGATGACGCGGCGGCGCTCCAGGCCGATGTCGCCGTGGAGAGTGCCGGCCGTCCGCACGCCGTAGCAACCGCGGTCCGGGCCCTGCGTTCAGGCGGCCGTGCGGTCCTGCTTGGCCTGGGCGACAGGCCAGTCAGCGTGCTGCCCATGGACCTCGTCGGTGCGGAGAAGTCGATCATCGGCTCGCTTTCACATGTCTGGGACACCGACTTCCGCATCGCGCTCGGGCTCATGGTCAGGGGCGTCGTGCAAGCTGCGCCGCTGGTCACCGACCGCATCCCGATCACCGCGGCGGTAAGCGGCGGCCTTGAGCTGCTCAGGGACGAACCGGAGAAACACTTGAAGATCCTCGTTCGGCCAGGCGGCACCCGATGACCGCGGATCGCCAGGGCATGGCCCGGCCCGACCTGGCCGCGGCGCGGCTGTATACGGCGGTCGTGTCGGACATTCTCGACGGCCTCGGGCACCGCGACCACACCCTCGACCCGGCGATCCGCCTACTAGGTGGCGCGGCCGGCGTGGTCGTCGCGGGCTGGGCCAACCCCTTTCTCGTCGCCGAAGCCGGGGAGATCCCCGCAGAGCCGTACACCGGCGAGATCGCCGCACTCGATGACGTCGCGCCTGGGGAGGTCGTGCTGGTGGCCGCGGGCGGCTCGGCCCGGGCCGCTTGCTGGGGCGAGCTGTTCTCCACCGCGGCCCGCGCCCGCGGCGCCCGCGGCACCGTGATCGACGGCTACTGCCGTGACCAGCACCGCATCATGGGCATGGGTTACCCAGTATGGTGCCGCGGCGGATTGCCGCTGGACTGTAAGGGCAGGACCGCGGTGACCGCGTGGCGGCAGCCCGCAGTCGTTGGCGGCCTGCTTGTCCAGCCCGGTGATCTCGTGGTTGCCGACGTTGACGGCGTTGTGGCCGTGCCCGCCGGGCTTGCGCCGGAGGTTGTGCAGCGTGCGGCGCAGAAGGCGGAGAAGGAGAACGGGCTGCGTGACGCGCTTGCCCAGGGGAGCACGCTGCGCAACGCGTATGACCGCTTCGGCGTCCTGTGAGCGTGACAGCGGGAGAGGGATCACCGTGTGCTCGTATTCGCGCTGGTCAGGCGGTCTACCTGGGGTTGCAGAACTGCAGAGCGATACATGGTAAGGAGAAGGTCTACGGTTCGATTCCGTAAGAGGGCTCCACGAAATAGCAGGTCAGAGCCCGGATCTCGGGCAGTTGGCAGAGCCTCGTAGATCATCTGACCGTCGTTCTGGACGTTGACACCTGTCAATGCCCTGCGCGGTTTGCACGAACATCGACTCCTCGGTCTCGAGCTGTTCGGCCAACCGCTTCACTTGACGCGTACTGGCGTGATTTTGTGTCGGCTGCACGCGAATACTGACCCCGGCGCCCGCGGGCACTTCAGGGCGGGGAGGCGACATGTCAAGATCAGGGCAGGTGCCGGGAGGCTTGGCCGAGCAGACCCTGACAACCATCCGCTCGCTTCACGGATGCGGTCCGATCACGGGCGGGGACTCGGGCCGCGGGACGCCGCGCTCACGGGCGAGGGACCGAAGCCGTGCCTCCCGCGCGTCCCAGGCGTAGACAACTGCGGTACCGGCGATGACGTCGTGCAGCGCGCGACGATCACGCCCGAGCAAGATGCCAAGGAAGCCCAGCCCCAGCAGGAGGAAGCTGAGCGGAAACGCCACCGTTCGCACGAGCCCGCGCCTGGTTCCCACATGGCTGCCGTCCTGGCCCACGACCTGCACGCCGAGGAGCATCATGCCGGGTGTCTTGCCGCTCGCCGTCCAGGCGTAGGCGTAGTAGACGAACTCCCAGGCGAAGAAGGCGAGCACCACCCACGTATTGCCCTTGTTCCAGTGGATGGAGGTTCCGGTTAGCACGCTGGCGGCAAACGAACTGGCGGCGAGGACAAGCTCGAACACCGCGATGCTTAGGACACAGTTGACTACGAATGCGATGAAACGCGAGGCGAACCCGGCGTGGTCCCCCCGCAGATCTTGCGAGACGCTACGCGGCGCGGGTGGTGGCGTGCCGCCGTCGCGCGGCATGGGTTCCGGCAGGCCGGTACCGGCGGGCCCGGTCATGGCTCCTCCTGGGCGGTCGGCAACTCTGGCGGGCCAGCTCGACCGGTGTGGTTACGCCGGAGCCGGCTCACCCAGCGTGCGATGGTGTCGTCCATGCTGACCGCGTGGCTGCGTCCCAGGTTGACGGCCTCGGTGACGATCGTGCTGGAGGAGCTGGCCAAGAGGGCGCCGAGATCGGTGTCCTTTACCAACGCCTCTATATCGATGCGATCAACGATCTCGTTGATGTCGACCTGCGCCATGAGCTCATTCAGGTCCACCTGGCTGAGAACCTGGTTCAGGTTCACCCGGCCGAGTTCCTGGTTCAGGTCTACCCGTGCCAGCAAGGCGTTCAGGTCAATCCGGGCGAGTAGCGCGTTCACATTCAGCGACTCGACGACGAGGTCGATCACGCGCTGCGCAACTCCCTGCGCTATCGCCTCCATTTGCCCGGCGACCCGCCTGCTCGCCGAGTGTCCCAGCCGTTCACCTGGATCCATCTGCCTAAGTATGGGGGATGCCGAGCGTTATGCTCCTACTCCTAGGCTAGGTGCGGACTACTCCTAGGCTAGGTGCGGACCGAGCGTCGTGTCGTCCGGTGGCCCGTCCGTGTGCGCATACCCGCATCCGGGAAGCGCTCGTCTCTCACAGCTGTTCGCACAGACTGGCCGGACGGCACCGACCAGAGCGGCCAGTCTGGACATCCAGTGGACCCTGATCTGCAGGTCCGGATTCTGCCGTCCTGATCGGACGCGTGGCATGATCGGGGAGGGGCCGGGCGGTTTGGTCTGCCTGCTTGGAGGGGGCCGTGGCTGGGGCTGCAGAATCTTCTGAGGGTGCCAGTCCGGGGCTGTCTCGGGTGCTGGCCCGCCGGACTGTTGTCGCTGTCGCGGCGGCGTACCCGTCGCAGACCACGGCGCTGAAAAACTCGCTGTCCAGCCTGCAGACCACGATCACGTCCGCGCAGGGCCAGCTTCCCCTGACCGCGGCTGCGGCCGTCGCGTCATCGGTCACCCAGGTGAAGACCGCGGCGGGCAATCTGCAGAACGCCGTGAACGGCAAATGCCAGTGACAGTTTCCGGTGGATCCGGGAGGCCAGCAAACGATCTCGGAAGGGAGCCGCAGATGCCGAAATGGAACTTCGTGGCGATGGGCCAGGTGGGCCTGACGGGCTGGACCAGGGTAGCCGCCAAGCCGCTCGCCCGGGCGGTAGCCCGGCGGACCGGATGGCCGGAGGCGCAGATCCTGCCGCAGATCGGCGCGGCGTTCCTGGCGATCGCATTGATCGACTTCCTCCGCCAGTCGATGCCGTCATCGCTGGGTCCCAGGCCCGGCACGCGAACGCGGGTGTCTGGCCAATGGCTCGCTCCGGTCCTGATCAGCCGTGCACAAGAGGCATCGCCGCGGAGATGCCCCTCAATGGCATTGCCGCGACCGACCCGGGGCCACTAGCAGACATAACCGAAGTCACCCGCGGGCGGCGAAGGCGGCCTCGTATCAGCGCACAGTTCAATCCGGTACAGATCACCGAATATTCGCGGTTGACGCTCGGTCTGCCACGGCACGGCACCTGTGTGCAGATGCCCTGGTTCTGTGCGGCGGCATAGCCGAACTGACGCTCCCATCGCGGCTTAGATGAGTGCGGTTGGACTGCTCGTAGTCGGCGGCAGCGGCGATGATCTCCGCGAACACGGGTCACATGACGCTCGCGGGGGCCGAACGGCGGGGACCCGTGAGAAATTTCTTGTGGCAGAGCGATGGATCCGGGGCGAGTCGTTCGTCTATGAGTCAAAGACACGGCCGGAGCAGGCCGCCGGGACAACGGAGTCGTGGATGACGCAGTACCTGATCTCGTTCGGTGCCCACGCGATGGACCACATCCCCGACCAGGACGCGCCCGCCGTGGCCAGGGCCGCGCGCGCGGCGGTCCAGGAGGCCATCAACGCCGGCGTGTACGTGTCCGCCGGCGGGCTGGAAGACCAGCCGGCGAGCATCGTGGCCACCGACGGGGCGGTCACCGACGGCCCGTACCCGGAGGCCATCGGCGGGTTCACGCTCGTCGACGTGCCCTCACGCGAGGAGGCGCTGCGGTGGGCTGCCAAGATCGCCGTCGCCTGCCGCTGCGCGCAAGAGGTCCGGGAGATCGGGGCCGACCCTGAACTCGACGCGATGCTCCGCCAGGCTGATAGCCGGCGGTGACGTCCCGGCTGCGTCTGATCGAAGGCGACCCGCAGCGCTAGAGCAGGACTTGCCTTGGCGGCGGTCTGACAACGCGGGTCTGCGCATCGGCCTGAGCCGGGGACGCGGGGCAGCGCCTCTTGGACCGGACGTGAAGCCCGGTCCTCGTGGCTAACCGGATCGCCGCAACCGCTGATCGCCCGGTGGAGCGACAGCCAGGCCCGTCGCGGCGAGTGTGCGCGCTCATCGGCAGATCCAAAGCGTCGGCAGGGCCGTTGGGCTGCGGGAGTGACCGGACGCAGAACATCCAGTTCGGCGCGGCGCGAGCCAGCCGTCTGGGCGACCAGGTTGCCGCGCACAGCGGCGGCGATGCGCGCGTTCTCCTCCAGCGGATCCTCCGCCGACGGCATGTGGGGATGGCTGGCCGCGTCGGCGATGTGGGATTCAGCCACACACCGGGTGTCGGTTCTGAATGCCAGGCTGGGGTCATGCCTTCGGATGGGGTCGCCGCGATGAAGCGCTCGTGGCTGCATGAGGAGATCCGCCGCTTGTTGCCGAGCTGGCGCCTGTGGACACGGTGGAAGAAGAGCATCGCCGCCGGGTGCTGGCCTGGCTGGAGGGCACGAGGGATATCTTCCGCCGGGTGGGGCCATGCACGCCCTCCCCCCATCTGGTGTCCTACTTCCTGCTGACCGATCTGGGCCAGGGCAGCGTACTGCTGGTTGACCACCGCAAAGCCGGGCTATGGCTGCCCACGGGTGGGCATGTCGAGCCAGGCGAGCATCCGGCCGCGACCGTGCGCCGCGAAGCCCGGGAGGAGTTGGGCATCGAAGCTGTGTTGTCCCCCGTTACCGGCGAGAAACCCCTGTTCGTGACCATCACCCAGACCGCCCAGGTGGCGGGCCGGCACACTGACGTCAGCTTGTGGTATGTCCTCAGCTACGGCACGAGTGAGCCCTTGACGCCTGACCCCGGCGAGTTCCGGGAAGCGCGCTGGTGGACCAGAGCCCAGATCAACCACGCCGACCCTGCACTCTTCGACCCCCATATGAACCGCATGCTCGACAAGCTGGACCGTGCCCACACCGCCAGCGCAGGACGAGCAGCACGCCCGAAGACTTGAATCGCGACGATCAACTAACCAGCTGGTACACGATGCACTAATCGCGGCAAATTGCGCGTCGGACAGGCGATAGCAAACTGCCGCGAACGGCCTCCCGGATGATGTCGTGCCGGAACGCCAACTGACCGCCGTCGTCAGCGAAAATATCGGCCTGAACAAGCTCGTTGACCGGGTCGATCAGCTCCGTAAGCGACATACAGGTCAGCGCAGCCAGGTCGTGAACGGTAAACCTGCGTCCGAGCCCCGACGCGAACGTCGCAGCCCGTTCCGACGCCGGAGACATGCGCGCAAGGCGCCCGCGCATGCTGTCACTCACGCGATGGGGAGTCGGTCCTCGGCGAGCGTCGCGCGGCCTGAATCGAGCGAAACGAGGAGATCGTCCTGGAGTCCGCGGAAGAACTCGACAAGCAGGAACGGATTGCCCTGGACCCGGTCCGCCTTCTGGAGGAGTTCCTCGTCCGCCTCCACGCCGAGCACGTCGGTCGCGACCTGCGCGACCGCTTCGCGATTGAGTGGCGCCAACCGAATAAGCTCCGCTCCGGACTCGATGAGCGCGGCCTTCGCCTGCTGCATCTGCTGCAGGCCCTGGCCGGGCCGAAATGCCATCACCCACGCGACAGGAAGCGACGAGAGGCGCAAAGGGAGCTGCCGCATTGCGACCGAGAGACTGGTCCCGCCCCAGTGCAGGTCATCGAGACAGATAAGCACGGGATTCTTGAGTGCGGCCGCCTCAATGAGGGACTGCACGTCCTGGAGGAGCCAGAACAAGAACTCCGGAGAAGCGTGGACGTCATTGAGCGCGCGCCGGTCAGCGAGCGGTGAATCCCCTTCAAACAACGCGTCGAAGAGGGCACCCAGCTCGATTACCCGCCCTGGCTCGGCCGCCCCTCGCCCGACCCGAAACGAGAGCTCTCCAGCCAGCGATACGCACTCGTCGAGCAACCTCGTCTTGCCGAGCCCGGCGCTTCCCTCCACCACGACCACACAACCTGTACCGGCCCGGACCTGGACCAGCCGCCGACGTATGATCGCGAGCTCCTGCTCACGTCCGCGGAGAGGAGGACGGAACGGAGCGTCCATCCTCCAAAGGGTACTCGGGGCATCGATTGGACCTCTGAACGCCACAGCTCGACGCTGGCGGAGTAGCCCGACCGAGCAACCTTGTCAGGCCGCGGCCTGCCCCATCACAGCGCTTCAGACCGTGCTGACTGGTCGAGGGGCAGCTCTACAACGTGATCGGTCAGAACGAAGCCGGGGATCCGCGTGGCGGACGCGGACCGAGTCTGGCCCAGCCAGCGACCAGACCACGGCAACCGAGCGGCAACCGAGCGGCGACCGAGTCCGCGACACCCCGACGCTGCCCGGCAGAATCGACCGGAGTTGTCGTATCCGGGCCGCGTTGTTCGTAGCTAGGGTGAGAGGCCGCCCATGAGGGCGCGGTCACGACTACAGGAGATGCCGGCCGATGCCGCACCCACAGGCCAAGGTCCACCGCATGTTCGAGCTCGTCGAGCCGATCGCCACCGTCACCTTCTCCGAGGTGCCGAACGAGGCGTTCCTGGCCCTCGGCATGCGCAACTACTGGGACGGATACTTCGCGGGCCGGGCCGCGCCGCTGGGGCTGGCACCGGCCGGGGTGGTGCACGCCGTCTTCTACAACTTCGCTGACGGCGAGGTGGCGCGCCACATCCCGTGGGTCTGGGGGAAGACCACCCCGGAGGAGGCGATCGCCGTGCGCGAGCGGGGCAGCGCCGCCGCGCTGCGGCCGATGATCGGGGAGCTCGCCGACTCCGCCGGCCTGGTGCGCGTCGCCGACCTCGCCACCCGGGCAGCGGTCAGCGCGCCGACCGAGGGCCGAGCGCTGTACGCCGGGCTCCGGGCGCTCGACGTGCCCGAGGAGCCGGTGGCCAGGCTCTGGCACGCGGCGACGCTGCTGCGAGAGCACCGCGGGGACGGCCACAACGCCGCCCTCGTCGCCCACGGCATCGGCGGCACCGAGGCCCACGTCCTCCTCGCTCTCTCCCTCAGAATGAGGGCGGAGGAGTTCGGCCGGATCCACCACCTGCCCAAGGCACAGCTGGCCGCTGTCGTCGACGGGCTGCGCGGCCGCGGCCTCGTGGACGCCGCCGGCGGGTTCACCGACGCCGGCCGGGAGATCAAGGAGCGGATCGAGGCCCTCACCGACGAGCTGGCGGCGCCGGCGTACGAGGTGCTCAGCGCGGACGAGCTCGACGAGCTGGTCGCGGGGCTCGAGCCGATCGCCGCCGCGGTAGAGGCCGTCGACGACTGAGCGGGCGCATCAGGCGACGGCCACGACCCCCAGCTCGGCCACCGAGGTGAGCAGGTCGTTGCGCGGGATCATCGGCTGCTGGACCGGCTGCCCAGTCTCGCTACCAGGCCATTTCGGCGCGGCTGATCACGTGTCACAGATCAGCGTGGACGGCTGGCGGCGGCGTCTTGCACGAGCAGGGCGATCTGGACGCGATTGGCGGCATCGAGCTTGATTAGCAGCCGTGAAACGTGGGCCTTAACGGTGGCCAGGCTCATGTGCAGGCGCGTGGCGATCTCGGCATTGGAGGATCCGTCGGCGACCGCGGCTGCCACCTCACGTTCCCGCGGCGTCAGCGCGGCCAGCCGCTGCCGTGCCTGCTCCCGGCGGGCAGCGGCATCGGGGTCGCCGGCGACCAGGTTGATCAGGCGGCGCGTTATCCGGGGTGAGAGCGTGCCGTCGCCTGCGTACACCGAGTCGATCGCGCGCACGATGTCGGCGGGGGGTGAGTCCTTGAGGAGGAAGCCCGCGGCCCCCGCTTCCAGGGCTCGCAGCACCAGTTCGTCAGCGTCGAAGGTGGTGAGCACGAGCACTGCGGGCGGATGGGGCTGTGCGCTCAGCAGCCGGGTGGCGTCGATGCCGTCGAGCCGCGGCATCCTGATGTCCATCAGGACGACGTCGGGGCGGTGCAGGTCAACGGCGGCCAGGACGCCGCGGCCGTCGTCGGCCTCGCCGATGACCTCGATCTGCGGGGCGCCAGACAGCATCATTGTCAGTCCGGAACGGACCAGCGCGTCGTCGTCGACGATAAGGACGCGGATCGGGACGGTCATAGACACCCCGGGATGGTCGCGCGGAGCACGAAGTCGCCCATCGCGTTGGTGCCATGCTGCAGATCGCCACCGACCAGCGCCAGGCGCTCAGCCAGGCCGATCAGGCCGGCTCCCGGTCCCGGCTGGGCCAGGACGGAAGCCACCGCAGCGTCCGCACTCCGGCCACCCCTCCCACGGCATTGAATTCTCAACTCTTTGGCTATCCACGTTGCGAAATTAGCGTCTCTCCAACCACCGCATCTTAAGCGGACGTTTCGTTACGCCCAGCGACTCCGCCACTCCACTGCGTCCCGCCGATTCGGACACTCAGACAATTCAATCCAACCCAAACAAAATACGAACTTTCTTCTTGACTCGAATGTTCGGCATGTGTACGGTATTGTCCATACCGATTAAGTCATCGCATTAGTCAATGCGGATCGGTAGTGCTTAATCAATAGGAGTCATGCCATGAAAAGCCGAATTCTGCGTCGATCCTCGCTGCTGGTGCCGACGCTCGTCGGGGCAGCAATGTCCATCGCAATTCCCAACACCGCTCGCGCCGCGGCCGCCAACGGTGGCCAGCCGCTTCCGTGGGAAGGTCCATTGAATCAAGTGCTGGCCAGCTTCACCGGCCCGGTGGCCAAGGCGCTGTGCATCCTGGCCATCGTGGTCATCGGATTTGGTTTCGCATTCAGCGAAGGCGGCGGACTCCGTCGCATCCTCGGTCTGCTGCTGGGCGTGTCGATTGCGGTCACGGCCACCAGCTTCGGCGTGACGTTCTTCGGTTTCGATGGTGGCGCTGGCTGGTAACGGTTCGACGAGCTCACCGCCGGTCGAAGCGCTCTGTAGGAGAATGGCTATGTCGCGCCCCGAAGAAATCGAAGGCTACGAAGTGCCGCTCCATGTGGCACTGACCCAACCGATCCTCATGGGCGGCACGCCGCGGACATTCGCCATTCTCAACGGCACGGTCGCCCTGGTGATCGGAATGGGTTTGCACCTGTGGTGGCTTGGATTTCCGGCGGGCGCGGCTCTGCACATGGCGGCGGTGCTGATGAGCAAACGCGACCCGCACTGGTTTGACATTTTCCGGCGTCATGTCCGCCAGCCGACGCATTTGGATTCGTGACCCCCTGACCTCCGTTGGGAGATACGTTCATGTGGAACCTTGGTGAATACCGCAAACATCCGCAGCGCCTCGCTGACCATCTGCCTTGGGCAACGCTCATCGCGCCAGGCGTGATGCTCAATAAAGATGGCAGCTTGCAGAAAACCATCGCGTTTCGCGGGCCCGATCTGGACAGTTCAACGCCTTATGAACTCGTTGCGGCACGCGCCGGATGAACAACGTGCTCCGTCGCCTCGGTTCTCACTGGTGCGTGCATGTGGAGGCGTCAAGGCGATTGGCGCATGTCTATCCGGCCAGCGACTTCCCCAATCCGGTCGCGGCAATGATCGATCAGGAACGCCGCGACTCGTTCACGGCGGATGCCCTCCACTTTGAAAGCCAGTGCTTCATCACCTTCACCTATCTGCCGCCGGCAGAAGGGATGACGCGGTTGGGCGACTTCTTCATCGACCGGCCCAACAACAAAGTGGAGGGAGAGTTTCCTATCGCGCCCATTTCGATCATTTCCTGGGCCAAGTGGATCAGATCGTGAACCTGATGGCATCCTTCATGCCCGAAGTCCATCCGCTGGATGATGGCGAGACACTCACCTACCTGCATTCGTGCATTTCGGATCGGCGGTTGACGGTCGCCGTGCCGGACGTTCCGTTCTATCTGGACGAAATGATTACCGACCGGCCTCTGGCCGGTGGACTGTCGCCTCGGCTCGGACGGCTCTTTCTCAAGACCGTCTCGGTCCGCGCTTACGTCAATCGCACGCTTCCCTGCCTGCTGGACCGCCTGAACGAACTGCCGATCGAGTACCGCTGGATCGGCCGCTATCTGCCGATGGACAAGACCGATGCCACACGCCAACTGAACAAGCTGCGCCGCCAGTGGTTCGCCAAGCGCAAGGGGATGGTGACCCTGCTCAAAGAAGCCATCACCAAACAGGAATCCAAGCTGGAGGATTCCGACAGCTTGAACAAGTCCGAAGATGTGGATGCCGCCCTTCAGGAACTCGGCGGCGATCACTGCTCGTTCGGGGATTTCACGCTGACGATCACGGTGTGGGATGAGGATGAACAAACCGCGACGGAAAAGGCGCGCGCGGTTCAACAAGTCGTGGATGGCGTGGGCCTCGTTACTGAAATCGAAGATTTCAACGCGGTTCAGGCATGGATGGGAAGTCTGCCGGGTCATGCCTACGCGGACGTGCGCCGGCCGCTGGTTTCATCTTTGAACGTCTGCGATCTGGTGCCGCTCAGTGCCGTTTGGTCCGGGCCGGCGCGATGCGCACCTGGACGGTCCACCGCTGCTTGTCACGCGCACGAAGGGCTCAACTCCATTCCGAATGTCTCTGCACCAAGGCGACGTTGGGCACACGATCATTGCCGGTCCCACCGGCGCGGGTAAATCGACGCTTTTGAACCTTATCGCCTGCCAATGGCTGCGTTATCCCGGCGCCCGTGTTTACATCTTCGACAAAGGCGCAAGCTGCCGGGCCATGACGTTGGCGATGGGCGGCGATTTCTACGACCTGGGCGGTGAAGGCGAAGAGATTTGCTTCCAACCCTTCGCCGGGATCGAGGATGAATCGGAATTGGCCTGGGCGCAGGATTGGATCGCGGACCTTCTGCACCGCGAAAAAGCGGAAATCACCCCCGCGACCAAACAGGAGCTTTGGGCCGCGCTCTCCAACCTGGCTTCGATGCCGCGCGTGCAGCGCACGCTCAGCACGCTCCTCGGTCTGGTTCAAGATGCCGATGTCCGGCAAGCGATGCGGAGTTACACACTCGACGGACCGCACGGACGACTGCTGGATGCAAACCATGACACCTTGGGCGATGGTGACGTGGAGCGCGGCGCCCGATGGCAGGCGTTCGAGATGGAACACCTGATGCACTCGCGCAGCGCGCTGCTGCCGGTGCTGACCTATCTGTTCCGCCGATTGGAGAAGCGATTCGACGGTTCGCCGACGCTGATGATTCTCGATGAGGCGTGGCTGTACCTGACCGAATCTCTCTTTGCCGCCAAGATCCGCGAGTGGCTCAAGGTGCTGCGCAAGAAAAACGTGGCGGTCATCTTCGCCACACAAAGTCTTTCGGATATCGCCGACAGCGCGATTGCGCCGGCGATCATTGAGAACTGCCCGACGCGCATCTTCCTGCCCAACGGCAATGCGCTCGAGGAGCGGACGCGGAAGGTCTATGAATCGTTTGGGCTGAATGAGCGGCAACTGCAAATCCTACAGCAGTCGATTCCCAAGCGCGATTACTACTACCAGAGTCGGGAAGGCAACCGGCTCTTTGAGCTTGGCCTGGGTGAATTGGCGCTGGCCTTTTGCGCCGCCGGTTCACCACAAGATCAAGCGCGAATCAGCCATGTGCTGAATGAGACTGGCCGGACGCATTTTGCGCGTGCGTACCTGAACGAACGGGGCCTGGGGCATTGGGCCGATCGTCTGGAAACCCTCAACACCGAAAGGATCGATCATGAGCAACTTAACTTTGGATTCGATGGCAAGCCCGACGAAGTCGCCGCGGCTGCGACGTAAGGGTTTGGCGGTTCTGCTTCTCGCAACGGGTGCGGCAGTCGTGTTTCTCCCGCGCGCCGGGCCAATGCCTTCTTGTTCGACATTGTGCTGGACCCGATTGCGCTGGTGGAAAATGTCCTGAAGGTGGTGGACCTCGGCGAGCAGATTGATGCGGTGGTCCAGCAGGTCGAGAACCAGGTTAAGGAACTGGCACATCTCAACCTGAGCAATGTTCCGAACATTGCCGGAATCGTTTCCGGTGTCGAAGGGCAATTGGAGTCCAGTCTTTACGACACACCAAATCCCGCCGGCCAACTCAACACGCGCTATCCAGCGGATATGAGCAACGCGACGTGGGGGCAGTACCAGTCGGATGAATCCAACTGGACGGACGATCAGCGTCAATCGCTGGCGGAGAACCGGCAATTACAAAATCAGGTTTATCAGGACATGGATACGACGACCCAACAGGTGCAAGACATCGTCGATGCGTCCAACTCCGCATCCGGCGAAACGTCGGCGATTCAGGCCCACAACGATCTGCTGGCGGTGGCATCGGGCGAACTGGCCAAATTGCAATCCCTGAAACTCGCCCGCTCCCGGCTCAGGACAGAAAAGCTGGCCCAACAGCAATCCGAGTCGTCCTATGCGGAAGCCGAACGGCAACGGGTGCGCAGCGGTTGGGACAACCCGGCGCCGCCGACAGAGACGGTCGTCGATCCGTTTCAGAATTGATCGCTGAGAACACGCTCGAAATGGTTTGAACACAGGAGATTTGCCATGACACGCTTGAAGAAACGAATTTTGATCGCGGGTGCCGCTGTGATCCTGGTTTTGCCTGCGGCGACGTTCGCCGACATTGTTTTTGATCCGACGAACTTCGCCGAAGCGGTGCTCCAGGTGGCGGACGACGTGCAAATGGTTGACCAGCTCTATCAGGAGGTCACCAACGAAGTAGCCATGCTGAAAAGCTGGAACTTCACTCAGTTGCCCGGAATCCTGCAAAGCATGAACGTCTGGCAGCAGGTGTTCGGTCAAGCCGGAAGCACCTACACGTCCACCGATCCCGGTGGCACGCTGAACAGCCAATATCCATCCGATCCGAACAGTTACGCCAACATGACGGATGCCAGCTACCAGTCGATGCAAACCGGCTGGGATCAGGAAGAGCGCAGCGTCCTGATTGAAAATCGCACCGTCCAGAACCAGACGTACCTGAACCTGCAACCGACCGCGCAGCGCATTCAATCCTACGTCGAACATTCCAATTCCGCGTCCGGCGCCACCTCCGCCATGCAGGCGGGCAATGAAGAAGTGGCGACGCTGGTGGCGCAGCTTCAAGCATTGCAGGCGCAGGAAATCACCGATGCCCGCGCCGAAGTGGAGCGCGATGCTCAGGCTCAGGCCGAACAAGCGTATGCGTTGCAGCAGCAACAGGCGGTTCGCGGCGATTGGGCCAATCCGGCGCAGCCGACCAGTTCCGTTGTGGACGCATTCCCCGCGGCAAACCAATAAGGGCCACCCGAAGGAAGTGAGCGCCAAGATGATGAATATTTTAGCCCTGGATTACGGCCCCGATCTGATCAATGACGTGGCCAACCAGTACATCAACGCGATCAACAGCGGCTTTGGCCTCATCAAGGGCGATGTCACCTGGCTTCTGAACGTGCTCATCATCCTGAGCATCATGTGGTCGGCGGCGCTGTGGCGCTGAGCGATGACCACATCATCGTGCAGTTCGCCCGCAAGATCGTCTACATCGGCCTGTTCGCCTGGATCATCCAGAACTGGCAGAAGTTGACCGACACGCTGGCACGCTCGTTCATGGATCTGGGCCTCAAGGCCGGCGGCTTCGACGGCGCTACCTATTACACGCAGCAGCCGGGAAACATCGCCTACCTGGGCTACACAACGGCGCAGCCCCTCATGGATCAAATCAGCCGGTTGACCGGGCCGGTCGCGTTCTTCAAAAACTTTGTCGAGATTGCGTTCCTCTTCCTCGCCATCTGCGCCATCGTCGCGGCGTTTTGCATCATCACCATTCAAGTTGTCGTCGCACTGCTGACATTCAAGTTCGGCAGCTTGGCGGCCTTCGTGCTGGTGCCATTCGCCGTCCTGTCCAAAACGGCATTTATCGCGGAGCGCCCGCTTGGATGGGTGGTCGGTTCCGGCGTCCGGCTGATGGTGCTGACGCTTGTACTCGGGGTGGGAAACAACATTTTCCAAGAGCTGAAGGTGCCGCCTGGCCAGACGGTGACGACCTATCAGGCATTCTGCATTGCGCTGGCGGCGCTGTTGCTGATGGTCTTGTCGCTGGTCGCGTCCCGGCTCGCGTCGGACCTGATTATCGGCGGTCCGAGCCTGGGCGTCGGCACGGCGATCAATACGAGCGCAATGGCGCTGAACACAACGGCGGCGACCGCAGACAAAACGCACTCGGCTGTTAAGGCCGTGAAGATGGCGGCGACCGTGCCGGCGAAGGGTGTGATGCTTGCCGCGTCGGCGGGAACGGCTGTCCTTCGGAAAATCACCGGCAGCGGCAACAGCGCCGGCAATAAGCCTGGGACCACAGTCGCGTCGGCTGTCTCTGGAACAACTGCGACTCAAGCGGGCGGTAGCCCAACGGCTTCCAACACGGCCAGCCGCGTGCCGGGGTCGCAACACACCGGGCAAAAGCGGACCAACCAACACTGGAGGGACACCAACATGAGTTTTCCAAATATGACAACCAGTTATGGCAAGAACGGCGGATCGGGTGACAGTCACAATCCCTATGCTCGCGCAGCGGCGGCCTGGGATGATCGGATCGGATCGGCGCGCGTGCAGGCACGCAACTGGCGATACATCGCGTTCGCGTCGATGGCGCTTGCCTTGATCTCCACCAGCGGCGCCGTCGTCCTGGGCATCAAGAAGCAAGTCGCCACCTACATTGTTGAGGTGGATAAGGCAGGGATGCCGGGTCGGATCACTTTGGCCAGCCAGCTATATCAGCCGGCAACGGCGCAAGTGGGTTACTTCGTGGGGGAAGTCGTGCGGCTGGTGCGCGAGCGTCCGCTTGATCCCGTCGTCATGCGGCAACAATGGACCAAGGCGTACCAATTCCTCGCCGGCCAAGCCGTCAACGGGATGAACGAATATGCCGCTTCGGACACGGGGATGAAGACGCTCCCCGGCGAAGGCGCAACCGCACGCACCGTCGAAGTCAGCAGCATTCTTCAAAAGGCCAACGACACGTTTCAGGTGCGCTGGGTCGAAACGACCTATTCCAACGGTATGCGCCGGTCGCGCGAGGAATACACGGGGCTGTTTCAGGTCAAGTTGATTCCCCCGCGCGATGAGTCGGATTCGTTCAAGAATCCCATCGGCGTCTATATCACGAACTTCACCTGGAGCCGGGAGTTTTCGGGAGCGGTGATGCGCGATGACGCGCTCCGCGCTAACCCGAATCCGCCGTCTCCAAATCCGAACAACTCTGACAATGGAGGTATGCCATGAATTACCGAAGCGTCTTATTGCCGAGCGCTCTTATCGTCACCGCCCTCGCGCTGGGCGGGTGCGAATACTCCGAATCACCAACGGTGCCGGTGATGCCGGACCTGCGGCTGAAACCAGCGGCGCTGATACCCGATGACTTCTCCGCATCGCCAACGGTCGTCGAGGTCAAGGTGCCGGTGGCGAGTCCGCAACTT
>CAVTFL010000019.1:0-11592 GCA_963733925.1 uncultured Alphaproteobacteria bacterium | reverse complement strand
GGTGACGTTAAAGTTTGCCGAGATCGTCTGGACCGCGGCCAATGTGCGTGTGTTCGACGTTGCCATTAACGGCGCTCAGGTATTGACAAACTTCGACATCTTCGCTGCTTCCGGGGGTAGCGACATTGCCTATGACGAGGTCCTCGCTGACGTCGCGCCGTCGAACGGAACGATCACCATTCAGTTCACCGGCACCACCTTCGGCACTGACTCGAACGCCAAAATATCGGCGGTCGAAATCAAGTCGCAGTGGGGGGCTGCTTTCGTCGGTTCGCCCAGTACATCGGCGGCAAACGTCACTGAAGTGCAGAATTTCTGTGCTCAGCTCGTGGCGTTGGCCGAGCAGGGATTCGCCCAACTGCCGGCCATGTCGCGGATGACCCGGATCACAGACAACGTCATGCAAGGCCTGTCTTCGATCTCGGTGCTACTGCTTGGCGACAACTCGGTTTACAACGGTGGGGCCAGTTCGCTGATGATGGCCGGCAATCGTCTGGACAGCACAGTGGCAACCACCCGTGCCCTCAATCTCACGACGGTTGTGGCGGTGACCGATATTTTCCAATGTCTCCTTTCAAGCAATGTTGTTATCTGCGAGCAGATCAATTCTGATTTCCGACGCGCTTTGGTTCTTAACGATGAAGCGCTTCCCAACCCCCAGATCGCCGTGACCGGTAACATATTCCAGGGGAGCATCTCGATCTTTCCTCAGCGCTACCCTGCAAGCGAGAATGTGCCTTATCCGATGAGTTCGTGGAATTTCATGAATACGGTGTTGTAACGGGAATATGATACTCGGGGCGGCATCCAGCCAATGGCACGCGCCTCGCGATGAGATGAAAAGAACAGACTACCGGTTTGCAAAATCAACGTCGCAATAGGGCAGCCCTGAGGCGGGGTCCTCACTGGGCGCCGATTGGAGCGTCGGCCAGGGCGGACGCGGCAAGTTTCACTCCATAGATTTCACGCGCAGCGGTCGCCCTGATCCGACCGTCACGCACGTCAGCTGCCACGCGTTCGGCTGGGCACTGGTGTGGATCACCAAAGCCGGCGCCGCCAGCGAACACGACCTCGGCAATCTCGTCCGGGCCGGTCAGCACAACCAGTTCGCCGGCGCCGCAAACGGGTTCCGCCAGATCTCGCGCCAGCCGCCTTGTTCAGATCGAAACGGGCTTGGTATAGGGGGCCGTCGGCGAGGAGCGCCATAGATGCAGTGCATTGGGTGCGGCTCGACAGCCGTCTCGGAACGGAACGGGCGTACCACTCAAGGTTACCGCCGATTTCGCCGTCGCGCCTGCGGCAAACAATTCGACGAGCGCAGCGAGAGCCCGCTGAACCGGACGCATCGCGCTCATGGTGCTCTGGCGCGAAATCTGGCGGGACCACATGGGCGGGCGTCGTTGGCGCCAGACGCTGCAACAGAGCTGTTAGTTAACGACGCATAGGTTCAGGCATGACTGATTTGCGTCGTCCAACCGTCATCGGACGATGACGCGACAAATAAAAGCGGGCCTTGTCGTCATCCCCGGAGTTCGGGCGACAGCTAACCCTTCAGCATCGCCGCGGCGATCCGTTGTCGTGTCAACGGCATCTCGCGCACACGTACACCCAGCGCGTGAAAAATGGCGTTGCCGATCGCCGCTGCCATCGGCCCGAACGTGCATTCGCCCATGCCAAGCGTCGGCATGTCGTGATTGTCAATGATCTTGACATCAATCTCCGGCACTTCGGAGAACGTCAAAATCGGATAGGTAGACCAATCCAGCGACGAAATTCCGTTCTCACCGAATGTCACCTGCTCCTTCAGCGTAATGCTAGCGGCATGGATGATCCCGCCCTCCAACTGATTGCGAGCGCCGTCGGGGTTGATCACCAGGCCGGCGTCGGCGGCGCACCAGACGCGGCGCAGCGCGACCTCTTTGTCCACCTCCAACTCCACCGCGACGCAGGCATAGGCGGCCTTATTCTTGTAGCGGCTCCAGGCCAAGCCGAGGCCCCGCCCGGTGCCGACCGGACCGCGGGACGCCCACCCACAACGCTTCGCGACCGTTTCGATCAGCAACCGCGCGCGCGGGTCAGACAAAAGCGACAAGCGGTATGCGACGGGATCTTCGCCGGCACGCTCGGCCAGTTCGTCCATAAAACATTCAAGGGCGAATACGTTGGGCAATGCGCCAAGGCCGCGCAGCGAGGACGTGCGCACCGGCGTGGCCAATGCCAAGTGGTGGACCACCCGTTTCGATAAGAAATCGTACAGCGGGAACGCGTTGCGGGTGCCCCCGCCGCCATTTGCCTCAGACGGGTCATTCGCCTTGGACGGAGCGGGCGCGTTCGGCAGCGCTTCATGTGCGAGCATATTACCGCCGAACACTGGACGCTGCACATGGGACCCCGCCCAGATCTCTGCCGTCCAATCGATCGGGCGCCCGCACTCGTCCAGGGCAGCGCGGATGCGGGTCATGTGAGCGGTACTGACTGGTTCGAAGCCGAACTCCTCCTCGCGGCGCCACTGCACCCGAATGCACTTGCCTTGCATCTGCATCGCTATCACGGCGGCGTCCAGAGCGGCGTCATCAGCGCCGTTGTGGCCGTAGCAACCCGCCCCGTGCGCGTGCCGGACCGTCACCTGGTCCCGCTTCAGGCCAACAATATCTGCAATGCTGTTGCGTAGCGGGTAGACGCCCTGAGTGTGTGACCAGACGGACAAGTGGCCGTCGCGGAGCTCCGCGAGACCACATGATGGGGCGATCGCTGCGTGTGCAACGAACGGCCGAGCGTAGGTTTGGCTGACGATCGTGCCGGTCTCGGCGGGTGGACTGACGTCACCGAAGAAACGGTCGTCGGCTGGTTGCGTTGTGAACCATGACGCCTCCTGCATCGCCGGCGTTAGTACTGTACTTCCACTCCAGACGGCGTGCGCTGGAGCCGCTACAGCAGCCCGTTGTACGACGGTCTCATCTGCGGCGACGAACGCCACGAACGCGCCGACGCGGACGATCTCGATCTGGCCTTTCGCCGCTCGACGTATCGCCGCCTCATCCAGTGATACCAGGGTGGCGCCGTACGAGGGCTGCCGCAGCGCCCGGGCGTGGAGCATGTTCGGCCGCACCATGTCGTGGATGAACGCCGCGCCGGTCACTTTCGCCAGCAGGTCACGACGGGGCACAGGCTGTCCCACGATTTTGTAGGCCGATGGCGGCTTCGGAACGGCAGTCCCTTGAATATCGGCAGCAAAATCCTCCGGCGCGGTGAAGTTCCAGTAGTCATAGCCAGTTGGGTTGCCGCCCTGCAGAAACATCCCGTCGTCGATCGTCAGATCGTCGGGAGCGCAATTCAATCGTTGCGCCAGGCGCCCGAGCACACGCGAGCGGAGCTCCGCGCTGACCAGGCGAACCGAGCGGCCGGAGACCTCAATCGATTGGCTGGAGGCGGTCGAACCCTCGTCCGGCGCGTCCTGCGTGTCGCCCGACAGGATGTCGATACGGTCGAGTTCAACGTCCAGTTCCTCGGCGGCGATCTGCGACAGCGCGATCAGCACGCCTTGACCGATTTCCACCTTGCCGACGGCCAACTTCACAGTTCGGTCAGGCTGAAACCTCAGCCATTTGTCCAGGCGGCGATTGTTGATGATGCTCAGAGGCAGGGTGTCGTCGATGCGCGGGCTCATGCCGTTGCTCCCACCGCGGCCGCCTTTTGCACGGCGGCGATGATACGCGTGTGGGTGCCGCAGCGGCAGAGGTGCTTGTCCAGCGCCTTGACGATCTGTGCCCGCGACGGGCGCGGTACGCGTGCCAAAAGCGCGGCGGCCGAGATGATAATGCCGGACAGGCAATAGCCGCATTGGCCCGCCTGCTCTTCCAGGAATGCCCGCTGTAGAACGTGCGGGGTGTCGGCCGTGCCAAGCCCCTCGATTGTTGTAACAGACCGGCCCGCGACCGAACCGATCTCTCGCGCGCAGGAATAGGATGCCTCGCCGTCGATCATCACCATGCAGGCGCCACACTGCTCCAGCCCGCAGCCATAGCGAGACCCTTTCAGACCCAGTTCGTTGCGCAGCACGTCCAGCAGCGGCGTCGCCCCGTCAGCCGCTATGCGGACCGTCTGTCCGTTGACCCGCAATTTCACGCTCATGATAAGGTCTCCGACGTCCACGGCAGCGTCCAGAGCTCGCGATTTCGAAGCTTCTCCGTCAGGGCCGTGGAAATCGCGTCAAACAAGGCCTCTCCCTTCTCCTTCGACGCGGCCTCAGGGTTACCGATGACGCCCGAACCGGATCGGCTGCCGATGCTCCGCCACATGTAGACGCCGCCCCCGACCAGGTCCGACAGATCCGGCGTAGTGTTGGACTTCGCTAACGAGATCCTGTCCTCTGCCACCAGTTCGGGGCGAACGGCCTTCATCATGGCGGTCTCCGCTTCGCAAGCGTGTTGCAACCCGCCCTGGGTTTCCAGGATTTTGCCGATCGCGACGGCCGCCGCGTACCAATAGGTAAATTGAATGATGGGCACACCGAGCTTCGGGGTCAGGTCGTCGACGATAGTGCGAAGGGCATTTTCGTTACCGCCGTGCGCGTTCAGCAGTGCGATGCGTCTGAAGCCCTGCCGCACGACGGACTTGACGACGCCCGCGACGACGGCAGCGAATGTTGCGTTGTCGAGTGTGATCGTCCCGCCAAAACTCATGTGATGCTCGGACAGCCCGGTCCACAGGACTGGCAGCACCAGGACTTCCTCGCCGGCGGCTTGGAGCTTCGCGGCCGTGCGGGCGGCGACGGTCTCGCCCAGCATGGAGTTGACCTCGACCGGTAGATGCGGACCATGCTGCTCGATGGCAGCGATGGGCAGGATGACGATCGCGTCCCTCCTCGCCTGTTCGCGTAATTGATCCGCCCGCAGCTTGCGCCATTCGTAGTGCATCTCGCGTCCCCTTGTCTGCCGACAGAGGAGGCCACGGGAACGCGCCGTAGGGCAAGCTGAAGAGCGGACCTATTGCCATTGGTAAACCAGGCATCAGTGGCGTTCTAAGCGCCGCGACAGCCGTACGGTCGAATCGAACGACAATGGTAGGCAGCTGACGCGCGCGACCAGATCTGGTGTACAAGCAGTGCACGTTGCGTTGAGGCTTCGAAGATGAATACCCCAGCGAACATCAGCAGGGCGACCAGTCGATCTCCGATGTCGAATGCAGAAATCGCGAATTATCTACGCGTGTATCTGCGGCCGGGATTCAAACGCCGGTGGTTCCGACTAGCACGAGCAGGGCCGGCGCTCCCGATCGTGCTGCTTGGGGGGCCCTACAGCCGTACAACGACGGCCACGACCCCCGCTGCCACCGCCAATGAGACCGCAGCCAAGATCGGGTTGGACAGCCGCGGCTGCGTCGCATCGACCGGCATCATCTTCGTCCCCGTCACCATCGGCCGAAGCAAATTCTGCCGTTTCTGCACCGCATACCAAACGATCGCCAATACGTGGAGCACGATTGCACCCTCGATCAACTTGAAATTCAGCGAATGGGTGTGGCTCAGTCGATCGCTCTGGTCTTTGCCTACGAGGTGCATCAGCGGCCCCTCGGTATTGGCGTCGTCGTTGGCAAACAGTCCCGTCCCGGCCTGTACTGTAAGCAACGCCAATATGACCACTACCATCCACCCGCCGGCAGCATTGTGCCCGATCTCCCGATCGGGCTCCGGTCGCTGCAAGTGTGCCAGGTGGCGGATGGCGGCCGATGGGTTCCGCAAGAACCGAGCGAACCTGGCGGTGTCGCTGCCGATGAAGCCCCACGCCAGACGGAACAGCAGAAGGGTGAGGATCGTGTAGCCAATCCTCACGTGCCACTCCATAAGGTTGAATTCCTGCGTCACCCAGGCACAGAAAATCAGTACCACGATCCCCCAATGGAACAGGCGCACCGGCAAGTCCCACACCTTGATCGGCCGCATAAGCTCAACCCTCCGTGCCGCACCGCACCATACAACGAGGCGCCCCCAGTTGCGTCCAGACCACGGATACGCTTCTCTCCGGTCTGACAACCGGAGGCAGACGATGCGCATCAGCGTGATGCAGATGAACCCCGGCACTAACAAGTCCGAAAACATCGCCCAGGCTCGCCGCCTGATCCAGGACGCGGTCGCGCAGGACCGTCCGAACATCGTTAGCCTCCCGGAGGTCTGGGATTCCCTGGGCGGTGACCGCACCACGCGCACCGCCAACGCGGAGATGCTCCCCGCGCCAGGCTCCAACGAACCCGGTGGCGAGGCCTACGAGTTCCTCCGCGAAGCGGCGCGGCAGATGCAGGTCCACGTCCACGGTGGCTCGATCATAGAGCAAGGACCGGAAAAATTGTTCAACACCACGGTGGTGTTCGACCCGGACGGCGCCGAACTGGCGCGCTATCGCAAGATGCACCTGTTCGACATTGTTGCACCCGACGGCACGGGTTACCGTGAAAGCAACAGCTACGGCGCCGGCGACCAAGTCGTCACCTACGAAGCCGACGGCGTCAAAATCGGCTGCGCGATTTGTTACGACGTCCGCTTCCCCGATCTGTTCTGGAAGCTGCGCGAGGCAGGCGCCGAGGTCATCTTTCTCCCCAGCGCCTTCACGCTGGCAACTGGCAAGGACCATTGGGAGGCCCTGATCCGTGGTCGAGCCATCGAAACGCAATGTTGGTTCGCCGCCCCGGCGACCTGGGGCAAGCACCTGGAGGGAAAGGGGGACCCTCGCTTCACCTACGGCCATTCGATGATCGTCAATCCCTGGGGCCATCTCGTTGCCCAGGTGTCAGACGGTATCGGTTGGACCACGGCCCGCATCGACCAGGACCTGACCTCCCGCGTGCGCCGCGACATGCCGGTCCTGGAACACAGGAAGCGTATTTGAGCGCCCTTTCGTCCGGTCCTCCGATCGCGGATGACCGCGCGATCCTGGCCGGACAAATAGCCTTTCTCGCCGCCCCAACCCCGATCGCGACCGAGGCGCGGGATGCATTGGTTGCCCGCTACGGCGATTGCCCGTTGCCTCAGGCCGCCGTAGTGGTCGCGTTGGGCGGCGACGGGTCGATGCTGGAAACCATCCACCAGGTTGTGTCCCTCAATCTGCCGGTTTACGGCATGAATCGCGGTTCGGTCGGTTTCCTGATGAACACCTACAGCGAGGATGACCTGCCTGGCCGTCTGTCGCGCGCCCAGGCCGCCGAATTGCATCCCCTGCGTATGCACGCGGTCACCGCGAGCGGCGCGTTGGAGGAGGCACTGGCATTCAATGAAGTCAGCCTGTTGCGCCAGTTACGCCAGGCTTCGAAGATCCGCATCTCGGTGGACGGACGCGTGCGGCTGGAGGAACTCTCTTGCGACGGGGTTCTGATTTCCACCCCCGCCGGATCAAGCGCATACAACCTTTCGGCTCACGGTCCCATCATCCCGCTATCGGCGAACCTGTTACCGCTGACACCGATCAGCTCCTTCCGCCCCAGGCGCTGGCGGGGAGCATTGCTACCAAGCACCGCGGATGTGCTTTTCGAGGTGCTTGAGGCGGACAAACGGCCGACCGCCGCCGTCGCCGACTTCACGGAAGTCCGAGACGTGATCTCAGTCGCGGTGAGCGAAGACCGGTCCGTGACCGTAACCGTGCTGTTCGACCCCGATCGGGGCCTGTCAGAACGGATTATTGCGGAGCAGTTCACGGTTTAACATTCAGAGAAAAACGGTCCCGACCCGACGATAACCAACCGGCTCATGAGCCGACCATTTTGGCATATTCGCGTGCGGCGATCGATTGGATGCGCTCGGGTGCAGCCATGCGCTTGTTCCAGGCGTCGCGGCAGGCATCAACGGTGGCATCGTATGTCGCATAGACGCGGTTGCTGAGGTCGTTTTTCCACAGGAACTTCCAAATGTTCTCGGGGGGATCAGCTCTGGCGAGTAGAGCGGTAGATGCAGCAGCCCGATATTGTCAGGTATCGCCAGGCGATCGCCCTTTTGGTGCAATCCAGCGTCGGCACGGCAAACGCCGCCTCACAGGCGGGGATGAAGTGGGCCCTGACCCGGCATCCGGGTCGGGTCAGCCAAGCCTGCACCAGCCTGGCGTGGTGGTAGCGAACATTGTCTACAAATAGAGTCGGGGTATGTATTTGTTCGAAATGAAGAAACCGGCCGGGAGCAATGGCCTTGGGACCGCTATACGCTGCAGCCGACCATCCCGGGGAACCCCGTGTTCCGCCCGCTGCAGGCCGGCGGTTGCGCATTGATCGAAATCGCGCAGGACCAGAGCGACTTGCAATCAGCCTTGGACAACCGGCATCACAATGTGAATGGCGATCAGCAGCAGGATCAACACCACGGCGAGGCGGATGAACCCGCCCAACAGTTGCAACGACCCCACCACGAGCGCGGCCGCTACGGCGAGGAGCGTCAGTGTTTGAAGGGCATGTGGCACGCCAAATTGCTGGAGTTCGCCGCGCAGCCAAAACTCGAGTTCGGCCAGAATAGCCGCAACCGCGACGCCGAACTGGCCGAGGAGGTGAAGCAGCGTATCGATGGCGGTTCGCAGATTTCCCACAGTGGTTTCCTTGAGGAGGAACTTACACGTTTAAGTCGTATCGAGAAGCCACTAATGGAAGATGTTGTCTCGAAAACGTGACGATATTGCCATATTTGTCCGCCGTTTGCAGATCAATTTGTCATCAGCGAGCCGTAGTGACGCAGGCGACCTCCCACGCTAAACCCTTTGGCATAAATTGGAGGATGCCCATGACCGCCATCGCCATGAACTTCGCGTCGCCTCGCCTGTTGCTGGTCGCCGGCGGTGCGGTGCGGCAGATCGCCGACGTGCTGGCGAAATTCGGCCTATCTCGGCCACTGGTTGTCACCGATCCGTTCATGGTCAGCTCCAACCACGTGCGCCACTGCCTGGACCCACTGGCCGCCTCCGGGCTGGCGGTCTCGGTCTTCAGTGACACCGTCGCCGACCCAACCGACACTGTGATCGAGGCCGGCGTCGTCGAACTGAACAAAGGCGACTTTGATTGTTTGATCGGCTTCGGCGGGGGCTCCCCCATCGATACCGCCAAGGCGATGTCGATCCTGGCCGCGGGCGGCGGCAAGATGCGCGACTACAAGGCCCCGTTCGCCGCCGACAAGGGTGCGCTGCCGGTCATCGCCATCCCTACCACAGCCGGCACCGGTAGCGAGTGCACTCGGTTCACCGTCATCACCGACACCGAGCGAAACGAAAAAATGCTGATCGCGGGGCTCGGGGCGCTCCCGCTGGCTGCGTTGGTCGATTATGAGCTCACTTACTCGGTGCCGCCCCGGACGACCGCCGACACCGGTGTGGATAGCCTGACCCATGCTTTAGAGGCCTATGTCTCCAAGCGCGCGAATCCGGTCTCCGACGCTTTGGCGCTGTCCGCGATGTCACTGATCGGGCCGAACATCCTCGCGGCCTATGCCGAACCCCACAACGCCGCCGCTCGGGAGGGCATGATGCTTGGTGCCACCGAGGCCGGCCTCGCCTTCTCCAACAGTTCCGTCGCCCTTGTGCACGGGATGTCCCGCCCCATCAGCGCGCATTTCCACGTGCCTCACGGCCTGTCGAATGCGATGCTGCTGCCGGCGATTACCCGGTTCTCGGTTCCGGGCGCCGAAGCCCGCTACGCCGAGGCTGCTCGGCGGATTGGATTTTCGGACGCGACCGATGGTGATGCGGCGGCAACGGCGAAGCTGGTTACCGGCCTCGAAAAGCTGAACAGAAATCTGTCGGTGCCGAGCCCGGCTGATTACGGTATCGATGAGGCAGCCTGGACCGGCAAGATGGCGCTAATGGCTGACCAGGCGTTGGCGTCAGGCAGCCCTGCGAACAATCCGCGCGTGCCGACGGTGGACCAAATCGTCGGCCTTTACCGGGAGGTCTGGATCGGCGCGGCGGCAAACCGGTAGGGCATCGGCGGGTAGGCAGAGGGCGCCATCAGGCTGGGGTCCGGCGCTCTAGTTGGACGTTGGGGGCAGGAAACCTTCGATGAGGTAAAGAGGACGCCGCTTGGTTTCGTCGAACACGCGGCCAAGATACTCGCCAATGACGCCCAGGGTCAGAAGCTGCACGCCGCCCAGAAACAGCACGACGGCCATCAAGCTGGGATAACCGGCGACCCGATTGCCGAACAGGATCGTCCGAACCACCAATTGCAGGATGAAGCAGCCAGCGAACCCCGAAACCGCGAGGCCAAGATAGGTCGCCAGTTTCAGTGGCATGACGGTAAAGCCGGTAATGCCGTCAATAGCAAAGTTCCATAGCTTCCAGTAGTTCCATTTGGTGCTACCGGCGTGCCGGGGCGCTCGTTCGTAAAGGATCGCCTTGCTGGGGAAGCCAACCCACGCGAAGAGCCCCTTCATGAAGCGGTGGTTTTCCCGCAGAGTTCGAAGCGACACGACTACCCGCCAACTTAGCAGCCGGAAGTCGCCAGTATTGCGCGGCAACCGGACATCGCCAAGGTCTTGCATCAGCCGATAGAACAGGTTAGCAGTAGTTTTCTTGACCCACGTTTCCCCCCGCCGCGCGCTGCGCTGCGCATAGACGACGTCGAAACCTTCGCACCACGCGTCCACGAGGGCGGGGATGACCTCGGGCGGGTCCTGAAGGTCGGAGTCGATGATGATGATCGCCTCTCCGCTGGCATGGTCCAGTCCCGCCGTGATCGCGATTTCCTTGCCGAAATTGCGCGACAGATTGATCAAAGCGACATGCGGGTCATTTTCATGCAGGTGGCGAAGGATATCCAGCGTATCGTCGATGCTGCCGTCGTTGACGTAGAGCACCTGCCATGTGCCCAAGGTGTCCATCACCCGGCTGAGGCGAGAGTGGAATTCCTCGATGACGGCGGCCTCGTTGAAGGCGGGTACGACGACACAGAACTGGCTTTTCCGACCGGCTAGCGTGGCGATGTCGTCAGGCATTGCGCCGCTGGCGAACGCGGTCATGGACGAATCGATCCCTTAAAGTGTTGACCTGAGATTGGCATCTCGATGTTAAGGCGCCTGGCACTCGCGACCACTTCATGGGTCGGCCGTAGGATATCGATGCCTTGATTACCATCGCCGGTGCTCATGTCCTCGACCGTAGAGGCATTCCGACGTCCCGATGTTATTTCAGATACATCACGTATTGATCGATGCACTCCAAATGAACAGAGGCCGGCGCGCCAAGCGTCTGACCGGTGAAAGGTAACGTAGAAAGATTGACAGACCGTTAATGGCAATTTCTAACAGTCTTTGGCATCGCAGATATCCGCGAGAACCCCGCGGACCGAAGATCCTAATGGAATCAAGGAATTATGGGGATTCGCTCATGGCCAGTCATCCACCGCACGCTCGAAGTTCTGAAGGTCCAAAGAACACTTCGCAGAAACTTTCCATAGACTGAGCCGCGCTATGGCATGCAGAGAAACACATCATAGCATTGCAATGGCGTGCGCCAGGACCGTGCGCAGCGTAGGTTATCCCGGTGGCCCCCCCTCTGTGTGAGCGCGCCCCCGGCGAGGTCGACACGATCAGCAGTGAGCGTCACGCCTCGGCGATCCGGCCGCCGCACAGTGATG
>CAVTFL010000018.1:0-31022 GCA_963733925.1 uncultured Alphaproteobacteria bacterium | reverse complement strand
CGAAACGCTTTCGCGGAATGGCAAGCACGCGCTCGATTACGGCCGCATGCTCGGGGTGTCGAAGCGCTGCGTATCGGAACAGCGAACCGACGGCGGCAAGCCGGGCGTTCCTGGTGCGTGCGCTATTTTGCCGCTGCTTTTCAAGGTGATCGAGGAAGGCGCCGATGAGCGGCGCATCAAGATCGCCGATGTCCAGCTTCGACGGCTCGACACCTTTCTTTGCCGACGCGAAAACCAGCAGCAGCCGCATGGTGTCCCGGTAGGCCGCAAGTGTATGGGAACTGGCTTGGCGTTGGCGTATCAGGCGCTCCGTGAAGAACGTTTGAAGGGTTGGGGCAAGCGCGGTCATGCGACACCTCCAAGGTGCCGCTCCAGACGGTTCCCAGCCAAGGTCAGCAATTCCGGGGCAGCCGAGAGATACCAGTATGTGCTGACGGGATCGACATGGCCAAGATAGGTCGACAGCAACGCGATCCTGTTCCCCGGCTCCCCGCCATCTCGATATCCGTCAAGGATGGTATTGACGGCAAATCCATGCCGAAGGTCATGCAGCCTCGGCCGGCAAGAAGCCGAGCGTGGCTTGAGGCCGGCATGGTCGGCAATTCGACGAAAAACGGGCTGGACTGCCATATACTGCAACTTGCTGCCAATCGTGGAGACGAATATTGCTGACGTGCTTGCTGAGGCTGTCGGGCGGTCGTCGCGCCGTAAATAATTACCCAGTGCAATCACGGTACTCGGATGCAGCGGCAATTCACGAGACTTGCCAAACTTTGTGTTCCGAATGGTGAGGAGCCCATTTATCGCGTCCAAATCATAACGGTCGAGCCTGATCGCTTCCCCAATCCGCATCCCGGTCACCGCAAGCAAGGCGATCAACGTCCGGAATGTTGCCACTTGGTGCGACGTCCGCAACATCCCGGCCGCGGCGATGAGGGCCGCGATATCCGACTCCGAATACAGGTACGGCGTGGCACGGCCTTTTTTCTGTATTAACAAGTGCGGCGGCGGCACCTCGGTAGCGGGGTCGATCCCACGCAGGTGATTGGCGAAGCGGCGAACGACGGAAAGCCGGGCATACGCCCAGGTTTGACCGCGCTGAGGGAGCGTAGCCCAAGCGAGGGCCGTCTCGGTTGTCAAATGCTCTTCACCGCGTTCCTCGACGAAGGTAAGGAACTGGGCGAGGAGCTTCTCGGCTCGATAGAGCTTAAAGCCGAGGGCACGGCGAACCACAAAGTAGTCGGCGAGAGCCTGGCGCAGCGTGTTCATGCGACGTCTCCCGGCCAAGGGCGGGCTATCGATCGCAAAGCATCACGGTCGACCTTAGCATAAATCGCCGTTGTAATAGTGTTATGGTGGCGCAGCAGTTGTCCAATCTCCGGCAGCGATGCGCCGCCGCGCAACATCATTGTCGCGGCCGTATGGCGCAGCCGATGAGCATGGATCGTACCCGAGACCGCACCTTTTTGCGGCGCGGGCAACGATCACGCTCACCGCAGTACTGGCAAAAGCCTGGTATGGCGCTTTGGCCGTTATGAACACCGTCCGGCCTTGCGCGCCTGGTGGACGGCCGTGCTGCAAGTACGCCGCCACCGCTTCGCCAACATCCACGGGCAATGGGAGTCGCTCTGTGCGGTTGCCTTTACCGTGTGCGATGACGATCTCGCCGGCTCGCCAATCGATATCGTCAAGTTGGAGTTTGGCGACTTCGCCTGCCCGCAAGCCCAGACGAACAAGCATGACAAGAATCGCGAATTCACGACAACCACTTCGAGTGGTAGTATTGCTGGATGCCAGAAGGCGCTGCACCTGGTCAGGAGCCAATCCCTTCGGCAATCCCGTTAATCTCCGGCCCGGAACCGTCGGTATTGCCGACACCAGCGACCGATCGATAGCGCCGTCAACGTGGAGAAAACCGAATAGTGATCGAAGGGCCACCACTGCCAGCCCGGCCATCCCAGGGTCCGGGCGGCGACAACTTGCCACCACAAACGAAATGACATCAGCTGCCGTCAAGCTTCGAAAGTCCAGTGCAAGACCGTCCGGCGTGACTCTGGTCTGAAGGAAGGGGCGCACATGGCCAATATATCGACATGCTGTAGTTCTCTGGACGCCACGCTCAACCATCAAATAACTTCGGTATCGCTCCAGCGCCACTTCGAGCGCCCCGGTGGTCGGCGCCGGCGAAACTGTCGGTGCGATCCCCAAACCACGCAAATAACCAAGAATTGGTTCCATTGCTCCGATTGACGGAAGATACGTGTGCCCGGCTGCATAACGGTTGCGCTGAAACCGTTCTACTTCCTTCGCGCCTAATTCCTCTACGCCGAGCCCCTCGCTCACAAGCCAATTGCTCAAGTGGTTGAAAAGCCAGATATGCTTGCGCGCTGATATTGGCCGATAGCCGCGTTGTACCATGTGGTCCGTGAATCCAGCCGCGAGCCCCGATAGCGGACCCGAAACCCTAACTCGTGACAGATCGAACGACATAAAGGCCTCCCTTCAGTTGGTAAGAAGGGGACTCTACCTCCGCAGGATGATCAGATTATGCCGACTTTATCAGGGCACTTCCGGCCACCAGAGCCAATTCTCAGGTAATGGTCGGCATAATCTGGAGGTCGGCATAGTAGAGGTTACACATGCGCGGTTTTCCTTCGCGGTGCGGGTGGCCGTGCCAAACTTCCCCTGCGCATCGGCCGGAGCACAAGCACATCGTCCGTCGGCGCGCGCAGCAACGCGGCCGGATCGCCTGGCACCTCGCCCAGCCACACCGCCCAGTCTGCTTCATCAAGCACGAGCGCCATCCGATCATGATTTTCCGCGACAGCGCCGGCAGCCTCGATCGTGATGATGCAATAGGTGCGGAGGATCTCACCGTTCTTGTACCGGAACGCCTCCCACAACCCCGCGATCGCCATCGGCTGGCCGTCGCGGCGCGAGATGGCATAGCGCTCGCCGGTCTCGCCGATCGTCTGCTCCTGGTAGGTACTCGGCCGCGGGCACGATCGCCCGGCGCCGCCGAAACGCGTCGGCGAACAGGGGATGATCGGCGACGGTCTCCGCGCGCGCATGGATCGGCCGGTGTGCGCTGTCCGGGTTCTCCGTCACATGCGGCAACAGCCCCCATTGCAGCAGATCGAGATGGCGCCCGTGCGTCGTCGGATGCAGCCGGATCACGTGACCTGGCCGGCCAGGACCGGCCCCCGATCCGATATCGAGCCCACCTTGATCGCCGTCCGACAACCGTGCGGCAAGTGTCGTCATCGCTCTCGATCCTATCCGCTCACAGGAAACGTGACGCCAGCGGCGGCTGTGGCCACGGGTTCGAAGCATCCCGAACGGTGATCTGGCGCACCGTCCGGACGCTCTTTACATAGATGGCGACCTTCGCCAGCGTCACCAGCCTGGGCCGGCCCCGGCACTTTTCCCGACCGCGGAAACTACCGCACTGCTAGCGCAGGATGACATCGATCACGCGCCTCCGGGGGCCATGGCGTCTGGTCACGTAATCCAGCGGCAGCACGCTGTGCCGGCCGCACCGCGCGCATTGTATCTGGAGTTGCCAGTTCTGCATGTCGCCGATCGGCGTCGCCGGCACCGGATCGGCGGTGTAAGGCAGTTCGGGCATGGGTCATTGGTTCGGCCCCGGGCACCGGCAGGTAGGGTTCCGCGAACACAGTGCCGTGGATCATGGCTACGAACATATAGAGAACCGAGGGGCCGCGTCGAGTCGGCAAAAGCGGCTGGATCGAACCTGGCTGGATCAAAATTCTGAGCCGCGGCCGGCCTAGCTCACCGGCGGGTGTACGCTCGTCAGGGCCTGAGCCGGCCGGACGTGTCCAGCAATCAAGTTATCGCCGCTTTGCCGGCTTCTTCTTGGCCAGTTGCTGCTTGAGCGTGATGATTTCCTTCAAGGCGTTGGTGTGGTGCCGTTCCTGCAGCTTCAACTCGCCTTCGAGATAGGCGTTGCGCTGTTCGAGCCGCGCAACGTCCTCCTCCCGGAGTTCGAGTTTCAATAACGCGTTACGTAAATCATCACGCATTTTCTCAATCATCTTCCGCTCGTAGATGCCGTCCCTTGCGGGATCGAAGTCAGGAATCGCGGTCATCGGCGGGCTTGCAGATGCGGGACGGACCGAGGCGGCATCGACCACCCTGACGACCTTTCCCGCCGCCGCCAGCCGGGCGCGGTACGCACGCTGTATCTCAACCTGTGACATCCGGCCGCCTGGCTTTGGCGGACGCCCGCGACGACGTGTGGTCGCAGGGACCGAAGGGGGCTGGACAGGTTTCTTTGCCATGCCTCTATTTACCATAACAGTTATCTGAACACGACCCTCCAGCCGATGCGCCGAACGCCGGTCAGACTTCATATTTCGATAACCGTTACCTCAAGTCAGAACACGGGCGCAGTCTCAGTGACCGATGGCCTTCAACGCAGGATGGAAAGCATGAGGAACCGTGGGGGGCGGCAAGATGGCGGGACCGTGAAATGTGCCGGGCATTGTCCGTCAGACGCCGCCGAAGACCACGATCTCCCTGACTTTCCGCACTGACTTGCCGTAGACGTACACCTCGATCAGCACGACCCGCGAAGGCTTTGCGCCACACTGATCCCGCCCTCGAAAGCCGCGGCACCGCAACCGCCGAATGATCTCCCCGATTGTGACCCGGCGCCCATATCGCTCGGCGAGGTATTCGAGTTGGAACACCGTGTGCTGGCGACACCGGCCGCACCGAATTTCGAGCCGCCACCGCCGCAAGTCGCCGATCGGCGTGCCAGGGACAGGCGGGGCACCGTAGGGCAGCTCCGGCATGGATCACCCGCGAGGCGCCGTCACGGGCCGCCTGACTACGTCCAGGCCTGCCGTGCGCAGCTCATCGACCAGGTGCTCGGCGCACACGCCGGCGAGGTAGAGGTCAGCCGACCGTGGCAGGCGTCTGCCGCGCACAATCGCCTGTCGGAGCACTGCGGCGATCTCCTCGTCCGACAAGGTTTCGTACGTCTCGGGGAAGAGGCTTCGCTGTTCCATGCGTGAGAACGTATGAAGAACTTAAGGGGGAGTCGAGTCGCCCCGGGTTGGCCATCAAGCCACCTCGTCCTTGCGCGGCCCGATGGCGCCCCATGGCCGGGCGGGCCCGGCCACCGCCGGCCCTCGCAATCACGGCCCATGTGGCCCTCACTGCCACCCAGAGGCGCTCCACGACGCTCCTGGTGACCATCGTTACTGCTGGCTGTGCCACACCGCGATAGCTCCCGAAGGCAGGGTTCATCCATTCCGCTCGCGAGGAAAACCGGCTAGCGTTCGTTCATGCGAATGTGACGATTCGGTCACGGCCGCTGGCCGTGTGAGGAGGACACACGACCGACGTTAACCGAGGGCAGACACGCGTCCATGGTCAAACCAAGCGCCGGCAAGTCCGGTCCGGATGAGCCCGACCCGGATGATCTCGTGGCGATCTTCGGCGCAAACCTGAAAACCGCTCGGATGAAGGCGGGGCTGACCCAAGCGCAACTCGCCGAGCGGTCCGGCCTGCTTCAGCAGTACGTCTCGCTGGTCGAATCGGGAAAGCAGAACGTCACCCTCACGACGGCACAGGCGCTCGCGAAAGTCGTGCACCAAAATGTGAGCACCATGCTGCGCCGCCCAACACAACGACTTCGCCGAACGTAGGTCGGTCACCAGCGTCGACACGCTTGCCGACGCAAACTCCACATACTATTCCGTGTAGACTGCTGGCGCGCAGATGAGGCGAATGTAGGGATCGCGCATGAGGTCCGCTGTCCATGCCAACTCGATCTTTCGGTGGTCGGTCACTTCCCGCGCGCGCGCGGCTGCAACTCCGACCACTCTCCTGGTTTGGCCGATACGTATGCAGGAGACGTCATGGATCCCGACGACATTCCGCCCGAACTCGAGGCCCGACTCGGGCGTAATCTCAAGGCTGCCCGCCTCCGCGCGGGTCTGACACAACAGGAGCTTGCCGCACGCGCCGGCGTTGCGCTCGCCTTCCTCGCCCAGATAGAGAGTGGCGTATGTGATCCGGATCTGCAGAGGATCGGGGCGCTGGCCAAGGCAGTCGGACGCGCGGCATTCGAACTGCTGCAGTCCTGACGCTCTCGCCGAACGATGCCGAGCGAACGAGATGTCACACAACCATCACAAACAGACGGCCCCAGGCCCGACCTCCAAACCCGCTTCGGCGAAAGGCTCAGGGAGGCACGTCACAAGGCTGGCCTGACACAGGCGGCCCTCGCCGAGTCGGCCGGTCTGACGCAGCAATATGTCGCCAAGATCGAGGCCGGCCAGATCAATCCCACCTTGGCCACCATGGCCGCCGTAGCGCGCGTCTTGGGCACGGAGATCGGCGACATGCTCCGCCAGGCAGACCCTCCCACGAAATAGCAGATCCGGCCCGTCAAAACCCTTGCGGCGCGCGGTCATACATAGTATTTATTGTATACGGCGGGGCAAGGAGCCCGGCCAATGCGCCGGACGAAGGCATGATGGACCAGGGAAAGCCATCAAGTCGCGAGGAACAAGCGCGACGAGTCGCGGAATCGATGAAGCGGCAGCTCGGGCCATTCTGCGCGCTGCTTACCGAGCGCGGCCTCGTCGAGCTGATGCTGAATGCCGACGGGACCGTGTGGGCCGATCGCCTGGGTCAAGGGATGAGTCCCGTCGGCACGATGCAGCCTGCGTCAGCAGAATCGTTCATCGGGACCGTTGCCTCGACGCTGCGTAGCACCGTGACCCGCGATAGTCCGATCCTCGAATGTGAGCTGCCCGCCTATCCTCCCTTCGAGGGCTCACGCTTCGAAGCCCTGGTTCCGCCTGTCGTGTCGGCCCCCGTCTTCACGATCCGGCGCAAGGCCTCCGCCGTATTCACGCTCGGCGAGTATGAACGCCAAGGCATCATGTCAGCCTGGCAGCGCAGCGCCATCGAGGCCGCGGTGGCCCGAGCGTCAGAACATTCTGGTCGTCGGCGGAACCGGTACAGGCAAGACCACACTCGCGAACGCGATCATCGATCAGATGGTTCAGGCCGCGCCACAACATCGTCTGGTCATCATCGAAGACACCAGTGAGCTGCAGTGCGCGGCCGACAACGCGGTCAGCTTGCGCGCCACCGACACCGTGGATATGCAACGCCTCCTGAAGGCAACGATGCGCCTACGGCCGGACCGGATTATCGTCGGCGAGGTCCGCGGCGGCGAGGCGCTGTCGCTCCTCAAAGCATGGAACACCGGCCATCCCGGCGGCATCTGCACCGTTCACGCCAATCATGCGCGCGCCGGGCTGCAGCGCCTCGAACAGCTGATCGCGGAAGTCAGTCGTGCGCCGATGCGCGCTCTCATTGCTGAGGCCGTGAACCTCATCGTGTCGATCGTGAAAGCAGATGAATCGCCCGGACGCCGGATCGACGAAGTCGTGGCTGTCCAAGGTTTCGTCGATTCTGACTACCAATTCGCCAACGTGGAGCAATCATGATGCTGTCCTCTCGCGACACCTTGCGCCAGGCTTGGCTTCCCGCGTTCCTGCTCGTTTTGGTGATCGTGGCAGTTTGGCATCCGGACACTGCACACGCTGCGAGCTCCGGCGGCGGCAGTCTCCCCTGGGACACGCCCCTCACAACCCTGAAGAATGATCTCACAGGTCCCGTCGCCTTTACGATCTCACTTCTCGCAATGGTCGCGTGTGGCGCGGCGCTGGTGTTCGGCGGTGAGATCAATGAGTTCGTGCGCCGTATCATCATGCTGGTGCTGGTCTGCGCGTTCATCGTCGGCGTGACGAACCTCGCATCCGCGCTCGGCATCACGGGAGCGATTGTGTGACCCTTCGCCGCGTGCCCTTCCACCGTGTCCTGCATCGCCCGAACCTGTTCCTGGGCGGCGAGCGCGAGCCGGCACTGAGCACGGCGATCGTTGCCGGAGGCCTCGCTGTCTCCGGCATGAACACTGTCTCCTTCGTCGTGGGCGCTGTGCTGTGGTTTCGTCTCCATTCCCCTGCTGCGATGGATGGCGAAAGTCGATCCGCAGATGACAACAATCTACCTGCGCCACATCAGGTATCGCGGCTACTACGCGGCGCGGTCGCGCCCCTTCCGGACGGAATAGAGACGCCATGCTCAGGCTCAAACCGTTCCGCGACAAGGCAGCCGGGGTCGCCGACCTGCTGAACTGGAGCCATCTGGTCGATAGTGGGATTGTCTTGTGCAAGGACGGGTCGCTGCTTGCCGGGTGGTTCTATCGCGCTCCCGATATCGCCAGCAGCACGGATGGCGAGCGCAACTGGCTATCCGGCCGAGTCAACGCTGCTCTCGCGCGCCTTGGTGCCGGCTGGGCCTCGTGGATCGATGCGGTGCGTCTGCCCGCAGCCAGCTACCCGGAGGCAGAGCGTTCGCATTTTCCCGATCCCGTCTCGCGCCTCGTGGACGCGGAACGCCGCGCACAGTTCCTGCGCGAAGGCAGCCACTACGAGGGCGAGTACGCGATCGTCGTACAGTTCACTCCACCGTTGCGCCGTAAGAGCAAGCTGGCGGATCTGATCTACGACGACGATCCCGCCGAGACTGTCAGCCCGGCCAGCAGAATCCTGGAACAATTCAAGAAGGCGCTGGGCGACCTGGAGGACGCCGTGGGCGATGCGGTTAGCCTGCGGCGGATGGAAAGCTACACCTTTGCCGATCGCTTTGGCCGGGATCATCTGCGCGATCATCTGGTGAATTACCTGCATTTCGCTCTGACCGGTGAGGAAGTTGCGCTGAACGTCCCACCAGCCGGCGCCTATCTGGATGCGGTGATCGGCGGGCGAGAACTCTGGCCGGGCGACACGCCACGGCTGGGTAGCGCGCTTGATGGCCGCTTCATCTGCTGTGTCGCGATCGAAGGATTTCCGGCTGAAAGCTTCCCCGGGATCCTCGACATGCTGGACCACCTGCCGATCTCGTTCCGCTGGTCCACCCGCATGATCTATCTGGACCAACACGAGACCCTGGCCGAGCTCCGCAAGTTCCGCCGCAAGTGGAAGCAGCAGGTTCGGGGCTTCTGGACGCAGGTGTTCAAAACGCAGGGCGGCTCGATCAACGAGGACGCCCTGTTCATGTCCAGCCAGGCGGATGCGGCAATCGCCGAGGCCAGTTCCGCCCTCGTGACCTTCGGCTACTACACGCCTGTCATCGTCCTGATGGACGCGGATCGGGTCGCGCTGATCGAAACTGCCCGCCTGGTGGTCCGGGAGATCATGCGCGAGGGTTTCTCCGCGCGGATCGAGACCGTGAACACCATGGAAGCGTGGCTGGGCTCGCTACCCGGCCACACCGTACCGAACGTGCGTCGGCCGATGATCCACACCGGCAACCTCGCCGACCTGCTGCCGTTGGCAGGCGTGTGGACAGGGCACGACGCGAACCCCTGCCCTTTCTATCCGGCCGGCTCGCCGCCGCTGATGCACGGCGCCACGGCGGGCGCGACGCCCTTCCGGATCAACCTGCACGTGGGTGACGTTGGCCATACCGTCGTCTTCGGGCCGACCGGGGCCGGCAAATCAGTACTCCTCTGCACCATCGCCCTCCAGGCGCTGCGCTACCCGGGGGTGACGATCTGCGCCTTCGACAAGGGCCGGAGCATGTGGGCAACGGTCAATGCGTGCCGGGGACGCCACTACGACGTGGCCGGCGACGCGGGCGGACCGGCCTTTTGCCCCCTCTCCATTCTTCAGACCGAAGCCGACGTTGCGTGGGCGGAGGATTGGATCGCCACGTGCTTCGAGCTGCAGGCTGGACGGCCACCAGTACCGGGCGAGCGCGAAACGATCCACCGGGCGATCGTGCTGCTTCGGGAGGCCAACGACCGCACTCTGACGCACTTCGTGGCACAGGTGCAGGATGAGACGATTCGGTCCGCGCTTCGCTACTACACGCTGGAAGGCACGCTCGGCCGTCTGCTCGATGCCGAGGAAGATGGCCTCGCCGAGGCGCGCTTCATCGTCTTCGAAATCGAGGACCTGATGGCGATGGGCGAGCGGAACGTGATCCCGGTTCTGCTCTACCTCTTCCGTCGGTTCGAGCGCGCCCTGAAGGGTCAGCCGGCGTATCTCTTGCTGGACGAAGCCTGGGTCATGCTCGGCCATCCGGTGTTCCGCGCCAAGATCCGGGAATGGCTGAAAGTGCTGCGCAAAGCGAACTGCGCGGTGATCCTGGCGACGCAATCCCTGTCGGACGCGGCTCGCTCCGGTATCCTGGACGTGCTGATCGAGTCCTGCCCGACCAAGATCTTCCTGCCGAACGAGGAAGCAACCACGGCCGGCACCTCTGAGCATCCCGGCCCGCGCGATCTCTACGAGGCCATGGGCCTCAACGAGACACAGATCGAGATCATCCGGACAGCCACGAAGAAGCGGCATTACTACCTCGTGTCCCCCGAAGGGCGGCGGCTGTTCGATCTCGGCCTCGGCCCGATCGCGCTGTCGTTCGCCGGCATCAGCTCGAAAGAACAGATCGCACACCTTGATCGGCTCTCGCAGCACGACGGCGACCGGTGGCCTTTCGCATGGCTCGATGAGCAGGGGGTGGAATATGCGGCTCTCCAGTGACCGCCGTACACCTGCGCGGCGAATGGAGTTTGCCTCCGCCATTGTGCTGGCCGCGTTGGCGAGTGTCGCGACACCGCCGCCGGCGCACGCGCAATGGGCCGTCACGTGCGTGAACTGCTCCACCACGTGGACGCAGCTTCTGCAATACGCCAAGGAAGCGCAGGCGCTGGAAACGCAGCTGCAACAGTATCAGACGCAGCTCCAGCAATACACCAACATGATCACCAACACCGTGGCGCTTCCCCAGGAAATCTGGGGCACGGTGCAGTCGGACATCATGCGGGTGCAGGCGTTATCCAACGCGGCGTCGCTGCTCTCGGGCAACTCCGGCTCAATGATCACGCGACTCCAGTCCGCCTCGGCCTACGCCAACCAAGTGCGAGCCTGGGCAATATCGCAGGCCAGTTCACAACCTGGCAGCAGACCATCGGCAACAACCTCAACACGATGGGTCAGACCCTTGGATTGCAACAGTCGCAGCAGCGGAACGAGGCCGCGATCCTGCAAGCCCTCCAGCAGCACTCCCAATCGGCACAAGGCCAGATGCAGGCGATCCAGGCTGGAAACGAGCTGGCAGGCGCCAACGCCGCGCAGTTGGCGCAGATACAGGCAACGCTGGTCTCGACTGCTCAGATGCAGGCAACCGGCATGGCCGTGCAGGCCGATCGGGAGGCGACCGAGGACGCCGCGATGCAGCACTTCGCGCAGCCGCCCTCCATCGCCACCACCGGCTATCAGCAATGGTGATGGCAGCGTGCTAACGCTCAAGACTTCCGTTGCCGCGGCGATCCTTGCAGGCACAGCCGCCGCTTCGGCCGGTGCTGCCTACATCGTGACCAAAGCAACGGTGCAGGCCAGCGTCACGGTGAACTGTCCGACACCATCGCCCCCGGCCGCACCACCACCGGCGCCAAGCCGGACCTTCCCTCCGCTCGGAAACGTGCCGCCGACGTCCGGAGGCAAGCAGTGGTGATGCCTCGGCATCGCCTCATCGCCGCGGTCGGATTCGCTGCCGCGGCCCTGGTCGTTGCAGCGCCAGCGCACGCCCAATCGGCCAATGTGCTCGATCAGATTGTGGCGCAATTCCAGGCTCGCTCCGCCGGCTGGGAAGGCACGCTTCGCAGCTTCGCGACGGGAACGTTTGGCATCTTGGCCGGCGTCGAACTGGTATGGGCCGCCTTCAAGCTCGCGTTCCGTGGTGCGGATGTGAGCGAGTGGTTGGCCGAGATCGTCAACCAGATCCTATTCCTTGGCTTCTTCCTGGCCCTGCTTGAGAATTCGGTTACGTGGGGCCAGGCGATCGTGAGCTCGTTCCGACAGGCCGCGAGTGCTGCCGGCGGAGGTGGCATCGCGCCGTCCGATGTCTTCGCCGCCGGCGTGAAGATCGCCGCGATGGTGCTCAATCAGATGAGCATCTGGCACCCGGAGGCCAGCGCCGGGCTGATGGTAGCCGGCATCGTCATTGAGGTCTGCTTCGCCCTGATGGCCGCGTTCATGGTGCTGGCCCTGGTGGAAAGCTTTCTCATCATCTCGATGGGTGTGCTGTTCATGGCGTTCGGGGGATCGCGCTGGACGAAGGACTTTGCCGTCAGCACCGTCCGCTACACGGTCTCGGTGGGCGCCAAGCTCTTTGTCCTGCAGCTTCTGGTCAGCATCGGCACTGGTCTGATCCAGAGTTGGGCCAACTCGTTCACCGACGTGACGGATGCCTCCCTGTGCATCCTTGATCGGTTGTTCGATCGTCATGCTGGCACTTGTGAAGGTGCTGCCCGACACGATGCAGCGCATCGTCAACGGCTCCAGCATGGCGAGTGGCTCCGCGCTTGGTCGGCGCGGCCGCAGCGGTGAGCGGCGCGGTAGGAATAGCCGGTCTAGGAATGGTCGGCGCCGGTTCGATGATGGGCAACGCCGTGCGGCTTGCCGGCACCCAGATGGATGCCGCCGATGCGAAGGCCGCAGAAGCCGGTGGCGGCGAAGCACCCCAGCGGTCCAGGATTAGCCGCGCTGCGGCAATGACGGGCTACACCGCCCGCAATCTCGTCTCAGCGCCCCTCGCCGACGTGGGCGGCGTCTGAGCGGCCAGCAACCGCGGCACGGCCTCGCCACCTGGCGCATGAACGCCGACTTGGCGAACCGCAATCGGCTTCTCCAGGGTGATATCCAGCAAACCACGCCCCGCCGACAGGCGGTGGCGGCAACACCATCAGTTGAATGCCGTAACCGCCATGACCCGGCCCTTGAAAGCCCCTGCCCTCGATCCCGACAACCCGCATTCCGCCGTCTACCTGGCCGCCCGACGCGAGTGGAACGAGCGCTACGGCAGCTACATCGCGCAGGCCCACGCTTGGCGGTTGACGGCTCTCGCCTCGCTCGGAGTCGCATTCGTCGCCGTCGTGGGGATCGCGTGGATCGGTGCGCAAAGTCGTATCGTCCCCTACGTGGTCCAGACTGACAAGCTCGGCGACGCGATAGCGGTCAGCCGTGCCGATGTATCGGCGCCGGCGGATCCCCGCTTCATCCGCGCTCAGCTTGCCCGATGGGTGGACGACGTGCGTTCCGTCTACGTGGACGTGGCGGCCGAGAAGCACCTCATTACCGAAGCCTATGCGATGGTGGATCGCAACGCCGCGGCCGGCCCTACCCTGAACGAATGGTTCTCGCATAACGACCCTTTCAAGCGGGCGCAGGACGACACCGTGGGCGTCGCTGTGGAGTTCGTGCTCCCGCTCTCGGGCAAGACTTGGCGAGTGGAGTGGCGTGAAGACCGCCGCACCCGACAAGGCGCATTGGAATCGTCGCAGCACTGGCAAGCGACGATCACCATCAGCATCAACCCGCCGACCGACGATTCGACGATCCTGGTCAATCCGACCGGGCTCTACGTCGAATCGTTCGACTGGTCGCAACGGCAATGACCGGGGGAGAAAGCCACATGAACGAAGGCTCTGGGAGCGAGCTCTTCTGATCGGCCTGCCCGCCCTGGCGCACGCGCAGGCCCAGCCGACACAGGTGCCGCCGATCCTACGTGCCAGATGCTACTGCGTCCGCCTCAGCTTCCGGACCGGCGCCCTCCGGATCATACGGCCGGCACCGACGCAGGTAGCCGGCGCGCCGCGCCCGCCACCATGCCCCCGCCGGTTTCGCTCGTGTCGCCTTCGGCTCCGTTGAACGCCAAGGAAAGGCAGGCCGTGACTTTGGCGCGGCGATGGGCAGGTCGGGCGGAGATGCCGCAGCGGGGCGAGGACGGCGTCATCCGCTTCCTGTATGGCGCCACACTTCCAACGGTGGTCTGCGCACCACTCCAGGTCTGCGACCTGGCACTGCAGCCGGGCGAGATCGTCAACAACGTGAACGTGGGCGACAAGGTACGGTGGAACGTCTCGCCGGGCCTCTCCGGCTCGCCGGCGGGCCAGGTCACGCATCTCATCATCAAGCCCACAGACGCCGGCCTCGTGTCGAGCATGACGATCGAGACAAACCGGCGGACTTACGCAATCAAACTCGTGTCCACCCAACATGAGTGGATGCCGCTGGTCGCATTCAACTACCCGGACGACATGCAGCGCCAATGGAGCGCATATCAGCAGAATGCCGCTTGGGGCGCCGCAGCGTCCACGCTGCCCACGGGTGAGAACGTGGCGAATCTTGATTTCGGCTTCCGGCTCAGTGGCGATGATCCGAGTTGGCGCCCGTTGCGCGTCTACACGCGACGGAGCGAAGACGTACATCCAGTTCCCGCAGAGCATGGCCTTTGGGTCCGCCCCCGCCCTTGTCGGGCTGGACAACGATGGCGGCTGGTTCTCCAGCCCATCGCAGGAGATGGTGAACTATCGGATCGCTGGTGACCGATACATCGTGGATCGTGTCCTGGATCGCGCCGAACTGGTGTCCGGCGTGGGCGGCGGTCAGACGCGCGTGTTGATCACGCGGGACGGTGCGCGATGACCACGCTGGATGCGTGCACCCCTGCCCTTCCTTCTGGCGGCCCTGGCCGCCTGCACTGTGGGGCCGAACACATCCGTACGTCGCACAGCTTCAGCAGCCGGCAGATGCCGATGTCTTGGCAAATGGCATGGCCGAATTCGTCTCCATGCGCTTGCCAGCTGCGTCCAGCACCATCGTTCTCGACCCAACGCCATCCGACCAGTCCGGCAATGCGCTCACCGCTGCGTTCGCTTCGGCGCTCCGACGCAGTGGGTTCGCCGTGGCCGAGGACGGTCAGCCGGTGCCGGCAGGCGCGCACCACATCCGCTACCTGGTGACGCCGCTGGACAACGGCGATCTTGCCCGCCTGACCATCGACGGCAGCACGGAAGGGTCGAGGTTCTTCGTGCGCAACACCGCCGGCGGGTTACAGGCCGGCGGCCCCTTCACAGTGACGCAAGACGGAGGCGTCACGGTGAGCGGCGCTCCGGATACTCCCGAACGTTCACCGGGACTTCTCGCCCCTCCCCCGACACGCGGCGCGGGCGTGCGCCGATTGAACAGGCTGCCGATCGTGTTCGGTGTCAGTGCCGCGATGCTGGTAGTAGCGGCGATCGGTTACACCTACCGCGATCGCCTGATGCAGGCGACGGCGAGCGCGCAGCAGGCCGCCTCGCACAAGCCGGAACCAGCCAACGGCTCGGCCGTGCTGAGCAACGCGCCGTTCGGCGGCGAGGTCGAGCCCGCAGTCGCCAAGATGCCTCTGCCCACGCACACCGGCGCGGCCGCCGACTCAACCCGCCCAGCAGCCTTCAGCGATGCCGTCCGACAATGGCGGCGGCCAAGCGCAAGGGGAGGACGAAGCCACCAAGGCTCGGCGGGAGGCGTGGCGGAACTATTATCAGCAGCTCGCCGAGGTCCAGAAGGAGCATCTGACGGCCGCCACGTCTGCGATGACCGCAGGCACCACCCTGAATGAAACCGCAAGGCGGCCAGCAGATGGCGTCCAACCCAGGCACCGTTCCGGCATCGATGGCCCCAGGCTTGGTGGCGGCCGGCGACACCGGCGCCGAAGCGACCCAGCCGGTCGTGACGGCCCCGGGCACCTATCCGGGCGGCTTCGGCCTTCCGACCTATCCGCCGGCGCGTGTGGACGCGAGCGCGCAGCGAGAGAAGCAGGCATTCCTCAACCAACCCGGCGACGTGACAGGCACCTCGGACGATCTGCAGGCGACGCTGCGCGATCCGTCCTCGCCCTACCTTGTCATGGCAGGCACCGCGATTTCGGCGGTGATGGTCGGCGGCATCAACTCGGACCTGCCTGGCATGGTGATCGGGCAGGTAGCTGAGAACGTCTATGACACGGCGACCGGTCGGTTCCTGCTGATCCCCCAAGGGTCGCGGCTGATCGGCTCCTACGACAACATGGTGTCGAACGGGCAAACCCGTGTCGGCGTGATCTGGAACCGCGTCATCTTCCCCGACACTGAGTTCGATCGACCTCGGCTCGATGGAAGGTGCGGACCAAGGCGGCTACGCCGGCTTCCATGACCAGGTGAACACACACTTCTGGTCGAAGATCGGCAACGCGCTGCTAATCTCGATCGCCGGCGCCGGTGTTCAGCTTTCCCAGCCCCAAGCACCGGTTAACGGATACTACAGCTCCCAGCAGATCGCTGCTGCTTCGCTCGGTCAGCAGTTCGGCGAGCTGGGACAGGAATACGCGCGCGCCGGCCTATCCATCCCGAACACGCTCGAAATTCGGCCGGGCTATCGTTTCGTGGTCATGGTCAACAAGGACATGCACCTGCGGCCCTACGTGGATCACCGCACGGCCGGCGGAACCATTCCGATCAAGCTTGGGCCGGTGGTGCAATAGTCCGCCTCTATCGAGTGATCTCTGCTTGGCATGGGTGTGTCTTGCAGCGACCGCCTGTCGATGACCATGTCGCGCCAAAGAGGGGTCTCGGGATGCGCCGGTGCTATGGCCAGTCTTGGCCGGAGACGAACCCGCTGCGCGGGAGGGGTGCGGGTTGTGATGATGGAGTAGAGGCCCGGCCATTGTGCCTGGTTTGAGCCCGTCCCGGTGCGGGCGGAACGTTTCGGCTTCTTTCAACCGAGAAGCCGACCGATGGACGAGACCATTCGCATCGCTGCGATCAGCCCGCTGCGGCAACGTCTGATCGACGACATGAACATGCGCCGGTTCTCGCGACAGACGCAGCGCAACTACCTTCGGACGTCGGACGCTTCGCAACGTTCTGAGGCGTTCACCCGATACGGCGACAGCGGATGACGTGCGCCGGTTCCAGATCGAACAGCGCGATGCCGGCGTGCCGACGCCGACCATGAACAGCATCGTGTCGGCGTTGCGGTTCTTCTTCACGCATACCATCGACCGGCCCGACCTGACGCGCAGGCTGATCCGGGTGGCGTATCCGCGCAACCTGCCAATGGTGCTGAGCCGGAACGAGGTCGCGCGACTGCTCAAGCCTGTCTTCGAGGCCCTGGATTACCCGGGTCAGGTCCTGGATCTCGGTCTCGCGCATCAGAGCGATCTTCTGGTGCAGACCAGCATTGCCGCGTGTCCTGTTACGCCGGCACGCAGCCAAATGCCGGGTCGATCGCGTTCATGATCGACGCCGTGCGGCGCCGGCGGCGACCGGTTCGGGAAAGGCGCGGGCCAGCATGGCCTCCAATGCGGCGACGCCGGGTCGCGGGGAGCCGGACATGCGGCCGAGAAGATCCAGCCAGACGTCTTCCTCCGCGTAGTCGAGCATTTGGCGGACCGTGCTGGCCACGAATGCGCCGACGCCGACACCTTCGGCCGCGGCACCCCGCCGGACGCGCTCCACGACGCCAGGGTCGCCGATGGCGGCCAGGGCTTCCTCGGCCGAGGCGGCATCCGTCAGGGCGCCGAGGATGTTGCCGAGCATGCCCGCCTCCTATTGCACGAGCGGCGATGTGGCGGCGGGCAGATCAAACCCTGCGATCCGCGCCTGGCCCGCCACCAGCGCGATATATTGCGCGACCGCGCGACGCCATGTGCGCTCTTCCAGATAGGTGGCGATCCGGGTGCGGACGGCGTCGAACGGTAAAGTCTCGCCCGCGATCTTGCGGTCCAGACGGAGAACGTGGACGCCGTAGCGCGTGCGCACCGGTGTTGGGCAGATTTGGCCAGGCTCCATTGCAACCAGAAAAGTCTCGAACTCCGGGGTCGTCTCGCCCCGCACGATCTGTCCCAGCCGCCCGCCTTCCGTCGCGGATGAGCAGTCGGACAGGCTGCGCGCCAGGCTGTCGAACCTGTCCGGATGCTGCTGGAGGTCCGCGAGGATCGCGGCAGCCTGGGCCTCGGCTTTGCCATAGGCATCCGCATCGTCGCGGCGGGCCTTGAACAGGATGTGCGCCGGCTCGAACAGATCCGGGCTGCGGAAACGCGCTGTGTTGCTGTCGTAGTATCGGCGGCAGACGGCGTCATCGGCCTTTGGCGTGATGACCTCGCGCTCCAGCAGCAATCGGATCAGGGATTCCTCATCCGTCTCCCGCGCACCGTCCTGCGTGCGCGGTTCGGCCACGAGGTCCAGCGCATGTGCGCGCTGGAGCAGCAGTTCGCGAATGACCAGGGCGCGGGTCGCCTGCTCCCACGCGACGGCGGGCGACTCGGCCTGGTGGTTCTGCACTTCCCTGGCGATCGTCGCGTGCGGAATGGCGACGTCGTTGACCATGACGGTTTGCATGGCTCAATCCCCCGTAACGGATTGCGGCGACTTCGCGCCGATTGGCTTTGCCGATCCGGCTGCCGTCACCAAATCAGCCACCGTCAGCGATTGATCGCGCGACTGATGTCCGATGCTCTGCCGGCTGCGCACGATCTGAAATCCGGGGCGGCCGAGATACCAGACCGGCGCGCTCCATATGTGCACCAGGCGGGTGAACGGAGAGACCAGGAAGACGGTAAAGCCAAGCAGGATATGCATCCGGTAGATCAATCGGCGTGCCGAGCAGCAGATCGGCCACGCCAGGATGCAGCAGCACGATTCCCTTGATGTAGGCGACCAGCGTCAGGAACAGCGCGCCGTCCATGTGCTGTGCGGAGACCGGAACGGTCAGCAGGCCGAGGGCAAGCTGCGCCCACAGCATCAGGATGATCGCGATATCCCATCGCCGGCTGGTGGCGCGTATGCGCGGGTCGGTCAATCGCCGATGGATCAGCAACGACAGTCCGATGATCGCGATCAGGCCGGCGAGGCCGCCCACCACCATGGCAAGCAACTCATGCTGGGCCGGGCTGATCAGCCAGTCCACTGCCCAGTCGGGCATCAGGAAGCCGGCGAAATGGCCGGCGATGACGACCAGGATGCCGACATGAAACAGATTGGAACCCCAGCGGAATTGCCGCTTCCGCAGCAACTGACTCGACCCGCTGCGCCAGGTGTATTGCGCCGTGTCGAAGCGCACGAGGCTGCCAAGGGCGAACACGGTGAGGCACACATACGGGATACCAGCCATAGAGAGCGCTGTTGAGATAATCGCCCATCGTTGCATCTCCTCAGACGGTTGCCGCGTCGCGGGCGGCGGCGCGAAGCCGGGTCCGCAGGCGATCCGTTCCGCAACTGTCGATCTGTTCGCCGGGCCCGAAATGCACCGCCGCTTCCTCCCACGCCGCGTCCAGCGCCACCAGATCGTCGGGGTCTTCGGCGCTGGTGTCGGGCAAGTCGATCGCGGGGGCGTTGGCCAGTGTGGCGAGCGCCTGGAATACCGCCGCATAGGCGCTTTTGCGTGTGACAAGCCGGTCCGCGAGGGTCTGAAGAATGCCGGCCGGTTCGGCCAGCAGCGCCTGCGCCTCATGTCCTGGAAGCAATGAGAGGAACTCGAGGAACAATGGCAGGAAGTCGGGCAATTCGCTGGCGGTCGGTTCGAACCCATGACCACGATAAAGCTCGATCAAATCGGCCATGGCTTGCCCGCGATCGCGGCTTTCGCCATGCACATGCTCGAACAGATGCAGCGACAGCGTGCGGCTGCGATCGAACAGGGCGAAGTAACGTTCCTGCAGATCGTAGATGTCGCGCTCGGCCAGTTCGGCCAGCAGACCGTCGATGGCGGCACGCCGCGGTGCCGGCACCAGGCCTTCCTCGGCCAACACCGCGGCGATCTCGCCCGTCGCGGCTTGCAGCGCCTCGGTGGGATAGGCGATCAGTGCCGCGAGGGCACGATAGGTGCGGGCCATCACACCACCTCCATCGGGGTCTTCGGCTTCTTCGAATCAAACAGGCCGAAGCCGGTTTTGCCGGAACAGCCCTCGCCGAAGGAGAAGCCGCAGGACCCGCGCATCTGGAAGGTATCCTCGCCGGTCTCGCGGTGGGCGGTGGGGATGACGAAGCGGTCTTCGTAGTTGGCGATGGCCATGAGCTGGTACATGTCCTCGATGTCCTGGCCGGACAGCCCGACGCGTTCCGCGATCGAGTCGATGATCACGCCGTCCACGGTCTTGGCGCGCATGTAGGCGCGCATCGCCAGCATCCGTTCCAGCGCGGCCGTGACCGGCTCGGTGCGGCCGGCGGTGAGCAGGTTGGCCAGGTATTCAACCGGGATACGCAACGACTTCACATCCGGCATGCCGCCGATGGTGCCGAGATCGCCTTTCGCGGCGGCGGCCTGGATCGGCGACAGCGGCGGCACGTACCAGACCATCGGCAACGTGCGGTATTCGGGATGCAGCGGGAAGGCGATCTTCCATTCCATCGCCATTTTCCAGATCGGCGACTTCCGCGCACCCTCCAGCCAGGCCTCCGGAATGCCGTCAAGCCGCGCCTGCGCCTGCACGGCGGGGTCGTGCGGATCGAGGAAAACTTTGAGCTGCGCCTCGTAGAGATCGCCTTCGTCCGGGACGGAGGCGGCTTCCTCGATGCGGTCGGCATCGTAGAGAATGACGCCCAGATAGCGGATGCGGCCGACGCAGGTCTCCGAGCACACGGTCGGCTGCCCCGCCTCGATGCGCGGATAGCAGAAGATGCATTTCTCGGATTTTCCGGACGACCAGTTGTAGTAGATCTTCTTGTAGGGGCAGCCCGAAACGCACATGCGCCAGCCACGGCACTTGTCCTGATCGATCAGGACGATCCCGTCCTCCTCCCGCTTGTAGATGGCGCCGGACGGGCAGACGGCGGCGCAGGCCGGATTGAGGCAGTGCTCGCAGAGGCGCGGCAGATACATCATGAAGGTGTTCTCGAAGGCGCCGTAGATTTCCTTCTGCACGCCCTCGAAATTGCTGTCCTTGGAACGATTGGCGAATTCGCCGCCGAGGATTTCCTCCCAGTTCGGCCCCCATTCGATCTTCTCCATGCGTTCACCGGTGATCAGTGAACGCGGGCGGGCTGTCGGCATGACCTTGCCCTCGGGCGCGGTCTGCAAGTGTCCGTAGTCGAAGGTGAATGGCTCGTAGTAGTCGTCGATTTCAGGCAGGTCCGGGTTGGCGAAGATATTGGACAGGATGCGCCACTTGCCGCCAATGCGCGGCTCGATCTTGCCGTTCTTCCGGCGGGTCCAACCGCCCTTCCAGCGCTTCTGGTTTTCCCAGTCCTTCGGGTAGCCGACGCCGGGCTTGGTCTCGACATTGTTGAACCACGCGTATTCCATGCCTTCGCGGCTGGTCCACACGTTCTTGCAGGTGACCGAGCAGGTGTGGCAGCCGATGCATTTGTCGAGGTTCATCACCATCGCGATCTGTGCGCGGACCTTCATGACACGGTCTCCTTCTGGCGGGTGGCTGCTGTGCCGTCCAACCAGTCCACCTTGTCCATGCGACGGATGATGATGAATTCGTCGCGGTTGGAGCCGACCGTGCCGTAGTAGTTCAGGCCATAGCTTTGCTGCGCGTAGCCGCCGATCATGTGCGTGGGTTTCAGCACCACGCGGGTAACCGAGTTGTGGATGCCGCCGCGCAGGCCTGTCACTTCGCTGCCAGGCATGTTCACGATCTTCTCCTGCGCGTGGTACATCATGACCATGCCGGGATTGACCCGTTGCGAGACCACCGCGCGGGCGACCAGCGCGCCATTGGTGTTGTAGGCTTCCACCCAGTCGTTGTCGGTGATGCCGACCTGTTTGGCGTCCGTCTCGCTGATCCAGATGCATGGCCCGCCGCGGCTGAGCGTGAGCATCAGCAGGTTGTCGGTGTAGGTGCTGTGGATGCCCCATTTCTGATGCGGGGTGATGAAGTTCAGCACGATCTCGGGGTTGCCGTTGCCGTGCTTGCCCTTGATCGCCGCCGTGCCCTTGGTGTCCACCGGCGGCCGCCAGGTGACCAGCGCCTCACCGAACGCGCAGCATCCAGAGATGATCCTGGTAGAGCTGCTGGCGCCCGGTCAGCGTCCGCCAGGGTATGAGTTCGTGGACGTTGGTGTAGCCGGCGTTGTAGCAGACCTTGTCGCTTTCGATCCCGGACCATGTCGGCGACGAGATGATCTTGCGAGGCTGCGCGATGATGTCGCGGAAGCGGATCTTCTCGTCCTCTTTCGCACGCGCCAGGTGGGTGTGGTCGCGGCCGGTCTTCTGGCCGAGTGCTTCCCAGGCTTTTATGGCGACCTCACCGTTGGTTTCGGGCGCCAGGCTCAGGATGGCCTCGATGGCGTCCACGTCGGTTGCGAGTTGGGGCTGGCCCGCTGCTGCGCCGGACCGCACCGTGCCGTTCAGGGCGGCCAGGAAGTCGATTTCGTGGCCGGTGTCCCAGGCGATTCCCTTGCCGCCGTTACCGGATGCTTTCAGCAACGGTCCCAAGGCGGTGAATTTGGCATACAGGTTCGGGTAGTCGCGCTCGACCACCGCCACTGACGGCATCGTCCGGCCTGGCACGGGATCGGTGCCGTCGCGTTTCCAGTCACTGACGCCGTACGGCTGCGCCAGTTCGCCCGGTGTGTCGTGCTGCATCGGCGTCAGCACGACGTCGGTTTCGCGGCCCAGCACCTCCGGACAGATCTCCGAGAACGCCTGCGCAAGGCCCTTGTAGATGTCCCAGTCGGTGCGGGATTCCCAGGCCGGGTCAACCGCGGCGGTCAGCGGGTGGATGAACGGGTGCATGTCGGACGTGTTGAGATCGTTCTTTTCGTACCAGGTGGCCGTCGGCAACACGATGTCGGAATAAACGCACGTGGTGGACATGCGGAAATCCAGCGTGACCAGCAGGTCCAGTTTTCCCTCGGGGGCCGTGTCGTGCCACGCCACCTCTTGCGGCTTCTCGCGACCCTCGACACCCAGATCCTTTCCCAGCACGCCGTTGCTGGTGCCCAGCAAATGCTTGAGGAAGTACTCGTGTCCCTTGCCCGACGATCCCAGCAGGTTGGACCGCCACACGAACATGTTGCGCGGCCAGTTCGCCGGATCGTCCGGATCATGGCAGGACATTTCAAGCTCACCCGACCGCAGCGCCTTTGGCACGTAGTCTTTGGGGTCCAGGCCCGCTTCCTTGGCGCGGGCGGCGATGGTGAGCGGGTTCTGTTTCAGTTGCGGCGCCGAGGGCAGCCACCCCATGCGCTCGGCGCGCACGTTGTAGTCGATCATCGAACCGGACCAGTCGCCGTCGGGCGCGGTCGGGGACAGAATGTCCGAAACCTTCATGGTTTCGTAACGCCACTGGTCGGTGTGCGCGTAAAAGAACGAGGTGCCGTTCATGTGGCGCGGCGGGCGGCTCCAGTCGAGGCCGAAGGTCACAGGCACCCAGCCGGTCTGCGGGCGCAGCTTCTCCTGCCCCACGTAGTGCGACCAGCCGCCGCCGGACTGGCCGACGCAGCCGCACAGCACCAGCAGATTGATGATGCCGCGATAGGTCATATCCATGTGGTACCAATGGTTCACCCCGGCGCCGAGGATCACCATGGAACGGCCGTTGGTCGATCTCGGCGTTGGTGGCGAATTCGCGCGCGACATGGATGATGTGGGCGCGCGGCACGCCGGTCACGCGCTCGGCCCAGGCTGGCGTGTATGGCTCGTCCTGGTCGTAGTTCGATGCGACGCCAGCGCCGCCGAGACCACGGTCCAGGCCATAATTGGCGCACAGGAGATCAAACACCGTCGCGACCGGTGTCGCCCCGTCCTTCAGCGTCAGGGTGCGCACCGGAACGTTACGCGTCACGATATCCGGATGCTCGGTCGCGACAAAGCCATTGGTCGCGGCGCCGCCGAAATAGGGAAACGCCACCTCTTCCGTGGCGCCGCCGTCGATCAGGCTAAGGCGCAGCGATGTTTCCGAACCGTCGCCGCGCCGCTGTTCCAGGTTCCACTTGCCTTGTTCGCCCCAGCGGAAGCCGACCGAACCAAGGGGGACGACCGGGTTGCCGTCGGTGTCCAATGCGACGGTCTTCCAGGCAGGATTGTTCGCTTCGTCCAGCGCGTCGGCAAAGTCGTCGGCGCGCACCAGGCGGTCCGGGACATAGCGGCCGTCCTTGCGCACCAGCCGCACCAGCATCGGCAGATCGGTGTATTTGCGGATGTAGTCCTGGAAGTAGGGCACCGTTCGGTCGAGGTGGAATTCGCGCAGAATGACGTGACCCATCGCCATGGCCAGCGCGGCGTCGGTGCCCTGCTTGGGATGTAGCCACAGATCGGCGAATTTGGTCGCCTCGGCGTAGTCCGGGGAAATGACGGCGCTCTTGGTGCCCTTGTAGCGGACCTCGGTGTAGAAAGTGCGCGTCGGGCGTGCGGGTCTGCGGCACGTTGGAACCCCAGATCAGCAGATAGCCGGCATTGTACCAGTCAGCACTTTCCGGCACGTCCGTCTGCTCGCCCCAGGTCATCGGGCTGGCCGGCGGCAGGTCGCAATACCAGTCGTAAAACGACAGGCAGACGCCGCCCAGCAGCGAAAGGTAGCGCGCACCGGCGGCGAACGACACCATCGACATCGCGGGGATCGGCGAGAAACCGACCACGCGGTCAGGGCCGTATTTCTTGACCGTGTAAGCGTTGGCGGCGGCGATGATCTCGTTGACCTCATCCCACCCCGCACGGACCAGGCCGCCCAGCCCGCGCTTGCTGGTGTAGCTCGTCGCGCTTCTCCGGGCTTTCCACGATCGAGGCCCAGGCTGCGACAGGCGGAAGCGTCGCCCGCGCCTCGCGCCACAGTTTGAGCAGGCGCCCGCGCACCATCGGGTGTTTCACGCGGTTGGCCGAATACAGATACCAGGAGTAGCTGGCGCCACGGGCGCAGCCGCGGGGCTCGTGGTTCGGCAGATCCGGCCGCGTGCGCGGATAGTCGGTCTGCTGCGTCTCCCACGTCACGATGCCGCCCTTGACGTAGATCTTCCACGAGCAGGAGCCGGTGCAGTTCACGCCATGGGTGGAGCGCACGATCTTGTCGTGCTGCCAGCGTTTGCGATAACCGTCCTCCCAGTCGCGCGACTCATTCGTCGTGACGCCGTGGCCGTTGGAGAACGTGTCGACGTTCTTGCGAAAGAAGGTGAGGCGGTCGAGAAAATGGCTCATCTTGCTGCCTTGCTGCTTGCGACCCCGATCGTCCGTGTCACGCCGGCACAACGTTATTGCGGGTACGGATGAAACCGATTGAAACCATGATCGCCGCGACGGCCAACACGACGTAGACGAAGAACCCGCCGGAATAGCCGGCATCGCCCATTGCGCCGGCGAACAGGCCGAGGGTCGGTGGGATCACGAACCCACCCAGGGCGCCGAGCCCGCCCACCAGGCCCGAAGCGCCGCCAACCGCGTGCGGCACATATTTCGGCACCATCTTGAACACCGCGGCGTTGCCCAGGCCCATGCCGAGGCCGATCAGCAGTTCGCCCGCGACGTTGATCGGGAACGTGACCACCGCGGTCAGCAGCGCCGCGCCGATCAGCACGATGGTGAAGGAGATCGCGGCCATGTATTCGCCGCCGAACCGTTCGGCGAGCGAGCCTCCGCCCACCCGCGCCACCGCCGCCAGCAAGGAGAAGCCGACGCCACCGAGGATGCCCGCATCGGTCAGGCTGAGATGGTGCAGGTTGATCCAGTAGGTCGGGAACCAGGCGGTCAGCGCCAGAAAACCGCCGAAGGAGACGAAGTAAAGGAAGATCAGGCCCCAGGTGCGCGTTTCGTCGGCCGCCGTGATCAAGGCGCCCCAGACCGAATTGCCGGGGAACAGTTCCTGCCCGCAGCTCTGTGCGACGCTGCGCGCTTCTTCTGGGCCGGTGCCGCGGGCGCGAAGCTGGAAGTAGTAGGCATCGCGGGCCAGCCAGCCATAGATGCCGGTGCCGATCAGCAGGAAAGCGAGCCAGGCCAGATAGGATCCCGCGAGACCGAACGCGGCGATGGCGAACGGCAGGATCAGCGTGAACAGGCCGGGCGCCAGATTGCCGACACCGCCATAGATGCCAAGGGCGGTGCCCTGCCGGTTGCGCGGGAACCAGTAGGAGACCTGTGGAATGCCGACCGAGAACGTGGCGACGCCGCAGCCGCTCATGAAGCCGAACAGCAGGATGATCGGATAGAGTGCCGCCGTGACGTGCGGCACGGTGACCAGGATGAACACCAGCCCCCACATGCCGACGATGGATATGCCGAACAGCACCAGCATCGGCAGACGGCCGCCGACCTTGTCCACCCAGGCACCGAACGGGATGCGCAGCAGCGAGCCCGTGAGCTGCGGCGCCGCCACAAGCAGCCCGACCAGCAGCGGCGAAAGCTGCATCGATTGCTGGAACGCGTGGGCGGCCGGCCCGTAGAGCGCGACCGCGGCAAATCCGATGAAGAAGCCCCAGGTGCCCATGATGAGGCCCTGGCGCGGATTGCCCAGCACACCGCTCTGCGCGACCGCCGCAGCACTGTCGGACTGAACGCCCGCGGGACCTATCGCCTGCATGGTTCAGTCGCCTTGCGGCAGGGCGATGGCGGCAGCGAACTTTTCATTCTGGCGTGCTCCGGTCTTTGGTCCGGCCACCACGATGACGGCCCTGCCCGCTCCCGACATTGATCTGGATCAATGCTCAGGCCGCGTGAGAATGCCTTTATCCGTGATATAGATCACTCGTCGGCTCGCGCCGTGTCTTGCGGCCGGCCTGAACGGAATAGCCAAACCTGATGCCAGCGAACGCATTCACTGAAGCCCCGGATGGTCACGCGGCAGGAGGTTCCGTCGCAGGGATCTCGGCGCCTTCGGCCCGCACGGCTCTGGGCGAGACTCCTTGGCTTGGTGGGGTACCCGCCGCGACCCTCGATCGCCTGGCGGACCTGGCGGTCCTGCATCGGGTGCCGTCGGGAAGCACGCTCTTTGAGCAAGCCGAGACACCCTCCTTCGCGCATCTCCTGGTATCCGGCAGCGTGGCGCTTCTCGGTGTCAGCGGCACCGCTGAAACCCTGATTGAGCTTGTGCGGCCGATCGATCTGCTGCTTCCGGCGGCAGTCCTCAATCGGCAGCCGTTTTTGGCGCGCGGGCGTGTTCTGGAGGAAGCGCATCTGGTCCTTATTCAGGCCGACGCGTTCCGTGACGCCATCGCAACCGATCATGCGCTATGCCTTGCTGTCCTCGGCTGTCAGGCGGCGCAGTTCCGCCGCCAGATCAAGCTGGCGAAGAACCTGAAGCTTCGTTCGGCGGAAGAGCGCGTCGGCTGCTACCTGCTGAAGCTTGTTCAGGAGACGCCCCCCAACGTTCCGGTACGGTTGCCGATGGAGAAGCGCCTCATCGCATGGCAGCTCGGTATGACCCGTGAGACGTTTTCGCGGATCCTGGCGGGGATGGAGCAGTACGGCTTACGCGTCGTCGGCGACATGGTCGAGGTCGTGGACGCAGCCCCGCTGCGTGCGCGCTTTCGCCTCGACCCGCAGATCGACGGGCCCGAACCGATCGTGCCGTTTACGCCGCGGCGGCACTGAGGTGGCTTCGGTGGGAACCGGTGTGGCTGTGATTGGGAATTGTCATGGATGATGTTGTGATCGCGCGCGCCTTGCATGTCCTCGGCGTGGTCATCTGGATTGGTGGTGTGTCGATGGTGACCACCGTTGCCTTGCCGGCCATTCGCCGTGGCGACCTTGGCGGCGATTGGCTTCAGGCCTTGGAGGCGATCGAACATCGTTTCGCCTGGCAGGCGCGCATAGCTGTCGTCATCGTCGGCCTGACCGGCTTCTACATGTCGGCGCGGCTCGATCTGTGGGACCGGTTCCAGTCGGCACAGTTCTGGTGGATGCACGCGATGGTTTGCCTGTGGCTGTTGTTCACCATTGTCCTGTTCGTGGCAGAGCCGTTCGTCGTGGCCCGCCACTTCCGCAAATGGGCGACATCGGCACCGCAGGTCGCGTTCAGGTGGCTGCATCGCATGCACTGGGTCCTGCTCGCGCTCAGCCTGATCACCATCTTCGGTGCGGTCGCGGGCAGTCAGGGATGGTCGATATTCTAAAGCGTCTGCTGCCGACGGTGTCTCCCTTCCGAAAGTGAATGACCATGACGACGAACCTGAAAAGCGCTCATTCGCGATGCCCGCATTTCTCTCCCAGGGTTTCCGGCCATTCTTTCTGGCAACGGGTCTCTGGTCGGCGATGGCGCTCGCGATCTGGATCGTCATGTTCACGACAGGAATCACTGTACCGAGCCGGTTCGATCCGCTTGCCTGGCATATCCATGAAATGCTGTTCGGCTTCGTGATGGCAGCGATTGCCGGCTTCCTGCTGACCGCTATCCCGAACTGGACGGGCCGGCTTCCGGTCAGCGGCAGTCCGCTGGCGCTGCTGGCCGGATTGTGGCTGCTGGGTCGCATTGCCTGCCTGCTCTCGGCGCTTGTTCCAGCGTGGATCGCCATCGCGGCGGACCTGTCCTTTCCGGTGGTGCTGGTCGGTGTCGTCGCGCGGGAGATCGTTGTCGGGCGGAACTGGCGCAACTTGCCAATGGTGGCGCCGGTGGGCGTTCTCGGGATCGCCAATCTGCTGATGCACCTCGAGGCCGACGGCGTCGCCGTGCCATCTGGGCTGGGATGGCGGCTGGGGCTGGCCACCGTTATCGTTCTGATCTCGGTGATGGCCGGCCGTATCGTGCCGAGCTTCACGCGCAATTGGCTGGCCAAGCGCCCTGGGTCGGAACTGCCGGGCGGCCATGGCTGGGTCGACAAACTCGCGCTTGGCATCCTGCATGCGGGCCTCATTGGCTGGGCATTCCTGCCGGCGTTCTGGCCGGTCGGCCTGCTGCTTCTGGTCGGTGCGGCGATCAATCTCTGGCGTTTGCTCCGCTGGCGCGGGATTTCAACGGCCGCGGAGCCGCTGCTCCTTGTTCTCCACGTCGGCTATGCTTGGCTCGTGCTTGGTGTCGCTTTGCTCGGCGGGGCTTTGCTGGGCGCCGACGTGCCGGTCAGTGCGGCCATCCACGCGCTGACGGCGGGGGCGATCGGCACGATGATACTGGCGGTGATGACACGAGCCACGCGTGGCCATGCCGGACGCGAGCTCTCAGCCGATCGCGTCACCGTTCTGATCTATGGTCTTGTGACCCTCGCGGCAATCACGCGTGTCGCGGCCGCGTTCGCCGCATCCTGGACAATGCCGCTTCTGATCATTTCAGCCTGTCTCTGGATCGCCGCGTTCGCTGGCTTCGTACTCTCCTACGGTCCGATGCTGATCCTGCCGCGTCGTCCCCGGTGACTGCGCCGCACAACCGGTTGTGCGCGCGCGCGCAGCAGCATCCCGGGGCATTCCGGCATGACGTTCGTAACATGTATCGAGGGCGCCGCGTACAGGCCCAACAATCTTATCCAACCCGCTTGCAAAGGTCTGAATCCATGCCACAGAACAGAGCGCGTCAGACCATCGCCGCCGCGAACGGAATCGCCACCGATCGCATGTTCGGTGCTGTTGCGCCGCCGCTCTATCTGTCGAGTACCTTCGCTTTCGCAGGCTTCGAGCAGCCAAACGACTACGATTACCTGCGCCGCCCATTCCGGTTTCCAGGCGGGGTTGATGACGGAAGGTCGCCTGCATTTATGTCGGCTTTCGAGGAGCCAACCCTTGCCGCTGAGCGACCGACATGGGCGCGGTGCCGTCGGCGCCCAGTTACGCTGAACGTCTGGTTCCTGGATCGCCTCGCAGGCTGACGTATGCAGGCCTCGGGTCGACAGCGGCCGCTGGCTATGCGCCTCCGCGCCCGGCATCAATACCCGCGGCCGACCGCCTCCGGCCGGCAGTAGCACAACAGCCGGTAGCCCCGAGAGGCAGAGGCGATCTGATAGCGACGCACGAGATGCGCTGCAATGGTCCGCGCGGCCGCAGACTTGCCACGCCGGCCGAAGGCCGCGTGCGCCAAACGATCCTCCGCAGGTTCCCGCGAAAGGGTCGACAGAACGTGGCTCCTGGGAGCCGCGCCCAACGCTGCTTCAATCCCGCCGGTTCGCTGAAGCCCGACATGACAGCGCACCGGACTTTCACCACAGCGCCATGCTCCGCCGACACTTTGTAAAACAGGGACTCAGCCCGCGGCGAGCTGGACAGCGATCAGCGTGTCCATGTCGTCGGCGACGCTCCGCGGTGCCCACCCCGTACCACGTCGCGCCAGGCCGACCGCCCGCGCCACACCCTCGGCCTCCTCCGCCCGTGCATGCGCCGTCAGCAACAGCGTCGTTGCGCGCTCGGTCAGTGCCTCGGCTCGCTCCCGCAATCCGTCGATCCAGAACCCGCCGGTGTCTGCGCCGCCAGCAAGAATTGCTGCGCCTCGGAGGCCTGTAGCGACGATCGTAGGCCGCCCTGCAGGAGGCCACGGCCGGCTGACCACGCACGCTCAAGCCCGGCCAGCATGGCCTGCGTGTCGGTGCATCCCGCGGCACCTGGGCCGCAATGTAATCTGCCGTCGCTGCATCGGCCCGCTCGCGCAGGTCATGCACCGGCGGCTCTATCCCGAACGCTTCCGCCAAGCTCAACACCTCCCGCACGTCCGGAGCAATCCCACGCAGCAATTCCAGCGTGGCCGAGCCCGGCCTCGACCGGAAATCGCACCACGTTCGTCGTGCCGGGCAGCAGTTCGATGCGCATGGCATCTCTCCTCGTCGACCTAAGAAACACATACACCCATTTGGCGGCATCGGCAACATAAACCATTGATATTGCTTATATTATCGCTTTGTGGGTGAGCCGTCTGCTGAGACGTCACGCGAGCGCTTTGGAGCATCTGCGGCGCACGGCCCAGGCGAGGGCAGGGGAGGTGGGCGATGTCGTCGCCTTGGCGGGGTTGCTCACGATGGCGGAGCCTACGGCACGCCTGCGGCTCAGCAACCGCATTTCGGTGCTCCACTCCGTTGCGCCCCCTCCGGGGTGCTTACGCCGCTGCCGCGCCGTCGACCGTCTCCGCGATCGCAACCATTCCAGCAGGAGACATCTTCATGACCACCTTCATCTCAGCCCTGACCCAACCGTCCGCCGCATCCGCCGCTCCGTGAAGCGCCTGAGCAATCCGCTCACCCGCAAAGCCGAAATCAAGCTCGGCATCACCGTCAGCTTGCCGCCCTTCCTGAAGTTCGCCTTGGACTACAAGGCCGACATCGG
>CAVTFL010000017.1:0-93286 GCA_963733925.1 uncultured Alphaproteobacteria bacterium | reverse complement strand
CCGGCGTCGCCGCGGAGGACCGTGAGCGGATTTTCGAGTCCTTTGTCACCACGAAGCCCGCCGGAGTGGGGATTGGCCTTTCGATTTGCCGCTCCATCATCGAGGCCCATGGGGGGCGATTGTGGGCCGACGAGCATGAGCGGCGTGGCGCCGTCTTCCGATTCATGCTGCCGGTGCAGCTGCAAACCAACATTCAGCGAACCGAACGATAAGCTGATGCTCTCGGCCTGCTGGTTTAGCCAACACCAGCCATCGTCCAATAGAAACCAACCACGCGTCCTGCTGTGATGCCTCGCGGGACGTGAGCCGTTGCGCCCCGCACCTCAAATCCGGCAACCCCAGTTTGGTTCGTGCAGAAGGGAGTTCACCCATGAGCGCTGTTGCACAGTCGAAGGGCAGTGAAAACGTCGCTATCCGTCCGTTTCATTTCAGCGCTTCGGAAGCTGAGCTTACCGAGTTGCGCAGGCGCATCAGCGCGACCCAATGGCCTGACCGGGAAACGGTCACAGATCAATCGCAGGGCCCCCAGCTCGCGACGCTGCAGAAACTCGCCCGGTATTGGGGGACAGAGTACAATTGGCGCAAGGTGGAGGCTCGGCTCAACGCCTTGCCGCAGTTCATCACCGAGATCGATGGCGTGGATATCCACTTCATTCACGTTCGCTCAAAACATAAGAACGCGTTGCCGCTGATCGTCACGCATGGCTGGCCAGGCTCGATCACTGAGCAGTTGAAGATTATCGATCCATTGACCAATCCGATGGCACATGGCGGAAGCGCTGCGGACGCCTTTGACGTGGTGATCCCGTCGATGCCGGGCTACGGGTTTTCGGGCAAACCGACCACGACAGGCTGGGACCCTGCCCACATCGCGCGTGCGTGGGTCGTCCTGATGAAGCGCCTTGGATACACGAAGTTCGTCGCCCAAGGTGGCGATTGGGGCGCGATCATTACGGATTTAATGGGCTCACAAGGGCATCCCGAACTGATCGGCATTCACTCCAACATGCCGGGCGTGTTTTCAGATGACATTGACAAGGCGGCTCTTGGGGGCGCTCCTGCCCGGCCGGTCTTTCCGCCGACGAGAAACTTGCGTACGAGCGCTTGGCCTTCGTATATGCGAAGGGCATCGGCTACGGCTATCAGATGGGGTTGCGCCCGCAGGCGCTTTACGGGATCGCGGATTCTCCCGTCGGGATAGCCGGTTACTTTCTCGATCACGACGCGCGCAGCCTACTAATGATCTCACGCGCCTTTGACGGGCAGCCCGAAGGGCTTACGCGCGATGATGTCCTCGACAATGTCACGCTTACCTGGCTGACGAACACGTTTGTTTCTGGAGCACGGCTGTATTGGGAGTGTTTGGCGAACAAGATTTCATTCTTCGGTGTCAAAGGCGTCTCCATCCCGGTTGCCGTGAGCGTGTTTCCTGACGAACTGTATCCAGCGCCACGCAGCTGGGCGGAGCAGGCGTATCCCAACCTGATCCACTACAACAAGCTCGAAAAAGGCGGACACTTTGCGGCTTGGGAGCAGCCGGAACTCTTTGCAAAGAACTTCGCTCCGCCTTCAAATCGCTTCGTACATGAGTGGCTTAAGAGAGATGGAGGGCTTCAAAGCGAGCCCGATCCGACGTCGCGACTGACCAAATTGGGCACATCCCGTATCGCATGTATCACCGTGATCCTGAGTTATGGGCCAGTCATCAGGTGGAATCATGAAACTCACAGGTAAGAAGGCTCTCATCACCGGCGGAAACAGCGGCATCGGCTTGGCCACCGCCCGCCTTTTCGTTGCGGAAGGCGCTGAAATCGCGATTACCGGCCGGGACCAGAAGACGCTGGATGAAGCAGTCGCGGAACTCGGACCCAACGCGCGCGGTTACCGCGCCGACGTTACCGTGGCGGACGACCGCAAGCGGCTTTTCGCGGATATTGCCAAGGATTTCGGCAAGCTGGACATCGTTTTCGCCAATGCCGGAATTAGCGGCAGCACGCCGACAGGCGCTACGGACGAAGCAACGTTTGAGAATATCGTCCACACCAATCTGAATGGCGCATTCTTCACCATCAACTCCGCCGCTCCTCTGTTGAACGATAACGCTAGCATCATCTTCAACGGATCGGTGCACAACTATATAGGCCAGGCCGGCCTAGCGGCCTATGCAGCCACGAAGGGCGGGGTGGTCTCCATGGCGCGTGCGATCGCTGCCGACTTTGCGCCGCGCAACATTCGCGTCAATGTCGTCGCACCCGGAGCTACCAAAACTCCCATCTGGAAGCGCGGGTCTCGCGCCTCGATCTCGGCCGAACAGTCCGCCAAGCTGGCTGATTTTTTCTCCTCGGCGGTTCCTCTGGGCCGCTGGGGCGAACCTGAAGAACTCGCGAAGGCTGTGCTTTTCCTGGCTTCTGAGGATTCGTCGTACATCAATGCAGTCGAACTGGTGGTGGACGGCGGATTAACGGGTGCTCCCTTCGGGGCGCCCATTCTTCGCGGCTAGGCGCGGAATGCCGCCCATCGTAGATTGATGGAGGTGAAGATGGCTCAGGCGGAACATTTTGATGCACTGGTTCTTGGAAGCGGACCGGGCGGAAATCTACTCGCGTGGCACTTGGCGCCATCCGGGCAACGGGTGGCCCTCGTCGAGCGGCGGTATATCGGAGGTTCCTGCCCCAACATTGCCTGCATGCCCAGCAAGAACGAAGTCTGGAGCGCGCGCATCGCCCATCTGGTCCGGCACGCGGCGCAGTTCGGTACAATCACCGGCCCGGTCACGACCGACATGGTGAAGGTGCGCCAGCGCAAGCGCGACATGGTCGAACGAGAGGTCGTGGACCACGTTACGCCCTTCAAGTCGAGCGGCGCAGAACTGATCATGGGAAGCGCGCGCTTGGTCGGGCCGCAGACGCTAGAGGTCCAACTGAACGACGGCGGCATGCGGCGGCTGACCGGCGACAAGGTCATCATCGATGTCGGTTCGCATGCGGCGATACCGAGCATTCCCGGCCTCGCGGAAGCCCGCCCGCTCACGCATATCGAGGCACTTGAGCTGGATGCCGTGCCCTCGCATCTGATTGTGCTCGGTGGCGGCTATGTCGGTCTGGAACTGGCGCAGGCCTACCGCCGCTTCGGCAGCCAGGTCACGGTCATCGAGGCCGGCTCTCAGCTCATGAGCCGCGAGGATCCGGACGTCGCGGACACCATGCAGCGAATCCTGCGCGAGGAAGGCGTTCGGCTTCTGCTATCTGCCGACACACTGAACGTGAGCGGCCGCTCCGGCGGCGAAGTGACCCTCGCCGTCCGCACGCCGGCCGGCGAGGAGAAGCTCCAAGGAAGCCATATCCTCGTCGCGGCAGGGCGCGTCCCCAATACGGCCGGAATCGGACTTGAGGAAGCCGGCGTCGAGCTGGACGCGCGCGGCTACATCCGCGTCAACGACAGGCTTGAAACAACCGCCCCAAATGTCTGGGCTGTCGGCGACTGTGCCGGCAGCCCGCAGTTCACACACGTCTCCGTCGACGACTTCCGCATCATCGCGGACAACCTGGCCGGCGGCGCGCGCAGCACGGGTGACCGGCTGGTGCCGTACTGTGTCTTCACCGATCCGCCGCTCGCTCACGTCGGACTGAGCGAACGCGACGCGCAAAGCATGGGCATTGCGGTGCGCGTCGCCACGCTGCCGATGGAGGCTGTACTGCGAACCCACACAACAGGAGAGACCTCCGGCTTCATGAAGGTTCTCGTCGGCGCAAGCGACGATCGCGTTCTCGGCTTCACGATGATCGGGTCTGAGGCGGGCGAGGTCATGGCCGTGATGCAAACGGCGATGCTCGCGCGACTGCCTTATACGACCCTGCGCGACGCCGTCATCGCGCATTTGACGGTGGCCGAAGGACTGGGGTCGCTATTGGCGAACGTGCCGCCTCGCTGAGGGTGATGCATATCTTGCGCGACACAGAATAGGAGAGGCCGAATGGCTGGTCGAAAAATAGTGGTCTATCACGCATGGAACCGACCGGGAGAGGTTGGAGCGCCACTCGAAGTTATCGAAAACCGGTTTCCGACGCTTTTTGAGATGCGACGGATGCTCTACCCTAGATTTGAAACGTTTTCGGACCCAGCTTGCTTTGACCAAAGCATCGACGGTTTCCTGGATCATATCATGAAGCAAAACTTCGCGGCCTTTGTGGAACAGGCTGGCGCGCAGACCGGTCATCCGGTAGTCGAGATCGAGCGGGTGGCCGACGATGGCGCGCGAACCGGGCTCGATGCGGCTCTTCTCGATGGGGCCGACACGCTCATCGTCATCGGCTTGGATTTGCTTCGCACCCGCCAAGATGCAAGTGCCGCCGAAGTGGAAGCTGTTCGCCGGTTTCTCGCGCACCCGGACCATCTTGTCTTCATTTGTCCCCATCACGACATCGGTGACGTGCCCGATCAACCACATGACGAGCGATTGGAACGGCAAGTAGCGGACTTCCTGCACCACGGAGATAAGACAATTCCGCCCCAGCACCGCTTCAGCGGTTTCGCTCGCTCGCTTTTAGCAGGGCTCGGCGTGGGCGTGGAGAACCGCTTCGGGCTGCGTCCTGCTGCGGAGAGCGATGGATCCCCTGCTGCGATCGAGGCCGAGAGCGCACTCGATCATCTTCACGTGCTACGGGGCGTTGATACCTTCAATCTTCACCCGCACTTGCCGCAATTCGAACGTCTCCAGGGCGCCGTCAGCAAATTGGATGTCCTCGTACGACAGAAGATTGATTTGAAAGCTCCGCCTCATCCCTTCACCCGCAATGGGCGCACAACATTCGATGCTCTGCTCCAATCGAAGCCTGGCTTATTTGCCGGAAATCTGTTGGTGGGTGACGCGACCCTTTGGTTCTCGACCGCCGGTGGCATCGACAGTCTACGCCAACTCTGGACCAATGTCGTGGAGCGCCCGAGCCGATCCTAATCTTATGCTTGATATGACCTTGGCCTAGAATTTGAGAGGAGGGCATTTGCTATGTTTGATACCATCCTACCGAAGGAAGAAGATATCCGACCGCCTCGTTCGACGACCAACGAGCGAGCCGACAGCGTAGATTTACTCCTTAGGGAAACCCATCACCGAATGAAGAATATGATGACCTTGTTGGGTGCGTGGCTTCGCGCTGACTTTATATCATCGGCGCCGGTGGATTTACCCAAGGCGATCGATGGGTTTGAGCGGCGTATCCTCGCCTTCGGCCGACTCTACGATCTTCTCTCAAAAAGTTCCGACCGCCGCTACACTTCTGTTGGTGACTACGTCGGCTCCCTGTGCGTCGCGCTGACGGCGGCGATTCTCGAACCAAGGGGAATTCGCTGCAACGCAACGATTGGGGACGGGTTTCTCGATTCGAAGCGCTGCGAGCGCTTAGGCCTTATAATCGTTGAACTGGTAACGAACGCGGCGAAGCACGCGTTTCCGAATAAACAGCCCGGAGTAATACATATCGAGGCACTCTATCGAGATGATTGCTGGCATTGCACCGTCAAAGACAGCGGCGGAGGGGCTCGCGGCGCGCGGGGCGTTGGGGGAAGAATAGTTGACGATTTGGCGCGGAGCATTGGTGGCCACGCCTTAACGGATTCGGATTCTGACGGAACAACCATAACCGTTGTCGTGCCTGACCGCATCTAATCAGTAGGTACTTTAGGCGCCCCGATTCGGGCGAGTTTACAGCGCAGAGGAGATGGCAATGATGCTTCAAGAGAAAACAGCCCCGATCACCGGTAGCAGCGGCGCCATCGACCTCGTAACGACGCGTCCGTTCGCCGTCGAAGGAGGCGTTCGTTCCGGCCGACTATTCCTTCTTGAAATGAGCGGCGATCGCATCCACTCAATGAATCCGGATGGATCGGATCGGAAGACCATCGTTACCGGTTGCCACCTCCCGGATGGCATCGTCGTCGATGCGGTGGCTGGCCATATCTATTGGACCAACATGGGCGTGCCCAATCTCGACGACGGCTCGATCGAGCGCGCCGATCTCGACGGCCGCAATCGGAGGGTGATTGTCCCACAAGGGGTTACCCACACGCCGAAGCAGATCCACCTCGATAAGGACAACGGCATGCTTTATTGGTGTGACCGCGAGGGGCATGCGCGTGATGCGCTCGAACCTCGACGGCTCGCAAGTGGAGACACTGGTCGAGACAGGTCGCGGCGCCAAAGATCAGCGCGATCAGACCCGGTGGTGCGTCGGCATCACCACCGATCCGATGCTTCGAAAGATCTACTGGACGCAAAAAGGCCCGAGCAACGGCGGCCAGGGTCGTATCCTCCGCGCCAACATCGACATTCCCAAGGGCGCGAGCCCGACGAACCGCTCCGACATCGAAGTGCTGTTCGATGAGCTACCGGAGCCGATCGATCTCGGGCTCGATCTGGCGAATCGTCTCCTCTACTGGACCGACCGCGGCGATCCTCCGCGTGGTAACACCGTCAATCGCGCGGCAATCGATAAGAAGGTCGTGCCGGTGATCTTGATTACGCACCTGATGGAGGGAATTGGCATAGCCCTTGACGTGCCAGGCAACCGGATGTTCGTCACCGACTTTGCCGGTTCGGTCTATTCAGCTGATCTCGACGGAAAGAGCGAGCGCAACTTCCTCTCCAGCCAGGGGAATCTCACCGGCGTAGCGTATGCAGAGATGCAGGAGCGCGTTCCGCGACCTTAGACAAGAATTTCAGAGGAGGGTGCTTCGGTGATTTACCGGAGGAATCCTCTGTGCGTTGCTCGTAGGGCAACAATATCAAACTATAATTGCTGTTGTTGGAACGCAGCGCAGCACTTTAAATCGCGTATCGGCGAAATGCGAAGCGCCGGCAATTCTCAGAGATCGGATTTTCTCCATCCGGGGTTTGCGTGAGCGGCTGTCGGCAAACGATGATTGGCAGCCAAACTCTTGATGAACATTCTTGTCGCGGGGTTCCAATGTGAGACCAATACGTTTGCTCATACGATGGCGACATACAGAATTTGTTCGCGGCGAAGACTTTCTAGGCGTGGCGCGGTCAGAATGTCAAAGGGTTGCTTCAGGTCAATATTCCGATCAGCGGCTTCACTGGCGCTGCGAAAATCGTGATGAGAACACGGTAGCACGCTCGTTGCGCGCCGCCGCCTTCGCCACACCTGGCAACATATCGAAACAGGGAAATCCACCAATGGACACTATCAAAGACGACATCAACCATCATCGCCGCCACTTCTTTGGAACTGCGGCCTTGACGATCGCTGCCGCACAGTTGGCCTTGACCGGTACCGCAAACGCGCAGATGGCACCACAAACCGGCAATAAAAAACCGGCAGCTCTGGCCGCGATCAAACCGGGGACTAACACCTCGTTCGGCGCACTGAAGCAAATCGATGCCGGCGTTCTCAATATCGGATATGCTGAAGCCGGTCCCGCCGATGGTCCCGCTGTTCTTCTTTTGCACGGATGGCCTTACGACATTCACTGCTACGTCGACGTCGCGCCATTGCTCGCGCAGGCCGGCTACCGGGTAATCGTCCCGTACCTGCGGGGCTACGGCACCACGCGCTTTCTCTCGGATGCTACTTTACGAAGTGGCCAGCCGGCGGCTGTCGCTGTCGATATGATCGCCTTGATGGATGCTCTCAAGATCAAGGAGGCTGTTGTCGGCGGGTGTGATTGGGGCGCGCGTACCGCCAACATCATGGCGGCTCTTTGGCCCCAGCGCTGCAAGGCAATGGTTTCCGTGAGCGGATACCTGATCGGCGGCCAGGACGCCGGCCGGATGCCGTTGCCGCCAAAGGCCGAACTGCAATGGTGGTATCAGTTCTATTTCGCCACGGAGCGCGGTCGGGAAGGTTATGAAAAATACCGAAACGATTTCTCGAAGCTGATCTGGCAGATTGCCTCTCCGAAATGGGCGTTCGATGATGCCACGTTCGACCGCAGCGTCGCGGCCTTCCAGAATCCGGACCATGTAGCCGTCGTGATTCACAACTACCGCTGGCGGCTGGGCCTGGCCGAGGGCGACACGAAATATGCAGATCTGGACAAGCGGCTCGCCGAATTGCCAGTCATTGCCGTGCCTACCATCACGCTTGAAGGCGACGCCAACGGCGCGCCGCATCCGGAGCCCGCTTCCTACGCCAAAAAATTCTCAGGCAAATACCAGCACCGTCTCATCACGGGCGGCATCGGCCACAATCTGCCGCAGGAAGCTCCGCAGGCCTTCGCCGAGGCAATCGTCGAAGCTGCAAGCTACGCCTGACCGCTGGGCATCGGCGCGATAGGGCTGGCGGCGACAGCGCTGGGCCCAACGTGCAGGGCTGAGAGATGCCTTGGTTGCCAATGTGTCTCGATAATCGGCTTCCGGCTCCTCCCGCCGGAAGGGAGAGACCCCTTCAGGGAAGATGTCTCCTAACTTGAGCCCGATGCATCCGCGCCGGGCTTCCTTTTTTCACTGAGCGCGCATTGCTCCCGATGCACTTTTGCGGGCTTTCACGCGAGCTTTGCTGCGAACGCACTTTGGCGAACCTTGTAGCGACTATCGTCAGCACCTTCGCGAAGGTCAGTGCTCCGGACACTCAAGGTGGCCGCTTTCAGGCCTTCAGTTCGTCCCAAATCAGGCCCGCGGGTTGCCTTTCGATTTGGTCAAACGGACGCTGCCGGTGCCAAATCCGGGTATGTTTCTTCGTATCTCCATCAGCATTCGTTGTTGCTGCTGGTGACAACGGCCGGCTCTGGCGGACAATTAGCCTCAGCTTGGCGGCACGCGCAAAGCGGATGTGCGATGTCGAGTAGCGCCACCTGTCCGGCTTCAAGTTCAGGCGTCGCGGCCGCACCCGCAAAGAAGAACGCTACTCCGTTCGTCGAGCGTACGAAGCGCTTGAGGGCGACAATCGAATTGCTCCGAAGCAATGGATTGAACTTGAGGTGCTCGGCGTATTCGAGCGTTTCAATCACCTGACTGACCCCGTATCCCGCCGGCATCAAGGCCAATGGATATTGAAGGACTTGTTGCAGCGACAGCGGTTTTCTGACCCGCGTCAGTGGATGATTGTGTCCGAACAAGCAGCTTGGTGGGCGCGGGCGCACTGGCAACGAAGGAGATGCGAGGATCTGGCTGCGGATTGTATGCCAATCCAATATGGGCTTCGTCTTCGGCGACGGCTCTGACGATGTTGGTCATGGATAGCGCATTCAATTCGACAGAAAGTCGGAGGTGAGCTGCGCAGAACGGTCCAACGACCTTTTCAAGCAGATGGTCCATAAAACCCTCGCTCGCAACGATCCTGACGGAGCCTTCCTCCATCGACTCGACCGCCTGTAGCCTCGCAGCCAATTGCTGGCGGTGAGCCTGGCAACCACGCAAATACTCAAGGACGTGTGCGGCGACCTCGGTTGGGGCGACCCCCCTTGGCCTTCGCTCAAACAGGGTGATGCCCAGTTCCTCCTCGAGCAGCGCGATCTGCCGCGTAATCACCGACGGTGCGGTGTTGAGAGCGTCGGCAGCCTTCCGTATCGAACGATGCTCGTACACCGCCTCAAAATACCCCAGCCGTTTTTGATTGATCTCGCGCATGCCTCCTCCGTGCGTTGCTCAATGGGCAACAAAATAACACTATAATTGCTGTTGTGGGAACGCAACGCAACATCGTTAAGTCGCGTATCGGCGAAATGCGACGCGCCAGCAAATCTCAGAGAGCTGAGTTTCAGCATCTCGGGGGTATGTGCGCTGCTGTCGGAAAACGATGACTGGCAGACTTCGATAGTCGGGCTGCGTAGAACGGGAAGCTTTTCATGAATATTCTTGTCGCCGGTTTCCAACATGAGACCAATACGTTTGCTCCCACGATGGCGACATACGGCAGCTTCGTTCGCGGCGAAGACTTTCCCGGCATGGCGCGCGGTCAGAATGTCAGAGGGTTGCTTGAGGTTAATATTCCGATCAGCGGCTTCATTCGCCACGTGGAAGCGTTGGGTCACACGGTAACCCCGGTCATCTGGGCGGGGGCGGGTGCATCTGCACATGTTACGTCCGAGGCCTACGAACGGATTGCCGGCGAGATCGTTGAAGCGGTCAAAACAGCTACTTTCGATGCGATCTATCTTGACCTCCATGGCGCGATGGTCGCGGAGCATATCGACGACGGAGAAGGCGAGCTGTTGAAGCGTGTCCGCGCGCTGGTCGGCCCGAATATCAAGATAGCGGTATCGGTCGACTCGCACGCAAACATGACCGCCGAGATGTTCGCGCTGGCCGACGTGATCGCGGCTTACAGGACCTACCCGCACGTCGATATGGCGGATACCGGGCGACGGGCGGCCGAGATGCTGCTGCACGTGGTCGATACGAAGGACGTGGTCTATTTCGCGGTCGCACGACTGCCGTTTCTCATTCCCGTCAACGCCATGTCCACGATGATGCATCCGGCACGAGGCATGTATGACACGCTTGAAGCGTTGGAGAAGGACGTATTGTCGCTTTCCTTCGCTCCCGGCTTTCCGGCTTCCGACTTCTCGGAGTGTGGTCCGACCGTGTGGGGCTATGGCCACGACCTGGCGAAGTTGGAGCATGCCGTGGAGGCCCTGTATTCCCGAATATTGGGGGCAGAGTCGGAATGGTCGGTCGAATTCGACGAACCTTCGACGGCAGTGCGGCGGGCCATACAGATCTCCGCGAAATCGCACAGGCCCGTCATCATCGCCGATACGCAAGACAATCCCGGGGTAGGCGGGGATTCGAATACCACTGGTATCCTGAGGGCGCTGCTTGCGGAAGGCGCGGAGAATGCGGCGATCGGCTTGATCGTTGACCCCGCTGCCGCTGCGGCCGCACACAAGGCCGGTGTGGGCGCCAGGATTGAGATTGCTTTGGGTGGCTGCCCCAAAGTCAGTGGTGACGAGCCACTTCGCGCAACTTTCGAAGTCGAAGCGCTGTCGGACGGGAAGTTCGTCTATGGCGGCCCGATGATGAACGGGAAAGCCGCGGATCTAGGCCTGATGGCGTCTCTGAGAATCGAAGGTGTCCGCGTCGCGGTGAGTTCGGCCAAGGCGCAGCTCCTCGACCGGAACATGTATCGCGCGGTGGGCATCAAGCCAGAGGAGATGCGGGTTCTGGTCAACAAAAGCTCCGTGCACTTTCGAGCCGATTTCGGCGCAATCGCGGAGGAAATCATCGTCGCGCGCGCACCGGGTCCGTTCACCGCAGATCCTTCGCAGTTGCCGTGGCGTAACCTCAAAGTGGGAATGCGCACTGGCCCGAATGGTCCCGCGTTCGCCGCGCCGGCACCTCCGAACGCTGTGCGTGCGGTCGGGAAATGAAGGCCATTCCGCGACCTCGATAAGTCGCGGTGCCGACCGAACGATCCGAACGCCGACTGGCGCTGACCGCCAATCGGCGGGCGCAACGGAAAAGAACCTGGACAGGAGCAGATCCCGTGGACGTCTACAAAAAGCTGGAGTTGCTCGGGATTGCGCTTAACGAGCCGGCGATCCCCGCAGCTTCATATGTGCCCTTCGTTCGGTCCGGTGACCTCGTCTTTCTTTCGGGGCATCTGGCGAAAAAGAACTCAAAGATATGGGTTGGCCGACTCGGTAACGGCATGACTACAGCACAAGGCGCGGAAGCTGCACGCGCAATCGCGATCGACCTGCTTGGCACCCTGCACAAGGCGATCGGCGATCTCAACTCGCTCTCGCGGATCGTCAAACTGACGAGCCATGGTCAATTCGACCGCGGAGTTCAGCGAACAACACCTTGTAGCAAACGGTGCCAGCGAACTGTTGGTCGAAGTGTTTGCCGACAAGGGATTGCACGCACGCAGTGCTTTCGGAGTCGCACAGCTTCCGCTGGGTGCTTGCGTGGAGATCGAGTTGATCGTCGCGACCAGACCAGCGTGAGGAGCCTGTTTAAGCCGCTGTCGCCTGTCCAGGCGGAAGCACAAGGGGGGAGTCCATGTCGGTGAGATCTGTTCTAACAGCATTTCTGCTTGGTGCCGTGATCGTGGGCGCCGGGCGCCCGTCGCTTGCGCAAGAGACCAAGGTGCTACGCGTCGTGCCGCAGTCCGATCTAAAGATCCTGGACCCGATCTGGACCACGGCGTTCGTCACGCGCAATCATGGCTATGCGATATACGACACGCTGTTCGGTGTGGATGCGGAGGGTAAGGTCCAGCCGCAGATGGTCGGCGAATACAGCAGCAGCGCGGATCACATGAAGTGGTCGTTCACGCTGCGGGAGGGGCTGTATTTTCATGATGGCAAGCCAGTCACATCAGCCGACGTGATCCAGTCGCTCAAGCGGTGGGGAGAGCGTGATTTGCTGGGTCAGAGACTGTTCGCGGCCATGGAAAGTATCCAGGCAAAAAGCGACACGACATTCGAAATGACGCTGAAGCAGCCTTTCGGTCTTGTCCTCGAAGCGCTTTCGAAGCCTGCGTCAGTGCCGCCGTTCATCATGCCAAAGAGCGTGGCCGAAACACCATCGGACAAGCAGATCGACAATTACATCGGTTCGGGGCCATTTATTTTCAAGACGGACGAATACCGGCCTGGAGAACGTGTCGTTTATGTCAAGAACACCAAATACGTCCCCCGCAAAGAGCCGGCATCGGGCACCGCGGGCGGCAAGGTGGTCAAGGTCGACCGCATGGAATGGGTCATCCTGACGGACGCGCAGACGCAAACGAACGCGATCACCAACGGTGAGGTCGACCTGATCGAATGGGTGCCCGCGGACCAGTACGCCGCGCTCAAGAATGACCCCAAGATCGGTTTTGCCAATCTGGTGCCTAAAGGATCGTTCGCACTTCACCTGAACCGGCTCGTGCCGCCGTTCAACAACGTCAAGATCGCGCAGGCCGCGCTGATGACCGTGAGCCAGGAAGCGTTGATGCGGGCGCAAATGGTGCACAAGGATTTGTACAACACCAATACGTCGATCTATCCCACCGGCACTCCGTACAATTCCGACAAGACATCGTTCTTCACCGGAAAGCCGCAACTTGAAAGGGCGAAGGCGCTGCTGAAGGAAGCCGGATACCAGAACGAGCCGGTCGTGCTGTTGTATCCGGCTAACTTTGCCGTGCTTAACAAGTTCCCGCCAGTCATGGCTGCGCTGCTTAAACAGGCCGGTTTCAACGTGGATATGCAGTCAATGGACTGGCCCACGCTGGTCGCGCGCCGTGCCATGAAGAATCCTTCGACGCAGGGTGGGTGGAACGCCTTCATTACTGGGTGGAATATTCCGGACAACATCAATCCGCTCTTCTATGCGCCCATTACGGGCAATGGCGAGAAGGGATGGTTCGGCTGGACGACCGACGAGCGGCTGGAGACGTTGAAGGGCGAGTTTCTCGCTGCGGAATTCCGAAGACCAACGCAAGGCACTGGCGGTCAGCATCCAGGAGCGCGTCTATGACGCGGCGGTGCTCGCGCCGCTCGGCGAGTACAGGCAGCTTACGGCGATCCGGAAGGACGCAATCAGCGGCATCGTTACGTCGCCGGTAGGCGTGTTCTGGGGAATTACCAAAAACTGAGGCACCCATGCTTTCCTTTCTCGTCCGCCGGATCGTCGCCATCGTGCCCGTGCTGTTTGTAGTCGCGCTCATCGTTTTCATGATGACGCGGTTTGCACCTGGCGATCCGGCCGCTGCCATCGTCGGCAACGACGCAAGCGCTGCAAATCTGGAGCGCGTGCGCAGCAATCTCGGCCTGAACGACCCGCTGCCGGTGCAGTTCGGCCGGTGGGGCTGGCAATTGTTGCAGGGTAGTCTCGGCGAATCCTTCTTCCTGAAGAAGCCGGTGTCCGAACTCATTGGACAGCGCGTCGAGCCGACATTCGCTCTTACCGTCATGACCCTTGTCATGACGGTGCTGATCGCCGTCCCACTGGGTGTTATCGCGGCATGGCGGCACGGCGGATGGCTTGACCGCATGCTCATGGGATTGTCCGCGCTCGGCTTCTCTGTTCCGGCATTTGTAATCGGCTACGTACTGATCTGGATGTTTGCCTTGCGGTGGCAGTTGTTGCCTGTGCAAGGCTACGGCCGCATTTCCGACGGCATCGGCCCGTGGCTGAGCCATCTGATATTGCCGGCGACGACGCTGTCCATCATCTATGTAGCACTGATCGCGCGTGTGACGCGCGCAGCAGTCGCAGAGGCGATGACCGAAGACTATATCCGTACCGCGCGCGCCAAAGGCATTTCTGAAACGCGCGTGCTTGTCCGCCACGCGCTGGCAAATGCAGCCGTTCCCATTGTCACCGTGATCGGTATTGGCGTTGCCTTGCTGATCGGTGGCGTGGTTGTGACCGAGTTCGGTATTCGCAATTCCGGGATTGGGCTCGCTTACGGTCGACGCGGTGCTATCGCGGGATTTTCCCCTGATCCAGGGAATCACGCTGTTCTTTTCCGCCGTTTACGTAGCCGTCAATCTCGTGGTCGACATCAGCTATCTGGTGCTCGATCCACGTATTCGTTACTGAGCGCGGGGGCAATCAATGGCGAATGCTGGCTTGCTTTCCTCCGTGTTGGCTGCCGAGCCCTTGGCACCCAGACGCCGACGCTCGCTGTTGCGTCGCGTGATCTCCAACTGGTCGGTTCGACTTGGCGGGGGTGTGCTTTGTGCGCTGACCGTGGCCGCCTTGTTGGCCCCGTGGCTCGGAACCATCGACCCCACCGCGATGGATCCTGGCAGTGGCAATCTGCTGCCGGGAGCGCGAGGTGACTTCAATAGCTTCGACGGCGATGTGATTCCCCACTGGTTCATCATGGGTACGGACAGCCTGGGCCGCGATATCTGGAGCCGGGCGTTGTATGGCGCCCGTGTTTCGATCACGGTCGGCATAGCGGTGGCCGTACTGGCGCTTGTGCTGGGGTTGTGCGTAGGGCTTACGGCGGGATATTTCCGCCGGATCGACGGCATCGTCATGCGCGTGATGGACGGTGTGATGGCAATACCTGCCATTCTATTCGCCGTCAGTCTGGTAGCGCTCTTCGGCGGCACGCTGCTTATGGTGATTGTCGCCATCGCCGTGCCCGAGATTCCCCGCGTTGCCCGGCTCGTGCGGTCCGTGGTGCTAAGTGTCCGCGAGGAGCCTTATGTAGAGGCAGCCATTGCGCTCGATACACCCACGTGGAAAATCCTGCTTCGCCATATCTTGCCGAACGCGGTCGCGCCGCTGATCATTCAAGGCACCTATGTGTGCGCCTCCGCGATCCTGGTTGAAGCCATCCTTTCCTTCCTTGGAGTTGGACTCCCGCCGAGATGGCGACCTGGGGCAACATCATGGCTGAAGGCCGTTCGCAATTCAATCAGTACCCCCATAACGTGCTGTTTCCGGGCATCTTCCTCGCGCTGACGGTGTTGTCGGTAAATGTGCTGGGTGATGGCCTGCGCGACACGTTGGATCCCAAATTCAACAAGCGGGCTGAATGACAATGGCCAGCGAAGACGCGTGCAGCCCGGCAACGCCGGTGTTATCGGTCCGAAATCTCGCGATCAGCTTACCCTACGGCGGCGACCGCCTGAACGCCGTGCAAGGGATTTCGTTCGATGTTTTACCGGGCAAGATTGTTTGCCTGCTCGGAGAATCCGGCTCCGGGAAGTCGGTCATTGCCAACGCTGTAATGGGTTTGCTGCCACCCGGTCTCCTGCCAACGACTGGATCGATCCGGCTGCAAGGTCGCGAGCTGATAGGTGCTCCTCAGGCGGAGCTGCGCAAGCTGCGCGGGCCGTCGATGGCAATGGTGTTTCAGGAGCCTATGACGGCGCTGAATCCGGTCGTGACCTGCGGCGAACAGATAGGGGAGATGCTGAGCCAACATGTCCGCATGGGTCGTGCCGCGCGGCGCCGGGCCATCCTCGACATCATGCGGCGCGTGCACCTTCCCGATCCGGAGCGCATCTATGCCTCCTATCCGCACCAGCTCTCGGGCGGGCAGCGCCAGCGCATCGTGATCGCCATCGCCCTGATACTCAAGCCGGCCCTGCTGATCTGCGATGAACCGACCACGGCGCTGGACGTAACGACGCAGGCAGAGATCCTGGAACTCATTCGCGAACTGCAAACCCAGAACGATACGGCCGTGCTGTTCATCACGCACGACTTTGGTGTCGTTGCCGAGATTGCGGATCAGGTGGCCGTGCTTGAGCTCGGGCACATGATCGAACAGGGCGATAAGCATGAGGTGCTTACACGGCCACGTCAGCCTTACACGCGCATGCTGCTCGACGCGGTACCTGAACTTTCCTGGCGGAAGCGGCCGCCGTTACCCGAAGCAGACCCTCTGCTTTTCGCACGAAAGGTAAGCAAAGCCTATGCCGCGGGCTCTTGGCCGCTCGAGCCAGCGGCACGTTCATGCCCTGCAGGAAGCTTCCGTGTCCGTGCGGCCGCGGGAGACGGTAGGCATTGTCGGAGAATTGGGTTCGGGAAAGTCAACCCTGGCTCGCTGCATCGCCCGGCTCATCGAACCGACTTCGGGCGACATCGAGGCGAACGGCCGCTCCGTCGCTCACCTGCGCGGGCGGCAATTGTCACCGTTTCGGCGCGAGGTGCAGGTTATTTTCCAGGATCCATATCGCTCGCTCAATCCGCGCCAGACCGTTGGGTCGTCGATCATCGAAGGGCCGATCAATTTCGGCGTGCCGCGCGCGCAAGCCTGGAGCCGGGCTGAAGAGTTGATGGGGCTCGTGCGTCTTAGGCCCGAAGCCCTGAGCCGATATCCGAACGAGTTCTCGGGTGGCCAGCGCCAGCGTATCTCAATCGCAAGGGCGCTGGCCTGCGAACCCAAGCTTCTCATTGCAGACGAAGCGGTCTCGGCTCTGGATGTGTCGGTGCAAGCGCAAATCCTCGCTCTTGCTGGAGGAAATCCAGCGGCTCACTTCGATTGGCATTCTCTTTATCACGCATGATTTGCGTGTCGCGAGCCAGATCTGCGACCGGGTCTTGGTGATGCATCAGGGCCGAATCGTCGAAGAGGGGCCGGTATCGGAGGTGTTTTTCGCGCCTCGGGAAGACTATACGCGGCGCCTGCTTGCGGCAGCGCCCGGCCGTAACTTTTCGTTCGCCCGGTCGGCGGAGACGCCGCGGAAGACGACCTCGCACACTGCGGGGGACAAAGGTCTCAGCGATGTCGGATCGCTGCGATGATCCAAGGAGAGAATGCAATGACCACGCTTATCAAGACGCTTGCCGAAGTTGCGGCCGACACCGAAACGATCAATCAGGACCGGCGCCGGCTCTTGAGCGCCGCCGCGACTGGAATTGCAGTGACAGGTGTGGCCGGCCTGTTTCCAGCGTATCTCGCGTCGGCAGCAACAAATGACGCGATCCGCCCGTTCCACATCAATGTCCCCAAGGAAGATCTCATTGACCTGCGCAAACGCCTGGCTGCGACGCGATGGCCCGACCGCGAAACGGTCGATGATCGGTCGCAGGGCGCGCAGCTCGCGAAGCTGCAGCAGCTCGTGCGCTACTGGGCGACGGGTTACGACTGGCGGAAGGTGGAGGCCAAGCTCAACGCCCTGCCGCAATTCATGACAAACATCGACGGGCTGGACATTCACTTCATCCACGTCCGTTCCCGGCACAAGAATGCGCTTCCGGTGATCATCACGCATGGTTGGCCGGGCTCCGTGCTCGAGCTCATCAAGGTTATCGGGCCGCTCACCGACCCGACCGCGCACGGCGGCAGCGCCGAGGACGCGTTCGACGTCGTCATCCCGTCAGTGCCGGGCTACGGATTCTCCGGCAAGCCAACCGGCACCGGCTGGGACCCCGACCACATCGCGCGAGCCTGGGTGGAGCTGATGAAGCGCCTCGGCTACACCCATTACGTCGCCCAGGGCGGCGACTGGGGTGCCCCCATCACCAACGCGATGGCGCGCCAGGCACCGGCAGGATTGCTGGGTATCCACCTCAATCTGCCGGCGACGATACCGCCCGAAGTGGCCGCGGCACTCGCCGGCGGCGGGCCCGCACCGGCGGGACTCTCCGAACAGGAACGCGCGATGTTCGAAGCGCTGATGGCCTCCGCCAAGAAGGGCAACTCGGCCTACTTCACGATGCTGACCGCGCGCCCGCAGGCTGTTGGCTATGGCCTGACGGATTCTCCCGTTGGACTCGCGGCGTGGATGCTGGTGCATCCTGGTTTCCGGCTCTGGACGTTCGGCGACGATCCCGAAAAATCCCCGACGAAGGACGATGTGCTGGACGACATCACGTTGTACTGGCTGACGAACAGCGCGACCTCGTCCGCGCGGCTGTATTGGGAGAACGGCGGACGCGGCGTCCTCATTGCGGCCGCGCAGAAGACGGCCGAGGTCTCGCTGCCGGTGGCCATCACGGTATTTCCCGAGGACGTCTATCGCCCGCCGGAGACATGGGCCCGGCGCGCCTATCGCAACCTGACCTACTTCCACGAGGTCGATCGGGGCGGCCACTTCGCGGCGTGGGAGCAGCCTGAACTCTTTGCGGCCGAGCTCCGTGCCGCGTTCAGACCGCTTCGGCAGGCACCCTGACGACCAGCACCGCCATCACAACGCATGGATTCACCCACGCTTATTTCAAAGGACAGAAGGAATACCAGATGAAGATGACTCGAATCGTGATCTTAACGGCACTGATCGTCGGAACCGGTTTGCCGCTGCACGTGGCGCGGGCACAGCAGCCGGGAATCAAGCGCACCGATCTGCAGCGGCACGATCTCGGCGTCCCGGGACGCGAGGTCATCCAGGTGCGCGTGGAGCTTGACCCCGGAGTGGCGTTTGGCAAGCACTCGCACCCGGGCGAAGAGATCGCCTATGTTCTCGAAGGCTCGCTGGAGTATCAGCTCGAGGGTCAGGCGCCGATAACGCTCAAGGCCGGCGACACTTTGTTTATCCCGGCCGGAACGATCCACTCGGCGAAGAACGTCGGCAGCGGGCACGGGGCGGAACTCGCCACGTATATCGTCGAAAAAGGCAAGCCGCTCGTCGTGATGGCCAAGTGACCGCCATGACCCAGATCGAAAACGTTGTTTACACCGGCAAGACCCACACCACCGGTGGACGCGACGGCGCGTCGCGCTCGTCCGACGGCCGCCTCGACATCAGGCTGTCGCCGCCCGGAGGGGCGGGCAACGGCACCAATCCGGAGCAGTTGTTCGCCGCCGGATGGTCGGCCTGCTTCATCGGCGCGATGGGGAAGGTGGCCCGCCGGCTGAAAGTCACGCTGCCGGCCGACCTCGCGGTCGACACCGAAGTGGACCTCGGCACCACCGGCGAGGCGTACTTCCTGCAGGCGCGCCTCAACGTCAGCCTGCCGGGCCTGGCGCCCGACGTCGCGCGGGCGGTGGTCGACGGTGCGCACCAGAACTGTCCGTATTCCAAGGCCACGCGCGGCAACATCAACGTCGCGATCAACCTGGTCTGAAGCATGGCGCCGCGATGCCACCCCCGGACGCCTGATCCGGGGGTGGTGCGCGCGCTCCCCACGCAAGGACGTCATCCGATGATCGAGATCATCCTCGCGTTTGCCGCTGGCGTGGTGACGGTAGCGACGCCGTGCATTCTGCCAATGCTCCCGATCCTGCTTGGCGCCTCGATTGGCCAGCAGAGCCGCCTCCGGCCGCTCTTCATCGTGGCGGGTTTCGTTGTGGCGTTTTCAGCGTTCGCGCTTTTGTTCGGGGTGTTCTCGACGGTGCTGGGCCTCTCGCACGATACCGTGCGCAACATCTCTCTCGTTCTGCTCGGTGGATTCGGCATGCTCTTGCTCTGGCCCCGGCCGTACGAATGGCTTTTCGCCCGACTGAACGGATTCTTCGGCGCGGCGCAGGACGTGGGTCGACGCGGCGGATCCGGCAATTGGGGAGGCCTTGTGCTCGGAATGGCGCTCGGCGTCGTCTGGACACCCTGCGCCGGGCCGGTTCTCGGCTCCATCCTCGCACTGATCGCAACGTCGCACAGCTTCGCGCGATCCGGCGCGCTGCTGGCCTGCTACGCGACCGGAGCCGGCAGTCCCATGCTCCTGATCGCCTATGGCGGGCAATATGTGACGACCCGCGCGCGCGGCTTCGCGCGCTACGCCCCGGTGTTGCAGCAGGCGTTCGGCGCCGCGGTGCTGCTCGTCGCGATCGCGACCTACGCGCAATACGACACCATCATCACCCTGTGGCTTTCGAACTTCTACCCGAACCTCCAGACAGGATTGTAACAATGCGGCTCTCTTCGATCAGGTTTGCGTCGGTTGCGGTCGTCCTTGCCGGACTTCTCGCCGTTGCGGAGTTCGGCCCGTGTGTGGTCAGCGGTGAAGAATTGAACGTGTCGGATCACAGGCCGGCGCCGGAGTTTACCGGCATTTCCACCTGGCTGAATTCCCCGCCGCTTACAATGGCCGGTCTGCGGGGAAAGGTGGTCCTGGTCCAGTTCTGGACCTACTCCTGCATCAACTGCCTGCGCACGCTGCCCTACGTGACGAAGTGGTACGAGACCTACAAGGACAAGGGCTTCACTGTCGTCGGCGTTCACACGCCAGAGTTCGGCTTCGAGAAAGAGACGAGCAATGTCGAAGCCGCAATCAAGCGCCTTGGAATCACCTATCCGGTGGCACAGGACAACGGGTTCGGAGCCTGGCAAGCTTATCAGAACCGGTACTGGCCCGCGGAGTACCTGATCGATAAGTCCGGCAGGATCGTCGCAACCCAATTCGGTGAAGGCAACTATCAGCAAATGGAAAGCGCTATCGCCCGGCTCGTCGGCGATCGTTTGCCCGACGCCAAAGCTGAGGATCCTGACCTCAGCGCGATCGGTTCACCGGAGATGTATTTCGGCACGGAAAAAGACAACAATGCGATGGTGAGTTCGCAGAATTCTCACGCCGGAGAACGGGTCTACTCAATCCCCGGCGACGTTCCCTTGAACCGCTTCGCTCTGTCGGGGACCTGGAAGCTGAGCGGGGACAACGCCACTTTGCAGGCTGACGGCGGCGAAATACTGCTCCGGTTCCGTTCGTCCAAGGTCAACCTGGTGGCGCGGCAGCCCGTCACCGCAAACACTATCGATTACGGTCGATGGTCAGCCGCAGCCGCCGGTGACGGTGCAGGGAAGCCAGCTCTATTCGCTTTACAGCGGCGCCGGCGCCGAGCACGTGTTGCGTCTGACCATACCAAGAGCCGGACTGAGCGCCTTCACCTTTACGTTCGGCTAGAGCTACCGGGTCCTTGTACCCAAAGCTCGCCGCCAAACGATTTCTGGCCTTGGTCTCATCCGCGGGGCGCGCCATCCCGGTGTGCGTTGACCAATGTGCCATAGGCCTTGCTGTGTTCGTCATGGCTGAAATCGGACGTACGCCCGGCATCCGAATGTTCCGGTTGTTTTCCCGCCGCCGATCGAAGGTGAACCAGACGCGCGTCGAAGCTGGATGATCCAATCGCCGGCGTCGCTGACCAACGATTGCAAGAAACGTCAGGAAGGGAGCCGAGGATGAAGGCAATCGAGCACTCGTTCCAGACGTTCGTCGACGCCATTTGTACGGCGCAGGACGAACTCGAATTCGAAAGAGTAGCCACGCGCCTGGCTCAACGCCTCGGATTTCGATGGTTCGCCTATCTGCGCCTGATCCAGAATGAGCCGGCGTTGATATCCTCCTATCCGAAGTCCTGGACCGGGCGATACTTCGACCTCGGCTATCAACGCCTTGACCCCGTGGTGCGCAGGGCGAGGAGCGAGCATGACGCCTTTAGCTGGGGCGGATCGACACCCAGGGCGACCGGCAGCCGCGAACAGCGCAGGTTCTTTGACGAAGCCATGACCTTCGGTATCCGTTCCGGAATCACGGTGCCGATCCGCGGCGGCTTTGGGCGCATGGCCGCATTCACGCTCGCGACCGATGAGCCGTCCGCGCGGTCCGAGCAGCTTCTGTTCGAGGCCAAGGATGTCATCCATCTCGCGGGACTTTATTTTCATACGCACGCCACGACGAGGCTGAGGGGTCGTTCGGATACGCAGGCAAAGCCAGACGACCTGTTGACCCAGCGCGAGCGTCAGTGCCTGGCCTGGGCCGCTCAGGGAAAGACCGTAACCGATACGGCCATGCTTGTTGAGATCGCGCCGCGCACGGTCGTCTTTCATCTGGAAAACGCCCGGCGCAAGCTGGACGCAGCGTCGATCGCGCAATGTGTCGCGGAAGCCCTGCGTCGCGGGCTGTTGCCCTGATCTGACAGAGCTGCCGATACTATCGAAATCCGGCCTATCAGCCTTGCGACCAAGCGTGTTGCGCTTCGTTTCGCCCAGACTTATCGTGCTTCCTCATATTTCCTTTCTTTTCCTAGCCCGCGATTTAGGCCTGTAAAATAGAACAGGCGCGTCGGCCGCATCCTTTTGATGTTGTGACCTCCCACTTCAACCGGAGGTTACCATGCGCGTCATCACACTCAGCAATCGTCAGTTTGGTCAGCATCTCGGTCTACTGGCCGAGATGTATCGGTTACGGCGTCGGGTGTTCAGGGATCGCCTCGATTGGAGCGTCTCGGTCTCAGGCGACCTGGAGCTCGATGTCTTTGATGCCCTAAATCCCACCTATCTGATTGCCGTCGATCAAGACACGGCCATTGGTTGCGTTCGGCTGCTTCCAACTACCGGGCCAACGATGCTTGCTGATACCTTCCCGACGCTTCTCGACGGACAGCCGTCGCCCTGCAGCGGCCGAATTCTCGAAAGCTCACGCTTCTGCGTCGACACCGAGCTCACAGCCGGGACCGGCAATAACGGTCTCAACCGCGCAACATTCATCCTATTTGCAGCGATGATTGAAAGTGCGCGCGCCGCTGACGCCTGCTCGATCGTCACCGTCACGGACACGCGCATGGAGCGAATCCTGCGCCGCGCCGGTTGGCCGCTTGAACGGATCGCTCCGCCACAACGGATCGGACAAACCATGGCGCTCGCCGGATACCTGCATGCTTCCGACGAAGCGCTCGCGGCCATGTACCGAAATGCCGACGTTGTTGGCCCTGTCCTTGTTGAAGCGGACAAAATCAGGGCGGCGGCGTGATGCTGGTGACGTGCCTGCATTGAGCCAGCGCCGGGCGACCGGTCATATCGGGTAAGCCAGATGCTAGCAGACCCCAGGCATAGTCGAGTTGTTCTGATCAATGTCACGCGCGGCGAACAGGCCAATGTAGCCGGTCGAGTTCGCTGCGCGTCGTCGCGAGAACCTGACCCTGCTTCCGTTCGCCCGCGAAATGTTCGGCATCGCTCCGATTGCGGTCGGCGAATATGAACCCCGCCAACTGGCAGACGAGGTCGTTCGCTCAATAGCGCCGCTGGATATTGACGGTCTTTCGTTATGGCGGGACCAGCGTTTTACCGACCAACTGGCGGCCGCGGCTGTCAGCGTTATCTTTCTGGGCGGGGCCTGGCTTGAAGAAGAGATTTTCATTGCGGCGCTGGAAGGGGTCAGGCTCGGCTACGATGTGCGGTTGTTGACCGATCTCTCCATCGCGCGGCTTGAGGCCGAGCGCTCGCTTGTTCTCGACCGCCTGGCGCTCCACGGCGTGCTGACGACGACTGTCCGACAAGCCCTGCTGGAATGGGCGGTGTGCCTGGATGATGCCAGTCTGAAGCAGAGCGTCCGGCAGCTCTTGTCGTAACGGGGCGCCACCCGCAAAGCGCGCTTCGCATGCGGGGCGGGCTCTCGTGAACCGAGCCCGCAATCGCGGTCTCGGCCTCCGGCTTCGATCCCTGGCGCAGACATCGCGAGCCATGGCGGCATGGTCTGTTTGCGACAGGGCGTTTGTGCCTGCATCACCACACCGTCGGGTACGTCGGCTTACTCGCAGCAGACAGATCTGCGGAGCCGGCCTGAACGGCCGGCCGGTTTTTAGTGGCCCCCAGAAGGCGGGGTGGGCGGCGCTCCCGTATAGCCCCGAACCGGCGAGCCGCAACCGCGAGCCGACAAATTGACGAAATGCCGGTCGCGTACGGCTCGCGGTCCTCCGCTGACGCTCCGGCCTTACAGGTGCAGCCCGCCTCTGCGTTCGGGGCTGTCCGGTCGCTCTTCGCCGCCCACCCCGCCTTCCGGGGGCAGGACGCGGAAGAAGAAGAGAGCGAGCGGAGAGTGTCATGACCAACCATCTACACCGGGAGCGCGCGGAGAGGCCCAAGGAAAGTTCTGAGGTAGCCCCCAAGGGCACTTCCAAGGGCATTCCAAGGCCGCTTCTAAGGCTGCTTCCAAGGCAAGTCTTTACGAGGAGATCACAGCGCGGATTATCGCCGATCTGGAAGCTGGCACTTTCCCTTGGGCGCAGCCTTGGGGCGCTAGCCCGGGGAACGCCGCGCTCGGATTGCCGCGAAACGCCGCAACCGGGAAATCCTATTCCGGCATCAATGTACTGATCCTCTGGGGCAGGCTGTTCGATCAGGGTTTCACCTCGCAAAGCTGGCTCACCTTTCGCCAAGCGCTCAGCCTTGGAGGCGCGGTGCGCAAGGGCGAACACGGGGTCAGCGTCTGTTACGCCGACAAGTTCATTCCCAAGGGCATCCGAAGCGACGGCGCGGGCGGCGAAACTTCGTCAGGCCGGTGCGAGGGGAACGGCCAAGACGAACGGAACGGCGCGGGCGAGGCGGTGCCGTTCCTGCGGCGTTATACCGTCTTCAACGTCGCGCAATGCGAGAACCTGCCGGATCACTGCCTTGGCTCCGCGCCTGCCTTGCCGGAACGCCAGATCGTACCGCAGGCCGAGGCGCTTGCGAAAGCGACGCTGGCCGATATCCGTACCGGCGGAGCGCATGCCTTCTATCGGCCTTCGGAAGACGCCGTCCACATTCCGCCGCAGCCCGCTTTCTTCGATCAGATCAATTACTACCGGACCCTGTTTCACGAACTGGGGCACTGGACCGGGCATGCCAAAAGGCTGGACCGCGACCAGACCGGCTCGTTCGGCTCAAAGCTCTACGCCAGCGAGGAACTTGTCGCCGAGATCACCGCCGCCTTTGTTTGCGCCGCGCTGTCGATCCAGCCCACCGTGCGCCACGCCGATTATCTCGGCAACTGGCTGAGCGTCCTGCGTTCGGATAATCGCGCCATCTTCCGCGCCGCCAGCAAGGCCTCGAAAGCCGCCGATTTCCTGCTGGCCTTCCGAGCGCCGGTCACAGCGAGCACCGACGACCAAGCGCGGGACGGACCACCAGCATAGCGCCTCCGTCCCCGGCGATCCCCGGACGCACGCGCCACCGGACTTTCAAGAAACCCATTGCCTCCCGAAACCGGGCTCGTCGGTGAGGCTGTTCGCAATCGCTGAGCCTTCACCTCAACATCAACCGAAGGAGATAAGATAATGGACCTGCAACACATTCCGTTGAGCAACCTCAAGGTAGCCGCCGTCAATGTCCGCCATGGACGCAAACCGCCCGATGTCTCCGACATCCTGCCGTCAATCCGCGCCCGCGGCGTTCTGCAGCCGCTACTGGTGCGACCGAATGAAGAAGGCTTTGAGATCATCGCCGGGCGACGGCGCTATTTCGCCGCCAGCAAGGTTGCCGAGGAACAGGGCGTTGCGCCGGACGAGGTGCTGTTGCCGTGCGCCGTGACGGCCACGGGCGACGACACCGGCGCGATGGAAGCCTCCCTTATCGAAAACGTCGCCCGCCAGCCAATGGACGAACTCCAGGAGTACGAGGCCTTTGCCAAACTGCTCAAGCAAGGCCGCAAGGTGGAGGAGATTGCCGCAACGTTCGGCGTGACCGAGCTTCGGGTCAAGCAGCGTCTTGCGATTGCCTCCCTCCACCCGAAAATCAAGGAAGCCTTCCGCGCAGGCACCATCGAGGGCGAAGACCTGCGCCTCCTCACATCGGCGACCAAGGGCCAGCAAAAGGAGTGGGTCGATGCATTGGCCACGGAGGCCGATCCGGACAATGACGGGGAGGGCGCGCCACGGGGCTTTCGCCTCAAGCGCTGGCTGTTTGGAGGCGAACAGATCGCAACCAAGGTCGGCGTTGTTTCCGCTGGAGAACTACCCCGGCAATATCGTCACCGATCTCTTTGGCGACGTCGGCTACTTCAGCGACCACGATGCCTTCTGGGCGCTTCAGAACACCGCGATTGCGCAGCTACGGGACGACCTGACCGGCAAAGGCTGGCAACAGGCGACGGTCATGGAAAGAGGCAGCCGTTTCCACGACTGGCAGTACGATGAAGTGGCGCTGGAAGACGGCGGCCACGCGTTCATCGAGGTCGGCTCGAACGGCGAGGTCGAGGTCCATGCCGGTTATCGCGACCGGGACGAGCGGGACGCGGACGACGGGGAGGCTCAGGGCGGGAAGGCCACCGGCACGCTGGAAAGGTCCACGACTAGCCAAGCCTGAATTGACCAAGGCGGCCGAGAACTATCTGGCCCTGCATCGCCACGCCATCGTGCGCGCCGAACTGCTGTCGCGGCCCGGCATCGCACTCCGGCTTGCCGTCGCGCACATCATCGCCGGGTCGCCGCTGTGGAGCGTCCGTCCCGAGCCGCAGCGCGCCGACAAGGAGGCCATTGCCGAAAGCGTGGCCGCAGGGCGAGCCCAGGCAGCCTTCGAGGCCGAGCGCACCGCGATCTTCGAATTGCTCGACCTCGAACCGAGCCACTACGGTACGCTGACGCGGGGCAATGCCGATGCCTATCGGGGCGCCGCCGTGCTCGCCCGGCTGCTCACCCTGCCGGACGAACAGGTGTTACGGGTGCTGACCTTGCTCATGGCCGAAACCCTCTGCGCAGGCTCGGCGCTGGTCGAGGCGGCGGGCTTCCTTGTGGCGCCCGACGTGGCACGGTGGTGGGCAGCCGACGATACCTTCCTCGATCTCGTCCGGGATCGCGGCGCGGTCAATGCCATGCTTGCGGACGTCGCAGGCGCGGACACCGCCGCCGCCAACGTGTCGGAAACGACAAAGGTGCAGCGGAAGATCATCCGCGACTGCCTGAACGGCGAAGGGCGGGACAGGATCGAGGGTTGGGTGCCGCGCTACATGGCGTTCCCGCCGCAAGCCTATGACGCTGCCAAGACCCTTAGCGCGGCCAGCGACTGGGAGGGCGTTAAGGATTTGTTTACCGGCGCCTGAGCCTGCCCGATTCGGCTGCGGCGGCCTCCGCCGCAGCCGTTTTGCCGGAGTCGGCGAAGTCGTGAATCAAACCCTAACAACCCCGGAAATAAGCCTGAGGCGGAGCCTTCCCGACTGGATTATGAGTTCGGAGCGATCCACGGATGGAACTCGACGGAGCCGACCCATGCTGAATGCATTCAGCGTCTTTGTGGACGGAAGTGCCATGGTGAAGCGGTGCGTTGCGCAAGTTTTGGTTGGAGCCGCGACACTGACCGCGACCGTCGTGGTGCTGGCCCGGGTCGTCTCCTCATTGACCACGGGCGCACCCTAGGTGCGCCCCCTATATGTGGAAGCCGCCATTCCCGGACAATCCCGCCCGAACCGAACGATGTCGCCGGAGCTCGCTTTGATTCGATCGATCCAACCTTCGGGATGGCGGGGGGCATCGGCACTGGAAGCAGTCCCGATGACTGCTCCCGCGAGGGGATGGACGATTGGCGCTGAGACTAAAAAGTAATCCTTAGGAATTGACGAGACCTGTGCGGCATATGCCCGGAAATAAAAAACCGGCCCCATGTGCATCAGTCGCAGGCTTCTTGAGCCGTGTGCACATGGGGCCGGTCTGATCGTCGCCGCGATGCCGCGGCGGCTTTGCGCTTGCGGAGAACCGCGCGCTTACTTCTTCATCTTCTTGGTCTTCTTGGCGACCTTCTTGGTTGCCTTGGCCATCTTCTTTGCCTTCTTCGCTTTCTTTGCCATGTCTTCCTCGTAGGTTTGGTGGGCTTGACGAATGCGCGGACGCTGCGAACCAGCGCACGCGCCATCAAGCTAACACGATACTAGCAAAAACTATACCACGATGAATTAACGCGCGATCTTGAGCGTCGCGGACGTCGCGATGATGAGCAACGCGGGCGTCTCATCGAGCGCGGGTCATGCGATTTCAGCTATTCGCCGGCGAAGATGATGCTTCACGATTCGTCGATGGCCTCCGGTCACTAAACGGCAGTGCTTGCGTTTGCGCGGTCCGAACTCGGGAGACGCCAGCGACAGGCTCACATAGTCCTTGCCGCTGTTTTCCCCGCGCCAGATTGTAGCTAGGCGCCCGTCACGAACCACCGGATGACAATGCGGAAGCCTGGATGAGTGTCCGCACTCTCGTCGCGGTTGGGCACTATGTCGGTGCCGGCCCGGTACGAGGCGGTCTTGAGCTGACCCTTGTGACCGCCGTAGTCGTTCTTGGTGACGTATCCGATCGCAGTCATGGTCTGTCCCCATGAGCCTCAAAGGAACGATTTCCCTGCTTTTGGGCGTGACGACCTATGGGAACCGCTCCGCCGACCAAAACCCTCGCCATCTCCTTTTTTCCCCGCCGGTCCTGCTAGTCCCGGCTCCTCGCGGCCGCTTCGCTCCAAAAAACTCGTTCGCTCGGGTGCTCCGCTGCGCTTCGCCCCTGACGGGTTCGGTGGCGTTTCGGTTCCCATGACGGTCTCGCCATCGCAGGGGATCGGCCTCTGCGGCATCAAAGGAGACAGACCATGACTGCGATCGGATACGTCACCAGGAACGAGAACGGCGGCTACAAGGGCCAACTCAAGACCGTGTCGATCCGGGCCGACATCGACATCGTGCCCAACCGCGACAAGAGCGCGGACACCCACCCGGACTTCCGGGTCGTCACCCAGGGCGTCGAGATCGGCGCGGGCTGGATCCGGCGCGGGGAAAACAGCGGCAAGGACTATGTGAGCCTGTCGCTCGCAGCTCCCGAGTTCGGGCCGCGCAAGCTCTACGCCAACCTCGGCCGCGCCGCCGGCCAGGACGACGACAACGTCTTCGCCGTCATCTGGAATCCGGCGGACTAAGGCCAAGCGCGGCCCCCGCGCTCTTCGCGCGGGGGCCGTTCTCTCGCCCCAATTACTCCTGACGATCCCGTTCGTCTGACCGCTCGTCTAAATGCCCGGGGGCTTCTCCTGAACCACGACGTCACCGTCACACCGCGCGAGACACCCATTTCTTGCGACCCAGCCTGCTACGACCCAAGCGACTGGGCCTGGGAATTTCTGCGCCGAAATCCTGACTATCACGCTGACTGGCGCTGTTCCGCGCCCCGGCATCAGCCGCTTATCACCCTGAACGACGGCACGCGATTATTGCGATTGCGACGGCGCTTTCCACGCGCCGAACGATGGGGCCTTTATGCCTTCGCCGACCCTTCGATTGTGGCCCGGCAAGCTCCGGTGTTCTGGCATATGGCCTCGCTGAGGCAGGTCGTCCGGCTCCGGGCCGCGCCCCCAAAACATCGCCAAGGCCTCCACCGCTCACGCTGTCGCGCTTCAATGCCGACCGGGTCGCTGCGATCGGCGTCGATAACATTCCGCTGGTGTTGATGAAAGGACGAGGCGCCTTCGTTGCCGTCGAAATCCACGACATCGCGGTCCTGACACAACCCTTTGCGTCGGTGTTCGAGATCGACGGTTTTGCGGATTTGAACGCGCAAACCGAACTGCTCAAGCGCCTGCATCGCTTTACCGAGCAGGCAGCAACGGCCGCCCATCGGCAGGCATTGGCGGTCGACGAACGCGCTCCACCACGCGCTGATCGCGCTCGATGAGAGTATGGCCGGCAAGACCTACCGGCAGATCGCCATCACGATCTTTGGCGAGAAAAAAGTAGCGGAGGAATGGCAAGGACCGAGCCAGTTCCTGAAAGACCGCACAAGGCGGCTGGTCGCCAAGGGCACCGAATTGATGAAGGGCGGCTACCGCGATCTGCTTGCCTAGCCGCTTGGCCTGTCGGTGGCTTGACCAACCTTGCCGGTCTGGGGTGGCGAATCGGCATTCCCAGATCTTCGCCACTCCCGATCGCGCGGCAATCTGACGACGCTTCTTCTCGCCCTCGCATTTTGACGAGCAGCGCGCGAGGGAGAGCCTAGACATGGCGGACGACGCAAAGAAAGAGCCGGAACCAGCATTTCTGAATACGGCGGAAGCAGCCGCCTGGCTGCGGCTCACCAAGAACACCCTGGAGAAAATGCGGGTGCAGGGCACGGGCCCCCTTTACCGCAAGCATGGACGTTACGTCCGTTATCACATCGAAGACCTCGTCGATTATTCGCAGGCCAACAAGCGGAGGTCGACCTCCGATGCGGATCTGATCGTATCCGTCTGCGCTTCGAAACTAGCCGATACTGGCCAGCGTTTCCGTGGGCCTTCGTTGCGATGTTCATCACCTCGATCTCGCCCAGCGCCGCTCGTCATCTACAATGCCTCGGGCAGCGCGCCGCTTGGGTTCTATCACCTCGAGAACCGGCTGCCAAAAGCGCGGCGAAACCGCGGTAATGCTGCCTCCGCCATTGATCGAGCTGATGATTGTCGCCCGTGGCATCTTGCCGCCGTCGGTGCCGCTGGTGAAGCAGGTCACGGCCATCGGCGGCGATGAGGTTTGCCGCTCGAAGGAGCCAATCAGCACGATTCGATCAATGGCCAGGTCCTGGCTGAGGTGTTCGACAAGAGACCGCGCAGGGACGGCCGCTGCCGGCCTGGCGAGGGCTGCATCCGGCTGGTCGACGGCGAATTCTTCCTGCTGCAGCCGCATCCATTTTCGTTCGATTTAAGGTATTTCGGGCCGGTTATGAGGTGCGATATCCCTGGGTGTCGCGCGGCCGCTGTGGACCTGGAATCCGGATCAATAGACCGGCGAGAGAGGCAACTGGATTCATGCGGGCGACCCTGCTTGCGGGCTATGGCCCGCTCGCGGAACGGTGAGATCGGAATGCAAGCGCGCCGGATCGTCATAGACGGACGGCAGCGGCGTGAGCTGAGCCTCTTGATCACCTGAATCGCACAGGTCTTCGCGTAGCCGTCGCGGATCAGAAAATAATCGCAATAAGCGAGCGCGATGACCGCATGCATCAAATCGATGCCGTCGGACCGCTGGGGCTTGCGGCGGGGATTAGCGGTGCGCACGGCCGTCAGCGCATCCTCCACCACAAGCGACGGACATCGTCGAAAATCGCCTTCTGATGCGCTTCACACCACGCCAGCAGCTCAGCCTGCTGCGCAACCGTGAAGGGCTTCCCGTCGGGATCGAACTTCGGAATCAGGCCTTTGATCCACGCGCCCTGAAGACCTCGTCCTGTCGCGTCTTGAATGTCTTCCTGTCCACGGCCTGGACCGCGTCAGCGCGTCCGGAGCAAGCTCCTTGTGCTTGGACACACGGTTGAAATCGACGCCGTCAAAAATCCAGCCCCGGGGCGTCAGTCCGATCCGCGTTTGCGTCCCGGAATGATAGAAATCGACGACCGAGACGATGCGGCGTAACCACGCTAAGGTCTCGCGGAGCGGCACCGAAACGACCCTCCCAGAGGAAGCGTTCGACCTCCTGCCGCTGCACCGCGACGCGCTCAACGATCCACAACGGGTCATGTTGTTCGAGAAATGCCAGGCGGCGGTCCTGCTGCGTCCGGTCGGTAGCACTGCCGATCTCGACCAAACTCCACAGGGAGAGTGGGAGCCGGACCCGGCCCGTTGGAAGCACGGCATCGATCTGCGGCCACCCGCATCCGCATTCGAGACGGCGCTGTGATCGGGATAGAGATTGGGCGTTCCGAGCAGCATGAGCGGTATTTTGCAGGAAGGGGAAGCGGAGGGCAAGATAAAAGCACTGGCGCCCGAATGCGCCTAAGTCGTTGTCTGCACATCCAAGATTTGGCGCCAGCCTCGAGGCGGTGTCGCCAGATAGCTGTGGCGCCTGCGCGATTGACGAACCACGTCCTGCGTCTTGCGGCAAGGCAGGAGAGCACGCACAGGCCTTCCGGCGCAAGCGCGGAGAGTGGCGATGTCGGACACCGACGATGAATTCAGGGTCAGGCTTGGGACGGATCGGCAACCGCCGCGGCCGCAAGGCCGTCGGCTATGTCAAGCGCGTGCGCAAGATCGCAGAGAAAGCCGGCGCGGGACGACCGCACGGACTTGCTGCTTTCATCGGCTCGCGGATCGGCCGCGGCCATGCCCAAGGAACGGTGTCCGCGAGCCGTCGTCCGGCCGGCGCGCGCCGGGTCGTCATCAAGGCGCGGATCGTCCGCATCAAGGCAGGCGATACGGGCGCCGTACGGGCGCATCTGCGCTACGTCCAGCGCGACGGCGTTACCCGTGAGGGTAATCCCGGCGAGCTGTATGACGACGGCAGCGACCGCGCCGACGGCAAGGCGTTCGCCGAGCGAGGCGAGGGCGACCGCCACCAGTTCCGCTTTATCGTGGCTCCGGAGGACAGCTAGCGAAATGGCCGACCTGAAACCGTTCGTGCCGCGACCTGATGCGGCAGATGGAATCCGATCTCGGCACCAAGCTCGATTGGGTGGCGGCCGACCACTTCAACACCGGCCATCCCCACAGCCACATCGTGGTGCGCGGCAAGGACGATCAGGGCAAGGATCTCGTGATCGCGCGCGATTACATCGCCCATGGCATCCGCGCGCGCGCCAGCGAGCTCATCACCCGCGAGTTGGGACCGGAGAGCGAACTGGAGGTCATTGCGCAAGCTTGAAAATGAAGTCGGCGCCGAGCGGTTCACCCGGCTCGATCGTGCCATCCTGCGCGACGCGGATGAGGGAACCTTGCGGCTTGCCGCCAAACCGGAGCGCGATCCGCGGCGGCACGCCATGCGCATGGGACGGCTGCGGACGCTGGAGCACATGGGCCTGGCGGAAGAGACCGCGCCAGGCGTGTGGCGGATCATGCCGGAGATGGAGCCGGCGCTGCGGCGGATGGGCGAGCGCGGCGACATCATCAAGACGATGCATCGCGATCTGACCGCCGCGGGAATCCACCGTGCGGCCGGTGACCATGTGATCTTCGACGGGCGAGGCCGGCGCCGCGCGGGTCATCGGGCGGCTGGTCGCGGAAGGGGTTCTCGGACGAGTTGCACGACCGCCGATACGTGATCGTGGACGGGATCGACGGGCGGACGCATTACGCCGATCTCGGAGTTCGGCAAGTGACCGACGAACCCCTGATCCGAAATACGATCGTCGAGGTTCGCGCGCGCGACGTCAGCCCGCGCGACGTCGACCGGACCGTCGCCGACATCGCTCGCCGCAACCATGGCGTCTACAGCGCCGAACTGCATCGAGACGTTCGATCCGAAGGCCTCCGGGGAGTACATTCAAACGCATGTCCGCCGGCTGGAAGCGATGCGGCGGCAAGACCTGGTCGAGCGGCTCAAGTAGCGGCGATTGGTCCGTTGGCGCGGATCATCTTGAACGCGCAGGCCGGTTCGAGGCAGCGCAGCGATCGCAGCAACCCGGCGCGGATCACGGTGCTGTCCTGGCAGAGCCTTGACGAACTGCCCGGCGCGTCCGGCGCGACCTGGCTCGACAAGCAACTCGTCGCTAAATCGCCGGAGATGATCGCATCGACGGGACTGGGATCGGAATTCGAGGGCGCGCTTCGTTCGCGGCGGCAATGGTTGCTGGAGCAAGGCCTCGCGCGCGAGCAGGGCGGACGGATCGCTTACGCGCGCAACCTGCTTCAAACGCTGGAGCGGCGGGAACTAGCCGAGGTCGGCGCGCGCATCGACGCGCGAGACCGGCCTTGGTTACGCCGAGACCAAACCGGGCGACCGGATCACCGGCACCTATCGCCGCACGCTGACGCTTAACAGCGGCCGTTTCGCGCTGATCGAGCGTGCGCACGACTTCAGCCTCGTGCCATGGCGGCCGGTGCTTGAGCGGGCCAAAGGGCAGGCGGTCACCGGCGTCGTCGGCGGCGAGGGGATTTCATGGTCGATAGGACTGAAACGCGGACTGGGCTTATAGTCCATGTTAGCTTCAGTTTACTATATAAGATGTTGATATTTAAGTGAGTTATACTATTTTTGCGATTTTAGTATAGTTGCGTTGCGTTTGGGCTCCCAATGGTTATACTATTTTCGCGAAAATAGTATAACGGATCTCCGCCATGGCGCACGCCCAACGTCTCGATATCACCTACCAGACGCTCTATTCCGAACTGGTCCAGCGCAGCCTCGACGAGAGCTTCACCTCCGAGTTCTCCTCGAACGGCCGGTTCGTGGCCGTGGAGGTCAAGGGCAAGAAATACTGGTACTTCGACACGCCCAAGCCCGAGGGCGGCGCCCAGGATCGCCGCTATGTTGGTCCCGTGGACGATCCCGAAATCACCAAAAGGGTCGAGGCGTTCAAGGATCTGAAGGCCGACCTGAAAGGGCGCCGCCGTCTCGTTTCCACGCTGACGCGCGAAGCCTATCTGCCGCGCCCTCTGCCGATGACTGGCCAGGTGGTGGAAGAACTGGCGAAGGCCGGCTTCTTCCGTTTGCGGGGAGTGCTCGTCGGCACCGTTGCCTACCAATGTTACTCCGCTGTGCTCGGTACACGCCTTGATGCGGTCGCCATGCAGACCGGCGACGCCGACTTTGCGCAATTCCACGAAATCTCGGTGGCCATCAAGGATTCCATGCCACCCATTCTGGAGGTCCTTCGACAGGTCGACCCGACCTTTCGCGAGATCCCGAGCCAGGTCGACGGCAGGGTCTCCACCCAGTTCGTCTCGAGGGACAAATTCAAGGTGGAATTCCTGACGCCCAACCAGTGGTCCGACGACCAGGCAGGCAAGCCAGTCCCGATGCCGGCGTTGGGCGGCGCAGCCGCATTCCCGCTGCGCTTCCTCGACTATCTGATCTACCAGCCCATCCGCGCGGTGTTGCTGCACGGTGCAGGTGTGCCAGTCCTCATCCCATCACCGGAGCGATACGCCATCCACAAACTCATTGTCGGATCCCGCCGGAAGGAGGATCGCGATGCGACCGCAAAGAGCTCGAAGGACCGGCTTCAGGCCAAATCAATCATCGAAGCGATGATCGCGAACCGGCAGCACGCTGATCTTGCCTCTGCCTTTACGGAAGCCTGGGATCGCGGCGACCATTGGAGAGCAGCGATCCGCACAAGCATCGCGACCTACGACGACGACTTCCAGAATTCGTTCCGAACCGAACTTGCCAAGGGCGTAACCGAGCTCGGCTCCGACCCCGCCGATTACGATCTTGCAGATAAGCCAACGGGCGGATGCCTCTACGCCCCGCCCAAAATGACGCGCGGATCACAGCCCACGTACCGGTCCCGAGCTGCCGGCGCTAAAATGACTGAATGGCCGAAATCCACGATTGCCGAATAAAATTGGAGGATTGCTGGGTCGTGGAGAACGCCGAGATTCGCGATGTCCCGATCGGGATGTCCCAGCAGTCCATCGTCCGCCAGATGGGTGCTGGAAGCGTGAGCCAGCGTCGTCACACTGCTCACATTCTATTGAGGTGTTTCCCGACATACGCTGACGTTGGATCATGCGTGATCTCTCCCCAACACATTTGATCAACGCGGATTTCGTTGCGGAGCGCGATTTTTATTTCGATTGAATGTGCATCGTTCTCGCCGTTTTCATCGCGCCGTTCACGTCGCGCTGTGAATGGGGCAGGGAAATGTTTCCGGCAAAGATCTACGTCGGCCAGATCGCCGTTGTGTTCGGCATCGTCGTCACCTCGACGTGGGGCGCGACGCAATGGGTAGCTCACGCACTTGGCTATCAGGATGGTCTCGGCTCGCCCTGGTTCACGCTGTCCAGCTATCCGGTCTATCTGCCGTGGCGGCTGTTTGAGTGGTGGTTTGCCTACGAGGCCTACGCGCCCGAGATTTTCGAGCGGGCGGGTGCCATGTCCGCAGGCGGAGGAATTGCGGGCGCGCTGTTTGCCGTCGTTAATTCGGTCTGGCGCGCGCGGCAAAATCAGTTGGTCACGACCTACGGCTCGGCACGGTGGGCGACGCCGAAGAGAGATCGTCAACGCCGGCCTGTTCCGGGCAAAAGGCGTTTTTCTCGGACGGTCTCGACGACAATTATCTCCGCCATGACGGTCCAGAACATGTGATGTGCTTTGCGCCGACGCGCTCGGGCAAGGGCGTCGGTCTGGTGCTGCCGACCTTGCTGTCCTGGACGTCGTCGGCTGTGGTCCACGACATCAAGGGCGAGAACTGGCATCTTACCGCTGGTTGGCGCTCGCGCTTCTCGCATTGCCTGCTGTTCGACCCGACCGATCCGACGGAGCGCGCGGTACAATCCGCTGCTTGAAGTCCGCAAGGGTCCTGCGGAAGTTCGCGACGTTCAGAACATCGCCGACATTCTGGTTGATCCGGAAGGCGCGCTTGAACGGCGCACACCACTGGGAGAAGACCAGCCATTCGCTGCTCGTCGGCGTGATCCTCCATGTCCTTTATGCCGAGGAGGACAAAACTCTCACCCGCGTCACCGAAATCCTCGCCGATCCCGCGCAGTCGTTCGAAAAGACGCTGCGGATCATGATGGCGACCAACCATCTCGGTACGCCGGAGGCGCCGAAGGTCCATCCCGTGGTCGCGGCGGCGGCGCGGGAACTGCTCAACAAGTCCGAGAACGAGCGCTCCGGCGTGCTGTCGACGGCCATGTCAGTTTCTCGGTCTTTATCGCGATCCGACCGTCGGCCGCAACACCGAGGCTTGCGACTGGCGGATTGCCGACCTCGTCGCCGCCGAGAGACCGGTCACGCTCTATCTCGTGGTGCCGCCCTCCGATATCAGCCGCACCAAGCCGCTGATCCGGCTGATCCTCAATCAAATCGGCCGCCGACTCACCGAAACGCTTGGAAGCGCGAATCGACGGCAGCGCCGCAAACAGCGGCAGCTGCTGATGATGCTCGACGAGTTTCCGGCGCTCGGCCGTCTGGACTTCTTCGAGAGCGCGCTCGCGTTCATGGCCGGCTACGGCATCCGCGCCTACCTGATTGCGCAGTCGCTCAATCAGATTGCCAAGGCCTATGGCGAGAACAACGCCATCCTCGACAATTGCCATGTGCGGATTGCGTTTGCCGCCAACGATGAGCGCACGGCGAAGCGCATCTCCGACGCGCTCGGCACTGCCACCGAACTTCGCGCGCAGCGAAACTACGCCGGCCATCGGCTCGCGCCCTGGCTTGGCCACGTCATGGTCAGCCGCCAGGAGACCGCGCGGCCTCTGCTGACACCGGGCGAGGTGATGCAGTTCCCCCAGGACGAAGCGATCGTCCTTGTCTCGGGGCTTGCACCCGTCCGCGCCAGGAAGCTGCGGCACTATGAGGACGCGAATTTTACCAGCCGTCTGCTTCCGCCACCTCAGTTGAGCGACAGCACGTATGCGGATCGTCCGCGCTCGCGGGCCGACGACTGGCACGGCCAGGTGCGTCCGATCGATCTGCGGCTGGCAACGTTGCCCTTACCGGGATCTTATGCAGGGCGCCGACGACGAGGGCGGACTCAAGCAGCAGCTCCCCTTGTTCGATGAGCCAGCTCATGACCCCGCCGAAGCCTCTTCTGCCGAGGAGCACCTTTTTGAAGACGATGCAGACGCGGCAGCCGACCGCAGCCAGATGCAACGCGCCGCCAATGCGTCGGCAACAGTTCGCCAGCGCGCATGCGGTGACGCGCGACGACGATGATCTCCTTCCTGCCTTTTGACGGATTCAAGTCATGAAACCGAAACTGTCGGTCTATCTCTCTGACAATGTCGCCGAGCGCCTTGCGCTGGCCGCCAGCCGACCTGGCACCAACAAGTCGGCGATTGTCGATACCGCGCTCGATCGCTTTCTGAACCCGGAGCGCGATCAAAGCGGTGACGCGGCGCTCATACGGCGTCTTGACCGGATGAGCCGCCAGCTCGACCGGCTCGATCGTGATCTTTCGATCACAGCGGAAACCGTAGCCCTCTTCATCCGCTACTACCTCACCATCACGCCGCCGCTCCCCTCAGGGGATCAGGACGCCGCACGTGCGCTGGGCCGCCAGCGCTTCGAGATATTTGTCGCCCAGATCGGCAAGCGCGTTGCTTCGGGCGGACGGCTCGTCGCCGACGTCATGGAGCGGGTAAGCGTATCAAATCCGGACCTGTTCGTGCGCAATCTGGAGGAGGGCGCGCCTCTCGGTCAGCCAACAGCCGCAAACGATGTGAAATCCCGCGCAATGGATGCGACGGGTGAGCCGCCGGAGCATTCTCCGGAAGGACGAGAGGAGATCGGCAATGTCTGATCTCCTCTCGCCCGAGACCCGTGAACGCCGCCGCAGCATGTTGCGCACCGCCATGGGACCGGCCATCGCGCTGGCCCTGGAAGAGCCTGACGTAGTGGAAGTTCTGGTCAACCCGGACGGCCGGCTGTGGCTTGACCGGCATGGTTCCGGACGCGCCGACACCGGCGTGGTCCTGACACCGCATGAAGCCGAGCGGATCATTCGTCTTGTCGCAAGCCACGTCCGCGCCGAGGCAAGCGGGTCGTCGCCCATTGTCTCTGCTGAATTGCCCGAAACCGGTGAGCGCTTCGAGGGGCTGTTGCCGCCGGTTGCGCTCGCGGCGTGCTTTGCAATCCGCAAGCCGGCAACGACGACCTTCCGTCTATCAGGACTACGTCAAGGCCCAGATTGCCTCGCCGGTGATGGCGAAGGTCTTGACGGAGGCGGTCGCGGGGGGCGCAACATCCTTGTCGCCGGCGGGACCGGCTCGGGCAAGACCACGCTTGCCAATGCGCTTCTTGCCGAGGTCGCCGGTCTCGACCAGCGCGTGGTCATCATCGAGGACACCCGGGAACTGCGATGCGACGCCAAGGACGCGGTGCTACTTCGGACCAAACCCGGCGTCGCTTCGCTTGCCGATCTCGTGCGCTCGACGCTCCGGCTGCGACCTGACCGGATCGTGGTCGGCGAGGTCCGGGGCGCGGAAGCCCTCGACATGCTGAAGGCCTGGAACACCGGCCATCCCGGTGGGATCGCAACCGTGCACGCGAACTCCGCGCGCGCCGCGCTCTATCGGATCGAGCAACTGATCCAGGAAGCGGTAACGACCGTTCCTCGCCGCCTGATCGCGGAAGCCATCGATCTGGTCGTGTTCATCAAGGGACGGGGTCCAGGACGCCGCATCGAGACGATCGTCGAGGTCAAGGGCCTCGATCTCTCAGGCGACTACGTCCTTGAAATTCCGCCCGGCCTGCCGAGCCCCACCAATCATCCCTGATCGACAACTGGAGAATGCCATGACAGCTCAATTCACGAAAATCAGCAACGCGCGTACGCCTCGGCCGGATTCGCGACGTTGCCGGCCCGTTGATGGTCGACCATCGGCGCGCAGCGCCATCCTCACGCTGCTGACGGTCTCCGCCGCGCACGCGGCCGGCTCCGGCATGCCGTGGGAAGCGCCGCTCGAGCGCATTCTGGAATCCGTGCAAGGACCGGTCGCAAAGATCGTGGCCGTCATCGTCATCACGGTGACCGGGATCTCGCTTGCCTTTGGAGATACCTCCGGCGGTTTCCGAAAGATGGTCCAGGTCGTGTTTGGTCTCTCCATCGCGTTTGCCGCGAGTTCGTTCTTTCTGTCGTTCTTCTCGTTCGGCGGCGGAGCGCTGATCTGATGCGGAACGATGGCTTTGAACTCGTCCTTCACCGCTCGCTCACCGAGCCAATTCTGATCGGAGGTGCGCCGCGCGCGGCCGCCATCCTGATTGGCACGCTCTCGGCCGTGCTTGCGATGGGCTTGCGGCTCTGGCTCGCGGGGCTCGTGCTCTGGATCGTCGGGCACGGCATCGCGGTCTGGCTTGCCAAGCGCGATCCGGCCTTTGTCGAAGTCGGCGGTCCGCCATACTCAAGCATAAGGGGTGGCTCGCATGCTGAATCTTGCGGAATTCCGCTCCAACGCGTACCGGCTGGCCGATTGGCTGCCTTGGGCCTGCCTGGTTGCGCCAGGAATCGTCCTGAACAAGGACGGCAGTTTCCAGCGCACGGTTCGTTACCGCGGGCCTGATCTCGACAGCGCCACGGAAGCCGAACTGATGAGCGCGGCATCCCGGGTCAACAACGTGCTGAAGCGGTTCGGATCGGGCTGGGCGCTGTTCTTCGATGCCGACGCGCATTGAAGCTTCAAACTACCCGCGCTCGCAGTTTCCCGATGCGGTGTCCTGGCTGGTGGACGAGGAGCGCCGCGCCTCATTTGAAGGAATGGTTGATACGGCCTGGGATGACGTTTCGCGTCAACGCGGCCAACATTTTGAGAGCATCTCACATCTCACCTTTGTGTATCTGCCGCCGGCCGAACGGGTCTCGCGGTTGGAGGCCCTGTTTATGGAAAATCCTGGCGATCACGCGGTCAGCTCAAATCCACTGTCCGGTCTATTCCGCCGGAAGGGGCAGCCCCGAGCAGCCTCACCGCAGGCGTCCGACAGAGAAAGCAGTTGGCGAGTGAGAGTCCAGGGCCGACGGCGCCGTCGCACAGACGGCAGGGCCAATCGTGCAGAGGCGCCGTATCAGGAACATCTTCAGCGTTTCGTTCAGGAAACGGATCGGGCCATCGATCTGCTCTCGTCGGTTCTTCCCGGAAATCGCGGCCCTCGATGACCAGGACACCCTGACTTATCTGCATGCCTGCGTCTCGACCAAGCGGCATCCGGTCGGCGTTCCCGAGATCCCGGCCTATCTCGATGCCTTCCTGAGCGATGAGCCGCTGACTGGCGGATTATCGCCGGCGATCGGCCGCAGCCATCTTCGGACCGTGACGATTCTGGGCTTTCCCGCTGTCACCGTTCCCGGGCGTGCTCGATGACCTCAACCGGCTCGGCGTTGCCTATCGCTGGACCACGCGCTTCCTGCCGCTCGACCGGACGCAAGCCCACTCAGCACTTTCGCGCTATCGCCGGCAATGGTTCGCCAAGCGCAAGTCGTTGGGCGCCATTCTGAAGGAGGTGATGTTCAACGAGCAGGCGGCCCTGCTCGACACCGACGCCGACAACAAGGCGGTCGACGCGGATGCAGCACTCCAGGAACTCGGCGATGACCTCGTGGCATTCGGCTACATCACCACAACCGTCTCGGTTTACGATGAAGATTCCCATGCTGCCGACGAGAAAATCCGCGCGGTCGAGCGGGCCATCAACGGCCGAGGCTTTACCACCATCCGCGAAAGCGTGAATGCGGTGGAAGCCTGGCTCGGCAGTCTGCCAGGGCAAGCCTATGCGAACCTTCGTCAACCGATCGTCCATACCCTCAACCTCGCCCATATGTGTCCGTTGTCAGCGGTATGGGCTGGCCCGGAGCGTTGCGAACATCTGGACGGACCGCCGCTTCTCTTGGCCAAGACCAAGGGCGCGACGCCGTTTCGCCTGTCGCTGCATGTCGGTGACGTCGGCCACACCCTGATCGTCGGTCCGACCGGCGCCGGCAAGTCCGTTTTTCTGTCGGTGCTCGCACTCCAGTTCCGCCGCTATCCAAATTCTCAGATCATCATCTTTGACAAAGGACGTTCGGCCCGCGCGACGACACTGGCGCTCGGTGGTGCCTGGTACGAGTTAGGGGTCAAGGGTGGGCTTTCGTTCCAGCCGCTCCGGAATGTGGACGACGAAGGGGCACGGCTCTGGGCGCTCGATTGGTTGTGCGGCGTGCTTGCGCATGAGCGCGTCGCGATCACGCCCGAGGTGAAGGAGACCATGTGGTCAGCCTTGAAGAGTCTTGGGTCGGCACCGGTCACGCAGCGTACCATGACTGGCCTCGTGGCACTTCTGGCGCGCGACGCGCTGCGCCAGGCGTTGGCGCCTTACACGCTCGAAGGTCCCTATGGCCGCTTTCTCGATGCCGACGCCGACAGGCTGTCCGGCGCCGATGTGCTGACCTTCGAGATGGAAGAACTGATGGCGCTGCCGGGACTGGTCGCGCCGGTTCTGACCTACCTGTTTCATGCGCTCGAAGCGCGTTTTGACGGTCGTCCAACGCTTCTGGTTCTGGACGAGGCCTGGTTGTTTCTGGACGATCCGCTATTCGCCAGCCGCATCCGCGAATGGCTGAAGACGCTCCGCAAGAAGAACGTCGCTGTGATCTTTGCGACCCAGTCGCTGACCGACATTGCCGACAGCCAGATTGCGCCGGCGATCATTGAATCCTCTGTCCAACCCGGATCTTCCTGCCCAACCCACGGGCGCTGGAACCATCGCAGTCGGAGACCTATCGCCGCTTCGGTCTCAATGACACCCAAGTGCGCCTGATCGCGGAAGCCTTTCCAAAGCGTGACTATTACCTGCAATCCCGCGCCGGCAATCGCCTATTCGAGCTTGGACTGGGTCCGATTGCGCTCGCCTTTGCGGCCGCCTCGTCGCCGGAAGATCAGCGGCTGATCGAAATGGTCCTTGCCAAGTTCGGTCCCCGCGAATTTGCCGAACGGTATCTGGCCTCACGTGACCTTCAATGGGCCGCCAATCTCGTCAGCACATTCGAGCACGTCAAGGACGCGTGACCTCTCGCGTCTCCCTGCACCCTTTCCCTCAAATCCGGAGTCCATCTGATGCTGGAAAAGCTATTCGGCAAACCTGTCCCTCGAAAACTGTCGACCACGGTTGTCGCTGCCGCACTGTCACTTGTTTTGGCGGTCAATGGATCGCAGCGGCTTGGCGCCCAGGTCGTCGTGTTCGATCCGTCGAACTACAGCCAGAATATTCTGACCGCCGCGCGAGCGCTCGATCAGATCAACAATCAAATCAAGAGCCTCGAAAACCAGGCGCAGATGCTGATCAATGGCGCCCGGAACCTGACCAGCCTGCCGACCAGCGTCGTCGGGCAACTCACCTCGAAAATCAACGAGATCAATAGCCTGATCGCACAGGCCAAGGGCATTTCGTTCGACGTCCAGAAGACCCAGAGTCGATTTTGAGCGGCTCTATCCCCGCCAATACACCGCGGCCGTCTCCTCCAACCGGATGGTGCAGGACGCCACGGCGCGTTGGGACAATACCTACCAGGCGCTCAAGCAAACCTTGGTGACCCAGGCGACGATTGCCTCGGCGCTCGATCAGGACGGCCAGACGCTTCGCACCCTGATGGCCAATTCGTCTGGTGCCGTCGGATCCCTACAAGCCCAGCAATCCGGCAACGAGCTGCTGGCGCTTCAGGTCAAGCAGTCGCTGCAGGCCCAGGCGCTTGTCGCGACCCAGGCCCGCGCCGACGCCTTGCGCGCCGTCGAACAGCAGGCTTCCGCGGAGGCCGCGCGCGAGCGCTTCACCCGGTTCATTGGCGATGGTCACGCCTATTCCGGCGGACGCTAGGGGAGGGAACCATGGCTGATCTTACGGTCATTGACAGCTTCACCGACACGTTCTCGCGCTATATCGATTCCGGCTTCGGGATGCTCGGCGGGGATGTTTCGTTCCTGAGCTCAACGCTTGTTGCAATCGATTTGACGCTTGCCGGTCTTGCATGGAGCGTGCGCGCCGACGACCACATCCTGGTGACGCTCGCCAAGAAGGTGCTCTATGTCGGCGCCTTCGCCTTCATCATCGGCAATTTCAAATCACTCGCCGGTATCGTCTTCAGCTCGTTCTCGAGCATCGGCCTGAAGGCGAGCGGGGGTTCGCTGAGTGCCGCCGATCTGATGCGGCCAGGCTTCGTGGCATCGGCTGGGTTCACGGCGGCGCATCCGCTGCTGGAGGAAACCGGCCAGTTCTCAGGCTTCGACATGCTGACCAATCTGCCAACGATTCTGATCCTGCTGTTTTGCTGGATCGTGATCGTGCTCGCGTTTTTCGTGCTCTCGGTCCAGCTATTCGTCACCTTGATCGAGTTCAAACTGACGACGCTCGCGAGCTTTATCCTGGTGCCGTTCGCGCTCTGGGGCAAAACGTCCTTCCTCGCCGAAAAAACCCTCGGCAATGTGGTTGCATCCGGCGTCAAAGTGATGGTGCTCGCCATCATCATCGGCATCGGATCGACCATCTTCGGTCAGCTCGCGACGACCTTGACCCGGCCGGTCGATATCGTCTCCGCGATGAGCTTGCTGCTGGCAGCACTCTCGCTGTTTGGACTTGGCATCTTCGGTCCCGGCATCGCGGCGGGTCTGGTGTCGGGCGCACCGCAGCTTGGCGCGGGTGCTGCGGCAGGCACGGTCGCAGGCGCCGCGGCCGTTGCGATCGGTGGCGGTGCTGTGGCGCTGGGCGGATTGCGGGCGGCCGCGAGTGGGTCGGCTGGCGCGCTCCGTTCAGCCGCTTCGCTCGCTGGCGCGTCGAGGAGCGGGGCTAGCGCGACCGCAGATCCAGCCGGCTCTGGCCGGGGTTCTCCTGCGGCAGAGTCCGGCAGGGTTGGCGGCAGCGGCTCGGCAGCGGCGAGTGAGCCCGCTGGACTGGCCGGCAGAATTCGCGGCGGTCAACCGGTCAAGGACGCGGTGCATGTCGCGAGCCATACGCTGAAGGAAGGCGACAAGGGCGGTCATTCCTCCGGTCCAAAGCTTGGGGAGGAGTGAAGCCATGGCGTCTCATCCATTCAGTCGCCCGTCTGTTCGCTACGGCGATACACCCGAACCGGTCACGCCCTATCAGAAGGCGGCGCAGGTCTGGGACGAACGTCTGGGCTCAGCCCGCGTCCAGGCCAGCAATTGGCGGCTAGCCGCTTTGACGGCGATAGCGCTTTCCACCGTGCTGGGTCTCACGCTCTCGGCCGTGATCGGCCGCTCCGGAGTGGTGCCTTATGTGGTGGAAGTTGATCGCCTTGGCGAAGTGCGGGCGGTTGGTCCGGCATTTGAGGCCTACCAGCCGTCCGATGCCCAGATCGCGCATTTCCTGGCGCGGTTCATCGAAAACGTTCGGTCGCTCTCGATCGACCCGGTCATCGTACGCACGAACTGGCTGCACGCCTATGACTTTGTCACCGACCGTGGCGCGCAGGCGCTGAACGAATATGCCCGCGAAGCCGACCCCTTCACCAAGATCGGCGCGAAGACCGCCACCGTTGAGGTGACCTCCGTGGTGCGCGCATCCGGCGACAGCTTCGAGATCCGCTGGAAGGAAGCGACCTACGAGAACGGCGCGGTCGCGAAGACCGAGCGCTTCACCGGCGTCGTCACGATCATTCTGAAACCACCAACCAACGCCGAGACGCTGCGGAAAAATCCGCTCGGTCTTTACGTTCATTCCCTCAACTGGTCGCGCGACCTGATCGGAGACGCAAAATGATGTCCTTTGCCATGAAAAACTGCGCGTCAGTGAGCATTCTTGCGCTGTCGCTAGCGCTTGGCGGCTGCGCCACGAAATTAAATCTCGAAGCGCCCTATGACGATATGACGTTCGAAAAGGCACTTCCTGAGGCCGATCCGCCAAAGCCAGTCGAGGTCGTTGAGGTGCCAAAAGTGTTGCCGCTGCCTGGGCAGCTCAAGCCATGGCCTGTCAAAGGCGCGAAGGAGGAGAAGCTTCCGCCGGAGCAGGCGATTGCCAAAGCCAACAAAGCGGCGCGGATGGAACCGACGCGGGCCGGATACATCAACGCCATTCAGGTCTATCCCTGGACGGAAGGAGCGCTCTACCGGCTCTACGCCAGCCCCGAGAAAGTCTCCACCATTGCGCTTCAGCCAAGCGAAGAGCTGATCGATGTCTCGACCGGCGATACCGTGCGCTGGGTCATTGGCGACACCGCAAGCGGGCAGGGGAGCACGCGGCGGGTTCATATTCTGGTGAAGCCGACGCTACCGGACATTCAGACCAATCTCGTGGTCCTCACCGACCGGCGCACCTATCACCTCGAGCTTGTCTCTACCAAGCAAACCTACATGGCATCGATTTCCTGGACCTATCCAACGGATAGTCTGGTCGCGCTTCATAAGCAGAATGAGGCGGCGCAGGAGAGCGAACAACGGGTCGCCGATCGCGGCGTGCGGCTGGATAATTTGAACTTCCGCTACAGCATCGAGGGGGATGATCCGCCGTGGCGTCCGCTACGCGCGTTCGACGACGGTCACAAGGTCTATATTCAGATGCCGTCAGGCCTCTCCCAGGGCGAAGCACCACCGCTGTTTATCGCAGGTGCCGACGGCCGGCCGAACCTGGTCAACTATCGCGTCCGTGGTTCCTATTACATCGTCGACCGGATGTTTGGCGCAGCCGAGCTTCGGCTTGGTGAGAACCCCCAACGCACCGTTCGGATCATCCGCACCGATGCGCGCCCGGTATCCCAGATCTTCAGCACGGGAGGCGCATCGTGACGGAAGATTCCGACAAGGTGCCACCCGAGCGGCTGGAATTGCGGGCGCGGCCGCGGCCGATCCGTCGGCTCAACAAGCGGACGCTCATGATTGGCTGTGCGGTAGCCGCGCTATTCATTGCGGGTGCGACTATCGTTGCGCTTAGTCCGCCTCGCATCTTCAAACCCGGCGAACGAACTGAGTTGTACAACACCGACCGCAAGCAAACGGCCGATGGGCTCTCCAAGTTACCCAAGTCTTACGATGACTTGCCGCCCAAACTCGGCCCGCCTTCGCCCGGTGATGTCGGCCGTGCCTTTGCCGAGAGCGAGAAGAAGGCGGGCGTGGCAGGGGCGCCCGAGGCCGGCTTCCGCACCAATCCGGAAGAGGATGCCGAACGGGCGGAGCGCGTCCGGCAGGCGCGCATCGCCCAACAGGCCAAGGAGTCGGGCCTGTTCTTCCGCCTGTCCGAGAAGCAGGACCGCCGTAAGCAATCGACGCCCGTGGCGTCAACGACCGAGCAGCCCTCGGCGTTCCGCCCGGTATCAGCGGACGCCAATCCGACGACACCTGATCTTGCTGCAAAGGCATCCCAAGGCCTGACCGATCGCTCCAGCGAAATCATTCCGTCTTCCCAAGCGCGCAAGCTCGCCTTTGTCAGCGCCAAACCCGACAAGGAAACCACCAATCCGCACAACCTTGCCGCAGCGCCGTCCCCCTACGCGGTCATGGCGGGGTCGATCATCCCGGCGAGCCTGATCACCGGTTTGAATTCCGATCTGCCGGGAGCGACGATCGCCCAGGTAACCGAAAACGTCTACGATACGGTGACCGGCGAGCATCTTCTGATTCCGCAGGGAACGCGGCTGTTTGGCAAATACGACAGCGTCGTTGCTTATGGTCAGAAACGTGCGCTGGTAGTCTGGACGCGCCTGATCCTGCCCAACGGCAATTCGATCGTCATCGAGAACCTGCCGGCGACCGACGTGGCGGGTTACGCTGGTCTTGAGGACGAAGTCGACATTCACACCTGGCAATTGCTCAAGGGCGTCGCGCTGGCAACGCTGCTGGGCGTCGGCACGCAGATTTCGCTCGGGACGCAATCGAGGGTGATCTGGTCAAGGCATTGCGCGAAAGCATTCAACAGACAACCAATCGCGCTGGTCAACGTCTGGTCGAGCGCGAACTCGACGTGCAGCCTACCATCACGGTGCGGCCAGGTTGGCCGTTACGGGTCATTGTTTCAAAGGATCTTGTGTTGAAGCCGTATCAGGAGATCCAAACCGCGGCCAAGACGAAGTGATGCCGATGAAGCTCTCGAAACTTCCAGACCGCACCCCCGTCAAGCTGACGACTACCCTGATGCCGAACCTCGCGGCACGGCTACGGGACTACGCCGATTTTTATGCGGAGACCTACGGCACCCGCGAGGAGGTGGCGGACCTCGTGCCGTTCATGCTGGAGGCGTTTCTGGATGGCGATGCGGATTTCCGGCGAGCCAGCCGGGACGGCGAAGGAAGCCCTCAGGATAACGCATCCCCGAAATCCCAATCAGGCTATTAGCAAGACAAACGGCCAAGGCTCGTAGACAGCCTAATGGCATGGCGGCCCGGCCTTATTTTAGGAAATAGCCTTGCTTGGGTCGGCTCAGACGTTCGATGGCGTCCTTCACGAGGCTGGTCGCGCGTTTCCAGCCGCTGTTGTAGGATTTTAACTCGGCGCTACCGGCTTCTTCAAGACGGAGGCTTTCCGAGCTAAGAGCCTCGGCCACTAATTGCTCGACAGTCGTCAATAGCCCAAATAGCACTTGATGCATATTCGATCTGTTACGACGTGAGAATCGGACAGACGTCCCAGTTGGCGCCATTTTGGTCTTCGGTAAAAAGCCATCAGTTAGTCGGCAATTCGACGACTTTTGCAGGAATAGATCACAGAGAGAGCGTCCTTGTTTCCTTTTCCAGCCTGATCCAAATGGATCGCCCGTCACGCCCGCCCCATCTCCTCCAAGCTGAGTTCGCTCGACGAAAGGCTCGATAGGGGGAATTTCGCGACTAGGCATCTGCCGAAATCCATAGCCTAGGAATGCAAAAAGCATCTGGTGTAATACCTAGTATACTAGGTGGAGTAAGCGCAACCGTTGATGCCGTCTTGCCGCATGAAATTGAGGCGGAGACGGTAGCTGGAAATTTAGAAGGCTTCGGCAGCAGAGCGGCCTCACACAGGAGGAGCTTGCGGATCGCGCCAAGCTCTAAATCGAAACTATATTGGGATGATAGAACGCGAAGAAAACTCGCCCACGGTTGACGCCCTTGAACAGTTGTCAATTGCTTTGGATGTCAGTCCTGTTTTGTTTTTTAAAGTCGATTAGGCGCAGCAGTGTCACTCCGAACGGAGGGACGAAGCCGAGGTGCTTCAATACGTGAAATTCCGCTCGTCACATTGGGGTCAAGGCCCCCTGCGGGGATTGGCTCCAAGAAATCAAACTTGACGGCTTTTGGTCCAACTCCACGTTGAGCAGTAATTCTGTGGAGTTTCGTCGGCGCAAGCTTCCTTGACCGTAGCAGGTACGCCGCTTTGGCGAGACCCAAATGCCCCACCGCACTCAGGCTCGCCCCGGGTGATGGCGCTTTGCACACAGGGCCAACAAGTGGGGGCGCTCTTTATCCCGTTTTCCGGGCCCCAACACCTTTCCCGATGGTTGTATGTCGTGCGAAAGTCGCTCAAACCGATGGGGGCCGGGATGCCGGCTCGAGAGTATTTAACGGATTTTCATGGCTAGACGGCGGGGCAAATCGTCAGGGGGCACGGCCCTTTTGCTCTTGTTCGGCGCTTTGGTCGCCGTGGTCTCGGCTACCTATCGCTTCGTGGTGGAGCATGCCGCTGCAATCGGCGCATCTGCCCTCGTTTGCGGGGTTTTTTTGATCCTATATCTTTTTTTCCGTGCCAGATCGCCTAGCGAAGGCTCTCTCGGCAACAAGAGGTCTCCATCTGCCGACACCGGAGTTCCGGTTAGGACGTCCTCTAGTTCTGCTGCCTTCTCTTCTAGACGCTCGCCGCCCGCTCGATGGGTTCGGGCCGGAGAGTCCGTGAAATTTGGGAAAGCTGAGATATCGGGTGGCATGTTTTACTACGGCGATTGGGTACCCGTCGCCGGCGGTGCCGTCAGGCAATATGCGATCAATCCACGGCTGCCGGCGTTGGGCTCGCCGGATGTTGAGGGCCGTTCGATGCCGTACTGGCCGTCGTACCTGGACATATCGCCCGCTGCGCGGCGTGCGTTTCTCGATTGGATGGCCGCGGGCAGGCGGGACGCCGCCTACGGCATCGGACTTGTCTTTCTGTTCTTTTACGGACTGGAGCATCGCCTGTTTCTCGAAGGAGGGAACGACGCACCCCTGCTGGTCCGGGAAGTCGAGAGGCTTCTTGATATCTATGGTGCCAACAACTCGTTCCACGGGTACGCAACCAACTTCCTCACTTTCGCCAGGCTCACTCAGGGCGAGCGGCCCGAGCCGCCGAAGCTGTCCCCGGAGCGTGGCGGCGGATCCGAAATGGCTCTGTCGACGCGCCTTTATCTCGGAGCACGGCTAGCCGTTTCGTCCACGTTGCCGGCAGACGACGCGTTGCTCTGGGTTCTGGCAATGCCGGACACGTCCTTGCGGACCCCTGCCGTGCGCTGTTTCGAAGAGTTGGTTCAGTTATGGCGGTTGCGATTTGCCCAGCGATATCCAACCGGGATTCCCATAGTTGGAAAGGACAGGATTTCGCTCCGATACCGCGCAGCGAGCGGAGCGTTCGACGTCGAGGTCCATGGCCCGCACGAGCAGCAAATTGACGTGAGCCGTATCACGAAACCGTTGTCGGGGTTGCAGAAGATGATCGCGGACTGCACCGACGAACTGGATCCGTTTAGCCGTCTAGTTGGTCGCAGACCGTCTGCCAGGAATTCGATGGCTGCGGCAGCGTTGCTGCCGTCCGATTTGCAGCAGAGTACGACCTCGGGTGCGATCGCCGACTTCCGAAGCCTGATCGACACGGTGATGGGTAATCAGGGTCGCGGAAGCAGCACGGCACAGATCGTGTTGGAGATGGCCGGCATCGACGTGCCTGCCGACGGCAAAATCCCGGCGGCATCCGCCGACCAGCTTGGCCGGGCGCTCGATTCCATCGGGGTAGCGATCGAGCCCGACCGACGGTACGGAAGCAGCATACCTCGCGCGGACGAGCAGGTGTTTGTGTTCAAGGCGCCGAACGGCGGTCCGGTCGAACCGACACGGGCGCCGTTTAGAGCGATGCGGGCGCAAGTCGAGGTGGCGGTCCTGGCTGCGGCTGCCGATGGAGAGGCCTCCTACGAAGAGCTGCAGCGCACGATCGCTAGAATTCGTTCCACTTCCGATTTGTCTGGCGTCGAGCAGGCGCGCCTGATCGCGTTCGCGGTGACGACCTTCAATAGCCCGCCGAAGCAGGCGAGAGTGATGCGCAGGCTCGCCGAAACTACCATCAGAGAGCGAGAGGCGATCGCCGATGCGGCCGTGGCGGTCATCGGCGCCAATCGAAACGTTGATACTGGCGAAGTGAAATTTCTGGAACGGCTTCACAAGTCGCTCGGCCTGCCGAAGGAACGCGTGTACTCGGGACTCCACAGCGCCGGCGCCTCCAAGCCGGCCGATGAACCGGTGCCAATCAGCGGGGAAGACCGGGCCGCAGGCGTCCCAATTCCGAAGGAAGAGACGTCGAACGATCCCCCAGCGGTCGCCTCGCGCGGGATCGCAATCGATGCAGTGCGGTTGGCGCGGACGCGTCGAGATACCGAAACGGTGTCGGCTCTGTTGTCGGACATCTTCGCTGACGAAGTCGTGGAGCCGCAGCCGGCGCCGGCCGAACAGGCTGCGCTCGAGGGGCTCGACCGACCGCACGCCGAACTGGTGGAACTTCTCGAACTTCGCGGGTCGATGACGCGGTCGGAATTCGAGCGGCACGCGAAGGAAATGCGCCTGTTGCCGGAAGGTGCTATCGAACGCATCAACGACTGGTCGTTCGACCGCTTCGACGAACCGTTGATCGAAGACGGAGATGAAGTCGTCGTCGCGCCGCATCTGAGAGGGAGGATCGCCGAGATGAAGGATAAGGCCGCATGACCAAATCCGCTAAGACGATACGGCCCAAGGAGCGCGACACGATCATCCAGGCGCTGTCGGCCGGCGTGGTGCCGCGCGTTGGGTTGGCCCACATCCAGGTGGGCCGCGCCGCCGAGATCGCCGCGATGCTGCGCGACATCGACCGCATTGCGGACTCGGGCGCGGCGGTTAGGTTTGTCATAGGCGAGTACGGGGCGGGAAAGACCTTCTTTGCGAGCATCGTGCGCCTCATCGCTCTTGAGCGGAAGTGTGTGACGATGCACGCCGATCTTTCGCCCAACAGGCGTATTCACGCCAGCGGCGGCCAAGCGCGCGCCCTCTACTCGGAAGCCGTGAACAACATGGCTACCCGCAACAAGCCAGAGGGCGGAGCCCTTCAGAACGTCATCGAGAGGCTGGTGACCGACGCGGCAAAGGAGGGCTCTGAGAAGAGCGTGCCTGTTGAAAAGGTGATCGACGAGAAGCTTGAGCAATACGGCGCTGCTGGCTCGGCTCGGTTCGTCTATGCTGGCGAACCAACGTAGCGGCCGACATAGACCCGCAGGCAAAAGCGCGAGCTGGCCAGCCGGTAAACGTAACGCGGTTGCGACATTGAGCCCGTGGGTACCTGCTCAACGGTTAGCAGGGTTTCGTCATCCGGCACGGGCACTCTCCTTGCGGTCACCGGAGATTTGACGGTTATCGTTTCACGTGAAACATATTCAGGACTTGCCGCGTGCATTATCCGCAGACATCAGCGCCATTGAATGAAGATCGGACGGCGGCGAATCCCGGATCCGGCGTAAACCCAGGAGCCGAGGAAAAGCACCGTGGTCCAGCAGATCGGGCGGCCCCAGGGGTCTAGCTGGGTGGGGTCGTCGCTGCTACGCGCGCGGTATTCGGTCAGGTCGGCGCGGAGTCGGCCGAAGGTAACGGAATAGGCGCAGGGACTTGGTGAGGAAATGGCCGCCGTAGCCGAGCATGTGAGCCCACTGCTTATGCCCGAGCTGCCATGCGGTTTCGGTCATTCCGCTTTTGGTGGGCGGAGCAGCGAAGCGACCGGATCTCGTAGAGGTCACGCAGGCGGTAGGAGGGAAGGCCCGGAGCATTGGCGGTTTTGGTCGCGTACTTGGCGATGTAGTTGGCGACCTTTTCTCGGGTGGGCTCGTCGCCCTGGCCGTCGAGCACGGGCCACACGTCGAGTCTGCTCGCCGAAAGTCAGCAGCAGCGCGCGGCCACCGGGAAGCGAGGGCGAGCGCGGAGGCTCCACCGCGGCTGACTGACCGCAGCCGAGGGCCGCTCGACGGTCCAGCCGGGCGGGGGCGGGTGGTAGGAGCCGTCATCGGTGGCGGCGTCAAGGCGAACCAGCGAGTGGAAGTGGACGACGCCGCGCAGCCTGGTACTCAGCGACCTTGACGAAGCGGGGAGCTTGGACCAGCTCGCGGAAATCGCGCTGGGCGTGACCCCTGCCGAGCGCGGCCAGGTGACGCGGCAGGTCGGTAGGTGAACAGGCAGCCACAGATTCACCGAGCTACCGCGTTGAACAAAACGGCGGCCCCGGTAGTAGTAGCAGTCAGGGCACATCGGGCCGGCCGAAGACGCGGGTCATCGCCAGCGTAAACGGAGCAGCGATCAGGAGAGGTGATCGCCCGTGCGGGCAGACGCGAGTGGATTCTTGCTCCCGGCGGGGGCGGCGGGCAGCACCTTGCCATTACGCTCGCGGCGGGAGTGGACCGGGCCGAACGACGGCGCGGTGAGCGTAGCGAACGCGAACGGGGTGAGCGGCGACCGACTCAGGGACGCCCTTGCCGCCGGACAGCCCGGCCCGGACCAACAGACCGCGCATCGCGCTTGTAGGTGGCCGAGCACGCGGGGCAGGCCGACTCGCGACGATTGCCGCACGGGAGGTAGATCACGCCATCGGGGCCGTCTGCGGAGTCGAAAACCGGCACGGCCTCGCCGGTCGGCCGACGGCCGCGACGCCGCCGCGCAGCCGCACCGGGTGGGAGCAGCCGCCAGCGGGGGCGAAGTCGCTGCCCAGGTGTCGAAGTCCTCGACCACCAGGGCGTCAGTCATGTGCGGCCCCGGAGGGTCGCGGCGTGGGCGGCGAGGCGGTAAAGGTCGTCGTCGGAGAGGTATCCCGCTGCTGATGTGTCGACGACTCTCTTACGATCGAGACGATACCCTCATCGAGATATCCGACGCCTGGTATCCCGCTGACCGAACGGAACTCCGGTTTACGACACCACTCAAGCCATGGGATGCCCACCTCGGAAGAAGGCGAAGCGCCAATGACGACGCTGACGAAGACCGATGCCGGGTATCTCCGAATGGCCATCGATCTGTCGCGCCATGCGCTTGACGATCAAGGCAAGACGCCCTTCGGGGCGATTCTCGTTCTCGACAATGAGATCGTGAGCGAAGGTACGACAGCGTCATTGAACTCTGTCGACCCGACCGCGCACGCCGAGGTCATGGCGATCCGGAACGCAGCACGTGAACTAGGGCGGCACCTTCTTCCAGGCAGTGTGCTGTATTGCAGTAGCGAACCGTGCCCGTTGTGTCTGGTGGCCTGCTATTCGGCCCAGGTATCCCGCCTCGTGTTTGGTGCGACAAGCCACGATGTAGCCACGTACGGGTTCGAAGACCTACAGCTCTACCGCCAGTTCGCCACGGACCTGGAACGGCGCTCCCTGCCGGAAGTAAGCGCGGATGAACCAATCCGTAGGCTGGCCACCGATGTACTGCGAAAGTGGGCCGAGGACTTGCCGGAACCAGTGCATTTCCGAAGTATCTAGGGCCAGTCTTGTTGTGACAACTTTCTCTACGGTTTCAAGGTCGCGGCCTATCGGCCGCGCTGGCCGGAGGCGCAATGGGGCGGAAGTGGGAGAAGTCGCGCGGAGAGATGCCAGTAAGGAGCAGCGGGAAGTGTGGCGGGGTGTCGGCCAGCCGGAAGCGGCGACCTATCGTAGGGGAAAGGCAGTCGCCGGGGACGGCTTGGGCTTCGCCCGCCGCCTTCCGCGCGGGGGCGCTCCCGGCGTCGGCGGCCCGCCGCCCGAGTCTGCCCGCCCGGAGCAGGCCCGCACGTGATCACCCGACCGCAACGACCGCGCGAGCTGGCGGCGCGCGAACAACACAGCCGGAACGCAGAGCGCCCAGGCCGCCGACGCCATGCACGGCTTTGCCCGTGGGAAAAGGTCAAAGGCTTGGCACCTGCGCGGTTCCGGGAGAAGTGCGCTCCCCGAACCACAGGGGAATAATGGTTGTCCCCGGAACCTGTCTAGAGCGCCTACGGCGTCGCTACGCGATCGGCTACGCCGCCTCTCGACAGAACCCGTCCGACATGCAGTGGCTGCCAGCTGCGCGGCGGTGGTGAAGAGGAGCCTAACTGGCGGGATGTTCTGGGTAGCGCTCATCGTGTTCGGGCTTGGCACCGCGTTGGTTCTTGCCTTGGGGAGGATTCCTGGCTGGCGGGATGTTCTGGGTAGCGCCCATCGTGTTCGGGCTTGGCACCGCGTTGGTTCTTACCTGGGGAAGATCCTGATCGGACCAGCGTGCCGTTCGCGTGCCAGAAGCGACCGGGAACCGTAGACATCAAGCGGTAGGCAGACGACGTCGAAACCGATGCTCACCAGGAAAGCGGCAGTTGGCCACCGACCGCGAAACGACCTCCTTAAGCGGTAGGTCCCGCGTTCGAGTCGCGGTCGGGGCGCCCGTACATTACTGCGAATATTTTCTCTGACCTATGGTTATGTGCTGATGGGGTCTCGCTCCGCTTCGTACGGACAGCTGGCAGGTCGGCACTGTGGATTCCGACCGACTAGACGACCATCATCTAACCGCCTAGGTGACCACGAATGTACCGTCCAAATGACCACGACGTGCCGCCGTCGCGGCAGAAGGCGAAGGTCGTGGCACACATGGTCAGCGCCCAGCGCTGCGCGGCTTCGTCGAATGCGATCTCGGACATCTTTCCTCCCGGGTCAGTCGTGGCGGTTGTCGGCGGCGGTAGCGCGGGCGGTGTGGTCATGCATCGGCCTTTTCCGTGGGTCGTGCAGTCAGTCGATTTCGACGGAGGCCAGCACGCGGGCGTTGACCGCGACCGAGGCGGTGTCGGCGAGGTGCGCGATGAGGGCGTTGTAGCTCGCCTGCTCGAAGTCCTGGGTTACTTCGTCCTTGACTTGCGCGAACGGCTGCGGGGTGGACGCCGGGTTCGGCCCGACTTGGTCGGGTGAGCTGCCGCCGCCTTGCTGGTAGTCCGATATGTGCTGCCGGTAGTACTGCTCGAGCGCAGAGTCAGTGACGTGGATGACCCCGTGGCTGATCAGCGTCTTGGTGATGCCGATGCCCAACTGGATCTGGACGTAGGTGAAGTAGCCGGATTCGGTGAACTGCGTGGGGCCGTAGATGGGCTGGTTCTCGCGCAGCGCCTGCCGGCGCTGCGCGTTCTCGGCATTGAGTGACTGAAGGAACGCGGCGTAGCCCGGGTCGGCGAGCAGGCCCGATGTGCGGCCCAGTTGCAGCGTGACGGTGGCGCGCGTCGCGTCGGCGATCGCGGCCTTCCTCAGGTAGTCCTGTGGCGTCTGGCCGCCGTAGGCGGTCGTCCAGAATCCGGGGCGGTCGTTGTCGTTGTATTTCTGCTGGAAGTAGGCGAAGGTGGCGGCGCGGTCCTGCGCGAGGAAGAGCTCGAGCTCCCTGACCGGCACGCCCTGTCCGTTCACGGTGACGACGGTGGTCATCGAGTCTGTCGATATCCATGCGGCGGATTGTGCGGATTGTGGAGCGCTGCCGCAGCCTGCGGTCGACAGCACGATGACGAGGGCCGCAACCGCGGCGGTGAGCGCGCCCGCGCCGAGATAAAGCAGCTTCATCGGTGCTCCCTGCGGACTGTTCCGATACAGGTAGGTGAGGGCTCTCCGCCCCGGGCGTGTGCGAACGTCCGGGGCAGGAGCTCGCCGTGGCGCCGTGGCGCCTTGGGTCAGTAGGCGCCCCGGTTGGGCGCCGCGGTGGAGGAGACGGAGTTGCCGAAGAAGTCCTGTCCGCCGTTGTTCGCGATCAGAACACCGGAGCCCAGGTCCGGGGAGCCGGAGTCCAGGTCGTACGCCGTGGCGGTGCTGCGGCTCGTTCCCCCGCCGCCGGCGTCGGCGAAGTCCGGGTTGGACGTCAGCTTGTGCGCGTCCGAGGGTTCGCTGGAGGGGTGGTTGCCGTAGAAGGTGTTGTAGGCCCAGGTCTCGCCGCTGGTGCTGGCGTACCCGCCGCTGCCGGTGTTGTAGATGATGTTGTTGGTCAGGTGGAGGTTGTCGCCCGCGGGATTGTCGGTGGTGATCGCCGAGTTGTCCGAGCTGTCGACGTAGATCGTGTTGTTGTAGATGGATGAGGTCCCGGATGTGTTGACGCCGAACAGGCGGAAGACCGCCTCATCCGCGCCGTCGTCCTGGCTGATGTTGTAGCGCACGGTGCCGTTCTCCGCCGAGTTGGCATCGGCGTCGCAGCAGAACTCGAAGAAGCCCCACACGTTGTCGAGCGAGTAGTTGTACTGCAGGGTCGTGTTGTCGGTGCCGAGGTCGATGTCGAAGGCCTGGCCGTCCGAGCCGGCCTTGTGCTGGTCGTAGACCTCGTTGTCTTCAATGACCCCGTTCTCGGAGATGGCGGTCCATATTCCCGCCCCCGAGTAGCGCGAGCCGCCGTCCTCCGCGAGGTTGTTCGCCACGACCGCGCCGTTGCAGAACACGCACACGATGTCGTTGCCGCCGGCGTTGGTGAGCGAGTTGTTCGAGATGGTCACGCCGGTGGTGTCCTCGTCGTGTCCCGTGCCCTTCACCGAGCCGAGGTAGATCCCGCAGGCGTCGGTATCGACCAGGGTGTTGAGGTGGATCAGAACACCATTCCAGCCGTTGGTGGCGTACGAGTCGCTGAGGTTGAACGCGATGCCCGCGGAGGTCGAGGGCTGTCCGGTGGCGTCGGTCCAGTAGCCCTTCACGTTCTCGATGTAGTTGTATTTGATGGTGATGCCGTTCAGGATCCCGCTGGTGTCGTTCTCGAGCTGGATCCCGCTGCGTATCGCCGCAGCTCCCGACGTGGTGTTGGTGATGTACAGATCCTCGATCGTCCAGTACTGCTGGTCGTCCAGGTAGACCGCCGCCGCGGCCCCTGCGCCCGCGATGATCGGATCCGCGCCGCTGCCGTAGCTCGACAGCAGGATGGAATTGCCGTTGGTACCCGAGCCGAGCGGGTGCAGCTCACCCGTCCACGACCCGCCGGCCTGGAACAGAATCTGGTTGCCCGCTGAGAACGTGGTCGCGTTCACCTTCGCGATGGATGCCCACGGTGCGCTCGCGGAGCATCCGCTGTTGCTGTCACTGCCGCTGTTCGAGATGTAGTACGTGGTGCACGCGGCCTGCGCGGGGGTGGCCAGCACGGGGAGGAGGCTGAGCCCCAGCAGGGAGAAGGCGGTGGCCGCCGCAGCGGCCAGTCGCCTATATCGCCAGATGGACATCGTTGTCGCCTTTCGGAGGGTTTGATTCGGGTGATGGGGCGGTGCTCGCGAGCCGCCGCCGGACCGCACATCCGGCGACGTCCCGTTCCTGATCGAAGGGCGGGACCAGGCAAGCTTCCTCGGTGGGACCGCGCGCAGGAAGTTAAGGAATGGCGCGGTCACGGGACAGCACACCAGCCGGACAGGCCAGCCGGGCGACCTGGCTGCTGGAGCGGCATGCAGCGTAGGTATCTTCTTCGTCGCGCGGCGAAGCTCGGAGGCCGGGATGGTGAAGTAGCAGTTTTGCGCGGCCTCGTCGCTGATGACGTCGGCGTACCGGCCGAGGTCCTGGGCGTGGGGCCGTGTGTCGGGCGCGTCGTTAAACCGTCACCGCGGACACGTCGGCCGCCTCGGCGACCTGAAAGATGGTTATCAGTCTGTCGTTACGCCTCCTAAAGTTCTGCCCACTGCGGCTGCCGCTTTCTTTATCGATAAATCACGGCATGGAACCCAGCCCGGCAATCCATCAGGATGTTTACGCAGTTCACTGCCACTACCAGGCAGTCTCTGGTCTGTTTGCCTTCGGTGTTGTGATAGTGGTAAATTGAAATAAATTTAACGCTACAGTTTCCGAAAGTCAACGACTAATTTTCCTCGATCTTGCCGCCAAGGCGGCAGTTCCCGCGTGCGCGCCCACGCTGCGGTGCACAGGGTTGCCGGAACCCGGCTTCGCAACGATTCTGCTGACACCGGGCCGGCCGTCAGAACTACACGTTTGGCATTCTTGTCATGATTCGCGAACCAGGTGCACGAGGATGCTGGAGTAGTCTCCAGGCGGCAGGTCGAGCTGGAGTCCGCAGGTCATCAGAGTCGATCCCTGATGGATCGCGCCCGAATCGGTGTTGCGATATCTGCTGAGGCCGTCGAGGCCGGCGAACGGGAGCGGTGGCTCGCCGTGCCGGAGGCCGTAGCGGCGGTCAGCGGCCCAGGCGAGCACGACGACTTCGCACCCGTCGGAACTGATGTACTGAACGGCGCCCGGTCCTCGGAGCCGGTAGAGGTCTCCGTGCTGGACCACATGTCGGATCCGCTTGTACTGCCTGACCAGTCGGCGGGCCTCGTCCAATTCCTGGTCTGACCATTCGAGAAGGTTGCCGCTCAGGCCCATGACGCCGGCCATGGCGGTATGGAATCGGAACCTGAGCGGCACGCTGCGGTTGGTGAGGGGATTGGGGCAGTCGGTGACCCAGGCGCCCATGACGGCTGCGGGCAGGATCTGGCCGTGGCCGTGCTGTATCGCGAGCCGGTCGAAGGCGTCGGTGTTGTCCGAAACCCAGATCTGATCGGTGCGGGCGAGCATCCCCAGGTCCGCGCGTCCGCCGCCGGAGGAGCAGCCCTCGATGCGCAGGCCGGGGTGGTCCTTGCGGAGCTGGTCCATGATCGCGTAGACGCCGCGGACGTGATCGATCCACAGGCGGTCCGGGTCTGGGTAGCCGGGCCAGCCCGCCTCGGTAAACGGCCGGTTCATGTCCCATTTGAGGAATTCGACGCGGTGCTCGGACACCAGGGCGTCGAGCCAGTCGTGCGCCCAGGCGGCGACGTCGGGACGGGCGAAGTTGAGCACTAGCTGATTGCGTTGCAGCGAGCGGCGGCGATGCGGATGATGGAGCACCCAGTCGGGGTGCGTGCGGTACAGGCCGGAGTCCGGGTTCACCATCTCGGGTTCCACCCACAGTCCGAAGCCCATGCCCAGCCGGCGGACTTCCTCGATCAGCGGGTGCAGACCGTGGGGGAAACGATCGCGGCTGACCCACCAGTCCCCGAGCCCGGCCGCTTCGTTATTCCGCTCGCCGAACCAGCCGTCGTCGACGACGAACAGTTCGGCACCCAAAGACGCGGCGCGGGCGGCGAGTTCCATCTGCTGCCGTTCGTTGATGGCGAATCCGGTGGCCTCCCAGGAGTTGAACAGCACCGGACGGACCTCGGTCGGCTGCGGTAGTACGTGCGCTCGGATATGGCCGTGCCAGGCGCGGGAGGCGGCGCCGAAGCCGGCCTCGGTGTAGAGGCCCAGGAACGCGGGGGTCGAGAGCGTCTCGTGAGGCTGGAGGGTTTGCAGGATGTCGTCGTGGCCGAATCCGCCGGTGGCGCTGACCCGGTTCTCCGGTGTGCGTGCCACCGTGATCCGCCAAGAGCCCGACCAGGCCAGCGCCGCCGACCAGACCTGCCCGGCCTCCTCGGTCGCGGTTCCGTCATCCAGCATCAGCCATGGGGAGGCCTGGTGGCTGGATACGCCGCGGCGGCTGGTCAGCACGGTCTCGGCGTATGGCACCCGAATGCGCTGGAGGCGGTTCTCTGCCCCCCATCCACCGATCGCGTGGGATAGGCGCCAGTCCGGTCTCTCGGGCAGGACCCAGCAAGCCGAGTCGGCCCGCAGCAGGGCGATCGGGTCGCTCTCGCCGGTATGGCGCAGCGTAAGACGGCGCTCGATGACGTCGGAATCGTCGAACAGCCGGTAGTGGAGATCGACCTGCAGCGGAAACTGGCGGTCGCGGAACCGGATCTGCAGCTCCAGCCCTGAGATCTCGGTACCGACGTAGTCGAGTTCCAGTCCACGTGTGCCGTCAGCGAAGCGGGCACGAAGTCCGGCCGGCCCGAAGCGCGCGCCGCCCTCGACGGCAAGTTCCTCATCGCCGCCGTCTCCGTCGAGCCAGCGTGCGGCGGGCCGTCCCGCGATCGCCCGGATTTGGTCGACCGTCAGCCGCTGACCCCAGTGCAGGTGCCGAAGCGCGGAGCCGTCCCAGCGGAAGGCGTAGGTTGTGGCAGTGGTGTGCAGCGCCCACTGGAACGACTGGCTGTCGAACGTGATCTCAGACAGGGACCGCACCGCCTTCTTCGCCACCGGAGACGCGCCGTAGTTGCTGGCCAGTTTGAAGTGCGTGCCGCCTGGCGACGTAATCCTGGCGGGCGGCTCATCTTCGGCTCATTAATTGGGCTTATTTAGCTTTAACGGCGCAACTTTAACGTTACACTTATAGAGCGTCAACACGTAAAATATCACGAAATCATCACGCGGGCGCGTGAGCGTGCCTTCGATCAATCGCCCCCACGTAAGGACTGAGACATGCGCTTCGGACTAGTCGTCCCGCAGGGCTGGAGGCTGGATCTGGCCGGCATCGACCCGGCCGCCCAGTGGCCGACCATGCTGGAGATCGCCCGGGCCGCCGAGGCTGGCCCCTTCGAATCGGTCTGGGTTTACGACCACTTCCACACGGTGCCGGTCCCGACGCAAGAGGCGACGCACGAGGCCTGGTCGCTGATGGCAGCCCTGGCGGCGAGCACGAGCCGGATTCGGCTTGGGCAGATGTGCACGTGCGTGAGCTACCGCAATCCCGCCTACCTGGCGAAGGTCGCCGCGACGGTTGACATCGTCTCCGGCGGCCGACTCGAAATGGGCATCGGAGCAGGTTGGTACGAGCCTGAATGGCGTGCTTACGGCTACGGTTTCCCCCCGGCCGGCGAGCGGATCGCGCGCCTGGACGAGGGCGTGCAGATCATGCGCCAGCTCTGGAAGACCGGTGCGGCGACGTTCCACGGCAAGCACTTCCAGGTCGATGACGCCATCTGCCAGCCCTTGCCCTTGCAGACCGACGGTATCTCGCTGTGGATTGCCGGCGGCGGAGAGCGGAAGACGTTGCGCATCGCCGCCCGTTACGCCTCCTATACCAATTTCGACGGGTCGCCTGAGGGGTTCCGTCGCAAGTCTGAAATCCTTGCCGCGCACTGCTCGGATCTGGGGCGGGACTTCGACAGCGTCGTGCGCAGCACCGAGTACAACGTCGTTGTCGGCGCCACAGAAAACGAGGTCGAGGACCGGCTCGACTGGTTCCGCGCCCATTACGCGCCCTTCGTCCATGGCGACGAACTCGAGAACGCGTGCCGCGGACTTGCGAGCGGCCTGCTGGTCGGCACCCCAGAACGAATTGTCGAGCGCTTGGCCGGCATGACGGCACTAGGCCTGAAATACGCGATCTTGTACTTCCCCGAAGTCGCCTATGACCGCAGCGGACTGGATCTGTTCGCGCGGGAAGTAGCTCCCGCGCTCGCCGGGGACCACTGAACCGCGCCCCGTCCCTGCCGGGTGGCGGCCGTACTCGGACAGCGTCGCGGCTGTGCAAGCTGGCCCGCACCTTCGTCATCTCCAGGGCGGAGGCCAGAGCATCCGCGCCTGCCGATCCCTCGCGGTCAGATCGAGGTCTTGAATATGCTCCAGCCGCCGTCGACGGTCAGGGCCGACCCGGTGACGTAGGAGGCGTCCGGCGAGGCGAGGAACGCGATGGCCGCGGCAACCTCGGCGGGCGCGCCGAATCGCTTGGCCGTTGTCTGCTCGATGGCCTGCTGGCGGTCGTCCTGGCTCGTGCCGTCCCAGATGCGGGTCAGGATCGGCCCAGGCAGGACGGCGTTGACCCGCACGGCGGGACCGTACTCCGCGGCGAGCTGTCGCGTCAGCGCTGTCAGCCCGCCCTTGGCGGCCGCGTAGGCGGGATTTCCCGGCAGCCCGATCAGCGCGTGCACCGATGAGGTGATGACCACCGCGCCCTGGCGTTTGACTAGGTCGTCGATGCACGCCCGGACGCCGAGGAATGCGGCGGTGAGGTTGACGGCGAGGAGGGTGTCCCAGGTCGTCCGGCTGAGCTGATGCGCAGGCAGCTTCTTATTAGCGAATGCGTTGCTGACCAGGATGTCGATGCCGCCAAGTTCGGCGCGGGACAGTTCCGCGGCGCGCTGCCAGACTTCTTCATCGGATACATCGCCGGTCACCGCGAGGGCGATGGAACCTGCGGCGCGCAGCCGGGCGGCGACGTCGTTGATCTCGCTGGCGACGTCGATCAGGACCAGGCAGGCCCCTTCGGCGGCCAGCCGCTCGGCGGTGGCGTGTCCGATGCCGAATGCGGCGCCGGTCACCAGCGCGGTCTTGCCGGCGAGCTGGCCTGGTATGGGGAAAGGAGGCATCGGTTATCCCATGTCTAGTTGTCGCGATCCGGTCGGGGGTCATGGCTTCGCGGCTGTCACCACTCGGCGAGCGAGCCGTCCCGGTGTCGCCACACGGGACTGCGCCACCGGTGCCCCTGGCGGGCGCGCTCGATGACGTACTCCTCGTTGATGTCGATGCCGAGCCCGGGGCCGGTCGGGATGGTGACAAAGCCGTCCTGGTAGGCGAAGACGCCAGCGTCGCCGATGTAGTCGAGCAGGTCATTGGCGACGTTGTAGTGGATGCCGAGGCTTTGTTCCTGGATGAACGCGTTGTAGGTGCACGCGTCGAGCTGAAGGCAGGTGGCGAGTGCGATCGGGCCGAGCGGGCAGTGCAGGGCGACGGCCACGTCGTAGGCCTCGGCCATGGTGGCGATCTTGCGTGTTTCTGTGATCCCGCCGGCGTGGGACGGATCGGGTTGAATGATGTCCACGGCGCCCGAGGCGATGATGGACTTGAAATCCCAGCGGGAGTAGAGCCGCTCGCCGAGGGCGATCGGGGTGGCCGCCGCGGCGAGCTGAGGCAGGAAGCCGTCGACTTCCTCGGACCGTACCGGTTCCTCGATGAACATGAGCTTGAATGGCTCGAGCTCTTTGAGCAGCACCTTGGCCACGGGCTTGTGCACCCGGCCGTGGAAGTCCACGGCGATATCCACGTCCGGTCCGACGGCCGAGCGGGCCGCGGCGATGTTCTCTATCACGGCCGCCATCTTCGGCCAGGTGTCGACGATCTGCATCTCGGCCGACGCGGTCATCTTCACGGCGGTGAAGCCGCTCGCGACGGCGGCCGTGGCGGCGTCGGCGATCTGCGCGGGACGGTCGCCGCCGATCCACTGGTACACCCGGATGCGGTCACGCACGGTGCCGCCCATGAGCTCGGCCACGGAGACGCCGTGCCACTTCCCCTTGATGTCCCACAGCGCCTGGTCGATGCCGGCGATGGCGCTCATGAGGATCGGGCCGCCCCGGTAGAAGCCGGCCCGGTGCATGACCTGCCAGTGGTCCTCGATCCTGCGGGGGTCTTGACCGATCAGGTAGTCGGACAGTTCCTCCACGGCGGCGGCGACGGTAGCGGCGCGGCCCTCCACCACTGGCTCGCCCCAGCCGGTGACTCCCTCATCGGTCTCGATCTTGAGGAAGAGCCAGCGGGGCGGGACGGTGAAGGTGGTAAGCCGGGAAATCTTCATAGCTGGGCTCCACGGTTGAAGAGAGGTGCGCTGGCGGCCTGCCAGGCTGAGTGCAGGATGCGAGCGCGAGCGGCCACGTCCGCCGCCGCCGCGCCCGGCTGGTACAGGGCCGTGCCGACGCCGAATCCGGTCGCACCGGCCGCTACCCAGGCCGGGAAGTCCCCGGCCTCCACGCCGCCCACCGGGATCAGCTCTACCGCGGCAGGCAGGACGGCCGTCCACGCCTTCATCCCCGCGGGACCTACCTGGATGGCGGGGAACACCTTTACCGCGTCCGCCCCCGCGGCGACGGCGGTGAACGCCTCGGACGGAGTGGCCGCGCCCGGGTAGCTGCGCATTCCGAGGCGGACGGTCTCGGCGATCACGTCCGCGGTCGGTGTTGGGCGACACGACCATCTGGGCACCCGCCGCGTGCGCGTCGCCGACCTCGGCGGTGGTCAGCACGGTGCCAGCGCCGACAATGCAGCCGGGCAGGCCGTCCCGCAGCAGCCGGATCGAGCGGTACGGGTCCGGCGAGTTCAGCGGGACTTCGAGGATGCTGATGCCGGCATTGCGCACCGCGCGGCCGACGGCCAGCGCGTCGTCCGGGCCCAGCCCGCGCAGGATGGCGATCAGGCCTGTCGGGATGGCTGCCGAGGTCATCCGCTCTCTCCCGGCAGCTTGATTTCTTCCGGCAACGCGCGCCTTTCTTCCGCGACTCCGCCTGGCGGCGGGGTTTCGATCAGGCCGATCGTGCGGGCCGTGCGCCACAGCCCGCGCGCCGCGGCGTGCTCGACGGCGTGCACGGTGTGCCAGCCCAGTCGGAGCGCGGCCCGCCGGTAGCGGACGGACAGGCCTGAGCTGGCCAGGCTCCATAGCTGTCCGCCGGACGCGTCCGCCCGCGTTGTACGGACGCTGGCCAGTTCGGTGCCGATGACCAAACCGGACAGGTAGTCGGCGACGTCGGTCTCCGCCATGGCGCCGGTCAGCGGCAGCGTCCGGGCGGAGAACAGGACGCCGAGCAAGCTCGTGCCGGCGATGACCGCGTCGGCGGCGGTGTCCACACCGCGGTCAAACGCCGCCCATTGCGGCCGCGGCGCCGGGCGGATGAAGTCGGCCAGGATCGAGTGGCGGGTGAGCAGCCCGTACAGCTCGCCTGTCATGAAGGTGGTGAAGCCGGTCACCACGCTGCCCCTGAGCCGGGCCCACTTGGAATGCGTGCCGGGCAGCACGACGTCGTCTGCTCGCCGGCGCCAAGGCCGGCGTCAAGCAGGCCAAGCAACTGAGTCTCCTCGCCCCGCATGACCCCGCCCAGGCCCCGCAGGTCCACCAGCCCGGGTATGACATTCACCTCGGCTCCCCGCCTAGTGCGCACCCGAGCGCAGGCCAGGGCGGGGTCCGCCAGGTCAGCGGGAACCTCCCGGTACGGGGCTTCAACCCAGCCCCGCCTGGAGCCCACCATCCCGCACGCGATGACCGGCAGCTCCGGCCAGGCGTCCAGCCAGCCGCCGCAGAGCTCCTCAAAGGCCTGATCGAACGCGGTCGGGTCGCCGGTACGGCCGCCGCTGACGGGCATGAGGCCAGCCGGCCCGCAGGCGTCGCCGAGTATCACGCCCTGGTCGCCAAGCAGATACGCGCGGCACGACGACGTACCCCAGTCGAGCCCGATAACGTCGGGCTCGGCGAGTGCTCGGTGGTCGGCCATGGTCCATCCAGGTGTTCGGCAGGTGCGGGTCCAGGCAGGTCTGCGTGGCCACTATGCGCGTTCTATCCCATCTATACAACCCCTTGACGTTTAATTCTATTTAACGTTAAGGTGACGCCAAAGCTCGACGAGATGGCATATAGCGCAGCTGCTGAGCGGCCCCGGACGCGCTCTCGCACCCCCTACCTGAGCAGCAGTTGACGCCGACTTCTCGCGCCCAATACTTTAACGATAAATATCTATGAAAGTCTGTATCAGCTGGAGGCAGGGTTGTCTGATCGGGTGACGATCGCTCAGGTCGCTGAGGAGGCAGGCGTCTCGGCGATGACCGTGTCGAACGTCCTGAACGGCCGGCCGGGGGCCTCGGAGGAAACCCGGCGCCGGGTGCTCAGCGCCGCGGAGCGCCTCGGGTATCAGCCGAACCTCTCGGCGCGCAACCTCAAGGCGGGCCGCACCGGGCTGGTGGGCGTGATGACGCTCGACCTGACCGGGCAGTACGGCCTGGAGATCGTCCGGGGCATCGCGGATGAACTGGCGTCTGACGAGCGGGAGATGCTCATCAGCGCGACCTACCAGGACGCGGTGCGCGAGCGCGATCGTGTGGAGTTCCTCGCGCGCGGGCTGGTGGACGGCGTCCTGATGGTGGCGCCGGTGCTCGAGGACGACACGATGCAGTTGCTGCGGCGCAAGAACCTGCCGTGCGTGGTGATCGACCCGCGGCGCCTTGAAATCCCGCTGCCCCGGGTCACCGTCGACAACTACGGCGGTATGCGGCAGGGGACCCAGCACCTGCTGGATCTCGGCCACACCCGGATCGCGTACCTCCGCGGCATCGCCGACCTGGAGAGCTCGGCGGTGCGGTACCAGGGGTTCCATGACGCGCTGCGGCTGGCCGGAGTGGATGTCGACGAGCGCATGGTCGCCGAGTCCGACTTCACCTACACGCAGAGCTTCCGGGTCACTTCCGCGCTGATCGCCGAGCACCGGCCGACCGCCCTGGTGGCCGGGGGGGACCTGATCGCGATGGGCGCGGTGGACGCCGCCCGCGCCTGCGGGCTGCGCGTGCCCGACGAGTTCTCCGTGGTCGGCTTCGATGATCTGCCGCAGGCGGCGCAGATGTTCCCCGCGCTGACCACGGTCCGGCAGCCGCTGCATGACATGGGCAAGCTCGCTGCGCGCATGCTGCTCAGCCTCATCGACGGCCTGCCGCTGCTGATGCAGAACATGCAGATGCCGACCGAGCTGATCGTCCGGGGGACGACCGCCCCGCCGCCGGAGGAAACGCCCGAGCCTGGCGCGGGTGGCGAGCACGCCAGCGCGCCCAATGACGGGGACGCAAGGTGAGCTTCCTGATGTCCTATTTCACTACTGAGGATGAGGCGCTGCACCTGGCCGCCAGCCAGGACGGTCACCGCTTCGCCGTGCTCAACGGGGGCGCCCCGGTGCTGCGTAGCACGGTGGGGACCCGGACCCTGCGCGACCCGTTCGTCGGGCTAGGCCCGGATGGTCTGTTCCACCTGCTGGCGACCGACGGCTGGACTAGCCGGTCCATCGTGCACGCGGTCTCAGCGGATCTGCGCGCCTGGTCGTCGCAGGAGCTTATCCCCGTCATGGAGACAGTCCCCGGGGCGCACAACGCATGGGCACCCGAGTTCTTCCATGACCCGGACCGGCAGTGCTATCAGCTCATCTGGTCGTCGGTGGTGGAGCCGGTCGGGGTGAACGGCGCCCGGGACTGGCAGGACACCGGCCAGGATCACCGCATCTGGGGGTGCGTGACGAAGGACTTCCGCAGCTACTCTCCGGCGGAGCTCTTCTTCGACCCCGGTTTCCCTGTTATCGACGCGACCGTGGCGCGCGACGGCGACCGGTTCCTCATGGCGTTCAAGGACGAGCGCGGAGTCAACGAGCTCACGACCAGCTACAAGCACATCCTGCTGACCACGTTCAAGCGGCCCGGCGGAACCTTCGAGCCGGCGTTCGGGCCGGTCAGCCCGGCTCCCGTGGAGGGGCCGGCGATGTTCCGCCGAGACGACGAATGGGTCCTCATCTTCGACCACTTCCTCGAGGGCCGCTACGGCGCCGTGTCGAGTCGGGACGGCCTCTCGTGGTCGCCCGCCGAGGTAGTGGTTCCGGCAGGCGCGCGCCACGCGTCGATCCTCGCTCTCGATTCAAACTCACCGTTGAGATTCCACTTCGAGGAGTAAACCGTTATGGTCAATTCACCAGAATTCACTCGCAGATCCCTGCTGAGAGGCTTCGGCGCGGTCGCCGGAGCGGCGGGCGCGGCCGCCCTTGTCGGCTGCAGCTCAGGCGGCGGGGGGAGTTCCACGCCCGCGAAGGTCAGTGACATCAAGCCGGGCACGCTGACGATCATGTCGCCATCCGGCGGCGAGATCTCGTCCGCGTCCATCGCGGCCTTCCAGAAGGCGTACCCGCAGCTTAAGGTCACGCTGATCAACACGGACCCGACGCGGCTCAACGCGATGCTGGCCGCGGGCAACCCGCCGGACCTCGTCCGCGACGCGGGCACCGACGTCACCCCGTACATCGCCAGCCAGGGTCTGGCGCTGAACCTGGACTCGTACTTCGAACAGTCCACGATCATCAAAGAGTCCGACATCATGCCGGTGAACGACGTCTGGAAGTGGGACGGCAAGCAGCAGGGCCAGGGCTCGCGTTACGGCATCGCCAAGGACTGGTCCCAGGACGCGATGTGGTGGTACAACACCGACGTCTGGGCGGCCGCGGGCCTGGCGCCGCGCAACCCGGACACCCCGGTCACCTACGACGAGCTGCTGGCCAACGCCAAGGCGATGACCAAGACCAAGAACGGCAAGACCTCGATGTACGGGCTCTGGTACGTGACCCCGAACATCGACTACATCGCCGGCATGGTGGCCACCGCCGGCGGCCGCATCATCTCCGAGGACCTGACCACGGTCGACTTCTCCTCCCCTGAGGCCAGGCAGGCACTCCAGTGGATCGTGACCGCCGGCAAGGAGGGCCTCGGGTACTCGATGGTCAACCCGCCGGCCGACTGGGACGGCCCTGAGCTGCTCGCCAGCAAGCAGGCGACGGCGAACCAGGGCTACTGGTTCACCGGGTACGCCGCGGCAACCAACCCGGCCTACGAGACCAAGCTCCAGTTCAACGCGGCCCCGCTGCTCGGCTCCACCCGGATCAGCCCGACGTACGGCGCGGTGGGGTACTGGATCCCGGCCAAGGCGAAGAACCCGGCCGCGGCCTTCGCCTGGATCGAGTGGTACTGCGGCGGCGACGGCGCGAAGTCGCGGATCGCGGCCGGCGACGGGCTGCCGTCGCTGCACTCGCTGCTGTCCCTGCTGCCGAAGCAAACCGCCTTCGAGAAGAAGGCGGTCGCCACCCAGGAAAACGAGCTGAACTACTTCCACGTGGTCCAGGTCGCGACCCCCTACGCGCAGAGCACCGCGATCGACACCACGCTCACGAAGGACTTCCCTGCCGCCATCAGCGGCGACATGTCGGTCGGCGCCCTCGCGGACAAGCTCACCACCGACATCAACGCCGTTCTGGCGGCGGGAAAGCAGTCCCTGGGACAATGACCGCGACGGCAATGTCTTCGTCCGGCGCGGCGGTGAATGGCCGCCGCACCGGCCGTCGGCGCAGGCTCCGGAGCGGGCTTGCCTTCTACGGGTTCATCTCGCCGTGGCTGATCGGGACGGCGGCGCTGACGCTGTTCCCGGTCGGCTACGCGGTCTACCTCAGCTTTACCTACTGGAACGGGATGACCCCGTTCAAGCCATGGGCCGGCCTGGCCAACTACCGAGCAGGTGCTGACGTCGGCCGACACCCTGTCCACGCTGTCGAAGACCCTGGTGCTCGCCGCCGTGGTGGTGCCGGTGACCATCGTCGGCAGCCTGCTGCTGGCGATGCTGCTGAACCGGCGGATGCGCGGCCGCGGCATGCTGCGGACGCTCATCTACATCCCGGCGGTGGTCCCGCCGGTGGCATCGTCGCTGATCTGGAAGGTGATCTTCGACAGGAACTCGGGCGCCGCCAACCGGGTGCTCGCCCTCTTCGGCGTGAACCCGGTGAGCTGGCTGAGCGGACGCACCGTGTTCATCGTGATGATCGTCGTGCTGCTGTGGGCGCTCGGCTCCGGCATCATCATCGACCTCGCCGCGCTGCAGACCGTCCCGGCGGAACAGCTCGAGGCGGCGCGGGTCGACGGCGCGGGCCCGTTCGGCCGGTTCCGGCACGTGATCTTGCCCGCCATCTCGCCGATCCTGCTGTTCCAGACGGTGCTCACGGTCATCACCACGCTGCAGACGTTCATCCCGGCGATCCTGCTGTCACCGATCAGCCGCCGGCGGCATGGGCGTGATGACTAACATCCCGCAGGCGAACGAGGTCTACATGGTCGATGTCTACGAGCAGTTCTTCGACTACTCGCGGTACGGCTACGGCTCGGCGATGCTCGTGGTGTTCTTCTTCGTGATCGTGGCGATGACCGCGCTGATCTTCAGGTTCCTCGGCCGCAGCGTCTTCTACGCGGTCGATCCCACGAAGGCGGACCAGCGATGACCGCGATCAAGAACCCATCACATGGAACGGACCGTGGGTTCCCCGCTCAGGTCCCCGCGGCTTCCCGCCGTTCGCGTGCCCGGCGGCTGGCCCGGCGTAACCCGCTCGCGTTCATCGTCGCCGTGATCATCGCGGTCCTCATGATCCTTCCGTTCGTGACGCTGATCATCAGCGCGCTGACGCCGGCCAGTCAGATGGGCGCCGACCGCTGGCTGCCGACCTCCCTGCGCTGGGCCAACTTCGCGGATGCCACCCGGTACATCACGTTCTGGGCGATGGCCAAGAGCTCGGTGATCCTCAGCTCGCTGTTCGCGGTGCTGGCGACGTTCAGCTCGGCGCTGACCGGCTACGGCTTCGCCCGGATGCGCGGACCCGGCAAGAACATCCTGTTCGCGGTGCTCATCGGCACGATGATGGTGCCGCCGATCGTCACCCTCATCCCGACCTACCTGCTGTTCTCCGACTATCACCTGGTTGGCACCTACTGGCCGTGGGTGCTGTGGGGAGCTGCCGGGACCCCGTACGCGATCTTCCTCTACCGTCAGTTCTTCTCCAGCTTCCCCAAGGAACTGGAGGAGGCCGCCGTCATCGACGGCGCGGGACCGCTGCGGATCTTCATCCAGGTCTTCCTGCCGCTGTCCAAGCCGCTCCTTGTCACCGCGTTCGTGCTGGGGTTCAACGCGGTGTGGGGCGACTTCATCGCGCCCGACCTGTTCCTCAACCAGTCCAACACCACGCTCGCGGTGGGCGTGGCGTCCGGGTACCAGAACAGCCAGGGCTACCCCCTGTACAACCTGCTGGCCGGCGGCGCCCTGCTCTACGTGGTGCCGGTGATCCTGCTGTTCCTGTTCGCGCAGCGCAGTTACGTGCGCGGCTTCGCCACCAGCGGGGCTGAAGTGAGCTACCGGGACCCGGTTTACGACGGAGCGACCGACCCGGTCGTGGTGCGCTGCCGGGAAAGCGGCGAATGGTGGATGTTCTACACCCAGCGCCGCGCGACGGCCCCCGGACCTGGAGTGGCCTGGGTACACGGCAGCGACATCGGCGTTGCGGTCTCCCCGGACGGCGGCGGAAGCTGGGTGTACCGGGGGACCGTGCCCGGGCTGGACTTCGAGCCCGGCCGCAACACCTTCTGGGCACCGGAGATCTTCTGGGCGCGGAGCCAGTACCACATGCTGGTCAGCTACATCCAGGGCGTGCCCGACCGCTGGGCGGGACATGAGCGGCACATCCGGCACTACATCAGCCCCGACCTGTGGCACTGGTCGGACCTCGGCCCGCTCTCCCTGAGCTCCCGGTACGTCATCGACGCCGCGGTCTACCCCCTGCCGTCCGGGTCGTACCGGCTGTGGTTCAAGGACGAGGCCAGCGGCTCGCACACCTACAGCTGCGACAGCCGTGATCTGCTGATCTGGACATCCCCGAAGCCGGCGATCACCGGTAACGCGCACGAAGGGCCGAACGTGTTCGCCCTCGCCGGCTGGTACTGGCTGCTCACCGACGAGTGGCGAGGGCTGGCCGCCTACCGGTCGGCGGACCTGGCGTCCTGGCAGCGCACCGGGATGATCCTCGACACCCCCGGATCGCGCCCCGACGACGCGGACATCGGGCGGCACGCGGACGTCGTCGAATGCGGCGGGCGCGCCTTCATCTTCTACTTCACCCACCCTGGCCTGGCCGGCGCGGCGGATCCGGACAGCTACCAGGCCCGCCGCTCCTGCGTGCTGGCAGCGGAACTGCGCGTCGAAGACGGCCGCCTCACCTGCGACAGGAACGCGCCTCCAGCCCCGCCCTTCCTGATCATTCCGTAAATACCGACAGCACCGTTCACTCGGAGGGAGTCCAGCGTCACGAGGCGGGCGCTCAGGTGACGGAGGTATTCGCGAGCTGAGATCGCCCGCGACCAGGGGGAGCATCGCGACAGCGCTGCCTGCCGCCTGGTCAGCCGTCTCGAACGCCCGCATCGGCGCGGTAGCAATCGTTGCGATGCGCGCGCGGCAGGGCATCATGCAACGTCCCCGCCTCGAGAGCCGCCGCCTGGGGAACGAATCTGGCAACAGCGGTCCGGCCGATGTCGAGGGCGGCGCATCCCCAGCTGTTGAAAGCCTCAGCGTTTCCGCGCGAACGTCCTGTCACACTGCTGCTGGCGATCATTGCCTGCGCTGAGGACCACGGGTTCGTAGACGTTGCCATCAAGCCCCCGCAAGTGCTGCCACGTCGGTCCTGGCTCGCCCAGTAGCTCGACGCCCGCCGGGCGTCCCGCTGCTAGAGACACCGCTTCGAACTCGTTACAGACACCGCCCACTAGCATCTCGTAAAATCACGAACACGTTGACGCAAGGATTCCGGCTCGCTAGCATCTCGAAATGGCATCACCGCCTCCTAAGCGGTAGGTCCCGCGTTCGAGTCGCGGTCGGGGCGCTGGTCAAACGCCACTCCCAGGACCCGGGCGGCGATTCCGTGCCCGCTGCGTGCCCGATGACTCAGCAGCCTTGCGCGCTTTCGACTTGGCGTGCTCACCCCGGGCAGCCTCGCCCACCGCGTCGGCCAGAGCGCGCTGGCGCTCGCGCGATGAGTGCAGGTAGATCATGGCGGCGCGCTCGTTGTCGTGTCCCATCCTTGCCATGAGTTCCTTTGGGTTCGCGCCCGCGTTGGCGACGAGCTGGTTCCTGGTGTGCCGCAAGTCGTGCATGTGAACGCCCTCCAGGCCGACTACAGAGAGGGCGGGCAGCCAGACGCGGCGGCGAAAATTCGAGTGCACGAGCGGCGTACCGGTCGAGGTGGTGAAGACGAGCGCAGTCGACGACGGAAGCCAGGCCAGATGCTCACGCAGATCAGGCACGATCAGGTCAGGGAAGTCCACTTCCCGTACGCCGGCCCGCGACTTGGGCGGCCCGAACGAGTGACCCGCCTGGTGGTAGTGAAGCTGGCGGGTGACCTTTACCGTGCGGGCGTCCAGATCAATGTCTGACGGGCGCAGCGCGGTGAGTTCAGCCCAGCGGAGGCTAGTGAAGGCGGCCACAGAATCAGCGCCCGATAACGGAGCCCGACCGCATCGGCCAGGGCGTAAACCTGGGTCACGGTCAGGACCGGACGCTCCGGTGAATCCTCGTTACCCGGCCTTTGATCCGACACGGGTTGCGTTTAACCAAACCGTCATCAAGCGCGGTGTAGAAAATCACGCGGAGCAGCCGTTAAGCCTTAGCAGCAGTAATCTCACTTACGCCCAAGTCAAGGCGGCCCCAAGGGGCCGCTCGCGCCGCCGACTCGGGACGGCGCAGCCGCGCTCCCGCTTCGCTCCCGCGCAGATGGCCTCTGGCGCCCGGTCGGCTGGCGCGAAAGGCAAAGAGCGGGGCCGCTGAAACTCGAGGAAGTCACGGAGCCGCGGCGGTTTTGATACGGGGACCTCTCGCGGCGGCTCCATCGGGCTTATGCGGTCGCTCTGGGAAGGCCGCCCGATCGCGGGAAAGCGTACAGCCACCGCCCCCGTGTCAAATCCGCTGCTCTGCCTGTGCGGGGGTGCGAGTTCGCGCCCGGCCGTTAGCCTGCGTAAGCTGCCTCTACTGTCAATCTCTTGTTGACAATAGAGGCAAGATTGTCGAGGATAAAATAACCAAACCATAGCCAAACGCCGAGGCGTGGCCCCGGTTAAGTTGGCTCTGAACTCGCGCCCCTCCGACTATAATTCTGTAAAGGTCTCGGTCCGGCGGGGACGTTAGCTCGGTAATCTTTGATTCCAGTAATTGCAACGCTCGGAAGGCGGTGCATGATTGGGACTATCTTCTCGTGAAGATCTCCGAGGCTGTCGACATATCTGATACGAATATCCAGGATGCGAAGTTTTGCCAATGCCTCAACCGTGAACCAAGCGAGCTGCAGACCCTGCGAATTTTGCTGAACGACAGGAAATGCGGCTCCATGGCCATACCAGCGCACGAAATAATCTCTGCCGTCCTTGAGCGCACGAGATTGAAGCTGATCGTTGAGAACCGGAAGTGACACCCAGTTGGTTACACCTTCACCTTCTGGCTGATCAATAAACCTAACATAATAGGCGATACTTTCCATGGTTGCAGCACCGGGTCCTACGTTCCACACCCAAATACGCCATTTATCGCTAGTCGGTAGAAACCTTCGATCTTCATCATCTATGTCGACCCCGGCAGTCGGCCGTAGGGTGCGTGCCCACTGAAGGCGGCCCATAAAGAGACTAATAAAGACAGCCAGCACAGTAGCGGTTGTAGAAGCATCGATAATTGTGAACCTGAAAGGCCATGAGGTCAATGTATGTGACCCCAAGTTGGCTCGGATTACTTCCCATACTAGATTCACGGAGACGATAATGATTATAATCACAGGTACTACAAAGAACAGGCGTGATCTCTTAATGGTCCTCGAGATTCCGTATCTCTCATCTTCTCTTGACATGGATCTGCGGTCACCCATGAAGACCCCCCTGTGCTAGGATCGCTCTACTTTTGATTGCGTCGGCAGTGATTGCCCACCGCTCGTGATCCCTCCACTCCCCGTCGATGTACACAAAACTAGGAGAGTATCCTTCGCGGCGAAATCCAACCTTCTCGGCAAATCTTAGCGATGCGCTATTTCTAGGCTGGATATCGGCCTCGAGCCGATGCAATCCCAAGTCCTCAAAAGCGAAGCGAAGAACCAAAGGGAATCCCTCTGACATGTATCCGTTTCCCGCCCACGGAATAAATGAATAGTAACCAACCACGGCCCGCTGGTAAGCGCCCCTGGTGATTTGAGTTATATCAACTACGCCCGCGATTTCACCAGAGTCGCGATCGCACAGTACCGTGCATTCGGCAATTTCTCCATCAAAACGCATGATATACTCATCAAACGCTTCTAGCGTACCGGGAAGGCGTACCCAGGGAAACAAGTGATCTGCGCTTTCTGTGACGTGCTTGACATATTCCTCTCGGTCTGCGGGCGACAATCGGCGGAGGATAATCCGTGAGTTGGCGTAAAAAATTGTTTTGTTATGCTTCAAAGTCATGTGCTCAGCGTACAGGCTCATTTCTCCGCAGTCATTAGCCGCCTTCATGACTCTCGGGAGACGCGGAACCTCGGCAGCTGACCCAGCTCCGGATTGCACTTGAGCGTGCCCGCTGGATGCGTGTAGGAGCGGGGAATCACAGCAGTCCGTCACGGCTATTGGTGCGGGCGCCCTAAGCTTTTTATTTAACCATGTTGCCTGGGTTGCGTGAGTTGCTGCGTGTTGTCCGGCGTGTCGTGGTGACATGTGGACGGCCGCCGCTGGATGATCTTCGGGTTCCTCTCACAGAACTTGAAGACAATGGCGGTGGCCGTGGCATTCAGTATGGCGTGGGCCTGAGGACGCTCGGAAGACGGGCCGGCCCGGCGGGGCGTGACCTGGCGCTGGGCGGCTGGCGGGGTTCCGCCGGGAGCTGTACCGCTCGCTGGGGCGGCGCGCGGACGCGCTGTTCGAGGCTTGCGACGCGCTGCGCGTGCCGGCCGGAGCGGGTGCACATGCTGGCGGAGCTGTCGCTGGAGCCGGAGTGCCGGCGCGGGCACGGCGGCGTCTACGACGCGCTGAACTGCGGCGAGGTCCGGATCGGCAGGCTGCGGCGGGCGCTGGCGGCGCCTGCCGCTGCCGGCTGGGACGACGGCCGGATCCGGCTGGCGTGCGACGTGAGCAACTGGCTGCGCCCGGACGCCGAGACCAGCCCGGAGCGGCTGTTCTGCCACTGCTACGCGCGCGGGAAGGGAAACAAGCAGCTCATCCCGGGCTGGCCGTACTCCTTCGTCGCGGCGCTGGGGCCGGGCCGCACCTCGTGGACCCTGCCGCTGGACGCGGTCCGCCTCGGCCCGGACGACGACCCCACCGAGGTCACCGCCGCCCAGCTCCGCGACGTGGCGGCCCGGCTGGCGGACGCCGGGCACTGGACCGGACGGCGACCCGCACATCCTGGTCGTCCTCGACTCCGGCTACGACCTGACCCGGCTGGCCTGGCTGCTGCGCGACCTGCCCGTGGAGGTCCTCGGGCGGCTGCGCAGCGACCGTGTCATGTACTCCCCGCCCACCGCGCGGCAGTCCGCCGCGTGCGGCCGCCCGGCCCGGCACGGCCCGGAGTTCAGGCTCGACGGCAAGAGACCCTGGCCGGCCCCGGCGGTCACCGCCGTCACCGAGACCGCCCGCTACGGCACCGCCACCGCGAGCGGCCTGGGGCCGGATGCACCAGCGGCTGGCCCGCCAGCGGCAGTGGAAGGACCACCCCGGCGAGCTGCCCGTCATCGAGGGCACCGTGATCCGGCTCCAGGTCGACCGCCTGCCCGGCGACCGCGACCCGGAGCCGCTGTGGCTGTGGACCACCGCCCCGCGAGCCCCGGCGCCGCGCGCTGGACCGCGCCTGGCAGGCGTTCCTGCGCCGCTTCGACATCGAGCACACCTTCCGGTTCCTCAAGCAGCAGCTCGGCTGGACCCGCCCGAAGCTCCGCGACCCGGCCGCCGCCGACCGCTGGACCTGGCTCGTCATCGCCTGCTACGCCCAGCTCTGCCTCGCCCGCGCCCTCACCGAAGACCTGCGCCTGCCCTGGCAGCGGCCCTGCCCGCCCGGCCGCCTCACCCCCGCCCGCGTCCGCCGGGGTTTCCGTAACCTCCACCGCACGCTGCCCGTCCTGGCCAGCGCGCCGAAACCCGGCAAGCCCGGCCCCGGGCGCCCGCCGGGCTCAAAGAACCGCCGGCCCGCAACCCGCCACGACGTCGGCAAAACCGCCAAACCAGACGATCCTGAGAAGAAGAAGCCGCAGCCAAACAGGTTAAATAAAAAGCTAAGGCGGGTTATGGGGGTTGGGTTATGTCGTGGCTGAGGCAGACGCGGAGCAGGGTGTGGGCGGCGATGGTGGCTGCGGTCCTGGCGAGCAGGCCCCAGAAGGTGTGGGCGCCGTGCCTGGCCAGTTCCATGCGATCGGTGATCTCGCTGAAGGTCGTCTCGATCCGGTTGCGCCACTCGGCGATGACCTTCAGCAGGAGTGGGCACGGCCGTGCGCTGGCGCTTATCCGGCGGAACGAGGACGGCGGTGCCGCGGGCGGCCTGGGCGGCGGCGAAGGCCCGTGCCGCTGAAGCCCTTGCCCGCGAGCAGGTCGCGCGGGACAGGCCCGGCGCGAGCAGGTCTTCGGCGACGTCGCGCTCGTTGACGGCGGCGGGCACGATGGACCAGGCGCGGACGATCCGGCTGCCCAGGTCGGTCTTGACGGCGAGGCGGAAGCCGTAGAACCACTCGGCGTGGGCGGCGTCGCGGCCGAACCGGGCGGCCAGGTCGTTGCCGGGCCCGGTCCACCGGTCCGGGCCGCGGACCCGGGACGGGTGCCTGACCGGCAGCGCGGATGTGTCCACCTGCTGGCAGTCGTCTTCGGGCAGCCGCGCCGCCAGCGTGATCCGCAGCTGCTCGAACGCGCCCCACAGCCAGCGGGTGCGGCGGTTGGCCTCGCTCTGGTACGGCAGCGCCGGGAACAGGTGGCCCCAGTCCCGGCCGACCTCGGCCGGGAACCCGGACTCGCTGGGCCGGCCGAGCAGGTGCCGGGCCACCGCGATCGCCAGCAGTTCGGCATCACTGCAGGCCGGCGACGGGCCCAGGACGGGCGGGGACCACGACGGCCCCGGCCAGCATCAGGTCATGAACCAGGACGTAGACGTAGACGAACAGCTCTTCAGTTGGCAACATGAAGGACGGCCTCTGCGGACAAGGGACTTCGACAATCACTTGTCTTCCGCAGAGGCCGCCTCATTCTCAAGCCGACACGCCGTGATCAACCCACACAAGAGACCTAAGCGGTAGGTCCCGCGTTCGAGTCGCGGTCGGGGCGCTGGTCATTCAGCACTCTCGGAAGCCGGACGAGGTAGCGGCTCAGGGGTGGGAGCTAGTGAACGGCAGCTACGGCGTGGACAGCGGACCCGACAGCGGACACGACGCCGTTTGGCTCTTTTTGCGGCGATCCCTGTAATTCGCATCGGGGGAGCGTGCCCTCTACGTGCCCAAAGCGAGCCGAACCAGCGACATCGGGCAGCACTAGGATGAGGAGCACTTAGGGCCTGGCCAGCATCCCGGCAGTGGTGACGTCCTGCGGGCTGATGCATTCACGGCGCAGCACGGCGGGAAGCTCACGCCCCTCCCGGGTTCGCGTCGAGGCGTGTTCAGACTTCCAGCTGTGCGGCTAGGTCCTCGTCCACGATGAGGACGATCTTGCCACGGGTGTGCCCTTCACTGACCTTGCGCTGAGCACGGGCAGCGTTCCGCCAGAAGTACCTGCTCGACACGTGAACCGAGAGCGTGCCATTGTCGAACCAGGGGGCCATTCTGATCAGGCGGCTGCCGCGCGGCTTGCCGTTGTACGACCGCCAGCTGACCCGCTGCGCGTCCGGGTAATCGGCATGCACGGGAGTCGCGATGGTCGCGCCGTCCCTGGCGGCGCGGGCGGCTCCGGCGAGAGTGGGCTCGGCGCAGGCGAGCACCTTGGCAGGTCCGCTGTCGATCACGTCACGGACGCGTTCAGGCCAGTCAGGCTTGGTGTGATCGACAACCGCCGCGGAATCTGTCAACCTGTCTGAGGCGCCGCTGGGTGTTTTTTATTGAGTGATGGGTTCCTTCTCCTGGGGCGGGTTGATCCAGGACGTGCCTGGCAGGTCTGGCGGGGTTGGTGGCCTGCTGACGAAGCGCTCGGGGTGGGCGTGGTAGGCGGCGGTGAGGATCTGGGCGCGCCCGGCCTGGACGGCTTCGGCCTGGCCGTGGTGGACGTCGGCGGCGGTGTGCAGCCCGAGCCCGCCGTGGCGGTGCTCGTTGTTGTACCAGCGGAAGAATTCCTGGCAGTGGGCCCGGGCGGCCTCGACCGAGGCGAACCGGGCCGGGAACGCCGGGCGGTACTTCAGGGTCTTGAACTGCGCCTCGGAGTACGGGTTGTCGTTGGAGACGTGCGGGCGGGAGTGGGACTGGGTGACGCCCAGGTCGGCCAGCAGCAGCGCGACCGGCTTGGACGTCATCGAGCTGCCGCGGTCGGCGTGCAGGCTGAGCTGGCCGCGGCTGATGCCCTGCTTGGCGCAGGTCTCCGCGATGAGCTTCTCCGCCAGGACGGCGGACTCGCGGGTCGCGACCATCCAGCCGACGGCGTAGCGGCTGTAGATGTCCAGGATCACGTAGAGGTGGTAGTAGACCCATTTCGCGGGGCCGTGCAGCTTGGTGATGTCCCAGGAGTAGACCTGGTTCGGGCCGGCGGCGACGAGCTCGGGCTTGACCGCGGCGGGGTGGGTCGCCTGGCGCCGCCGCTCGCGGCTTTCGCCGGCCTCGCGCAGCACCCGGTAGTAGGTGGAGACCGAGCCGAGGTAGGTGCCCTCGTCCAGCAGGATCGCCCAGACCTCATCGGGGGCCAGGTCAGCGAACCGCGCGCTGTGCAGCGCCGTCCAGGATCGCCTTCCGCTCGCCGGCCGCCAGCGCCCTGGGCTGGGCCCGGTCGCGGTGCGGCACGGGCGCCGGGCGCGGCGGCGCCGGGCTGGCCCGGTGCCGCCGGTACCAGTTGGCCTGCGGCACCCCGGCCGCGCGGCACGCCGCCCTGGTGCCGATCTGGGGCGCGAGCAGGGCGATCGCCTCGTCGGTCAGGACTTCGACCCGGGCTCGGTGTCCGCGCCCTCGGAGATCGTCTCCAAGAGCGCCTGCAGTTTTGACTGCACATCGGCCACGAAGCGGGCCTTGGCCAGCTCCTGCTCCAGCTTGGCTTTCTCTTTCCGCAGCCGGGCGATCTGCGCGTCCCGCGGATCAGCCGCCGGCCGGCCGGCGGCCTGCCTCAGCCCGGCCAGCGCCCCGGCGTCGCGGGCCCGCCGCCACTCGGTGATCAGGCTGGAGTACAGGCCCTCCCGGCGCAGGATCGCGCCCTTCTCGCCGGTCGCGCGCCGCCTCGTAGGCGGCCAGGACCTCCTGCTTGTACTGCGCGGTGAACGTCCGCCGGCGGGCCCTCTCGGGCACCTCCGGATCGGGGCGCCTCCTGGTCACCGGTCACCGGTCCAGCATCGCCGGCCGCCAGGGCACGGTCGAGCACGGTCATGGTCATATCGGAAAGTTGTCTCCATCCCCGCCCTCGGGGAGTGTCAGTGGTTACTGAGGGGCGGGTGCCTTACGACAGGTTGGCAGAGAGGGCCGCCGCCCCTAGCTTGTGTACGAACTCGTGGTGCTGCGGGCTCGCCGTCGCGACAACGACTGCGCCGAGCGCTCGCGCGATCTGTACGGCGAAGTGCCCAAGCCCGCCTGCGCCGGCCGTGATAAGCAGGCGATCGTCGGCGCCGACGCCCAGCTCATCGGTCAGGCCCTGTTCAGCTGTCAGGCCGTCGATAGGCGTAGCCGCCGCGTCAACGACGGACAGGGCCGCCGGAATCGGCGCGAGCTGCTCGACCGGACACGTCACGTACTGGGCATAACACCGGTCAGGCCTGGGTAGCCATAGACCGGCGCGCCCTCATAAAAGCTGGCGAATGAGCCGGTATCGCCTTCCACCACGCCGGCGAACTCTCCGCCCGGGATATAAGGAAACGGACCCGGGTATCCGCCCTGCCGCAGGCTGACGTCCCACGGGCCGACCCCGGCGGCCATGACCCGGACGAGAACCTCATCCTGTCCTGGCCTCGGTATGTCCACCTCCTCGACCCGCAGGACGTCGGGTCCGCCGAATTCGTTCACTCTGATCGCAAGCATGACCGCTCCTGCCCCTGGCTGCTCAAGCGCGGCGACCGCCTCATCGCCCGGATCGCGGACCACGACACAGGTGACGACGTCTGCCTCCTCGATAACCTTCGATCTCATACTTTGCTCCTCACGGGCGCAGATCCGCGGGCGTCAGCACCGAGGGCGGCCGCTTGGTCTCCCTCGTTCCGTGCCAGACGGCTGCAGATCAGTGTGCACATCGCGTTCCCCCTGGGATGGCGTTTTCGTGGGTACCCATCCCACGCTTGACCGTGCTGGCGCCCTCCACATCCCCAATCTGGATGGGCTGCCGGAATCTGGATGGGCTGCCGGCCACCCGGAATCCGCGTTAGGAGCGGGGCGCCCGGACTAGCTATTCGGGGGATTTGGCGAGTCCCGCCGCCGGAGAAGCTATAGAGCGTTGGCCGGCTCGGGCGCAACCCTGGCACTGGCCAGCTTCCGCTTAGCGATAGAGGCGTCATCTGACTGCCTGGTGGGATGGGCCGCTGATCGTCGACTACGAAGCCGCCTGTTCGTGGACGCTCCGGTCAGGCCGACGTCAGTGCCGTGAGGCAGGGGCTTGGCGAGGCCGCGGTGAAAAGCTGAGGGTAGCCGGTGACCGGGCCGGACCCGAAATATGTCGTGGTGGCCCAGCGAGAATGCTTGGAGGCGGCCTGATGACCCCGGGAGGGACATACGAACAGCGCAGGCGCACCGGAGCGGCCCTCCGCCGGGATGTTCCGCGTTCCTCTCACGGGACCTGGAGGCCGCCGGCGAACCGCGCCGACCCGCTTACGGTCCTGGAGGAGAACAACCGCCCGCGGCTGCCCGATCTGGTTCCTGTCCGCTACGGGCGGATGCTCGCATCGCCGTTCGCGTTCTTGCGTGGCTCCGCCGTGATCATGGCAAACGACCTCGCCAAGACGCCCAACACCGCGTTGAGGGTGCAGGCCTGCGGCGACGCGCACCTCGGTAACTTCGGCGTGTTCGGCACCCCAGAGCGGAACCTGGTCTTTGACGTCAACGACTTCGACGAAACCCTGCCCGGTCCCTGGGAGTGGGACGTCAAGCGCCTTGCGGTAAGCGTGGTCCTCGCTGCCCGCAACCTCCGTGTCGACGAAGGGCAGGCCGCCACGATGGCCGGTGCTGCCGTGCAGGCCTACCGCAGCCGGATGGGCGAACTCGCGGCGATGGGACCGCTGGACGTCTGGTACGACCACATCGACGTCGCCACGGTCCTCGCGATCGCGAAGCAAGAGCAAGCCAAAGACCTCAGACGCCAGTTGCGCGTCGCTAGGGTCCGTCAGCGCACCAGCCTGCGGGTCCTGCCGAAGCTCACTACGGGGGCCAACGGCACGCGGAAGATCATCGACGATCCGCCGCTGATCGGCCATCTCGACCCGGAGACGTTCGACGGTGCGGCCATGATCGCCTCGTACGCCAAGTCGCTGCCGCCCGACCGCCGACCGCTGCTTGAGCGCTACACCGTGCTGGATACCGCGAGAAAGGTCGTAGGCATCGGAAGCGTGGGTACCCGCTGTTACCTGAGCCTGCTCGCCGACGCGGATGCGCGCTCACCGTTGTTCCTCCAGCTCAAAGAGGCGATGGAGGCTGTGCTCGCGCCCCACGCCGGCAAGTCCGAGTTCGAGCACCAAGGACAGCGCGTTGTTGTCGGCCAGCGGCTGATGCAGGCGGCCAGCGACATTTTCCTCGGCTGGACCAGTGATCGCGGCCATGACTACTACGTGCGGCAATACCGGGACATGAAAGGCTCGGTGAACCTTGACGCCATGACCCCGAACGGGCTGGCAAGCTATGCTCAGGTGTGCGGCCGGACGCTGGCACGAGCGCACGGCCGGTCCGGCGATGCCGCGACGATCTCGGGATACCTGGGCCGGGGAAACCAGTTCGACGACGCGGTTTCCGTGTTCGCCGCCTCCTATGCCGATCAAGTCACCCGCGATTACGAGGAACTGGTCACAGCGGTACAGTCCGGGCGCGTGGCCGCGATACTGGACGCATGAGGCTGGCCCCCAGCCGGGCAGATGGGGATGGGTGTAGCTCTTCTTCAGGGACTTGCTGAGCTGGGAAGATGCAGGCTGGCTGGCCATGAGGGCCGCGACCCGCAACGACCTGCTGATGCTCAGCCAGCTCGGGCTGCTGCCCGGCATCAAGCCGGTCAGCGAGGCATCCTGGCGCATCCAGCCGACCCCCGATGCCCCGCCGTCAGCCTGGCCCAGCACTGCCGCAGTCAGCCGTCTCGAACGCTCGCATCGCCACGGAAGCAGTCGTAGCGATGCGCGGGCGGCGTGGCATCACGCACCTCGCCGCCGGCGGGTCGTGGTCGCAGGACTGGGCTCCGGTAAGCGGCCACGGCCCGCCGCAGCGGCTCCGCCAGGTTCTCGACCCTATGTCCGTCCCGTCAAGAAGCGTCCTTCTCCCCGGCCTCGGCGTGCTCCAGCGCGATGCGGGTCAGCTCGACGCGTGACCTGATGTCGAGCTTGCGAAACACCTGGCGCAGGTGAAACGCGACCGTGTGCGTGCTGATGAACAGCTGATTGGCTATGCGCTGGTTTGTTAGTCCCTGGGCGACGAGGCGGGACGTGGCCAGCTCAGTCTCGGTGAGGCTCGTCCCAGCCCGCCGCGGGCCGTTTCGCGGTTCCCCAGTGCCGGTGCCGTATCCCCAACTCGCGCAGTCGCCGACGCGTGCGCGCTTCGTCTCTGCCTGCCCCCAGCTTTGCGTACCCACGCAGCGCCTCGTCAAAGGCCCGGGCTGCCTCGTCCCCGTTGCCCGCCTCGGCGAGCAGGACACCCTGGTCTTCGGTCGCACACGAGCGGATCCACGGGTCCGGCAGTTGCGCGGCCGCATGCCTCAGCCGGGGAATGTCGCCGGCCAGCAGCCCCTCGGCGTAGTCGGCCGACGCCCGGATGACCGCGAACATGGGGTTGGCCCGGGACGTTTCGCTGATGACGGAGGCGATGTTCGCTGCCTGCCCGCGGTCTTCCACGGCGAGGGCGGCGCGGACCAGCCAGGGCGCGTTGCCCGGATCGGCCAGCAGAACAGACCTGTGCTCCTCCAGTTCGTCCAGCACTCCCGCCAGCACGTCCAGTGCGGCCCGCGGGCCGCGGCGGGCCTCGAGAACCTGGGCTGCCACCAGGCGCGCTGCGTCCTCCCCGTAGGCCGATCCGTAGGAGTGGCCGTCACCCGAGAGCCGCTCCGCGTAGTGGTCAGCCGCGCGCAGATCACCCTGGCGCAGGGCGACGGTGGCGAGGACCGGCAGATCGAGCGCGTCACGCCCGACAGGGCCGTGGGCGTCCGTCGCCCCTGAGGCCGACTGGGCGAGCGCCGCCGCGTCGTCGAGCCGACCCGTCGCCAGGGCGATCCGGGCGCGCATTGCCTTGGCGATTCCGTCTGGCCACGGACTCGCCGCCGACACCTTGACTGATTCCACGGAGTTAACGATCGCCGTGGCTTCGTCGGGGCGGCCGACGTCGATCAGCCTCGCGGCGAGGAGAATCTGGGGATTGAAGTGGGCGGTCTCGTACCGCCCTTCCGCCGCTTTCCTAGCGGCCTGGGCGATCAGGTCCAGCGCCTCGGTTGGCCTGCCCGCGTCCCAGGCGGCCATCGCGAACGTCACCATCGCGGCGATCACAACCTCACCGCGCTTAGCACCCGGCTCGGCGAGGATGGCCCTGGCCAGCTGATCCACCTGCCTGTTGCCGCGCAGCCCCGCCCACGCCCACAGCAGGGCTATGGTCGCGTCGTCGCGCAGGCCCGGTGTGATCTCGAGGGTGGCGAGCACGGCCTGGGCCTCGGTCATCGCCTCCGCGGCCCGCCCGGTCAGGGCGAGCAGCGACGATAGCGCGCACCCGAGCGCGGCCCTGTCCAGCGCGGGCAGGGGCACGGCGAGTGCCGAGTGGACTAGGGTCTCGGCCTCGTCCCACTGCCCCGCCGCGATCAGCGTCCTGACCGTGGTCGCCGTGCGGGCAGGCCGTTCCGGGTCGGACGGCGGGGTAAGCACGAGCACGCGGGTCGCCAGGTCAGCCGCGGCCCGGGGGGTGAACGGCAGCAGTTCCGCCACGGCGCGATCAAGGCCGGCCAGGGCGACGGCGTCACCGGGACGGGCTCCGTTGAGCAGGTGCTGCGCCGCCGGAACGGCCGAACCGCCCCGTGCGAGGAGCATGTGCCCGAACTGCCAGTGCAGGGCCTGCCGGATGGGTTTCAGGCAGCAGTTGCGCTACTGCCTGCCGGACGAACTCGTGCTGGAACGCCAGCCCGTCTGATGTCGGCGCAAGGAGGTGCGCGGACACCGCCTCATCGACCACGCCCAGCAAGGCGCCCGGCGACTGGCTCAGTATCTCCGCGACATCCTCGATCCGGAAGGAGCTCCCCAGGAGGGATGCTGTCTCGGTGAACTGGCGGGTGCGCGCGGACAGTCCCTTGAGCCTGTCGGCCGCGAGTATCTGGATCCGCTCGGAAACCCGGGCGGACGTCAGGCTGGCTCGCCCGTCGGCCACGGTGATGGCGTCCTCGTCAAGCAGCCCGCGGAAGGCCTCGGCGAGTATGAAGGGGTTTCCCGCGGCGCCGACCGCGAGTTCGACGAGCGCCGTGTCGGGGACGGCGCCGAGCACATCGCTGATCACCGCGATCTGGGCCCCTGGGTCGAGCGGCCCCAGCATGATCACGGCGGCTCCCTCGTCTTCGAGCAGATCGAAGAGCTGTTCCGCGACGCCAGGGTGCGGTGACCTGGCCATGGCGAGAATCCAGGACAGCGGATAAGAGGCCAGCAGATGCCGCAGGGACCGAAACGCGTGCATGGTCGCCTGGTCAGCCCACTGGACATCGTCAACAGTCACCAGGACGGGACAGGCGGCCGCCATCGCCTCCAGCCTGGTGAACACCGTGGCGAGCGAGGGCGCCGCGGTCGCCATAGCGTGGACCGCGCTGAGCAGCGGTGCCAGCGGCGTGGCCTGGCTGAGCTCATCGGCGACCACAGTGACCAGGGAGAAGCCCCGCGCCCGGGCTTCCCGGGCGGCAGCGGCGAGTAGCAGCGACTTCCCGGTGCCGGGGTCGCCTTCCACCAGCAGGACCTTGCCCTGGCCTTCCGCCGTGCTCGCGAGCAGGCTGAGCACCGCGTCGTACTCCGCTGCCCGTCCCCGCATCGGGCTCACGTCAGGCGAATCAGCTTGGTCAGCCATGGCGTCCCCCCAGACAAACGTCATCAGGTTCCTACCAGGGCATTGACGGGGAAAACCTCGCTGAACGAGAACTCAGGGACCGGAGCCGACGTTAAGCCCAGGATCGGCCTATCGCATAGTGCATCCGGCTGGGAGCCGCCACCGGTCCGTTAGGAATAAAAATTAAGGATCATCCGAACGGGCCGTGGTGACTCCCGTCCGCAGTACGAGGGTCCGGCGCATGCGCGGCGACGAGGACGGCGCCGGACGCCAGCGCGGGTGCGGAGGACCGGCCCGGGGAGAAATCCGCCGATCCCCCGCACGGGGGCCGCCTAAGGGGAGACCACGAGATGGCTCTCCACGGCGGAGATCCCGGGCGCCGAGGCCGCCGCCGCCCGGGCCGCGGTGGCCTCTTGGACGGAGTGCACGTGGCCGTACAGCTTCGCGGTATGGTCGGACACCGCCACGCTGATGTGGCGCGCGTCGACCTCGGCCTCGCGCTTGAAGGCGTCCTCGATCACTTCCTGGACCTTCAGCGGGCTCGCAGGCGGCTTGACCGTGATGGTGTCGGTCACGCCGATCACTCCGCGGACCTGGCGAACCATCCGCTCGACTTCGCGCCGCTGGTAGTCGTAACTGACCTCGCCGTCGAGGGTGACCCAGCCGTTCCGCACCTCGGCGTGAACCTTGCCCTCGGGCACTTGCACGTTCCACTCAAGGACGTGCGCGATCGCCTTGGCGATGTCGGAGTCGTCCCGCGGCTCGCCGGCCAGTTTGACCTGCAGATCGTTGGCCACAGCCTTGACACCGTACACTCGCTCCGCCGCACGGGCGGCGGCCAGCCTTTCCGCGTAGGTTGGCACATTACCGGTCAGGGTTACCGCGCCGTCCTGGACGGCCACGCCGATAGCGTTGGGGTCGGTTATCTGGGGATCCCACTGTAGTTCGGTGATGACGTCATCCCTGAGCTCACTGTCCGTCTTCATCGGTCCACCTCTCCTGGTCGCTTGTTCGCTTCGTTACCAGACTGCTGCTTGCGATGCGGAGCCACATCACTTGTCCGGGTAGGGTCACGGCTCGCGGTGCGAGCGGCGATCAGGTCGCTGAGGCTGGCGCCCCGGCTAAGGCCGTTGGCTGCTCCCAGGTCGGTGCCTTCAGGTCCTCCCCGTGCAGGACCTTCATGAGCTGCTGCTCCGCCTCGTGGGACAGCGAGGTTCGCAGGATTGTCCCGCCGTAAGGCCGCAGCGCTTCCACGAACTTGTCGTAGGTCGCCTTGCGGAGGATAACCAGGATCGCTGATGTTCCGGGCTCGAGCATTTCCTGGACGCGCTGTTTGAAGTCGTCCTTGATGCCGAGGTTCTCGGCGGCGCCGAGCGCGGCTCCCATCATGCCTCCGGCGACGCCGACCAGTGGGGCGAGCGGGAACAGGAAGAGCAGCCCGAGCAGGACTCCCCAGAACAGGCCGCTGAAGCTTCCCCAGGCCACCGCGTGGTGGGCGGGCGTGGTGATATGAAGCTTCCCCTTCTGGTCGCGCCTGATGACGGCGGCGTCTTCGAGGTCGACCAGATAGTCGCGCTCCAGCTTGACGAGTTCCTCCCAGACGTTCTGGGCCGTCTTCTCATCCGGGTAGCCGATAACGATCAGGTCGCTCATCGTGGTACCTCCTTCGGACCTGGATGCGCGCTGGCTATAGGCAAGCGTGACCGCGCTGGCTCGCGCGCACATCAGCACATCGGCTAGTCCGAGTCGCGGCGGGCCGCTGTTTCAGTGGCGACTCCGGGCTGCTGCCCTCCCCGCCCTCCGAGAGCCGCAGGATCGGGCCTTCGTGCAATGAGGAACCGCCGGTCGGGTTCGCGTTCGTGGCAGAAGACGTCGGCTGCCGCGTCGGATGGGCGCAGGATCCTAGCTGCGATTCCATGATCGGCCAGCTCGGTGAACTCCTGCACCGATGCCCGGAACGCCGCCGCCTGCCAAGGGAGGTGGAAGAACGGCGCCTCGCTCCGGCCACAACCGGGCTGGCTGCGGCGGCTCACATACTCTTGTGATGTGCCGGAGACGGCGATCTGGCATCGTCGTGCAAATGACGCGGGTGCACGCACGTATCCGGACGCCTGATCGGCCCTGTGCCGACGGCCTCGGACAGTCGGCGATCAGTCTGAACCGCCGCGCCATGCCAAGCGATATCGCGTTCTGGCTGGCCGCGTACGTATTCGCCGCGGTGATACTGGGCACCGCCGTGCCGGCCCCGCTGTACGCCATCTACCAGCGTCAGTGGCATTTCTCCTCGGCGGTCCTCACGCTGATCTTCGCGGTATACGCGGCAGCCGTGCTTGCCGCCCTGCTGCTGGCCGGCCAGTCTTCCGACCAGACCGGCCGGAAACCGGTGATGGCCGCCGCCCTGGGCTTCAGCGCGGCCAGCACCGTCGTGTTCATTCTCGCCTCCAGCCCTGGGTGGCTCTATCCGGCCCGGATCCTGTCCGGGGTGTCCGCCGGCTTGATGACCGGCGCCGCGACCGCGGCGCTGACCGAGATGACCCGGGAGTCGGCCGCGCGGCGCGCATCGGTGGTGGCCGCCGCCATGAACACTGGCGCCGCCGCGCTGGGCCCGCTGATGGCCGGACTGTTCGCCCAGTACCTTCCGCAGCCCACCGTGACAGTGTTCGAGGTGTACCTCGTATTCCTCGCCGCTGCGGCGCTGACCTTGGCTTTCATCCCTGAAACGGTAACCAGGCGGGAGCGGCTTCGCCTCCGGTTCACCGGCCTGGCGATCCCCGCAGATGGCCGGCGCGAGTTCATCGCCGCTGGAGTGGCCGCCTTCGCTGCCTTCGCGTTGAATGGGCTGTTCGCGTCGCTCGCGCCGGACTTCACCACCGCCATGCTGCATCATCCGAATTACGCGGTTGCCGGTGCCGTGACCTGCCTCTTCTTCGCAGCCGGCACCGTCGCCGTGGTGAGCTTGGCGCGCCTCAACAGCAGGCCGGTCGTGCTGGCCGGACTCGGCCTGTCCCTGCCGGGGCTGGCGCTCATCGTGGCCGGGATGTCGGCGGCATCCCTGGCGTTGCTCCTGATCGCCGCCGCAGTGACGGGGATCGCCTACGGAGCGCTCGCCATCGGCGGCCTGTCCACCGCCAACCGGCTAGCCCCGCCGGAGACCCGCGCGCGTGTGATCTCCACCTATTTCCTGTTCGCTTACGCAGGCCAAGCCATCCCGGTCATCGGCGTCGGTGTCGCCGCCGACCACGTCGGTAATTTCCGCGCCGTGCTCGGCTGCTCCATCGGCCTGGCCCTGCTGTGCGTGCTGGCAGCCGTCGGCACCTCCGGCGGCGGCCGTGCCGGACGGACGCGGGCCCGCATAGGCGTGCGCTGACCGGTCAGACTTCCAAGGCCGGCCCGCACCACCGACGCCTGCGGTCCGGCTCAGCGGAGGCGCCTCGCGGGGCGCCGGCCACATCACTCGTCTGGGCACGGTCTGTGGTCGCGAGCCGGTCCCACAGCGAGAGCGGCCGGGAACCACTCGCGCAGGACTGACCGGATGAAGGATGTGGCCGCCCGGGCGGACGAGGAACATATGTCACGCGGCCGGGTGACCGTGCGGTCACTTTACGCGGCCGGTTAGCGCAGCATGCCCGCAACCGGGGGTAAATGATGAATGGCCTGGCCACTCACGGCATCCGAGTATCGGCGAAGCGCCGCGGCTACCGGCTCATGGCCGGGCTGCTGCTCGTCCTGATGCTGGGCGGGACGCTGCCGGTGCCGCTCTACGTGCTTTATGAGAAGGAGATGGGCTTCGGGCCGCTCGGCGTAACCGTCGTCTTCGCCGCTTATGTCGCGGGGACGCTTTTCGCGCTTGTGTTCCTGGGTGACCTGAGCGATCACATCGGCCGCAAGAAGGTAGTCGCGATCGCCGTGGCCTGCGCGGCGGTCAGCACCGCGCTCTTCCTCGCGGCTTCGGGTCTCACGGCTTCCGGCATCGGGGTTCTCATCGCCGCGCGCGTCGTGAGCGGCATGGCGGCGGGACTAGCCACCGGCACCGCCACGGCGGCCCTGACCGAGCTTCAGCCGCGCGGGGACCATCGGGCTGCCGCGGTGACTGCCTCAGGGAGCAACATGACCGGGCTCGGGCTCGGGCCGCTGCTGGCGGGCCTTTTCGCCGAGTACGTGGCCATGCCGACCCGCAGCGTGTTCTGGGCGTACCTGGGCCTGTGCGCGCTGACGGTGGCGGCGCTGCCGCTCATCCCGGAGACGGTGCGAAATCAAGACCGCGCGTTCCGCCTGCGTCCCCGTATCGGCGTTCCGCCGCGGATGCGAGCCGTCATGCTCGGTGCGGGCCTCGGCGTATTCGCGGCGTTCACCGTCCTCGGGCTCTTCAGCAGCCTTGTGCCGACGTTCCTGCATGGGACACTGGGCGTGCACAACTTGGCCCTGATCGGCGGCGCCTCGTTCCTGATCTTCGTCATCGCCGCGATCAGCCAGGCGGCTTCCGCGAGGTTGCCGAGCCGCCGAAGCGTGAGTGCCGGGCTGCCGCTGCTGCTCGTGTGCCTGGCCGCGCTGGAATCGGCGCTGTTCGCCAAGGCGCTGTGGGTCTTCGTGGTCGCGACGGTCGCTGGCGGCATAGCGGTGGGTTTCGTCTTCCGCGGCGGCCTTAGCGAGCTGAACCGGCTGGCCGATCCCGGTCACCGGGCGGCTGTGGTCTCCGCGTTTTTCGTGGCGGCTTACGTCGGCCTCGGCCTGCCCGCCGTCCTCACGGGCCTCATCTCCCTCGCGGTGGGTCCCGTCGACGCGAGCGCGTACGTCTCGGGCCTGGCGGCCGCCGTTGTCGTCGTGGCCTTCGCCGTGGTCAGGCGCACCTTCGGCATCACGTCCGCGCCTCGGCCGCCGGCCGCGCCATCCGACAGCTGGTGCTGCCCGGCGGAGCCCGCCGACGTAAGCGGGTAGGACGCCGTGCGAGGCGCGCGGTCTAGCTGAATCATGACTGCGGGACCTTCGGGCGGCCAGCCGCCAGCTGGCCGGCCGCCCGCTTCGCTGACGTGTCCGCCCACCGGCCGGTGGTAATGATCGCCAACAGTACGACCGTGGCCCCGCACCCGGCGATGATCCACCAGCCCGCGCGGCTGGCGTCGGAAAAACCGGTCCGGAAGGACGCGTGCAGGGCCGAGAGCACGGCCGATCCGATCACCGCGACGCCGAGGGAGGTGCCGACCTGGCGGCTCGTCGAGGCGATCGCGGCGGCGACTCCCGAGTGTGACCGAGGCATGCCCGACACGGCGCTATTGGTTATCGCGGGGTTCACCATGCCGACGCCGATACCGAAGGCCAGATAGCACACGATGAGCCAGCTGGACGGGGTGCCAGCGGTCAGCCGGGTCAGCATGATCCCGCCGGCCGTGATCGCGATGCCGGCCACCGCCATCGGCAGCCGCGGCCCCCTGATGCCGGTGATGCGGCCAGACAGGGGCGCGAACACCACGATCATCGCCGCCATCGGCAGCAGGTACAGCCCGGCGTGCAGCGCGGAGTAGCCGCGCACGTCCTGCAGGTAAAGAGTGTTCAGGAACAGGAAGCCGCCCAGCGCGGCGAACGCGCATACCGCGGTCAGCGTCGCCCCGGAGAACTGCGCGCTGCGGAAGCATCTCATCTCGATGAGCGGCTCGTCGCGGTGAAGCTCGTAACAGATCAGTCCGGCGAATGCCACAGCGGCAAGGGCGAAGAGGCCCAGGATTTTGGCTGAGGCCCAGCCGGAGCCGGGACCCTCGATGATCGCATAGGTCAGCCACGCGAGCGCGGTGATGACAAGCACCTGGCCGACCGGATCTGGCCTGGGCGCGCGAGGCGCCCTGGACTCGGGTACGAACCGCCCGGAGAGCACCAGCGCCGCCAGGCCGATCGGGATATTGACCCAGAAGATCGCGCGCCAGCCCACCGCGGCGATCAGGGCCCCGCCCACGATAGGGCCCAGCGCCAGGCTGATGCCGAACACGCTGCCCCAGATCCCGATCGCCCGAGCTCGCTCCGCCGGATCGGTGAAGGTGTTGCTGACGATCGATAGCGCCACGGGGTTGAGCATCGACCCGCCGATCGCCTGCAGCACCCGAAATGCCACCAGCCAGTCCAGTCCTGGCGCGAGGCTGCACAGCAGGGAGCCGAGGGTGAATAGCACAAGGCCGGTCTGGAATACCTTGCGGCGCCCGACCCGGTCGCCAGTGGAGCCGGACAGGATCAGGAAGCTGGCGAGCGTCAGGGTGTAGGCGTCGACCGTCCACTGCAGTCCGGAAACCGACGCGTGCAGGTCCCGCTGGATGGACGGCAGCGCGACGTTGACGATCGTCGAGTCCAGGCCGACGATGAACAGGCTCATGCAGCAGATTGCCAGGATGAGCAACCGGCGCCTGCGGCTGAGTTCGGGCGGACTCATCCTGCGACACGCGCCCGGCGGAGCGCGGTGCGGCTGCAAGCGGCGCAGGAGTGAGGTTTCTCAGCGAGCGCCAACGGGCCGATCCGGGCGGGGCACGTCCGCGGGCCGGACGGCGGCGCGCGCGACTCCCGACAGCAGGGAAATCACTGCTACGCCGACAACGATATTGATGATTGCGGTGAAGACCTTGCTGGCCAGCGGTGCAGGCTGAGTGAAGGGCGCGGCGGCCACGGCCACAACGGCGAGCGAGGTGATCCAGATGAAGAATGCGGTTGGGCGGGGCGTACCGAGAAGCAGCACGTGCAGCAGTGCAGTGGCCAGAAGCGCGCAGCCAGCAGCCAGACCGGCGTATACCGCGGTAGACGAATTCCCAAAGTTGCTTGCCGCCTTAGGGGCCAGCACCGGGATACCCAAGACGGCGCGGGTGACGAGGACACCGGCCACCACGGCCAGCGCGGCCACGACGGCCGTGGCTGCCCCGCCTGCCCACAGCCGACCGCCGTTCACGCGAACCGGCCCGACCACGTCCATATCGGGGGCTGCCATATGGAACCTCCTGCACGGCTAGGCAGCACTACCCCTCTAGCGTTGCGGCCATCGCGACCGTCCACATCCACAAAGCGGATAGTTGCCACGGGCGGTCCAGTTATCCGCAGGCCTCGCCATACGATTTCTTTCCGGAGGGCAGCACGACCCCAACTCCGATCAGGGGTCGGTGACCCCGTCAGACCTGCCAGGCCGACATGGGCCGGCACCCGGACCGGCCGGGAAACTACCTGGTCTGCTGATGTGCGTCCGGCCCTCCCCGCCCAGCATGGGGTGTATGCGTAC
>CAVTFL010000016.1:0-71806 GCA_963733925.1 uncultured Alphaproteobacteria bacterium | reverse complement strand
TTCGTCACCCCGTGATGCCAATCGCACCCTGCGGGCCCAGACCACAGTGTCTCGACGACCGCCTCAGTTGAGTCCACTGCGCTTGGTATCGCCTCTAGCGTGTAACCTTTTCAGTCATGATGCCGTGTTTCCGTTCATTTGCCGAAGAGATCCTGCAGCAGATTCTTGGGCGCGTTGAGGATTTGCTTCGCCGCATTGGCGGGCACCGCGAGCAACGATGGCGGCGAATTTGGCTGCGGACCGCCCGGCCCACCGCGCGCGATCACGAGTTGATTCGCGCAATCATCGCCGCCACTGCTGAGCCGATCCGCGCCGCCGAGCGCGCCGGAAATCGCCCCAAGCGGCACTTCGGCCAAGTTCTCCGCAGACTGCGCGAGGCCCATAATGTTGGCCTGCGCCGAGTTCGCCGCATCGATGTGTGCCTCCGGATGCTCGATCGTCCCGCCGACGATCAGCGGCGCGGTGATGCCGGTATCGGCGAGCCGCGCTAGCGGTCGCAAGCGAAGCGAGAGCGCTTCGTCGGCGAAGTTAATCGTGCCGCTGCCGGTCACCTTGACCCGCGCGGAATTGAGATACAGCGCGCGGAACCTCGCCAGCCCACCACGCGCGTCCAACCGCGCCGCGAAGCAGCGCAGCGCGCTGCCGCCGCCGATGATCTGGCCAGGAAAGATCAGCGACAGCGGCAGGCTCGCCGAGGTCAGGATCGGCCCGAGCACGCGGTTGAGCGGGGCATTGTCAATTTGCCCGTTCACCATCGCCAGCCCCAGCGTGCCGTTCAACTCCGCGGCGATCGCGTGCAGGCTATCCCCGGCGCCATTGAGATTGGCGTCCACTTCGAGCGAGCCCGCCGCGTCGGACGGCAGCCCGAGCATCAGCGCCAGCCCACGCACCGACAGGCCTGGCGCGCGCAGCACCAGGGCCACCGGCGGCTTCGGTGGGTTGGCGTCGATCATCAGCCGCCCGCTCATTTTGCCGGCAGGAAGTGTCCCGCTAATCGGATCGAGCGCGAGCTTGCCGCCCTCGAGCACGAAATGCCCCGCGATGTCGCGATGCGTCTCGCCGCCGGTGTGCAGTTCGCCAATGCCCAACTGGACATCCACGTCGGCATCGCGCAGCACGCCAAGGCCAAGCGGGGCGTCGGAGAAAAGCAGATTTGGATTGCTGCGCCGCGCCGGCGGCAGCGCGGGCGTGGCCGGCGGCGTCGCGACCTGTGGGCGCGCCGCGGCCGGGGGCGCTGGCGGATTGACCGACTTCATCTCAAGCAGCGCATCGAGATCGATCCGCTTGGACGTCACGTTCCCTGAAATCGATGGAGGCTGGGCGAACGTCACCGACGCGTCGCCGGCAATGTCACCCTGCGGCAGAGTCAGCGTCGCTTGCGTCAGCACTATGCCCTTGGCGAACCCGCCCGGCGCCTCGGTAAGATGCGCACCGAACGCGACATTCTTCGCGTCTGGCACCGGTTGCTGCAGCAGCGCCGCGAATGGCGCCAGCGCCGGAATGCGCGCGCTCACCGTAAGCTCCGCCCCGGCCATGCGCGCCGGATCGGCCAGCGTGCCCTTCGCCATCGCTGTGGCTCCCGCGGCCGCGAGCGAGACGTCCACCGGGAATGGCTGCCCGCCGACCAGCGCGCTCGGCGCACCAAGCGTCGACGAGATGGTCAGCGGTGCGTCAGCATAGTTGCCGGCGGCTTGCACGATGACCGGTTGATCCGGCTGCGGCGCCCGAATAGCCACCTGTGTCAAGGTCAGCCCTGGCGCATAGGCGGACAGGTCGGATGCCCCGGCATGAAGCGTGACATCGCTGACCCGCGTGAGTAGCGGCCCATTATCCGCGACATTCACGCTGAAGCTCAGCTCCCGCACCGACGGCAGCGGCGTGCCCGGAACGAAAGGTTGAAGCTGCGCCAGATCCGCCAGCTGCCCGCTTGCTTTGCCCGAATAGCTTGCAGGCTGTAGGGGCGTCGTCGATTGCGCATCCACCGACAACGCCGCGCCTTTCGAGTTGACCGTCAGCCTCACCGGCCACGGTGTCTTCGCGGCGGTATCGCTCAGCCGCGCCATCGAACCCGTCTCGCCCTTCGCGTCAAACTGAGTTCCGGCACACGTTGCGACGAGCTGGAACGTCACGGGAGACGTCTCGCTCGGCTCCAGCAATTCAAACGAGTTCAGTGTGCCAGTAACGGCCTGTCCCGTGATGCCGTTGCGCCAAGTCAGCGTGCCATCCTCGACCGTCATCGATTGGACGTCGATGCCCATTGGCTCCCCCGGCGCTGCGGCGGCTGTCGGCGCATTAGTCGGCGTGGCCGGCCTAGCGAACAGCCAGTTGCCGCGACCGGCCTGAGTCGTCTCAATCAGAACGTCCGGCTTGACTATCGCCAGCCGAGGAATGTCGAGGCGATTCGACAGCAGCGGCAGCAGGGCCACCTCCGCCTCGATGCTTTGCGCGGTCACCATTTGCGGTCGGGAGCCGCCGTCGAAGTTGGCGAGCGCCACGTCGCGTGCCTCGATTGTCGGCACTAGTGACCATTTCAGCGAGATTGGGCCGTTTAGCGACAGCTCGCGCCCCGTCGCGCGCATCACCGCATTTTGGATGCGCGGCTTCCAGCCGTTAGGATCGAAGGTAACAATGAAAATGCCGATCCCGGAAATCGGCAGGACCACCAACAGGCCGACAACGATCACCCTGCGCCAGCGCATGGAAGATTTCCCCCATCAAGCCCGCAGCTCCGGCGCGCGGCGGCAGCGCCTCGAAGCCAGCCTCGCGCGCGTGCTCCCCATGCGCGCCAAAAGTCTGCCCGCACCGTCAGCCACCCTTCCGCCAAACCCACGGGATCGCTGGGTGGTCCCTCGCGAAACGGGAGGGAAAATAGACCAAAAGTAGATGAATAGACGCAAGTAGACGCCGTCGGCGACGGTTGGAACCCGGCTTATTATTCCGGCAGCCCTCCGACGATCTTGATCGTGATCTCGGTCTCGCTGTCGCCATCGTCGTTCGCCCGGGGAGCCATTTTTGGGTGGACGTATAGAGCCGCCTTCTCGGCGATCGCGGCCGCCGATCGCCAGTGCCCGCCCTGCAGCTCAAGCCGCATTGCGTATTGCATGACGTCCAGCGGCGAAATGGAAGCGACTTCTTAGACGTAGGTGGTTGCGAGTTTCGGTGTTTCCTTAACTAGTTGTACTATAGCCATATTTGGACTTTCTGGCCAGCGCCGCTCATGCTTTTCACGAAGCCATGTCCGGATGCGCAATATGACAAAGAGCCAAGCCACGACGCCGATTCCCGTGCAACTCTCGGGGCCGGAGTTCATCGCATTTATCTTCCCGCATCTGTCGATGCCGATGCGTGGGCCGAAATGCAAACTGGGCTATCACCGCGTCTTCAATCTGATCCTGTGGGTCCTCTATACGGGTATGCAATGGAAGTGCCTGCCATTACCCAGAGCCAGCGACGGGACCGCCCTGATCCACTACACGACGATCTACAAGGTGTTTGCGAAATGGGCTGACGATGGCTCGCTCGAACAGGCGTTCATCGCCACCGTGCGGCATCTGGCGGAGCATCACCAGCTTGATCTCAACATCCTGCATGGCGATGGGACCAACACGGTTGCCAAAAAGGGCGGCGATGGCATCGGCTATTCCGGCCACAAACATCAGAGGGGTGAGAAGATCATCGCGATTGTGGACAATAACGGCTTCGTGCTGGCTCCGCTTCCGGTGGCGCCGATGAATGAGACGGATACCGTACTCCTGCCAAAGGGACTGAACACCCTGAGGCGGGTGGCCAGACTGACGGATCTGAACCTTGACGGCTCGCATCTCAATCTCGATGGCGGGTTTGATTCCAGGCGTAACCGCAAAGCCATCTTCAACGCGGGGCTCATTCCGAACATTAAGGAAAACCCGCGCAACCGGAAGACCCCGAAGCGCGGGCGGAAGCGTTTGTTCAATGCCGCCATCCATTCGTTACGGCTCTGCGTGAGCGGACCTTCGCGTGGGAGGACAAATTCAAACGGCTTCTGTTGCGCTTTGAGTTCAAACAACGACGCCATTACGGTATGAAGTTGATGGCTTACACGTTGATCAATCTGAGGCATTTTTTGCGCTGCCTGAAACTCGCAACCAGCTAATGGTTTTCCAGGCGCAGTTCATAAGTTTGGCCGGCGTGGAACGTGATGTGGTCGGGCTCGAAGCGGTTGTCGGCATGGCCACGATCAGCGGTTCGGCATGCGACCATGGATCAGTGGCCTGACCGAAGGTTGGGGAAGTCTGCGCCAGCGAGGTGACCGAAAAAAGTACGCCATAGTTCGTCATTCCTGGGTCCGCTCGGTCGATGATCTTCGGAGATGTGCGCGACCTGGTCAGCTTCAACCGCGTCTCACGTGGTGGGCGTTTAGCCCGTGGATGACAGTGGCTGGGCGACGTCCTCCAGCGATTTGCCGGCGGCCTCGACGCCGATCACTGCTTCGCACACCGCGGCGGCGATCATCAGCGCCGCGGCGCCGATATATCCCCCTGCCACCGCCCATTGGCTGCCGGATCCGATCAGGTGACCGAACAGGAACGGCGCGCTGACCCCGCCAATTAGGGTACCAAGGGCATAGAACAAAGCGATCGCCATCGCTCTGGTTTCCAACGGGAAAATCTCGCTGGCCGTCAGATACGCGGAACTCGCCGCGGCGGAGGCGACGAAGAAGATCACCATCCAGCAGATCGTCTGTGTCCAGGCGGTCAGCACATCCATCCCGAACAGGATCGCAACGGCGATCAACAGCAGGCCGGACAAGCCATATGTGCCGGCAATCATCTTCTTGCGTCCGACGGTGTCGAATAGGTGACCCAGCAGCAGTGGCCCAAGGAAATTCCCGGCGGCCAGCGGCAGGATGTAGACACCGGTTCGTGCCTCCTGAACGTGATAGAACGTCGCCAGCACGAGGCCGTAGGTGAAGAACACCGCGTTGAACAGGAAGGCTTGGGCAACCATGAGGCTCAGCGCGAGAACGCTTCGGCTGCGGTTTTTGCCCATCATCGCGCCGAGGATCAGGCCGAACCCGAACACCTTTCGGGGATGGACTTTCAGTGTGTTCCTGGGAGGCGGCAAATCCTTGCCGACCTTTCGCTCGATGTCGCTGGTTGTCTGTTTTGCTTCGGCCTCACGGCCATGGGTGATCTGCCACCGCGGGCTCTCGGGCACGTAGCGGCGAAGGAACAAGATCAAGCCGCTGAGCACCGCGCCGATACCGAAGCCCAGGCGCCAGCCGATATCGATGCCTACCAACCGGCCGGACAGCAGGAGCAGCGATCCGCCGGCGCCGACCGCCGCACCAGCCCAGTAGCTGCCGTTCACGATCAGGTCGATCCGGCCCCGAAGGCGAGCGGGAATCAGCTCGTCGATGGCGGAGTTGATCGCTGCATATTCGCCACCGATGCCCAGGCCGGTGATGCAGTTGAAGCAGGCGAAACTCCAGAAATTCCACGCGAAAGCAGTGAGCAGAACGCCCACCATGTAGATACCGAGCGTGAGGTTGAAGATCATCCGCCGGCCAAAGCGGTCGGTCAGCCAGCCGAACAACAGGGCTCCGCCCACCGCGCCGCCGACGTAGCAGGCCGCGATACTGCCGATGTCCTGGTCGGTCAGGCTGAGGGTCTGCTTGTCCCTTAGTATCGGGCCGATCGATCCGACCAGGGTTACCTCCAGCCCGTCCAGGACCCAGGTGACGCCAAGCGCGACCACCACGAGGAGATGAAATTTGCTCCAGGGCAGGCGGTCCATCCGCGCAGGGATGTCGGTCGTAATCTCTTTGCTTGTCGTAGCGGCCCCGCTCATCCCCGGCTCCATGTCCATGCTGCGAGACAGCGCGGACGGGCGGCGCGGGTTCCGTTTGCGCGCGGGAACGTGGTCGGATCAACTCGCCACGAGTTCCCGCGTCGCCAGATGGCTGGTGATCCGTTCGGCAAGATATCCCGCGTCACGCACGACGCCGACGAAACGGCCCGAACCCCAAGTATAGAGCCAGGGCAATCCGAGGACATAGACCCCCGGAATCGAAGTGACGCCGCGGGTGTGGTTCGGATACCCCGCGCCGTCGAAAATCGGCAGGTCGACCCAGGACCAGTCGGCGCGGGATCCCGTGCTCCAGACGATGCTGGTGATGCCTTGCCCGACCGGGTTCAGTTCTCTGGCGGGCCAGTCGGGACGCCAGCAAGGGATGGTGCGATCACCGTCCGGGGCGACGATCTGGTTGGCCGCGATGTATTTGTCGATCATTGCGCAGATGTTGTTGTAGCTGGCGTCGGCGGCGTCGAAATTTGCGCAGGTCGATGTCGCGGCCGCCATCGGGAGTGCCCAAAATGTGGGGGTCTCAAGCAGCCAGTCGCAGTTGCTTGACCGTATCGGGTGTTGGCTCAAATAGATTGCCGAAGCCAGATCCGAGCGCCCCGTTGTAGACCGCACATCGAACCTGCAGCAGCAAGTCGGCGCCCCGTCGTGACCAGCGCATCTGCTGCTGCTTATTCATCCTGCGATTGACCAGGAAGTTGGCGGTGCCCTCGGTCACCGAGGTGCCGACCCGCAGGCCAGCCCGGTATCGTTTTGCATAATTGACGAGCCGTGTACTTTGGCCGCGGAGATAGGTGTCGACCTCGCGCAACGCGCGCCACAGCTTGCGCGACGAGGGCACAGCCGTAGGACGGTGAACACCCTCGCCTTGGAAGACGTGCATGACCTTGCGGACGCGCTCGAGTGTGCGCCGTGCGTTCTTGGCTTTGCCGTTCCAGATCCGCCAGTGCAGACGTTCGACTTCCGCGACGATCGCTGCCTTTGCCTGCATCCGACCCGGCGTATCGGTCGACAATCCGCTTGTTGCCTGCTTCGCATGCTGCAGCCGCATGGCGATGTGGAACCAATCGGCGATCGGCGGCTTCTGGCAACCGGCCTCGGCCAGAATCGACTGCAGACCGGAACAACCGTCAGTGAATGCCGTTAACTCGGTATGGAGGCTCGGCCGACCGTTCAAGGCTGCGCCGAATCAGCGCGGCGATCTCCGTATCGGCCTTCGCCACGGCGCCAAACACCTGCCGGCCACCGCCGGAGGTCTCGACATTGCCAACGCGAACCTCCAGATGCCGTTCGCCGTCGCGACAGCCGCGGATGAATGTCGAGTCCAGGGTGATGGTGATCGCAGACGCGTCAGCCGCAGGCATGACCGTGGCGGCGGTCGCGCAGTTGCTCGCCAATCTTAAGCGTATGGCCTCGCAACGTCTCTGGGCTCTTGCCGATCTCGACCGGCAGGAGGTGCTCCAGCAAGCCAGCGGCGACGCGATACGGCATCAAAGCAGAAACATGTGCTCGCAGTTGGTCGAGCTCGGGTGTGGATCGGCAATATGACCGCCAACTGATGCCGGTCTCGCCATGGCCACAGCTGGCGCAGCGAAACCGCGGGAGACGCACCGGCACAGTGCCAAACAACGTCGCCACCCGATGCAGCCGCCGGTCCTTGACATGACACGCATGACCGCAAGACGAACAATCCGGACGCAGAACCGCGTGGTCGTCCGCTTGGACGGCGACCACCACTTGCTGCAGGCGCGTGAGGATCTGCTTCGCCTCGGACAGTGTCAGCCCCAGCTTGGCGATATCGCCGAGGTCACCAAGCGGCGCGATATCCATCACGTCGATGACCCGCGGCGGGCTGTCGATCCCGGTTTCAACCAAGCGCAAGATCCACCCCATCCACCAACCCCCGGCCAGCAACCAATCGGCCAGTCATATCGCCTGCGCCTCCATCCCCCCACACCTCGGACGCTCCCATTACGGATCGCTCGCCTGAAGATCGCTTTCTTCAATACACCGCCGTGCAGGGAAACGGAGGAGGGTTGAGGCGTCCCCCGCCAAGGGATTGGTCGGTCGGTTGGCGATGTCATACCCTAGAGCCGAAAGCAACAGCTGTGCGCCAATAACGAATGGCAATACGGCAAGCATTATTGTACCTGTAGAGGCAAATTGCCCGCTCACAGCTGAAAGTATCCAATGCCAGACACCAAAAATAATTCCAAACATGAGCAAAACGACACCAAATATCGTCTCGACGGAGCCGATATTAAAATCGCGCAGAATATAGATATAAAAAAAGCGTTTAAGCATACAGGAAAAAAGCCGCCAGGGGAATTCGAGTAGCACGCGAGAGACTTTCAAATTGCTGATCTCGTCCTCGTAACGTGCAGGCATCGGGACGTCTCGGACTACAGCGCGGATCGTCGCGAGGCGGAAAAGCATGTCGCATTCGAAGAAATAGCGTCTATCGAGACGGTCAAGCGGCAGACGCCGCAGCGCGACACGATGGATGGCAGTGTAGCCGTTGGTGGGGTCCATGATGTCCCAGTAGCCGCTCGCCATTTTCACGATGAACGACAGGCCCGCGTTCCCGAGGAGTTGGACCATCGGCATCGCGCCCAATGAATAGACGTCGAAGAAGCGGTTACCCTTCGCGTAGTCGGCCTCCCCATGCACCAGGGGGGCAACCAGCGCGGGCAAATAGGCCGGATCCATCTGGTTGTCACTATCCATCTTAACGACGATCTCATACCCATCCTTTAGCGCTTGGCGATACCCAGCCAGCACTGCTCCGCCGACGCCCTGATTCTCGGTCAGGAATACCACGCTGACATTGGCGTCCTTCCAACCCTCCTGCACAAATCGGCCAGTTTTTTCGGAACAGCAATCGTCGACAACGTAAATGTGCCGCACGCGTCCAGCGAGCCCGGCTAGGACCTCCTCGATATGACGCTTTGCCTTGTAGCACGGTATAACCACTGCCACGGGAAGGGGTGTTTCGCTTGGGCTCTGATCCATTCTGGGATACATAACAGTGTTCTGCCAGATTTCGCGCCAGCAAGGGTAGGCTGAGGTCGGATGGACGGGCACGTTCGATTAGGCGGCTTGCAACAAGCCCATGATGGTCGCGGTGCGGCGGAGGAAGTGGAGCCGACGGTTGTTGGCGGAAATATGTTGATGAGGGCGGGACCGGGGACGGAGGAGGTTGCGCAATTCGTCGTAGCCCCGGCAAAACCTGTCAGCCGATCGTGGGCGCTTAAACCCACGCATCGGCTGATATCGACCTTTGATGCCACGGTGATCCTGCTCTAGTCGATTGTTAAGGTAGCGGCTGGTGCGGTGCTTCACGCCTTCACCCAACTTCGTCCGGATCGCACGCGGGTCGCTGTCGTGGCCATCCGTGGTTACCCGGTCCGGGATAACATCGGTGACGGTCTTGGCGGATTGGAAGAACGCCTTGGCAGCCGCCATGTCGCGGTGCTCGCTGAACATCACGTCGACCAGCGCACCGTTGCGGTCAATGGCGCGATAGAGATAGCGCCAATGCCCGTGCACCCTGATGTACGTCTCGTCAACGTACCAACTTTCCCCAATATGGCCGCGTCGGCGACGGCGCGGACCTTCAGCCATTGCAGGCGTGAGCTTCGCTTCCCAGTCGCGGACGGCCTCATGACTGAACACGATGCCGCGTATCAGGAACATCTCCGGAAGGTCGCGCAGGCTGAGTTTGTAGGGCAGCCGCCAGAGCACCATGAGCGCGATGACGTCCGAGGGATATTGCGTCCGGTTCAGCAGGCTCTCGCTGCGCTCGTTGAATTGTTTGCCGCAGGCGCGACAGCGAAATCGGCGGTAACCTTGAGTGGTACGCTCGTTCCGTTCCGAGACAGCCGTCCAGCCGTACCCAATGCACTGCATCTATGCCGCTCCTCGCCGACGGCCCCCCATACCAAGCCCGTTTCGATCTGAACAGGGCGGCTGGCGCGAGATCTGGCGGAACCGCCAAGGCGTTCTTCCAAACCGCCAAGACCGTCACCGATGTTATCCCGGACCGGGTAACCACGGATGGCCACGACAGCGACCCGCGTGCGATCCGGACGAAGTTGGGTGAAGGCGTGAAGCACCGCACCAGCCGCTACCTTAACAATCGACTAGAGCAGGATCACCGTGGCATCAAAGGTCGATATCAGCCGATGCGTGGGTTTAAGTGCCCACGATCGGCTGACAGGTTTTGCCGAGGCTACGACGAATTGCGCAACCTCCTCCGTCCCCGGTCCCGCCCTCATCAACAATATTTCCGCCAACAACGGTCGGCTCCACTTCCTCCGCCGCACCGCGACCGTCATGGCCTTGTTGCAAGCCGCCTAATCGAACGTGCCCGTCCATCTGACCTCAGCCTACCTTGCCGGCGCGAAATCTGGCAGAATCCGCTTCCGCGGTATCCGACAGGGCGTTGCCTGGGATGGCGACGAATCAGTCGGCAAGTTCGCCTCCCGCGTCGTCCCGCCGCACCTGGTCCGAGATGCCACGTTCCGCGAGGACTTTGAAACTCGCGGAGCTGGGGTTGAGCTTCAATCCTGGCAGTATCATCCGCAACTATCGGACGCGATCGATCTCGCCCGAGCATTCCCTGACACCACCATCATCCTCGACCATGTGGGCGGGGTGCTCGGAGCCGAACCTTATACTGAGCGCCGTTCGGAGATCTTGCCCGGTTTGGCAGAGAGACATCAAACAATTGGCGCAATGTCCAAATGTGAACGTCAAGATGGGCGGCATCGGCATGACATCGTTCGGCTTCGAGTTCCACGAACGCGATGTCCCGCCCTCGTCAGAGGATCTCGCCACCGCATGGCGCCATTATGTGCAGCCGTGCATCGAGGCGTCCGGTGTTAATCGCTGCATGTTCGAAAGTAATTTCCACCGGATAAGCAGTCCGACGGTAACACCGAACTGTGGAACGCGTTCAAGCGTATCACTTCCGGCGCCTCGGTAACCGAAAAGACGGCATTGTACAGCGGGACCGCGGCGCGGGTTTATCGCATGATCGTACCCTGACCCGGGTGCGGGACGGCAGCGTGGGCGGTGCAGGTGAAAGGCTGCCGCCGACCCCGCGCCACCGCGGGCAGTCTCGCTCGGAGCGGCAGGCCTATTTCCCTAACCTATGCGGGAGGCGCCCCGCCTCCAGTTACCGGAGTCGATGTCAAACCAGAGGGGTATATACAAATGACATCGTATATATGTAATATATATACGTAGAACAGGCTTACCAACATTTTTATATTAAACGCTTCGACCGTATGTGGAATTTATATATCAATGTATTGCAAACTAATGCGGTGCCCAGCGGAGCCGTAACATGTTCAGACGATGGCGAAAAACGACAAGTGGTATCATGCCGCGTCGCATGCCAGGGTCCTGGTACTCGCAACCGACCTTGCGCTCTCGATCATAATCTCCAATAGCCCTGCGCATCTGGCTTGACCCCCAATAATCCGTGGCATTCCGCGCGCAGCTTGCGTTCGGGCCGCTCCGGGTCAGCCTTGACTCCCGAGGGGTGTCGCATATGACCTGCATCACGACGTTGCATCCAAAACAACTCTCCACCGCCGTGCTCGGGCCTTCGCCTATTTGTGCGACAGTCAATCCAGCACAATCGGCAAGTCCGAGCGGGCTGGAGGGCAGCCTGACGGCCTATCCGCCTGATGGACTCTTCAAAGGCACATCCGGACCGCTAGCCGCCAATAGTGAGGCGTGCCGCCCGAGTCAGGCTGTGGCGCTCGAAGTTCGCAACGGACGCTTCAAGCTGACCTGGAACGAGCGCCACCGGCTTGACGCCCGGATTCGGGCCGCCGGCGCTTTCTATGAGACCACCGGGGCCTCGCCCGTCCAGGCCGAGAAGCACCTGACGATCGTACCGACGTTCCAGGGGCGCCTCGCCGCAAGAGATCTTACAGCCAACTAGGGCGCGTGCTGGTGTCGCTACCGGCTGAAGGCAGCCAAACATTGGCGGAGCAGCACCTGAGCGAGCGGACCAACGGTGTGGGAACGCAGTCGACGCGTCCTACGCCTAGAAGTCTTATAGAATAACGACGAAGAACCGAGGTGATGAATGCGCCTAACTTTGCTTGCGAGCGTATCCTTTTGCGGCTCACTTGCGTTAATACCGCCGCTCGCCCGTGCTCAGACGCCGCCCGCTCCCGCGCCGACGGCGGCGCCTGTTAACTGCGCGGCGAATCCGGACCCCTACAAAAACTATGCCTGTCTGGACGACTATCTAGGCACCGGCGTCCTGGACCGCTTCTACAACTACTACCGGCTGGAATGGGGCGAATCTGGACCGCCGACCGATCCGAATGCCTCTCCGGGGCGCCGAGCCAACTGGGACCCGGCGCCCGAGACGACCCCGGCGATGCCGTTCACGGACTGGCCCTATGGTGGCACCACTGCACTCGGGGGCAACCGCACGGGGTCAGTCGACAGCCCGTTGATGATGTCGATAGCCAACACCGCCACTGGTAAGTGGCTGCAAGATAACGGTATCCAAATCTATGGCTGGATCGATACCGGCTTCAACGTCAGCAGCAATACGACCAGGGAGTTGGGCAACGCGCCAGTCGCTTATGCGGCCTACCCGAACACCGTGCAGCTTGACCAGGCGGTGATCTATGTTGAGCGCACGCCCGATACCGTGCAGACGGACCACATCGACTGGGGCTTCCGGTTGTCGGCGATCTACGGCGAGAACTACCGCTACACCACTTCCTACGGGCTCGCGAGCTACCAGCTCCTGAAGTATAATAGCCAAAACGGCTACGACTTTCCGATGCTGTATGGCGAGTTGTTTATCCCGCAGGTCGCAGAGGGCCTGATGCTCCGCGTCGGGCGCTACATCTCCCTGCCAGACATCGAGGCGCAGCTCGCCCCGAATAACTACATGTATACGCACTCGCTGACCTATGCGTTCGACAACTATACCAACGAGGGAATTCAGGCCTCGCTGGCGGTTACGCCCAATATAATCTTGCAGTTCGGCATCAACGTCGGCACAGAAACAACGGTTACCAATGTGGGGCAGACGATTGTCAATCCTGCACCGGGCAATGTGCTTTTTCCGGGCACCCGGTTCCCGAAAGATCCGGGGGCGCAGCTCCCCTCGTTCACGGCTTGCGCGCGCTTCAACTGGAACCAAGGCAACGACAATTTCATGCCTTGCATGAACGGTATAAACAACGGGGAGTGGGGCTACAATAACCTTCAGTGGTACGGAGCGACGTACTATCACAAATTTAACGACCACTGGCATATCTCGATGGAATCATACTATGAGTACAGAAGATGGCGTGCCAAATGTGAACAATCCCGTAATAACCGGCGGCTTGGCCAACGGAACGATTGCCACGCCGTTTTCTCAGTTGAAATTCAACGCCCCGAACATGGCACACTGTTCCAGTCCGGCGGCGCTCCGCTGCAACGCCTATGCCGTTGGCGCCGTCGCCTACATCAACTACTCGCCTGAGCCACGGGACAACTTCTCGTTCCGACCTGAAATCTACTATGACCCGCAGGGTCAACGCACAGGCGCGGCCGCGACCTACTATGAGTTCTCGCTCGGATGGCAGCACTGGTACTCGCCCCAGGTCGAGGTACGCCCGGAAATCGGCTACTACCACTCGGACGGCGCGAACGCCTTCAACGGCGGGACCAAGAACTTCACGCTGATCGGTGCTTCGGACCTCATTTGGCATTTCTAGTCGCTGGCGGGGGTCCTCCTTTGCGGGACCCGCCGCGTTGCTAGCTACGGCACGTCGTTCGGGGCGTGCCGATTTTTTCTCACATATGGAGCGGCTCGCCGCGATCTCGATATGACCAGCATCGTCACCATATGCATCAGCTGTTCGACCCGGGGCGCCGCGGCGTGCCTTGCGATCGCTTCGCTTGCGATTACGAGCGCCGCCAACGCCCGCGAGACGGTGCCAGACCTGCATATTGAGGTAACGACGAAGTTCAATTCGGCGCCGGTACGCAGCGACTACATGCTCGCCGACATCGCCGTACTCGCGCATCAGGAACACCGTGATGCCGACCGCGCCCTGCTTGGCTTCTACACGAGCGAGTTCGGCTACACGATTGATCTGGTGCCGAAAGGCGATCCAACCTGTCCCATACAAATCGACACCACGGTTACACTCCGGTTGCAGCACCGCCTGATCGAAATTGGGCAGGAAGTGGCCACAAACTCCTGCGTTTATCCGGAGGCGTTACGGCACTACCAACGATTAGCCGAGGTCGATGAACAAACCATCGAGCACTTCGGTGCCAGCACGGCGGCAACGCTTGTTCAGGCCGATCCCACACTGAAAAAGACCTATGCGCCCCACGCGGAGGATTTGGATGGCGCGTTACGCGACCAAATTCACGCCGTAGTGGACGCGGCGATCGCACCGCTGCACGGCGCCCGCCAGGGTGCCCAGCAAGCGGTCAACAAGTCCAGCGAGTTTAAACAGCTCGCTTCTGCTTGCTCGATTTGACTGAGACGACATTGAGACACCAGAGGTGAGCATGGACCTGCAGGAGCCGGATATCCGCCCGATCTCAAGCCACGCGACCCAGAGCGATGAGCCGCCGCCGAAACGACTGACGCGCAAATCGCAGGCGGCGATCCTCGCACTGGTCGTGGGCGTCGCCGTGACCATCGTCATTCTTGGTCCCGGCGGGATCCGCCAACTTACTGAAATCACGCCCACCCAGGAGGCAAGCGAAACCGCCCCGTCCAACGAATTGCAGCCATTCAAGCTCAGCGACAAGCAGTGGGCAAGTCTGAAAATTCAGCCGGTGGAAGAGCGCATCTTCCAGGACGCTTCTGAAACGGATGGCAAGATCGCCATCGACGATGATCTTGTGACGCCGGTGTTCTCTCCCTATACCGGCCGCGTCACCCGGTTGATCGCACATGCAGGCGAAACGCTCAACAAGGGCGACCCGCTGTTCGGCATCCAGGCCACTGAACTGGCGCAGGCGCAGAACGACCTCATTACCGCCGTGGCCGGCCTGCGAACCGCGAGGGCCCAACTCAATCTCGCGACAACGAACGAAAAGCGCCAGCACGATCTGTACGCGGCGCAAGGCGCTGCCTTGAAGGATTGGCAGCAGGCGCAGGTTGATCTCGCCACGGCTCAGGGCGGGATAAACAGTGCATCGATCGCGCTGGCGGCGGTCCGCAACCGGCTGCGTATTTTCGGAAAATCCGATCAGGACATCGACCGGCTTGAAGCCACGCTCGACATCCTGCGTGTCGACGCCGACACCCTGGTTGCGGCGCCGATCGGCGGGACCGTGGTCCAGCGGCAGATCGGGCTCGGGCAGAATATCGTCAGCGCCTCCTCAGGCGCTTCCAACCCGGTGTTCATGATCAGCGACCTGTCGAGGGTCTGGCTGGTCGGCAATGCCAGGGAAGAGGATGCAACCTACATGCACAGGGGCGACGAAGTGGAAGTAACCGTGCTCGCCATCCCGAACAAGATCTTCAAAGCTCGTCTAACCTACGTCGCCGCCTCTATCGATCCGAACACGCATCGCCTGGCGGTGCGTGCGGAAGTGGAAAACCCAACGGGCGAGTTGAAGCCCGAGATGTTCGCCAGCTTTCGTATCATCACCGGCGAGGATGGCGCCGCCCCAGGCGTACCGGAGTCCGCCATCGTCTATGAGGGCGATAGCGCGCATGTTTGGCTGGCCAACGAAAAGGCCAAAACACTTGAGATCCGGCCCATCAAGATCGGCCGTAATCGTCATGGTGTGGTTGAAACCCTCGAAGGCCTTAAGGCCGGCGACCAGATCGTGACGTCCGGGTCCGTCTTCATTGATCGCGCGGTCAACGGCGGATAGGCCGGAGCGAAGGGGTAGGAACTGGAACCATGGGCGGGGTGATCGTCGCGGCGCTGAAACAGCGCATCCTTGTGTTCGTCATGATGTTGGCGGTGTTCGCGGGCGGCGTGGTGGCGTTTACCAAGCTGAATATTGAGGCCTACCCCGATCCGGTACCGCCGTTGGTGGACATTATCGTCCAGAGCTCCGGCTCCTCCGCCGAGGAAATGGAACGCTACATGACTATTCCGGTCGAAATCCAAATGGCCGGTATTCCGAACGTCTCGGCGATCCGCACAATTTCACTGTTCGGCCTGTCCGATATAAAGGTGCAGTTCACGTACGACTTCACCTATCAGCAGGCGGAGCAATGGGTGATCAACCGCCTGTCGCAGTTGCCTCCCCTGCCGGGCAACGTGACGCCGCAGATCTCGCCGGCAAGCCCGATCGGCGAGATCATGCGCTACCGCGTGGTCGGTCCGCCGGGCTATTCGGTAATGGACCTCAAGACGATCGAGGACTGGATGCTGGAGCGCCGCTTCAAAGCGGTACCGGGCGTTATCGACGTGAACGGTTGGGGTGGCAAGACCAAGACCTACGAGGTGACGATCGACCAGAACAAGCTGATCCACTATGGCCTGACTGTGCCGCAGGTTATGGCCGCGCTGAACAATGCGAACGTCAATGTCGGCGGCCAGACGGTGAATTTCGGCGCCCAGGCGGCGGTGGTGCGCGGTGTTGGGCTGATCCGGTCGCTGGACGACATCCGCGACACGATGGTTTCGCAAAATAACGCCTCGCCGGTGCTGATCCGCGACATTGCCACGGTCTCGGTCGAGAACCTGCCGCGTCTGGGAATCGCCGGCCAGGACGGCGACGATGATATCGTGCAAGGTATCGTGCTCATGCGCCGTGGCGCTCAGAGCATGCCGACGATCAAACGGGTGGAGGAACTGATCGAGAAGATCAACACCTCCAGCATTCTTCCGCCCGGCGTGCATATTGAGCGGATCTATGACCGGTCCGACCTGATCAAGGTCACCACCCACACTGTGCTGCATAACATGGCCGAAGGCATGATACTGATCTTCGTCCTGCAGTACATCTTTCTCGGCAACGTTCAGGCGGCCTTCATCACCTCCGCGACTATCCCTTTCGCCCTGGCCTTCGCGATCGGACTGCTGCTGTTGTTGGGCAGAATCGGCCAACCTGCTGTCTGTCGGAGCGATCGACTTTGGACTGGTCGTGGACGCCACCGTGATCATGGTGGAGAACATTCTTCGAAGACTGTCGCAGCCGCCAAGCCAACGGTTCACACGATCACCGCTGGTCCACCGGGTTCGCTCTGCCGCTGAATTGCACGGCAAGTTCGCGGTGATCGCCAATGCGGCCACCGAAGTGAACAAGGGCATCTTCTTCTCCGCCGCCATCATCATCGCCGGTTTCGTGCCGCTGTTCACCATGAGCGGGATCGAGGGCCATATTTTCGGCCCGATGGCAAAGACTTACGCTTACGCCATCGGCGGCGGACTGCTGGCCACTTTCACCGTGACCCCCGCTTTGTGCGGGCTGTTCCTGCACGACCAGGAAAGCGAGAAGGACACCCTGCCGGTGCGCCTGATGCACAAGGCTTATCGGCCTGTAGTTGCCTTCGCGCTCGCCAATCGGGTTCTGATGCTTGGCGGTCTGGTCGTGCTGCTGTTTTTCGCCGGCATGGCCGTTCGTACCTTAGGCCTCGAATTCCTGCCGAAGCTCGAAGAGGGCAACCTGTGGATCCGCGCGACCATGCCGACATCGATCTCGCTCGACGCCGGCGACGCCTACGTCAACAAAATGCGAAACATCATGAAGTCCTACCCCGAGGTGGTCACCGTCGTGTCTCAGCATGGGCGGCCGGACGACGGCACCGATGCGACCGGGTTCTTCAACGCCGAATTCTTCGTGCCGCTGAAGCCGTTCGACACATGGCCAGCCGGCGTGGACAAGGAAAAGCTCGTTGATGCGATGACGCACCGACTGAACGACGAATTTCCCGGCGTGGACTTCAACTTCTCGCAGTACATCGAGGATAATGTCGAAGAGGCGGCGTCCGGGGTGAAAGGCGAGAACTCGATCAAGCTGTTCGGTGGCGATCTGGAGGTTCTTGAGAAGACCGCGAACAAGATCAAGGAGGTGATGTCCACCGTTCCGGGTGTCACCGATCTGGGTGTTTTCGAGTCGCTGGGACAACCGACCGTTCGTATCGACGTCGATCGAGCCCGAGCCGCCCGTTACGGGTTGGCGCCGGGGGACATCAACACCACGGTCACAGGCGGCGATCGGCGGCCAAGCAGCTGGGAACCTGTACGAAGATGGGTCCGACCGGAATTTTCCGATCATCGTCCGCCTGGCACCCGAGTATCGCAAAGAGCCTTGATGCGATCCGGCACATCGCCGTCGGCGCGCCCAACCTGAGCGGTAGCGGTGTCGTGCCGATCCAGCTGACCGATGTCGCCTCGGTCAAGCTGACGTCCGGCGCCTCGTTCATCTATCGCGAAGGTCAGGAACGCTATATCCCGATCAAGTTCAGCGTGCGTGGCCGCGACCTGGGCACTACGGTGCTGAATGCCCAGAAGAAGGTCGAGGAGGCGGTTACCATTCCGGGTGGCTATCACCTGGAATGGGTCGGTGAGTTCGGCAACCTGCAGGAGGCGATCAGCCGGCTGGAAATCGTGGTGCCGATCGCCATTGCGCTGATCTGCCTGCTGTTGTTCATCAACTTCGGCTCGCTGGTGGATATGCTGCTGGCAGCTAGCGTCATCCCGATGGCGCTGATCGGCGGCATCTTCGCGCTATGTGCGACCGGAACGCCGTTTAGCGTCTCGGCGGCGATCGGCTTCGTTGCGCTGTTCGGCATCGCCGCGATGGACGGCATCATCGTGCTGACATTCTACAATTCCGCGATCGAATCGGGCACCGACAGGACGATGGCCATCCTGCGCACCTGCCAGATCCAGATGCGGCCCGTGATTGATGACCTGCATCGTCGCCTGCGTCGGACTGCTGCCGGCGGCGTTCTCTAATGGCATCGGCTCGCAGGTGCAGAAGCCGCTGGCCCTCGTCGTGGTCGGCGGCATTCTGCTGGCCCCGGTTTTGATTTTGATCATTTTGCCTGTGCTGATTGAGGTGTTCTCCAAGCGAGCCGTCATCCGCGACCTGCTGGAACGTGATAGCGCTGAGCGTAACGCCCCAACCGCGTAAATCATGCGATCAAACAAAGGGGTAGACGATTTCCGCCCGCGCCGTCAGGGTTGAGTGGCCGGGCGCGCACCAAGGAGCCAGCGGTATGACCAAATCGGGATCGATCCATGCGTAACCTCGCTCGTGCCGTCCCTGTCGTGCTCGCCGGCTGCATCCCTGTGCTCGCTGGCTGCACCGTGGGGCCGGACTTCAAAACCCCCGACCCACCGGCCGTGAAGGGTTACGCCGCTCAGCCGATGCCGCCGTCCACGGCATCGTCGCGGGTCGCGGCCGGCGCCGCGCAGCATTTCGTCCCAGGCGCGGAAATTGCCGCGGATTGGTGGCACCTGTTCCACTCCAAATCGCTGAACACCCTGGTCGAGCAAGCCCTGGTCGCCAACCCCACCCTTCCGGCGGCTCAGGCGGCCCTGCGGCAGGCTTTGGAGAACGTGGCCGCACAGCGCGGCTCCTATTACCCGTCGGTGTCCGCCAGTCTCGATGCAAGTCGTAACCTGACGCCGTTTCGACGCGTGTCGCCTGCCGGCCCAAACAACCAGCCGTACTACAGCGTGGTGACGCCGCAGTTGAACGTGTCCTTCGTGCCCGACGTGTTCGGGGCGAACAGACGTGCGGTCGAATCGCTGCAGGCGCAGGCCGACAACCAGAGGTTCACGCTGGAGGCGACCTGGCTCACCCTCACCTCCAACGTCGTTGCCGGCGCGATACAGGAAGCGTCCCTGCGCGGACAGATCAAGGCGACCGAGGAAACGATCCGCGTCGAGAGCGATCTCCTGAAAATTTTGCGCATGCAGCAGAAGCTTGGACAGGCGACCGGGGCGGACGTTGCGGCTCAGGAAGCGACCTTGGCACAGGCACAATTGAACTTGCCACCCCTGCAGAAGCAGCTTGCCCTGCAGCGGGACGCCCTGACCGCATTGGCTGGCAAATTCCCCAGCGAGGAAATCGCCCAGACCTTCGATCTCGACGCATTGCGATTGCCGGTGCATCTCCCTTTGAGCCTGCCGTCGGATCTGGTCAGGCAGCGTCCCGACGTGCGGCAGGCCGAGGAGAACCTGCACACCGCCAGCGCCAATATCGGCCAGGCCGTGGCTGCACGTTTGCCGCAAATTACCTTGACCGCGCAGGTTGGCAACAGCGCGAACAGTGCCTCCAACCTGTTCACCCCGGGCACCAATTTCTGGACCTCTGGAAGGTGGCCTGACCCAGCCGTTGTTCGAGGGCTTCGCCTTGCTGCACAAGCAGCGGGCCGCCCAGGCCGCGTTTGATCAGGCGGCGCAGCAATACCGCGGCACGGTGCTGACCGCGTTCCAGAACGTCGCCGAACTCGATACGGGCGTTGCACGCGGACGCCGACGCCCTGCGAGACGCTGCCGCCTCCGAACGCGCTGCCGCCCGCAGCCTCGACATCACCAAAAAGCAACTCCAGCTCGGCCAGATAGCCTATCTGTTGGTGCTGAACGCCCAAAACACGTACGCGCAGGCGCGGCTGGCGCTCGTGCAGGCTCAGGCCAACCGTCTCGCCGACACCGCGGCGCTGTTCCAGGCGCTTGGTGGCGGTTGGTGGCATCGGCCGGCTGACCCCGCAACGACCTCGGTTGCAGCGAAATAAGCCGGCGATGCGGCAACGCTGACGATGAACCACCTCAAAGTGCTCGTCGCCAACCCCGATCCCGGCATCAGGCGGCTGCTGCGGCGGCATTTTGAGCGGATCGGCTGTGCGACGGTTGTCACCACCACCGCCCAGGAAACGTTGATGCTGATCAGGCGGACCATGGCGGACCTTGTTGTCGGCTCGACCGCAATGCCGGACATGGGCGCCCAGGATTTCACCAGGGCACTGCGGGAGACGGTTAGTGCGCCCTTGATCATGCTCATGCCGCCGAGCAGCGGAGTGCCCGCTCCGCAAATCCTGGATTGCGGCGCCGATGACTGCATCGAAGAGCCATTCCTGTTGGCTGAATTCAGTGCTCGGGCCCGACACCTACTGCTCCGCGGCGGCGCCGATTACCGAACCCGAAGTGTTATCCAAGGCCTCGGGTTGCTGGAGATCGAGCCGCTCGATCGTTCGGTTCGGTTGCGCGGTGAGTCGATCGGGCTGACCCGAAAGGAATTCGGCGTGCTGGCGTTGCTCGCCGCCGGGCATGGCCAGATCCTGACCAATGACGAAATCCTGAAGAAGGTCTGGGGAAGCGGCTACGTCGGCGCAATCCAGAACTTACGCCGGGTGATCAGCAGTCTGCGGCGGAAGATCGAGCCAGACCCGGCGAGGCCGGTCTTTCTGACCAGCATCCGCGGTATCGGCTACCGGCTCACCGCCGGAGTGGAGACTCCCAGGATGTCTGACCTGAACAGGACCTCGTCTGCCGCCTTCCGACCGCTGCCGCGCTGCCAATAAACGGCCACCCCAGGCAGGCATCCGTGGAAAGGTCAAGCAAATCCGCCGGGACACCCCGGCGCGAGCCGGACCAAGAGCTTGGGTCCATCAAGGTCCGCTGTGCTGATCCCGCCAGTGCAGGAAATCGCGAAACAGCGCCTCCCGCCGCTCATTGTCCATGCCGGCGGTGGTCTGGCCCGACTGGTTCAAATAGGAATCGAACGAAGTGCGCAAGGACGGATCCCCGGTGCCGTGCAGCAGGCCGAGGGCTTCGGGATAGCGTACCCAACCTTGAACCTGGGCCGCCAGGTTCACCTCACGCCACTTGGGATGAAACCCCGGCCGGCGAAACTGGTCGAACCGATCGAACAGCGCATCGACGAAACGATTGACCCGTTTCGCGCGCGCGGTGTCCGAGGCAGTTGACAGCGTGACCAGGACCGAGCTGACGGCGACGGTATCGACCGGCGGACCGGTCGGCACGAGGTTGGGGTAGGATTGGTGATCGATGCTGGTTGGCAGATAGCTGTCCACCAGTTGCGCGTTCAACGGGATCGGCAGGAAATGCAGAAAGGTGCCCGTCTCAATTCCTTGCAACACCGGCACGGGTTTGCCGCCGACGACGAACATCGCCGCGATCTCGCCGTGACGCAGATGATCGAGCGCGGCGGCCTGGTCCTCATGAATGATGTTTGGAGTGACATGGCACAAGTCCAGCAGATTGGCAGCGGTTATTTCCGTTCCGCTTCCCATGGGGCCCGTCGCGACCGGTTTGCCATTGAGATCCTCAAGGGTCGTGATTTCCTTGCGGGCGAGGATGTGGATCTCTTCGGGGAACAACTTGGCGATGTATTGTACCGTGCCTTCTCGCGGAATCGCTCCACTCTGCATCGTTTGTATAAGTACATCGGTATCGACAATTGCGACGTCGACGCCTTTTAGATAGATCAGATCAGCGATATTCTGAACCGAGCCGCGACCGAGGATGGGGAGTACGCGCAGTTTGTCGCTATCGTCCAGCGCTCGAGCGATGTCCGCGGCGATACGGGTATCGGTGCTGCCGGGCCCATCGGCGATCAGTCCGATCGTCGCGTTCTGCGCGATTGAGATACGAACAGGATCAGAAACGGGTGGCGCCTGATCGGCCATCGCGGAGCAGGATATGCTCACAATCAGGACTGCTATGGCCAAGCGAGCGCTTAGCATTTTATTATACTCCCGCAATTATGCCGCAGCGACGATCTGTTCGGGTTTACTCACAACTCACGCGGCGGCTTCACCCGGCGCGACGCTGCGCCAACCCTTTTCAATTCGACAAGACCCGCTATAGTCCGAGACTGGCGGAATCCGCGAACTCAAGGAGAAGTGTATGGTCGACCACGTGCTACGCCCTGCTTTGTTCCGCCCGGATGCGATCGGTGAGGACACTGCGAAGCTGAACGACACACTGGTCGACCTGATGACCGGCCTGCCGGACTGGTGGAACGTCGGCGCCGAAGCGACCCGAGAGGCTCGGCAGCAAGGGCGCGGCCCTTTCCCCGCGCCCATCAAGTCACCCCGTGCTCGTACCGATCGTCATCCTGGGTCGCGACGGAAACGAGATCCCGCTGCGGCTGATCGCGCCGGCTCAGCCGCGCGGCGTCTATTTGCACATCCACGGCGGCGGCTGGGTTCTGGGCGCGGCCGACCTGCAGGACCCGATGCTAGAGCACATTGCCGACAATACTGGGCTCGCCGTCGCCAGCGTCGAGTATCGATTGGCCCCTGAGGCGCCCTATCCGGCGGGACCTGACGACTGCGAATCCGCCGCCGCATGGCTGGTGAAAGCAGCCAAGGCCGAGTTCGGCTCCGACGTGCTGACGATCGGCGGCAAGTCGGCCGGGGCTCATCTGGCAGCGGTGACGGTGCTGCGCCTGCGCGACCGGTACGGCTACACGGGCTTCCGCGGTGCGAATTTCGTTTACGGCGCTTTCGACCTCAGCATGACACCAAGCCAACGCGCCTTTGGCGACCGGCGGCTGGTGCTACGGACGATCGACATGCAGCAGTTCTATAACGCATTCCTACCGACCATCGTGGATCGGCGGACGCCCGATATTTCGCCCCTGTATGCGGATCTAAATGGGCTTTGCCCGGCATTGTTTAGCGTTGGCACGTCGGATGCGCTGCTGGACGACACGTTGTTCATGCATGCGCGCTGGGTGGCTGCGGCAAATGAGACGGAACTGGCGATCTACCCTGGCGGGGCGCACGGGTTCACGCTGTTCCCCAACCGTCTGGCGGACGAGGCGGCAACGCGATCTGAAGCATTCTTGCGGCAGGTCGTGGAATAACGTCGTAGGCCACAATTGTGCCGTGTCCAGGGCTTGGACGCTCCGGAGACCCTTGGCGTGAACGTCCTCTAGCCCTCCTGCTCCCGCAGGCGCGCAACGCCGGTCTGGAGAAATACAGCGTACTGGTAAACCGTCTCGTCCGGCTGGTTCCAGCACACGTAGCCTCGGCAATCGTGCGGCCGAGCCTCATAGACGCTGCACATATGATTCTCGTCGAGAAACTGGCAGGTCTTGAAACCCTCCTTGATACGCTTCTCGCCCTTCTTGGTGACCTCGACGATATGGCGTTTCTCAAACTCGGCTACGCTGATATCCAGATGTTTCGCGAGTCGCCTGATGTCATCACGGCTGACGCGAACGTAACCCGCCATCCGACAACACAGCGCCGGGCATTTCAGGCAGTCTAAACGCTCATGCGAAGCCATCGACCATGTTTGCGACTGGCCGCGAGTGGCTGCAAGGTCTCAGCCGACATCATGGGTCTTGAAATCGGCCGGAACGATGACTTCCAGAACCTCGCAGTCGGGAGAGTAGTCTAGCACGGTATGCTCGATACCTTTCGGCTGCAGCCAGCAGCTTCCCACCGACATCATCTGCTCGCCGTGGCCTTCGAACTCGTTCTTCATCCAGCCTTTCAGCACATAGACAAGCTGCAGCTCGGTCGTGTGCAGATGCCGCTTTCGGACCTCGTCGGTGCAGGGCGGAATCAGCCGGATCACGTGCGCCTGGCACAGCCCTCCCGTCGCCGCAGCGATCCCCAGGTCGCGATACTGGGCGTAGGTACGCAGGCCGTCCGCCTTGAAGTCGGCTTCGTTCAGATGGCTGACGGTGAAGACCTGTGGCGTGCCGAAGCTGAGCTTGCGGGCCGGTGGTTTGCGGGCCGCCGCGGTCGGACGTCCCCTCCGGGCCACCGGAGTTGGAATAGCAACGCGGGTGGCGGGTCGCCGGGGCGCGGCCTTTTTCACCGCCACGGTCTTGGCGGCGCTCTTCGCTCCCCTGCCGACTTTTCGTGACGGCTAGCTTCTTTGGTGCGGCCGTTCGCTTGGCTGTCGTCGCCTGCTTTGAAAGCGCTGGCCCGTTTCGAGGCTGCAGCCTTACCCTTCGCGGCGGTTTTCGTCGGTGGGGGCGCCTTGGCCGAGGCGGCTTTCTTCGGGGCGGACGCCATCTTTGGTCCAGCACTCTTCGCCTTGCTGGCGGCCGCCTTTTGCTTTGACACGGCCAACGCAGCCTTCGCCTTCTTGCGCGTGGATACAGGCGGCGGTGCTGTTTTCACCTTCGCTTGGGCTACGCGCCCGGTGCCAGCTTTGGCCATGGCGTCTTCCTCTTGATACTTTTTGGTTGCATTCAGTATCGACGCGAAGACGGCTGCTTTTCAAGGGGGTGTTACGAAACTGATAAACTAGGGCTGCCGACCGAATTCGCACCCAGCCGGGATCAGGCTGCCAGCCCTTCCGGTCGATATGGAAGGATTGTTGTGTCGCTATCTGGGTTGAGCGGACAAGAGACGTCGCATCGTAATCTTAGAGTGATAAGTCGAGGTGTGAGGCCCGCCGACGGCGTCGACACGATAGACAGTGATGCCGTTCCTCAGGCCATTCCTCGCAGGGGGGTTGTCGACATACGCAAACATCTCAGTCTCGCTGTGGCAGGCTCGTCGCCTGGTCCAAAATGATCGGAACCAAAGTGGGATCGTCGATAGCGGTGCCGTGAAACCGTACCACCGGCCCTGAGGTGCCCCGACAGGACTGCTCCGCCGCAATGAGGGCCGGCACATCGTCGCGAACATGACTGCCCTCGTTCGCGAAGAAGCCGATCACCACCACCGGGTGCGCGCGCAGCCCGCGTAACGTGTCCGCCACAAAGGGCGCCTCCTCCAAACAGGCGGCCTCCACCCGCGCGAAGAGGGTGGTCGCGGCGACGCGGGCGGCATGCCGGCGCAAAGCCAGGGCTCGGCCGGGTTCAGCTGGCGGACCCGTGGCCGACAATCAACACTGCGGCGGTGTGCGAGGGAACGACAATATCGGCGCACGCAGCCAGGGCTTGGCGCTCGAGCACCCCCGCCATGGCGTCATGGACGCCGATCGGCGGACACAGAATGAACTGACGATCACCGTAGGCGGCACCGCTCCGCCTCTCGGTCATCACGAGGGCGCCAACCGCTTGGGGGACAGCGACGCGGGTGAAATAGCCGTCCTCCATAAAGAACGGCACAACTCGGATCACCGGCTTATCGATCGCGTCCAAAGCGTCGCCCGGGGACGGGGAGCCGTTGAGGACCGCAACCTCCACCTGACCGAAATGTCCGCCGGCCCGCGAGCAACTCAGCGATGCCGGCGCATGGCGGTTCCGGCATTCGGATAGCGCGCCGATCCGTGGCCAATCAGCAACAAGGCCTCGTTGCAAAGACAAACCCGACACTCCACCATGCCGTTAAATGTTCGAGAGGCCTCGCCGGTTTGCCCCCCAAGGTGATCTGGCGCACATAAAGTGCGAACTGATTTATAGGCGGCAAGGAGTTGAAGATGGCGGAGGAACTAGCCCCAAGGGAAGCGATGGAATTCGACGTCGTGATCGTCGGTGGCGGCCCGTCCGGCCTGGCGGCGGCGATCCGGTTGAAGCAGCTCAACCCCGAAATGGCTGTTTGCCTGGTGGAAAAAGGCGGCGAAATCGGCGCCCACATCCTGTCCGGCGCGGTGCTGGAGCCGCGCGCACTGAACGAACTCATCCCTGACTGGAAAGAAAAAGGCGCCCCGCTCGATACCCCAGCGGGCGAAGACCGGTTCCTGTTTCTGACCAAGACCAAGTCGTTCAAGATGCCGACCCCGCCGCAGATGCACAATCACGGCAACTACATCGTCTCGCTCGGCAACGTCGTCCGCTGGCTGGGCCAGCAGGCCGAGGCACTGGGCGTCGAGATCTATCCCGGCTTCGCGGCCTCCGAACTGCTGGAGGAAGACGGCCGCATCGTCGGCATCGCCACCGGCGACATGGGCATCGGCAAGGACGGCCAGCCCACCGGCAATTTCCAGCGCGGCATGGAATTGCGCGCCCACTACACGCTGTTCGCCGAGGGCTGCCGCGGCTCCCTGTCCAAGCAGTTGATGCAGCGCTTCAACCTGCGCGACGGCCGCGACCCGCAGACCTACGGCGATCGGCATCAAGGAACTGTGGGAAATCCCGGCCGCCAACCACAAGCCGGGCCTGATCGATCCACAGCCTGGGCTGGCCGCTCGGCCGGTCGACCTATGGCGGGTCGTTCCTGTATCATTTCGGCGAAAACCTGGTGTCCTTCGGCTTCGTCATCGGGCTGGACTACAGTAACCCGTGGCTGTCGCCGTTCGACGAGATGCAGCGCTTCAAGACCCATCCGGCGATGCGCCCGCATTTCGAAGGCGGCCGGCGGATCTCCTACGGCGCCCGAGCGCTGAACGAGGGCGGGTTGCAGTCGCTCCCGAAGCTGAGTTTCCCCGGCGGGCTGCTGATCGGCGATGCGGCCGGCTTCCTGAACGTGCCGAAGATCAAGGGCACCCACACCGCGATGAAGTCCGGCATGCTGGCCGCGGAGGCGGTGGCCGAGGCGCTGGCCGGCGATCACCCGGCCGAAGTGACGGGCTATTTCGACCGGCTGCGGTCGAGCTGGGTGTGGGAGGAACTGTCCTCGGTCCGCAACGTGCGGCCGGCGTTCGCCAAGTGGGGCATGTGGGGCGGGCTGGCCTATGCCGGGTTGGACACCTACGTGCTGCGCGGCAAGGCGCCGTGGACGCTTGCATCATCCGCACGCCGACAACGACATGCTGGTGGAAGCCGATTCGGCGCCGCGCATCGCCTACCCGAAGCCGGACGGGGTGCTGACCTTCGACAAGCTGTCCTCGGTGTTCATCAGCAACACCAACCATGAGGAACATCAGCCGGCACATCTGGTCCTGGCCGACCCGGCAAAGGCGGTCGAGATCAACTGGAATCACTTCCGTGGCCCGGAGGTCCGATATTGCCCGGCGGGCGTGTACGAATTTGTCGACGTCGAAGAGGGCGCGCCAAAGCTTCAGATCAACGCGCAGAACTGCGTGCACTGTAAGACCTGCGACATCAAGGACCCTTCGCAGAACATCACCTGGGTACCGCCGGAAGGTGGGGGAGGACCGAACTATCCGGGCGGAATGTAGGGCCCGCGGGCGCGGAGGCCACAACGCCGGCCAACCGCCAGCACCCACCGGCAACGACGCTCGCGAGCTAGATCACGCCCACGACCTTCACCTGCGCCCGCCGGTGGATCTCCGCCTGTGCGATCACCGGGACATTCAATCTGATCCTATCAACAATCGAATGCACATGGATACGAACCTGTATGCTCGTCAGCAACGCCGGCTTTTCTGCGTTCTGAATAGCGGAATCGACCACCGTCCTGACCCGGTCCAGGAACTCGCGCAGCTTTTCCTGTCCTAATGCAAGCTGCCGATCTTCCGGAGGCCCGACGAGCGACCCGCTCAATGTCTCTTCCCATTCAGGCGAGAGCACAATGACCGCCACGTAGCCTCCAGGGCCGATCAGGCTGTCGCTGATCTGCCGGGACAACCGTGTTCGAACGTGCGCGACAATCGTCCCGACCGATTTCGCACTGTTGGCGCAAGCCTCCTGTACCGCCTCCAAGATCGTCGGCATATCGCGGATCGAAATCCGCTCGGCCAAGCAGCATCTGCAACACGCGCTGAAGAGCCGCCGACGGTAATGGTAGACGGCACCAGATCAGCGACCAGCTTCTGCTGCTCCTGCGGCAGGCCGGACAAGATTTTCTGGGCCTCGGTATATGACAGAAACTCCGAGATATTTTCCTTCACCACCTCGGCCAGATGGGTCGTCAGCACGGTGGCCGGATCGACCACGGTCCAATTTGCTAGGCGAGCCTGCTCCGCCAGTGCCGGCGCGATCCAGCGAGCCGGCAGCCCGAATGTAGGCTCCACCGTCGTTTCGCCCGGAAGCGCCAACGTCTCATCGCCCGGGCTGATCGCCAGCATCATCAGCGGCCGCAGTTCGCCCTTTCCGGCGGCTATTTCCTTCAGCGCGAAGACGTAGTTATATGGGCTCCAGTTCCACATTGTCCTGAATACGCACCGAAGGTAGCACGAAACCGAGCTCGGTCGCGAGCGCGCGCCGCAGCCGCTTGATCTGCTCCGGAAGCTGCTGCTGGCCGCCGCTGGCGAGTTCCAGCAAGCCGTATCCCAGCTCCACCCTCACAACGTCGAGGGAAGACACGACGGGCAATGCGCTCTCCGGCGGCGGAACGGCCGGAATCTCCGCTTCGCGTTCCGCTTTGCGGGCATTGAACCGCTGCCAGGCCGCCGCGCCGGACAGCGTCGAAACCAGCAGGAACGGCATCGTCGGCAAGCCCGGCAACAGGGCCAGCACGCCGGACGCGGCGGAGGCGATCATCAGCGGGTTGGGGCTGGAGCCCAGTTGCGAGGCCAGCTTGCCATGCATCTTGCCTTCGATGGCGCCTTTGGAAACAACAATACCAGCCGCCGTCGAGACCAGCAGCGCCGGAATCTGCGAAACCAACCCGTCGCCGACCGTCAGGGTCGTGTAGGTCGAAAGCGCACTGTCGATCGACATGTGCGACCGGATCAGGCCCATCGCCAGGCCACCGAAAATGTTGATCAGTGTAATAACCAACGCACTGATGGCGTCGCCCCGAACAAACTTGCTGGCGCCGTCCATCGCGCCATAGAAGCCGCTTTCCTCCGACAGCTCGGCGCGGCGCTGGCGGGCGGTTGGTTCATTTATTGTGCCGGACGAAAGGTCCGCGTCGATCGCCATCTGCTTGCCGGGCATCGAGTCGAGATAGAACCGCGCCGCGACTTCCGCGATGCGGCTGGATCCCTTTGTGATGACGACGAAATTCACCATCAGCAGCATGGAGAAAATGATCGCGCCGACCACGACGTCCCCTCCCATCAGGAAGGTGCCAAAGGCCGCGACGACGTGGCCGGCAGCGTACGGACCTTCATTTCCGTGCGACAGGATCAGCCGCGCGGTGGCGACGTTCAGCGATAGCCGCAGGATGGTCGTCAGCAGCAACAGCGTCGGCAAACTGGAGAAATCCAGCGGCCGCTCCAGCGATATGCGAGATCAGCAGGATCAGGATCGATGCGATGAACGACAGGGCAAGCGCCATATCCAACAGGAAGGTCGGAATGGGCAGGATCAAGATGGAGAGCTGGAAGAGCACACACAATGCGAGCCCGACGTCGCCGCCGGGAACTATCCCTCTGAGCGGCCCCAGCGCCTTGAGCAGGGAGCCCATGATCGGACCACCCGGCAGTCCGTTCATAGTTTCCTTGTAGCGTTACTCGGCGGCACCTCGATACCCTGGGCCGAATACAGGCTTATTTTATTTCTCAGCGCGCGGATCGAGAGACCCAGCATTGACGCGGTGCGCGTGCGGTTGCCGCCGGTCATCTGAAGAGTGCGAATGATGACGTCGCGCTCCATCAGGTGCAGCGGGCGCCCGACGAAACCTGCCATGGGATGCATGGTCTCCTGCGCGGGCCGAAACGCGGTTAGTTGTCCAACCTCAAGCGATTTGGTGTCGATCACTGCATCCGTCGTCAGGACCAAAGCGCGATGGATGGTGTTCTCGAGCTCCCGCACGTTACCCGGCCAATCGTGCGCCATCAGGACCGCCAGGGCCCCGGATGACAACTGCGGGAGGGGGCGTCCGCTGTCCCACCGGTATTTCTCGATGAAATGCTCGACCAGCGCCGGGATGTCCATTGGCCGATCCCGCAGATTGGGCAGATGAACCGCGACGACGTTCAGACGAAAATACAAGTCTTCGCGAAACGTTTGCCGAGTGACCTCCTGTTCCAGATCCCGGTTGGTCGTCGCGACGATCCGCACGTTCAGCCGTACGGGTGCCCGACCGCCGATGCGGTCGATTTCGCGCTCCTGAATTGCGCGCAGCAATTTTGCCTGCAGCCGCCGGTCCATCTCGCTGATTTCGTCCAGCAGGATCGTGCCGTTCTGGGCCGCCTCCAGTTTGCCGATGCGTTGCCCGTGCGCGCCGGAGAACGCGCCCCGCTCATGCCCGAATAATTCGGATTCCAGCAATTGTTCCGGGATCGCCGCGCAATTAACCGCGATGAATGGACCGCTTGCCCGCGGCGAATTACGATGGATATAGCGGGCGATCACCTCCTTTCCCGTGCCAGATTCGCCGCGCACGAGGACCGAGGCGTCGGACTGGGCGACGCGCTGTGCACGCTCCACCACGGCCGCCATCACGGGGTCGCAATAGATCAGACCATCATCCACCGACGCGCGCCGGCGAGCGGAGGGAAAGGCGGCGATCCGAGGATGACCATCCGCCGGCATGAAGCTGCTTTCCAGGTCGTCGGGGACCAGGAAGTCGGGGGCGGAGTACGCGGTCACGTTCAGCGATCCGACTTGACGATTTCGGTCATCGTCACGCCGAGCCGCGTATTATCGACCATGACGACCTCCCCGCGAGCGATCAGGCGATTATTGACGTAGATGTCGATCGCCTCACCCAGACGACGATCAAGTTCGACTACAGCGCCGCGGCCTAACTTAAGAAGTTGCGACACTTGCATGGTAGCCTTGCCGAGAACGGCGCTAACGGTTACCGAGATGTCGTAGACCGCTTCGAGCTCCTTGGCGGAGCCGCTCTCTATCGGGTCGCGAAAGTCAGGCGGGGGCGGCGGGGAGGAGGTGGTGGTGGTGCTCATGACGGGTGCCTAGCGTTCTGCTCGTTTACCAAACTCGCCGACAGCGGAATGACCGCTTCCCGGAGGTCTTCAAGTAACGATTCGCGGCTGATCGTGGCCTCTCCCCGCTGCCACCTGATCGTTACGTCCTGCCCGACGATACCCTCGTCGAGTGCGCGCGAAAGACTGGAGATGTCACCGAAGCGCCGCTCGGTTCCGCCATCATCCCGCAGGACGAATTCCGGCTCTACGATCAGGGCGGGTTTGATACGGTCGGCAATCATCCGCACTCGGTCGAGCAGCTTCACCGGCCAGTCATCAGACACCGCCGCGATAACAGTGCTGATTAGCAGGTCGGCAACCGCAAGGGACGCAGCATCGATTGCTTCATGTTTTTTGGCATCAAGGTCGTCTAAGGATGTCAGCAGCTTCGCGGCCAGACTCGCGTCACCGTGTTGTTCGGCCGATGCCTTGCGCCCGGTCAGATAACCTTCGGTCCAGGCCTCCTTGCGAATCTGAACGGTGTCGTCGAGAAGGGGCGACTCCTCCGCGACCGGCGGTGGTGCAGGCTCGTCCCTCTGATCGTTGAAGTTCGCGAAGACCGCGAACATTGTATCGGTCGTCATTTTGCCAACCTTCCCTGGAAGCCGGAGCCCGCGTTTTAATTGAATTGCTTACGCGCTGCGGACGTACCATCCATTACGATCATGTTCATTCGATTATCCTGTCGTCGTTACTGGTATTGATTTCGATCTCGCCGATCGCCGCCAATTCTTTGGCCGTATTCGCGATCTCGGCCTGCGCCTCTTCTACGGCTTTTAACTTGACCGGACCCAGGGACGCGATGTCGTCGCGCAGCATTTTCGCCGCACGCTCGGATAGTTGTGACAGGAACAAGTTGCGAATAGGATCCGGCGCGCCTTTTAGCGCGAGCGGCAGCTTTTCCTTGTCGATCGCCCGCAACAATACTTGCAGGCCTGCCGGCGCCAGCCGTACCAGGTCCATGAAGGTGAACATTTGGGACCTCACCTTCTCCGCCGATTTCGCGGCTGCGTTCTTCCAGACCACCGAGGAAGCGTGTTTCCGCTTTGCGATCGAAGTTGTTGAAGATCTCCGCGACCAACTGATGCGAATCACGACGCGACGCGCGGGCGAGGTTGGACATAAACTCGGTGCGCAGGATGCGCTCCACTCGGTCCAGAACATCCTTTTGGATGGATTCCATCCGCAGCATGCGCATCACCACTTCCATGGCAAAGGAGTCCGGCAGCAGCATCAGCACGCGCGCCGAATGGTCCGGCTTGATCATCGACAGAACGACGGCCACGGTCTGTGGATATTCGTTCTTCAGGTAGCTTGAGAGGATCTGCTCGCTGACATTGCCCAACTTGTCCCACATAGTGCGGCCGGCCGGGCCGCGGATTTCCTCCATGATCTGGGAGACGCGATCTTTGGGCAGTGCTTTCAGCAGCAGGCCCTCGGTGCTTTCGTAGCTACCCAGGATGCCGCCCGCCGCACCGAAATTTTCGACAAAATCGACGCAGAGATGCTCAACCACATCGGCAGGAACGGCGCCAAGCTGTGCCATGGTGGCGGAGATCGCCCTGATCTCGTCCTCATGCATCATGGCGAACAGCTTCCCGGCATGCTCTTCGCCGAGCGCGAGCATAAGGATCGATGCCTTATGGAGACCGGACATCTCCCCGTCCGAGAAGCTGCGCGCCGCCTTAGTCATTTGGTTCGAACACCCTGGTGCTCATGCTGCCGAAACGTTCGGAAAGCATGGGTAAGGGGTAAAGCTTACTTTTCCGTTAATGGCAGAGAGTGTTCTGTATGCTCCCGCGCCGCGGGCGGTTCGTGATCGCGGTCGGCGGATCATAGCCCGGAGAGTTCGCCCCGCATCTTCGTTCCCATGCGATGGGCGCTGGCGGGCCACTCTCCGTCGTGGCAGGGGAAGCTAACATCGCGCCAGACGGCCGGACGGATCAAGCGCGGGTGGACACCGCCAGCGCGTCAGCCCGGGGCGCCGGCGCCCGGGCGCCATACCCCTGGCGGTCGCCACGACCATTGTATGGCGTCGTCGCTGGCGGCGGGGCGTAGGCGCGGGCAACGATCCGGACGATACGAGTCTGCACGGCAATGGCACGCTCCAGCAGGCCTTGATTCTCCACCGCGAGTGCACTGATGCGCAGCGCCAGGGAGGTCTGCCTCAAGGACCCGACCGGCGATTTTGCCAGTTCGGTCAGAGCTGCCTCTTTAGCAGGAAGCAGTGCGACCGCCGCCGGGAAGTCGAGGCGTTTAAGCGCCTCGTTTTCCTGCTCCAGGACACCCGCCAGGCGTTGGGTGGCCTTCATGCGCTCATCACTCATTCAGGCTTGACCTCCTGCATCCGCAGCATCGCGTCGTACACTGGCTTAGCCAGTCCCAGCCCGCCATGATTGGCGATCTGCTTGGCGAACTCCTGCACCAGCATCGGCTTCCAGGCTTCCTCGCCGGGTCCGCCGCCGAAGCAGTCGTGCGCGGTGTCCACGGTATCGAACATCGGCTGGAGAAGCTGACCGATCGCCATCGCCTCAAAGTCTTTCGCCGACTTGGCGATTTTCGCGGGGTCGGCGGATTGTATAGGGCGCGAGACGGCTGGCAGTGGGGTTGGGACGGGGGTCAAGGACGGCAGTGAAGAAGATTTCGCCATCACCGCACCTCCAGGTCCGCCTGCAGCGCACCGGCGGCCTTGATCGATTGCAGGATACTGATCATGTCCCTCGGTCCGACTCCCAGCGCGTTCAGGCTGGCGACCAGATCACGCAGGGTGACGCCAGAGGTCAGGATTCCCAGCTTCTTGTCGTGCTGGTCGTCGACATCGATCCTGGTTCGAGGAACAGTCGTGGTTGTCCCGGTTCTGGAGAAGGGGTCCGGCTGACTGACCTCCGGCGTCTCGGTTACTCGGATGGTCAGATTGCCCTGAGCGATCGCAACCGTGCTGATGCGCACGTTCGCGCCCATTACTATCGTGCCGCTCGCCTCATCTATGATCACGATCGCGGCGTTGTCCGGTTCGACCCGCAGATTCTCGATCATTGCCAGCGTCTCGATGGGATCACGGTTGGCCAGGTCGAGCTGCACGGTACGCGGATCTGTCGCCCTGGCGATCTTACCGGCAGTCTTGTTGATAACGGCAGCGATTCGCTCGGCGGTCGTCAGGTCGGGGTTCCGAAGACCAAGCCAGAGACCGTTACTCTTGTCGAGCTTGAACGGAACCTCCTTTTCAACGGTCGCGCCGTTGGCGATGCGTGCCGAGGTCGGAACGCCTCGTGTCACCGAGGCGGCGGCGCCGCGGGCGGCAACGGCACCGGTTGAGAGGATACCCTGGCCGACTGCGTAGACTTCTCCGTCGGCGGCGAGCAGCGGGGTGACCAGCAATGTGCCTCCGGTCAGGTTGGTCGCATCACCGAGGGCGGAGACTGACACATCGACCCGGCTGCCGCTGCGGGCGAAGGCTGGCAGTTCCGCCGTCACCATGACGGCGGCGAGGTTCTTCGTGGACAGCGCCGTAGCCTGGTCGCGGGTGTTCACGCCAAGGCGCTCAAGCATGCCGACCAGGGACTCACGGGTGAAGACGTTGTTGTTCAGCTTGTCGCCGGTTCCGTTCAACCCTACCACGAGGCCGTAGCCGATGAGCTGGTTTTCGCGGATCCCCTCGACATCCGCGATGTCCTTGATGCGAACGTCTGCCAACGCCGCCTCCCATAGGAAGGTCAGAGCAAGGAGAAGGGCGGCGATCACGCGCACAGAGCGCACGGGGCTATCCTGACGACGGTACGCATGTCGTTGCAGCAACTCTCGTGCCAGGGCGAAAGGCAGGGATTTAGCGGGTGTATGTCGGAGCAAGGTAGGCAGACCCTGCCGGTCGGCAGGAAAAGACGGTCATTTGATGCAAATAGGCACCAGTTTTGTTGCAAATCTTTGACGTTTTCGTGTGCGCTCTTGGCGCCGGCTTGACGGGTCGCTATACGTCCGCGCGTTCCCTACCGGATGGGCCGGGCGCCTCGCGATCCTTGGTCTCCGGCCGGGCAGCGGGCGAATGGATGACCAGGACCGAATGCGCATGATGGTGAGTTTGCCCCCTGATTATCGGCCCACCGAGGATGAGGAGTTCATGAATCCCATCCAAGCCGAATATTTCCGCCAAAAGTTGTTGCGTTGGCGGGCGGACCTGCTGCGGGAGGCCGACGGCACCCTCGCCAGCTTATCGGAGGGCGGTATCCATGAAGCCGACATCACCGACCGCGCCAGCGTCGAGACCGATCGGGCCTTGGAACTGCGGACCCGGGACCGGGCCCGCAAGTTGATCTCCAAGATCGACCAGGCTTTGGTGCGGATCGAGGTCGGCACGTACGGCTACTGCGAGGAGACCGACGAACCGATCGGCATCAAGCGTCTGGAGGCTCGCCCTATCGCAACGATGTCAATCGAGGCGCAGGAGCGGCACGAGAAGATGGAGCGGGTGCACCGGGACGACTGAAGAGCCCTCGCTCGGACGCCAATGCGGGAGGAGTCGGGCCAGAAACGAACACTGACGCCACTCAGTGCGCTGGCCTGAAGGCTAACGGGCGAGCTTTCCCTCATACTCGTTAAGCCCGCACTAGCATTGTAGCGTGGGACGCTAGCGCCCGGTGCAGCACGTAAAGTGGGATTGCCAGTGCGGAGATCGCAGCCGCGGCCAGCAAAGCACCCTCCGGTCGTCCGGAATAGTCCGCCACCGCGCCGCACAGTGCCGGCGCAAACGTGCCCCCAAAATAGTACAGCGTGTAGAATAACCCCATTCCAACTGCGCGGTTTTCCGGCCGAGCGGACAACGTGCCAACGGCCATGATCACGCCTGGCTGGATGGACCCCGCGACCCCCAGCAGCACCGCCCAAGCGATCGGCCACCCAGTCAGCGCGCTGCCAGCCATCCCGATCGACAGGGACAGCGAGCCAATCAGAAAAATGGTGAATCCGCCGAACCGTGCTGCAAAGCCGCCCCCAGCCAGGGTTCCCGGGACGTTGCCCCAGGTGACAATCGTCATCACCAGGGCTGTCATCCCGAGACCATAGCCCCGAATGGAGAGGCTGCTCGGCAAATACGATGTGAATCCAGAGAAGCCCGCCGTGTACACGGTCCAGATCGCGCCCGCGATCATCAACAACAGGGACTCTCGCCCGCTCGGCAAAGAGAAGCGGCGTGGCACCGCGATCGCGCCCGCAGGCACCCGAAAGCTTGCCGCGAACAACACCAGGGCCAACCCGGCCGGCACGACGTCGGTGAGCAGAGCGACAGATAGGCCGAAGTCCTCCAAAACAGGCGGCAACACAAGCTGGGACAACCCAAGACCGATCGGGAACGCGCAGATGGGGACGCTGAGCGCGATCATGAATCGCGGGCCGGCAAACAGGTCGGCGATGACCTTACCCTGAAGTACGCTCACGGCGACTGCGCCAAGTCCGGCCACGGCCCGCCCCGCGCCAATGCCGAACGCCGTCGGCACCCAGACGCTGAAACAAGCACCGCCCGTCATTAACGCGAGCCCGGCGATCAGCACCCAGCGATCGCCGAAACGCCGTGCCAGCAGCCCCAAGGGCAGCGCGGCGAATACGCCAAGCAGGTTGTAGGCCCCAATCAGGCCGCCAAGCTGGGCGTAGCGGAGGTCGAAACGCCCCACGAGATCCGTGGCCACCGTGGCGACTGTCTGGAACTGATAGCCGAATGCGATCCGGGCAAGCGCCAGGGCCGCGAGAATGATCCATGGGCGAAGCAGCATCCGTTTCCTCAGAAGGCAAGCCGGTTCTTCGCCGGATCGCCGCGACCCTATCCAGCGACACTGCCCCTGACCACCGCCGATAACGCAACCCTGGCTGGCCCACCAGTGCCTTCGCCACCTGCGGTGGACCCCCAGGGTAGCGGCGGAGCAATCAGATGCCTATCTTGCGGCGATGCCCGAAACGCCAGCCTTCCTTGATAGCGGCCGTCCGCCGGTCCCCGACCTTGTCGAGCCACGCGGAGTCCTGCCCTTCTTTCTGCCGCAACGCCCGGTTCGCGGGCGCCTGGTCCGTCTGGGCCCGCTGGCCGACGCGCTGCTGACCCGGCACGACAACCATCAGGTGGTGACAAAACTGATCGGTCAAGCCCTCGCGCTGGCGGCCGGCCTGGCCTCGGCGCTGAAGTTTCGTGGATCGTTCAGCCTGCAGGCCAAGGGTCGAGGGCCCATCTCAATGCTGCTGGCCGACTGCACCGATGCCGGCGAACTCCGCGGTCACGCACTGACAAAGCGAGCGGATCTGGATGCGTTGCTGGGGGTTGACCCCGCGCCCTCCGCCGAGGCGCTGCTAGGCACCGGATACTTGGCGTTTACGGTGGATCAGGGCGACGAGCAGAACCGTCATCAGGGCATAGTCGCGATCAAGGGCGGAACGCTGGCGGAAATGGCGCTGCACTATTTCGACACCAGCGAGCAACTCCTCTGCCAAGTGCATCTTGCCTGCGAGCAAACACCGTCGGGCTGGCGCGCCGGCGCCCTGATACTGGAGAAGGTGGCGGGCGCGGGGGGTATTGATCCGGACCTCAGCGACACAGCGCAGGCGGAAAGCTGGCACACGGCTACCACCCTGGCCGCGACCCTGACCGACCACGAGCTGCTGGACGACAACCTGCCGCCCGATCGGTTGCTTTACCGGCTGTTCCACACCGAAGGCGTCGCCGCAGATCGTGCTCGGGCTTTGTCGTTCGGCTGCCGCTGCTCTCGAGCGCGCCTTGCCGGCATTCTGGAGGGATTTCCGCCCGAGGACCTGGATCATATGGTGGTCGATGACGATATCGTCATGACTTGCGAATTCTGCAATTATGACTTCCGGTTCCCGCGCCAGGACGTGCATGGAAAGGCGTCTGGGTCTAAGGGGGCAACCTCTGTCTGACCAAGCCAACAAGGGACCTCGCGCCTAAATGCAAGCTCGATATTTGACGCGCCGTGTTGCGCTGCTTCTGCCGATGGTTCTTGCCGCTTGCGGCGGCGAGGAGGAGCACGTGTTCGAGCCGCTGCGCTACAACTATCTGCCGCCGATTCAGTTGAACGTTGCCTCGATCACGGTTGAGCAGCGCTTCGTCCCGTCTGGTGTCGATCCCGACGTCAGCAACCAGGATCCGGTGCCGCCGATCGAGGCGCTGAAGGCGATGGGGAAAGACCGGCTACAGGCATTCGGTACCGCCAACAAGGCGGTTTTCGGGATCCTCGATGCGTCGTTGATACGGCAGAACGATGAGGTGACCGGATCGTTCGCCGTTTCGCTGACCATTTTGGACGACAACGGCACCCAGCTTGGATTTGCGGAGGCGCGGGTGCAAAGTCGCCATAATGGGCGGATTGGTGACATAAGTCCGGTGCTCTATGACATGACCAAGGCCATGATGTCGGATATGAACGTCGAATTCGAATACCAGATCCGGCACAACCTGAAGAACTACCTCACGGAAGCTGCCGCACCGGACACGCCGGTGGAGCAGGCGCCGCTGGAGCAACCACCGGGACGGTAAGACTGTGGGTAGAGCCCCACACGGGTCGCCCTACCAACCCGACACTCAGACCAGTCGACCACTTGAGCCGCTATCGGTTTCACCAACGGGCTTGATAAAGCCGTATTCCCGCGAGTTCGAGATGTCGTTCAGTAACCTGACCCCGCCATGCCGGACATAGGATCGCTTCTCGTAGAACCTGTGGGCGCGCTCGAAACGTGTGTCGCTCCAGAGCGTCAGCCGGTTCGCACCCGAAAGGATGGCGTGACGCTCTGCCTGATCGAGCAGGGCGTGGCCAAGCCCCGAGCCATGCAGTGTCGGGTCGACGTAGACGCGGCATATTTCCCACGTGCGGCCATGTAACGGACGCACGGCAATCATACCTGATATGACGCCGTCGGCTTCAACGACCCAGAGCGCGCCGCCATACCCGTTGTAGTACGTTGCGAGGGTGCGGAGTTCTGGCATCTCGCGGTCAACGTCCATCCGGATGCTGGGATAAACCGACCAGCACGACCAGATCAGCGCGATCAGCGCCGGGCTGTCTAAGTTCGCGGCCGGTTCGAATATTCCACCGGGCCTTGGTCGCGGCGGTCTTGCGGAAGTCAGGATCTTGTCCCATGGAGCCGTCTTTATCTGGGATGGCCAACCTGCGAACGAAGCGGAGCAATCCCCCAACGCCGCATGATAGTGATGTTGACTTCTATCGTCACGATCACCCGATTGATGCCAGAAGGTCGATATTCTCACCCATCTCAGCCTTGAGACGCCCGAGCCGCAGGCCTTTTCCAGTGGGCGGCAATTTATAAAGATGGTTGACGGCAGCAAACCGTTAGCGGCGCCAGTTTCGCACCAGCCCGTACGCGCTGATCGTCCCCCAGAAGCATTCAAGCACGACCGACGGCAAGTTCCACGCGTCAATCAACGACACTAGTACCAGCGCGGCGCCCAGCAGATTAACCGCAGGAAAGCGCCAGTCGCTGGGTTCCAGCCAGCCTTGCAGGGCGCCGAAGTAGCTGGCGATGAAGCATCCGGCTCCGACGATGCCGCAGGCGGTAAACGGATCGAATCCCATAGTCCGGAAGCTAGCGACGCTCGGGCCCCGCCGCCATAGGAGGCGAGCATCATGACAAGTCTGCGGCCAAGGCCATCATGATCGCTTGATCCTCAACGGTGCCGTTGCCTGGCCGAGCCGATTTCGTTACGGAGTTCGCGCAACCGATCCGGCCGCCTGGCCGCGGCGATGAGGCGATGGCCTTCTCGGATGAAGCGGCGCGTCATTGCCGCGCCAAAGTCGGCTGTGGCGCCCGTCACCAGAACCGAACCCATAACGGTTCCTTGTCAGGCAAAGTGCGGGATGACGTCGTCGGCGAGCAGTTCAAGCGTCTCCTTATCGTTCTTGAACGCACTGCAGATGAAAGTCTGCACGCCCGCATCGCCGTATCGTCCAATCAGATCGGTGACGGCTGCCACCGAGCCGGCAAAACCCCGGAATGGTTCCAGAACGGCAAGCCTTGCGCGCTTTGCCGTGAGTGCCGCTTCGTCACGCGCCAACAGCAAGGCGATTATGTTGGTCTTCTCGATCGTCTCGTAGTTGCGTTGTTCGGTTTCGCAGTGGCTGCGGAGGATCGCGAACTTTCGCCCCACCTCATCCGGATCGCCGAACACGTTGCAGGCGTCCGCCAAACGGGCGACCACGCGCAACGTGAGTTGCTCTCCGCCCCCTGCGATCATGACCGGTGGGCGGGACCTTGGTTTTGGCTCCAGGATCGCGTCCTCCACATGAAAATACTTGCCGCGGAACGTTGTCCGCTTCTCCGACCACATCGCGAGAATAAGCCTGACGGCTTCTTCCAGTTGACGGATCCGCACCGCGGGCCGTTCCGGGAACTCAAAGCCGTATTGGCGGTATTCCGTCTCGAACCAGCCGGCACCGATACCGAGCGTGAGACGGCCTCGGCTGATCAGATCGACGTTTGACGCGATCTTCGCGAGAAGAGCGGGATTGCGATAGGCCACCGAGGTGGCGAGCGTGGCCAGGCGGATGCGACTGGTCACGGCGGCCAACGCCGACAACGCGGTCCAGCCTTCGATGAAGGGCTCGTTTGCCTGACCGACCGGAGGGATCTGGATCAGGTGGTCCATGACTGAGAACCAGGTGAAACCATGCGTTTCGGCCCATTGCGCCTTCGCCTTCAGCCCTTCGAAGGCCTCGACCGGATCGGGGCCGAACACAAATGATGGATTGTGAATGCCAAACTTCATCAAAAGTCTCCCGCACTAAGTTTCGGCGTCGCACTGCAAATTTCTGCGTCGTGCTACCGGTCCGCGTCAACAGCTCGCCAACCGTGGGTGAGCTCATCGAGCTTGGCTTTGAGATCAACCGACAATCCCGTTTCCGCCGCGGCGAGGCTGTCGCTGAGTTGATCAGGACGGCTGGCACCGATAATCGGTGCGGTGATCGCCGCGTTCGCCAGGACCCAGGACAATGCCATCGTCGCCATGCTCATGCCGGCTTCAGCGGCAAGTGGGCGCAAGGCTTCGATTGTTTCGAACTCTTTTTCGTTCCAGTACCGCTCCTGGTAGCGGCGGGCGGCGGTTCCCAGGGAGAAGCGCGTGCCGGCGGGCGGCGGCTCTCTCCGGTCATGCTTGCCGGTGAGCAATCCGCCGGCGAGCGGGTTGTACGGGATCACCGCGATCGCCTCCTCCATACACATCGGCAGCAAATCGCGTTCGAAGCTACGAAACAGCAGATTGTATCGTGGTTGGGCCGACACGATGCGGGCGATGTTCTTAACTTCACTGCGGCCCAATGCGCGGGCGATCCTGTGGGCCGGCCAGTTGGACACACCGACGTAACGGGCCTTGCCGGTCCGCACCACCGTGTCCAGCGCCTCAAGCGCCTCATCGATGGATGTCAGTCTGTCGTAACCGTGCAATTGATAGAGATCGACGTAGTCCGTACCGAGGCGACGCAGAGATCCATCGATCGCATCGAGGATGTGCTTGCGTGACATGCCCTGGTCCCACGGCTTCGGCCCGATCTGGCCGAAGCATTTGGTGGCCAGTATGAAATCATGCCGCTTGCCCTTCAGCCAGCCGCCGACAATTTGCTCGGTTCGGCCAGCTGTTGGGCGTCCTCCGCCCAATGGGTAGACGTCGGCGGTGTCAAAGAAGTCTATGCCACCCTCGGCGGCCTTATCCATGATCGCTCGGCTCTGGACCTCATCACACTGCAGCCCGAACGTCATCGTGCCGAGGCAGAGTTGAGATACACGCAGCCCTGTTCCGCCGAATTTCGTATATTTCATGCTTGGAGCACCACTCGTTAAATCAGCATCGGTTAATGCATCCGTTCCTTCCTGGGAACGGCTGGAGCAGCTGGCAGTCAAGCATGGAGGATCCGCCAGGGCGAGCCCCTCCCGATCTGGAAGGAGCCAGCTTTAGCCGGTTTTAGTCCGTCTTGATCCAGACCGACTTCACGTTCAGGTACTCGTCCAGGTGCTGGACGCCGGACTCGCGGCCATAGCCGCTCATCTTATAGCCACCGAACGGCACTGCAGGGTCCATCGCCTGATAGCAGTTGATCCAGACGGACCCTGCGCGGATCGCCTTCGCCAGGTGGTGCGCCTTGCCGACGTCGCGGGTCCAAACACCACTCCCCAGACCGAACTGAGTCTTGTTGCCGCGTTCGATCACCTCCTCGATGTCGGTGAAAGGGATGGCCGAAATGACCGGGCCAAAGATTTCCTCCTGGGCGATTCGCATGTCGTCGCGCACATCGGCAAACACCGTCGGCGGCACAAAAAATCCCTTTGCCATCGCGCCTTCCGTCAACCGGTCGCCACCGGACAGCGGACGCGCGCCTTCTTGCCGGCCGATGTTCAGGTAGCCAGTCACACGGGTCAGTTGCTCCTGCGAGACCAAAGGGCCGACCTGAGTTTCCGGGTCGCGGCCGTCGCCCACCCGCAACGTCTTGCTGAAATCGGCGACGCGCCCGACGAACTCGTCGTAGATCTTTTTCTCGACGAACAATCGCGTCCCGGCGCTGCAGATCTGCCCCGTGTTGGCAAATACCGCCATGCCCGCACCGGGCACCGCCTGTGTCAGATCAGCATCGGCGAATACAATATCAGGGGACTTGCCGCCCAGTTCCAGCGACACGCGCTTTAGGTTACCGGCGGAAGCGCGAACGATCGACTGGCCCGTCAAATGCGATCCGGTGAACGCAACCTTGTCTACGTCGGGATGCGAGGCAAGCGCCGCGCCGGCGGTCTCGCCGAAGCCGGGCACCACGTTCACCACGCCAGGCGGCACGCCCGCTTCCAGGCACAATTCGCCCAAACGCAACGGCGTCAATGGTGCTTCCTCGGCGGGCTTCAGGACCACGGTGCAACCCGTCGCCAGCGCCGGTCCGATCTTCCAGATCGAGGCCCCCAACGGCCCGTTCCACGGGATGATCGCCCCGACCACGCCGACCGGTTCCTTCAGCGTGAAGGAGACAAATTCGCCAGGCAGGGAGTTGTTGATCGTTTCACCATGCAGCGCAGTCGCCATGCCGGCATAGAACCGCAACATCCCGATTGCCCGCGCCTTGCCGCCACGGGTCCGGGTGATCGGCGCACCCATATCAAGCGTATCCAACGCGGCGAATTCTTCAATATCGCGTTCCACGAGCTCCGCGAGTTTCAGCAGGATCGCCTGTCGCTGGCCGGGCTTGAACTTGCTCCAGGGGCCATTGAAAGCCTCTCGTGCCGCCGCGACCGCGCGATCGATGTCTTCGGCATCGCCTTCGGCGACATGGGCGAGGATTTCACCAGTGGCGGGATTGCGCGTCTCGAAGGTTTTACCCGATGCCGCTTCCAGCCATTTGCCGCCGATCAGCATGCGTTTTGTCTTGCCATCCAGGAACGGATGGATCTGTGTCATGACATTCATCAGTTTGATCTCCTTATCGAAGTTGGACCTGTTTGGCGCGGTGCTTCCTCCAGCAGCGCCGCCCCGAGCGAACCCGCGTGCTCGGGGTTCAGTGCGAAAGCGACCTCGAATCCGTCGGTCGTCCCCAGTTTCAGGATCAGCCCTTGGTCGATGGCCGGTTGTTCCAGTCGCCATCCCCCAAGCCGCTGCACGACGCGAAGCCAACCGCGGGGGAAACGTTCGTCGAGCGCGGATTGCAATATCCGCGGGAACGTCATCATCAAGCCGGACAGCGCATCGACCGGCAAAACGATGCAATACGTTTCGCCGTCATAGGCGACAAAATCGAGTGAGATCTGTGTTCCGCCGGGCAGCACACTCCAGTTCGTCAGCTCTTCGCCGTGGATTGGCGTCTCCTTCATCAGATCCCTCTGGCGCTTCGCTATGTTCATATGGATATAGCGCATAGCGTGCCAAGCGTCCACCCGGCCCCTGACGGCGCAGGCCTAACGGCACCGCCTTGATGGAACCCGACCATCCAGTAAAAGAAGCATCGGGTCCTATCAATATTGGTGGCTACAGAGCCTGGGTGACGGCTTTGACCTCTGTGTAGTTATGGAACACTTCCGCGCCCATCTCCCGGCCCCAGCCTGACTGCTTGTATCCACCGAACGGCAGCGAGGCATCAAAAACGTTGTGGCAGTTGATCCATACCGTCCCGGACCGAATACGGCTGGCTAGCTTGTGGGCCGTGCCGCCATTCGACGTCCATACGCTGGCGGCGAGGCCATAGATCGTGTCGTTGGCGCGCTTCGCAATCGCCTCCAGGTCGTCATCGTCGAATGGCTGGGCGCAAACGACCGGCCCGAAGATTTCCTCACGGATCACTTTCATATCCGGCGTCGTCTTTTCCATTACTGTCGGAGCAACAAAATAGCCCAGGTTACCGACCCGGTTGCCACCAACCGCGATGTGGGCCCCCTCGCGGCGGCCGAACTCGATATAGCTGGTGACGCGCGAAAACTGCTCGTCCGAGACCAACGGCCCCATCTCCGTCAGCCGGGTCCAACCCCGGCCCGACTTTGATCTTGCTTGCGATGTCCGCCACGCCCCCAACCACGCGATCATACACCGACTTGTGCGCGTACAAGCGCGATCCTGCACAGCAGCATTGGCCGTGGTTGAAGAAGATCGCACTCGCCGCGCCGGCGATTGCCAAATCGATATCGGCGTCCGGCAGAATGATCGCCGGCGATTTGCCGCCGAGTTCCAGCGACACTTTTTTCAGGTTCCCGGCCGCCGCCTGTACGATCAGTTTTCCGACCTCGGTTGATCCGGTGAAGGCCACTTTGTCCACATCCGGATGCGCCGCGATCGCCGCGCCGGCCGTTTCGCCGAAGCCTGTCAGGATGTTGACCACGCCCGGCGGAAAACCAGCCTCTTGGATCAGTTCAGCCAAACGAAGCGCGGTCATTGGTGTCTGTTCGGCAGCCTTCAGCACCACAGTGCACCCCGCGGCGAGGGCCGGGGCCAGCTTCCAAACCGCCATCAGCAAGGGGAAGTTCCACGGGATGATCTGGCCGACCACGCCGACCGGCTCGCGCACCGTGTAGGAGAGGTATTCGCCGGGCAGCGACAGCGGCAAGGTGGAGCCGGTAATCTTCGTCGCCCAACCCGCCATGTAGCGGAACATGTCCACCGCCAACGGCAGGTCGGCGACCCGCGCAACCGCGTACGGCTTTCCGTTGTCGATCAATTCCAGTTCCGCCAGTTCCTCCAGATGCTTCTGAATGAGGTCCGCCGTCTTCCACAGCATCTGGCCGCGCCCGGATGGACCAACCTTCGCCCAGACCCCGTCGTCGAACGCGCGCCGCGCAGCGGCAACCGCCAGATCGACGTCTGCCTTCTCGGCTTCGGGGACATTGGCGATGACACCTCCCGTGGCCGGATTATACACCGCGAAGGTCTTGCCGGACACCGCCGGCACCAGTTTGCCACCGATCAGCATGCCCGACCGCCGCCCGAGAAACTCGGCGGAATAGCGCAGCCTCGGGTCGAGAGCGATTGTGTCCATCTTCGTTCCTCCTGTTTGATCGATCAGCCTTGGCGATAACGATCCTATGCATTGCGCTTGGCAGATGCCTGTGGTTAGGCCACTATCGCTATAGTCAAAAGAATACTACGAGGCGGCGTCGGTCAAGGGTCGCTATGTCCGAACGGGATAGGCGAACATCAGAAGGCGAGGTCATGAGCGCAGCAGGGCTTTCCATCGCAATCGCAAACCCGGTAAGTGCGTCCGCGCTGCCCAGGGGAATGGACATCCGTGGCATCGACGTCCGCGCCGTCCCGCCGACCTTGATTAAGCGCGAAGCAACGCCGCGGCGGGCCAAAATCTGGGACTTCAGCACCCACCTGCACTGCTCGATTATCGGCACCTGCCTGTCCACCGGTGAATTGCGGCAGGTGCTTCGGAAGTTTGGCCTGGCGTCCCCAGAATGCACTGACCACGACTTGCACCACACGGCTGTCAGCCTCGCTGCGCGCCATGACGAAGCCGCACGCCAGCTCCACAAGGCGCTTGATCGCCGTCACAAGCTGACAGTCAACCAGTTCGACAAAGCGGCCACCGAGGACGGGCTGCGTGCGATGTGGCGCGACGCGGTAAAGCGCGGCGATATTCCTGGCGCCTACTGGGCAACTCTGACTCACCCGCTCACGAATCAGACGATCATCCGTGAAGCCTTCGGTGAGGTGCATATGCTGTCGCACCTGGTCGGATCTGCAAATCGGGCGGATATCAAGCGGCTGTGCCAGCTTGAAGCCGAGAAGGCAGAGCTTCAGGCGAAACTGGAACGTCAGCAACAGGCGCTTCACACGGCCGTGGTGACGCGCGACGGGCAGATCCAGGCGCTTCGCGACACTTTGACGGCACGGATTATCACAGACCCGGTCGTCTCGGAGGACGACGGCGCGTTGCGCGGTGTCGTCGTCGACCTGGAACGGCGCCTCGCCGCAGAAATCCGGCGACGATCGGCGTTGGAGGAACGCCTGGCTGCTGCTCAAAAAGACCGCGACTCGGAACGGATAGCTCGGGCAGCGGCAGAGCGGACGTGCGCGGTGATGCGAACGGAAGCGGAGGCAGTTGAAGCGTCCTTTCTGCATCATCAGGATCCAACGACGCCCCCGGTCGCTCGGTTGGACGGGATTGTGCTGCTTTATGTCGGCGGCAGACCGAACCAGGTTTCCCATATGCGGGCCGTGGTGGAGCACTTGGGAGCGACCTTCCTGCACCACGACGGCGGCGTGGAAAACCACACCAACCTATTGGCTGGCCTTGCCAGCCGCGCCGGCCTCGTGCTGTTTCCGGTAGATTGCATCAGCCACGATGCCGCGAACGCAGTCAAATCGCTATGCCGCCAGATGACTAAGCGGTTCATACCGCTGCGCTCCGCCAGCGTGACCTCCTTGCTGGCGGCGCTTCAAGCTCCAGAGGTGAACGCGATTCGCCGAGACTGCCAATTGGTCAATGGCGTGATGGCTTGACCCCGACGTGCTTTGAGCGAGGACGTTTATGACCGATCCGAGGGATATCGAAGCGACGGAGCTGGACAGCGTTCTTGTTTCGGCGGACGGCAGGCGCCTCCGACTTCGGGTTCGCGATCAGGCCGGCCGAACAGTTTGTTTCTGGCTGCCGGCGAATTGGTTGAACAGCATTTTAAAGGCACTGCCCCAATCCTCAGACTACGATGTGATCCATACGCTCGATAGCTGGAGTATGGATCGGACACCGAACGGTCAAGAACTGGTATTGACTTTGCGGACACCACAGGGCCAGGCGGTTTCGTTTGCAATCAAACCATGGCAGGTCGAGGGAATGGCGACGATCGCGACCTACGGCAACACGGCTGGAATCGCAGAGCGGACGCTTCACTAGAGCATGTCACAGCATCGATAGCGGAGACTCCGTTCGGCGATGTCAAGGACTGCGGCTTCGGCCGGGAGGGCGGCATCGAAGGGTTGCAGTGTTAAGAACGTCTCGCATCTTACGACCTGAATGATCCGACACTTCGCGGCGCGGCAACGGCAACCGGATCGAATTCCGCCTGTTGCAGGAACGTCTGACCTCGATCGGACATTACGAGCCGCGCACAGCGCGGGTCGGCGGATCGTCCGAGGGCACGACATGCCGTATGGGCGTATTGATCCCGCTGTGCATTTGCCAACATAGCAAACAATCTGCCGTCCAGGAGACTCGTCCATGTCAACAACCGAACAGACTCGTCCCTCTACCGCTCAGCCGCGCCACGCGCGCATGCTGATCGACGGCGCCTGGGTCGATAGCGCATCCGGCGCCGAACTGATGGTCGAAAACCCCGCACGCCGCACGCCGATCGCCTCGATTCCGCGCAGCGGCAAGGAAGATGTGGATCGCGCCGTGCAAGCCGCCCAAAAGACTTTCCCGGGGTGGAGCAAGACGCCGCCCCGCCAGCGCGGTCGCCTGCTGCTGCGCATCGCCGAGGCGATTGAGACCCGCATTGAGGAACTCGCTCGGGTCATCGCGGAAGAGACCGGCAACGCGTTGCGCACACAAGCGCGGGCGGAGGCGACGCTGACCGCCGACATTTTCCGCTACTTCGGTGGCCTGGCCGGCGAGTTGAAAGGCGAAACCATCCCCCTCGGCGAACACGTCCTGAGCTACACCCGCCGCGAGCCCCTCGGTGTCGTCGGCGCGATCATCCCATGGAACGCCCCCGTTCTCCTGGGCTCCTTGAAAATTGCACCGGCCCTGTGCGCCGGCAACACACTGGTGCTGAAAGCCGCCGAGGATGCCCCGCTGGGCGTGCTGCTAATCGCAGCGGTCTGCCAGGAATTCCTGCCACCCGGCGTTCTGAATGTGCTGACCGGTCTGGGCGAAGAATGCGGAGGACCATTGGCGGAACATCGGGCAATCCGCAAGCTGTCCTTCACCGGGTCCACCGAAGTCGGCAAGCTCATCATGCGTGCCGCAGCGGAACGGATCGTGCCGGTTTCGCTGGAACTCGGCGGCAAGAGCTCCGTCCATCGTTTACTCCGATGCAGATGAGGACTGGGTGGTGGACGGGGTTATCGCCGGCATGCGGTTCACCCGGCAAAGCCAGTCCTGCACTGCCGGCTCGAGGCTGTTCCTGCATGCCGACATCTTCGACAGTTTCCTGGAAAAGCTGACCCGCAAGACCACAGCCCTGAAACTGGGGGATCCGCTGGACGAGACCACCGATATCGGCTGCATCATTAATGAGAAGCAATTTCGCAAAGTCTGCAGCTATGTTGACGAAGGCCTGCAGCGGAAGGACGCGCGGCTGGTGTTCGGCGGCCTACCTCCCAAGGAAGGCCCGCTAAGCAAGGGCTACTTCGCCATTCCTACGGTCTTCGCCGATACCTCCAACGACTGGCGCCTCGCGCGGGAGGAAATCTTTGGCCCCGTACTGGTCGCGATCCCCTGGCGCGAGGAAGAGGACGCGATCCGCATGGCAAACGACAGCCACTACGGTCTCGCCGCTTACGTCTGGACGTATGAAATCGGCAGCGCGCTGCGGACCGCCCACGCGATCGAGTCCGGCTGGGTGCAGGTCAACCAAGGGCTGGGCCAGCAGCCTGGGCATTCCTATGGTGGATACAAGCAAAGCGGCATTGGCCGGGAGTTCTCCCTGGAAGGCATGCTGGACAGTTTCACCCAGCGGAAGAACGTCACGGTTAATCTGAATGTTCCGCGGCGCGGGCAATAGGCTCTGCCTGGGACGAAATCCTTGCGGCGCAAGTTACCGGACCTGTTTTCCCAGGCCCAAACAGTCGAGCTAACCCGCCCTGAGGGTGGGCAGAAATAGCTCGGCCGGCCAGGCAGTCTTCGAATCGCCTCGTCACACGGCCCAAGCTCAGTACAGTCGCTCCCGCCATCATCGCAAAATGCTCAGCCACTGGACCAAGAGCGAGAGCCGGCAGGAACGTCAGCCCGCCGACGATCACGATCGTGCCGACGAGCAGTGTCACGAACTGGGTTCCGTGGGTCGGCAGCGTTCCGGCCGAAACCGGCACCCGGCGCTTCCCCGCCAAGGTTCCCGCGATGCACAGCACCGGAACGATCACCAGGAATCGGCAGGCGAACATCGCGGCGGCCAGCGTCAGGTTATAGAATGGCGTATTTGCCCCCAATCCGGCGAACGCGCTGCCGTTCGTTGCAGCCCCCGACGTATATGCATAGAGCAGCTCGGAGAATCCGTGTGGGCCGGCATTGTTCAGTCCCACCAGCCCCGCCGGCAGCACGCACGCGACCGCCGCCATGCCCAAAATGAAGGCCGGCACGCATAGCAGAGCAAGCATGGCCATCTTGACCTCATCGGCCTCGATCTTCTTGCCGACGTATTCTGGTGTGCGCCCAATCATAAGGCCGGCGGCGAACACCGTGACGATCGCGAACAGCACGATGCCGAACAGTCCCGACCCCGGACCGCCGACAATGACCTCATCGAGCATCATGTTTGCCATCAGCACGAGACCCGACAGCGGCATGAAACTGTCGTGCATCGCGTTGACCGCGCCGTCGGAGGACGACGTCGTGGCATTCGCGAACAGCGCCGACTGAGCGACGCCGAAACGCACCTCCTTGCCTTCCATGTTGCCGCCGAGATGATCGATCCGAAGTGTCGAGAACGCATGGCTGGGCGCGGACTTCGCTGGCGTAGACGATCGCCAGTCCGGCGAGGAAGAGCACTGTCATGGCGGCGAACAGGGCCCAGCCCTGCCGCGGATCGCCGATCATTCGGCCGAAGGTATTGGTCAGCGCCGCTCCGATCAGGAAGATCAACAGAGGTTCGCAAAGTCCCGTGAGCGCCGTGGGATTTTCGAAGGGATGCGCCGAGTTGGCGTTGAAAAAGCCGCCACCGTCGCCGCTCAGTAGCTTGATCACCTCCTGCGAGGCGACCGGCCCGCGCGCCAACACCTGGTAAGCGCCTTCCACGGTCGTTGCGTTGACATACGATCCCAGCGTCTGCGGCACGCCCTGCCAGACCAGCAGCAATGTCACGACGATACACAGCGGCAACAGGATATACAGTGTGACCCGGGTCATATCGGCCCAGAAATTGCCGATCGTCGACGATGAACGGCGGGCAAATCCGCGGATGAACGCGATGGCGACAGCGATTCCGGTGGCGCCAGACAGAAACGACTGCACCGTGATCCCTGCCATCTGCGTCAAATAACCGAGCGTCGTTTCGCCGGCGTAGGATTGCCAACTGGTATTCGTGGCGAAGCTGACCGCAGTATTCAGCGCCAGGTCGGGTGGAACGGCAGCGAAGTCTTGCGGATTGAGCGGCAACACATGCTGCAGGCGTTGCAGTCCGTACAGCACGAGCGCACCGACGAAATTGAAAGCTATCAACGCGAACGCGTATTCAGCCCAGGTTTGCTCGTGTGCGGGATCGACGCCGGCGAGACGATAGATCCCTTTCTCAATCGCTACGACCGGACGGGGTATCCTGGCCTGGCCCTCGACGATACCGGCGATGTAGCCGCCCAATGGCTTGATGACGGCCGTGATCAGGGCTGCGAACAGGGCGAACTGCAGCCACCCCAAAGGCGTCACGGCGTTCGGTTGCCCCGGCCGGGTGGACGGACAAGCCTCTCGCAGGCCTGGACATAGCCTAGCGCGGCAGCAAACGAAGCGACGAAGGCGACGAGCAACACAGCGTCGAACACGTATCATCCTCGATGGGGAATCAGCGGATGCGATGTCGGCGCAATTTGATAAAAAGTCCATGCTGCCCGAGCGGGCGGCGTGTAAAGGGCAGCCTTATTCCGCCGGCTGCATCATAGCCTCCTGGCTTCGCGCCGAAACGCGGGCCGAGCCAGCGCAGAACAGGCTGAGCAGCAGGATAACTGCAACGAGAACCAGCACCAGTTCCGGATGGCCTTTGTCGATCAGGATGCCGAATGGCACCGGAGTGACGGCGCTACCGAGCGGCAACCCGGCGCTGACGAAGCCAAAGACTTTGCCGATCTGTCCCGGTGGGGCGGCGTCCTTTACCATCACGTCGCGCGGGGTGCGACTTGCGCCTAGGGCAAGGCCGGAGAGGAAGGTCATGCCGATGATCGCTACAGTCGGCAGGTGCAACCAGTCGATAGCGACCATCAGCAGAGCGGACAGAATCGTCAGGCCGCTTACGAACGGTAGGATGTGATGCTTGAGCGTGTCGGCGAACCAGCCGCCGAACAGCACTCCGAAGGTCGAGCCCAGCATGTAGGCCGTCAGGGCGGTCGCGGCGACCTCCAGTTCGATGCCTTTGTAGGTATGCAGCACGGCTACCAGCCAGGACTGAACGCCACCGCCGGCCATGGCGCCGAGCATGAAGAACAAAAAGAACAGGATCATGCGTGCGGGAGGTGAGAAGGGCTCGGCCGGACATCTTCGCGCCGTGAGCCGCCTCACGCATCTGGTCGTTGAGAATGCGGCTCTGCAGCAGGATCGAGACCACGACGGGAATACCAAGCAGTCCGACGGTTAGCAGTGCGCCGCGCCAGCCGATCAAGGCCATCAGGAATGCGGCCACCGGCGGGCCGGCGGAGAAGCCGAGATTGCCGCTGAAGGTGTGTAGCGCGAAGGAGCGGCCCATGCGGTCCTTGTCTACCGATCCGGAGAGGATAGCGTAGTCGGCTGGATGGATGACGGAGTTGCCAACGCCGGACAACGTTGCCAGCACCAGAATCTGCCAGAACTGGGTCGCCAATCCCATGGCCGCCAGGGACAGCGACATCAGCAGCGTACCGCCGATCAGAAAGGGACGCGCCCCGCGGCGGTCCACCATGAAGCCGACCGGGGTTTGCAGGATGGCGGTGGTGCCGGACATCAGCATGATCGTCATGCCGAGCTCGGCGAAGCTGACGTGGAACGCGCTCTGCCAGGCCAGGAACATGGGCGGGAGACAGAGGACGTAGAAGTGTGACAGAAAATGGCCGTTGCCGATCAGGATATTGACGCGGGTCGTGCGGCTGAGCGTCATAGAGTGACAGGCCTTCAATCGATGTCCGGTAGTCTGAGCCGGGGCTGAACTGCGGGTCAAGGAAGCCGGCGCGTCAGGCGCAACGCAGGCTATGCCGGAAGCGTTAACGTCTTGCCGCCACACCCCCCACTTGCGGGATACTTAGCACGTCGCATGCGCCTCACCGTCAGCAAAATTCCCGAAATCACCTTGACCTTCTGGGTGATCAAAATCGCCGCCACCACGCTGGGCGAGACCGGCGGCGACGCCGTCTCCATGACCTTTGGCGTCGGTTACCTCGTCAGCACCTTGCTCTTCGCCGTGATCTTCCTCGTCCTCGTCGCCGCGCAAATCCGGGCCCGATCCTTCCATCCGTGGCTCTACTGGACCGTCATCGTCGCCACCACCACGGTCGGCACCACAATGGCTGACTTCGCAGACCGCTCGCTCGGGATCGGGTATATCGGCGGGTCCTCCATCCTTTGCGTCCTCGTCCTCGCCTCTCTCGGCGCGTGGTGGCTTACTGAGGGCACGGTCTCGGTCAACCGCGTCGCAACCCCGCGCGCAGAGGCGTTTTACTGGGTCACCATCCTGTTCTCGAATACCCTGGGCACGGCGCTGGGTGACTTCCTCGCCGACGATGGCGGCCTGGGCTTCGAGGGTGGATCTCTGGTCTTCGGCGCCGCCATTTTGCTGATCGGCGTCGCGTATTACGGAACTTCGATCTCACACACCTTACTGTTCTGGGCCACCTTCGTCCTGACCCGGCCGCTTGGCGCCACGTTGGGCGATACACTGACCAAACCGCTCGCCGAAGGAGGGCTGAACCTGAGCCGCATCACGTCCTCGCTGGTTATTGCCGCCTTCATCGCCGGCTGTATCTGGCTGCTGCCGCAACGGGCCGGCGGCCATCCGGGGAAGCCGGTGAAAACCTGAGCCAAACACCGAGCGCCCGCCCCGTGCTGCCAGGATGGATAAAACGTCACGAACCCGTCCTGGGCGTGTTGCGTGCCCCCATACCCCATGCTAGACGCCCTGCGCCGGTTCGGCCGGCCGGTTCTGCTACTCACCCGCGCTGTGCCAGGTGCCCTTGGCGGCTCGGCCTAACATATGGAATCCACGGTGGCTTCTGAGGCTACGACCATCTCTTCCGGCGGCGGGCTCGCCGATCGCTACGCCGCCGCGCTCTATGCCTATGCCGATGAGAACCATGCGCTAGACACCGTCGTGTCGCAGATGGAAGGCCTTGGCCGCCTGATCGACAGCAGCGCTGATTTCCGCCGCCTGCTCGCATCCCCCTTGATCGACGTCAACACCGCCACGGCCGCAGCCCAGGCTGTTTTGACGACCGAAGGCTTCGGCGAGGAGGTCCGGCGCTTCGTCGGCGTCATCTCGGCCAACCGTCGGCTGCGTGTGCTGCGCGACGTGGTCGGCGCTTTCGCGACCTTGGTCGCCGAGCGGCGCGGCATCGTCACCGCCCACGTCGTCTCGGCCCACCCGCTGAACGACGTGCAGCGCCAGCAGCTTCGCGCCCGCCTGATCGAGGCCGGGTACGGCAACGTCAACATTGATGAGCGCGTCGATGGCGACCTGCTCGGCGGCCTGGTCGTCCGGATCGGAGCCCGCCTTTACGACACCAGTCTGAAATCCCGGCTGCAGCGCCTGCAGTACGCCATGAAGGGAGCCGCCTGAAATGGAGATCCGCCCAGCCGAGATCTCGGAGATCCTCAAGAAGCAGATTGCCGCGTTCGATACCGAAGCCAATGTCGCCGAAACAGGCCAGGTCCTGTCGGTCGGCGACGGTATCGCCCGCGTGTTCGGCCTGCAGAACGTGATGTCCGGCGAAATGGTCGAGTTTCCCTCTGCCGGCCTCCGCGGCATGGCGCTCAACCTGGAAACCGACAATGTCGGCGTGGTTATCTTCGGCGACGACCGGAATATCCGCGAGGGCGACACCGTATCGCGCACCGGCTCCATTGTGGAAGTTCCAGTCGGTCCCGCCCTGCTCGGCCGTGTCGTGGACGGCCTCGGCAATCCAATCGACGCCAAGGGTCCGATCGTCGATGCCAAAATGAGCCGTGTCGAGGTCAAGGCCCCCGGAATTATCCCGCGGAAGTCGGTGCATGAGCCGATGCAGACCGGCCTGAAGGCGATCGACGCATTGATCCCGATCGGCCGCGGCCAGCGGGAGCTGATCATCGGCGACCGCCAGACCGGCAAAACCGCTGTGATCATCGACACGATCATCAACCAGAAGGACATCAACGCTTCTGGTGATCCCAAGAAAGCGCTTATTTGCATCTACGTCGCTATCGGCCAGAAACGGTCCACCGTCGCTCAACTCGTGAAGACGCTGGAAGAAAACGGCGCGATGCAATACTCCATCGTCGTCGCCGCTACCGCGTCGGAGCCTGCCCCGATGCAGTTCCTGGCGCCCTACACCGGCTGCACCATGGGTGAGTATTTCCGCGACAGCGGACAGCACGCGGTCATCTTCTACGACGATCTGTCCAAGCAGGCCGTTGCCTATCGCCAGATGTCGCTGTTGCTGCGCCGGCCACCGGGTCGCGAGGCCTATCCGGGTGACGTGTTCTATCTCCACTCCCGGCTGCTTGAGCGAGCCGCCAAGATGAATGACGACTTCGGCTCCGGTTCGCTGACCGCGCTGCCGGTGATCGAGACGCAGGCCGGCGACGTCGCGGCGTATATTCCGACCAACGTTATTTCGATCACCGACGGCCAGATCTTCCTGGAAACCGAATTGTTCTTCCGCGGCATCCGCCCGGCGGTGAATGTCGGTCTGTCTGTGTCGCGAGTGGGCTCCGCCGCTCAGGTCAGGGCGATGAAGCAGGTCGCCGGCCGCATCAAGCTGGAACTGGCGCAGTATCGTGAAATGGCAGCCTTCGCCCAGTTCTCCTCCGACCTCGACGCGTCCACGCAGCAGTTGCTGGCCCGTGGTTCGCGCCTGACCGAACTACTGAAGCAGCCGCAATACAAGCCGCTGCCGGTCGAAGAGCAGGTGGCTGCAATCTTCACCGGCGTGCGCGGCTACCTCGATAAGATCGATGTCGGTCGTGTCGGCGCGTTCGAGGCGCAGTTCATCGCGGAGCTGAAGGCGAAAGATCCCGGCATTCTCGAAGCGATCCGCACGCAGCTTGAAATCAAGCCGGACATAGAGAAGAAGCTCACCACCTTCCTCGATGGGTTTGCGAAGACCTTTAGCTGATGCGGGTCGAACAGCCCGAAATCTTCTCATGGAGAAACGTAGTCCGACATGTGGCGCGACTGCTTCGCTCGGGAATAACGATGACCGCGGAGACGTAACATGCCCAGTCTGAAGGCCCTTCGGACACGCATTAACAGCGTGAAGTCGACGCAGAAGATCACCTCCGCCATGAAGATGGTGGCGGCGTCGAAATTGCGCCGGGCGCAGCAGCAGGCGGAAGCCGCCCGCCCCTACGCCGAACGGATGGATCGGATGCTGCGGGCGCTGGCGGCATCGGTCACCGATCCGACGACCGCGCCGCGGTTGCTGGTCGGGACCGGCCAGGACAAGACCCACCTCCTTATCGCTGTTACCGCTGATCGCGGCTTGGCTGGCGCGTTCAACGCACAGATCGGCCGCGCCACCCGCAACCTCGCTCGACGCCTCGAATCCGAGGGCAAGACGGTGAAGATCCTCGCCGTCGGTCGCAAGGGGCGCGACTATCTCCGGCGTGAACTAAGCAGCCGAATTGTTGGCGACATCAGCTACTCCGGCAAACGCCGAGTTGAATTTTCCGACGCTCAGGAAATCGGCACCCGCGTCTCGACAATGTTGGCGGCAGGCGAAATCGATGTAGCGACAATCGTCTATAACCGTTTCCACTCCGTTATCTCCCAGGTGGTGACGGAACAGCAAATCATTCCCGCTCCACCGCCGCCCGAAGGCGAAGGCGTCGATATGGGCGGTGCGATGTATGACTTCGAACCGGACGAGGAAACCATTCTGGCAAGACTGCTTCCGCAGGCGCTGGCGATACAGATGTATCGCTCCTTGCTCGAAAGTTCGGCCGGCGAGCATGGTGCACGGATGACCGCCATGGACAATGCCACCCGCAACGCCGGCGATATGATCAAGCGGCTCAGCCAGAACTATAACCGCGCCCGCCAGGCAAACATCACCAAGGAACTGATCGAGATTATCTCCGGCGCAGAGGCTGTTTGATCTCGTATTCGCAAGCAGCCGGCTGATCCGGGACGAAAGGAATTCCAATCATGGCAAGCAACATCGTCGGTCGCGTGACCCAGGTCCTCGGGGCGGTCGTGGACGTCCAGTTCGATGGCGAACTGCCGTTCATTCTGAACGCGCTCACCTGCAAGATCGAAGACCGCACCCTGGTCCTGGAAGTGGCGCAGGAACTGGGCGAGCGTACCGTCCGCTGCATCGCTATGGACGTCACCGACGGTATGGTCCGCGGCCAGGAGGTCACCGATACCGGTTCCGCGATTACGGTGCCGGTCGGGCCGGAAACGTTGGGTCGCATCATGAACGTCATCGGCCAGCCGATCGACGAGAAGGGCCCGGTCAACACCCACCAGCGTTATCCGATCCATCGCGACGCCCCATCGTTTGAGGATCAGGCGACCTCGGCGGAGATCCTGGTGACCGGCATCAAGGTGGTTGACCTGTTGGCCCCGTACCTGAAGGGCGGCAAGGTCGGCCTGTTCGGCGGCGCCGGCGTCGGCAAGACCGTGCTGATCCAGGAATTGATCAACAACATCGCCAAGGCACATGGCGGCGTGTCGGTGTTCGCCGGCGTGGGCGAACGCACACGGGAGGGCAACGATCTCTACCACGAGATGATCGACGCTGGCGTCATCAAGATGGACGACAAGGGCAATCTGATCGAAGGCTCCAAGGTGGCGCTGATGTATGGTCAGATGAATGAGCCGCCAGGCGCCCGTGCCCGCGTCGGTCTGTCGGGCCTGACGATGGCCGAATACTTCCGCGACGAGGAAGGCCAGGACGTGCTGTTCTTCGTCGACAACATCTTCCGTTTTACCCAGGCCGGCGCCGAGGTGTCCGCTCTGTTGGGGCGCATTCCCTCGGCGGTGGGTTATCAGCCGACGCTGGCCACCGATATGGGGGCGTTGCAGGAGCGCATTACCTCCACCAACAAGGGTTCGATTACCTCTGTGCAGGCGATCTACGTGCCAGCCGACGACTTGACCGACCCGGCGCCTGCGACATCCTTCGCCCATCTGGATGCGACGACGGTGCTGAACCGCCAGATCGCCGAGTTGGGCATCTATCCGGCGGTGGATCCGCTGGACTCGACGTCGCGCTCGCTCGATCCAAGGATCGTCGGCGAGGAGCATTATAACGTCGCGCGCGAAACCCAGCGCATCCTGCAGACCTACAAGTCCTTGCAGGACATCATCGCCATTCTGGGCATGGACGAGCTGTCCGAAGAGGACAAGCTGATCGTCGCCCGCGCCCGCAAGATCCAGCGCTTCCTGTCGCAGCCGTTCCACGTGGCGGAGGTGTTTACTGGGTTCCCCGGCAAGTTCGTGCCGGTGGCAGACACGGTGCGCAGCTTCAAGGCGATCTGCGCCGGCGAATACGACCACCTGCCGGAAGCCGCTTTCTACATGGTGGGCACGATCGAGGAAGCCGTCGCGAAGGGCGAGACCTTGAAGGCAAACGCCTAACGTAGGGCAGGTCCCGGCCATCCACCCACGAGGTGGCCGCCTACCGCGAAAGAACCAAGAGCATGTCCACGAACCTCGAAATCGTCAGCCCGGAGAAACTGCTGCTGTCTCGCCCCGTCGACATGGTGGTGATCCCCGCCTCCGAGGGCGATATGGGCGTGCTGGAAGGCCACACCCCTATGATCATCATGCTACGCGGCGGCACCATTGACATCTACGAAGGCGACCGGGTCACCGACCGGCTGTTCGTCGATGGCGGCTTCGCCGAGGTGACCCCGGAACGTTGCACTGTCCTAGCGAACACGGCCATTCCGCTGGCTGAAATCAATAAAGTCGAGGCTCAACGCCGCCTGACCGAAGCGGAAGCGGCATACGAAGCCGCCGACAAGAGCGACCCGACCGTAGAGGATGAAGCTCTCGACGCCGTCCAGTCTGCCCGAGCGATGGTCGAAGCTGCGGGATAAATGGGTGGCCGGGGGTGAGCGGCGGCCTGTGACCTGCCTCGTCCGGCGGGGATCCAAGGCGGCTCTGGGCACTATGGCGCCGTCGTCGCCACCTTTGCGAGAGCGCCAAGTGCCGCGGTTAGGGCGGTGACCGTCGCGTCGATTTCATGACCCGGTCCGTGTCGTTTCACCAGCCAACCAGGATCATTGTACGAGAGCCACGTGTCGCCTGCGGCATCCTGCCAGACCAGAGCCTTTAGCGGCAGATCGATGCCGATCGTCTGAACCGATTGCATGAGCGGCGTGCCGCCCTTTGCATTTCCGAAGATCAAGAGGTCGGTCGGCCGCAACGCCAGACCAACCTCGCTCGCCCCAGCCGCATGATCGACATGCGCGAATACGGTCAGGCCCTTTGCTCTCACGGCCGCCTCCAGCCGGCTCATCGTTTCCCCCGGGCCGAAGGTGCTTTTGACGGTGATCAACCCATCGACGGCCATTGCCTGCACTCCCCGTAGGCACATCAGCGCCGCTAACGCGAAAAGCTTACCCACGTCAGAAATCCCGGCCTTTATCTCATGACAGCGCATCCACTTTGGCGCGGTCAAGCCTGCAAGTACATTTATGGACTACATCCGAACCTTCCTAATCGGCCGTTTGGAGGCGAGCGGCTTCTGCTTCGACGCCACAATGATACGGGTCCAGATGTTACGGCTTGATCTCGAGTTTTGGAGATCGATGCGACCTTGGTTAATCCAGATCAAGCTAGGCTCGGCGGATTGTGGACGCGCTGTATGATTGGTTGTCGGACCTGCCGGGGCCGTGTCGGCCTGGTTGTGCCGACCTGGTCCTCGGCCGGTGGGGTCGGACCCGTGCTTCGCTGTTGACATTCGACTTCGGCCGGTTTGCCGTCCCCTTATCGTGTCAGCCGCCGCTGATCACCCTGCCGCCTGCGCTGTTGTTGGCGCGTCTTGCCGATGAATACGTTTTCGCCGAGCTTTGTGAGGCCGCGTTAACGGCCTTCGCGGCGGAAAATGAGGCGCGTGTCGCGGCCATGCTGTCAGCGAAGGACATTTTGGAGCTACATGGGATCGGATCTGCGGGCACTGGAACGAGAGATCCGCCAGGATGAGATCACCGCGGAAGTGGTGGAACTGGCCAGTGGGGCGAACGTCGCTTGCCGATGGCCGTCACACCGGCAATGACGATTACAGGTGGAATGTTCTACAAGCCGTCACGGAAAATGATCCATATTCTCTCTTCGGGCTGCCAATCTTGCTTTTCGGATTCACGGTGAGGCCGGATTTGGTCGCGAAAATGCGCGTCGTCGGGGCCTCCGCTCTTGCCCCGGCGGATGGTTGACGCCATAGACAGCGCCTCTCAAACCAACAGGAACAGCGACCCATGCCTGCCATTACCCTGCCCGACGGTTCCGTGCGCCAGTTCGACGCGCCGGTCACGGGCACCGACGTGGCAGCCGCGATCGGTCCGGGTCTCGCCCGCGCGGCCCTGGCGATGAAGCTCGACGGCAAGATGGTCGATCTCGCCACCGCGATCGACCGCGACGCTGCCATCGTGTTCATCACGCGCCGAGACCCCGAGGCGCTGGAGATGATCCGCCACGACGCCGCCCATGTGCTGGCCGAAGCGGTGCAGGAGCTGTATCCCGGCACTCAGGTGACCATCGGCCCGTCGATCGAGAACGGCTTCTACTACGATTTCGCCCGCAATGAGCCGTTCACGCCGGACGACTTCGCCGCCATCGAGGCGAAGATGCGCGACATCATCGGCCGCGGCGCGAAGTTCGAGCGCAAGGTGATCGATCGCGACGAGGCCATCGCCTTCTTTCAGGCCAAGGGCGAGAAGTACAAGGCCCAGCTGATCCAGGACCTGCCGGCGACCGAGACGATCAGCCTGTATAGCCAGGGCGACTGGATCGATCTCTGCCGCGGCCCGCACATGCGCTCCACCGCCGATGTCGGCACGGCGTTCAAGCTGATGAAGGTCGCCGGCGCCTACTGGCGGGGCGATCACCGCAACGCCATGCTGTCGCGCATCTACGGCACCGCCTGGCGCGACCAGAAGGAGCTGGACGCCTATCTCCACCAGCTGGAGGAAGCCGAACGCCGCGACCACCGCAAGATCGGCAAGGAGATGGACCTGTTCCATATCCAGGAGGAAGCGGTCGGCTCGTCTTCTGGCACCCCAAGGGCTGGAAGCTGTACCGCACCGTCGAAGCCTACCTGCGCCGCCGCCTCGACGCCGCCGGCTATCAGGAGGTGCAAAACCCCGCAGCTGGTCGACCGCTCGCTGTGGGAGAAGTCCGGCCACTGGGAGAACTACCGCGAGAACATGTTCATCGCCCAGGTGGAGGACGAGGACAAGATTCCTCGCGCTGAAGCCGATGAACTGCCCGTGCCACATCCAGATCTTCCGCCAGGGCATCCGCTCCTATCGCGAACTGCCGCTGCGCATGGCCGAATTCGGGTCCTGCCACCGCTATGAGCCGTCCGGCGCGCTGCACGGCATCATGCGCGTGCGCGCTTCACCCAGGACGACGCCCACATCTTCTGCACCGAAGACCAGATCGCCCCCGAAACCGCGCGCTTCGTCGAGCTGCTGTCGCAGGTCTACCGCGACTTCGGCTTTCCGGAATTTCCGCATCAAGTTCGCCGACCGGCCGGAAGCCGCGCATCGGCAGCGACGACGTGTGGGACCAGGCCGAGGCGGCGCTGCGCGAAGCCTGCGCCGATCGCCGGCGTCGAGTATCGAGCTGAACCCCGGCGAGGGCGCGTTCTACGGCCCGAAGCTGGAATTCGTGCTGCGCGACGCCATCGGCCGCGACTGGCAATGCGGCACGCTGCAGGTCGATCCCAACTGCCGGAACGGCTCGATGCCGAATATGTCGGCGAGGACGGCGCCCGCCACCGCCCGGTCATGCTGCACCGCGCGATCTTCGGCAGCTTCGAGCGGTTCCTCGGCATCCTGATCGAGCAGTATGCCGGCCGCTTCCCGCTGTGGCTCGCGCCGGTGCAGGCGGTGGTGGCGACGATCGTGTCGGATGCCGACGACTATGCGCGGGAGGTGGCCGCGGCCTTCGCCCGCGCCGGCCTGGCGGTGGAGACCGACCTGACCAACCAGAAGATCAACGCCAAGGTTCGGGAGCACAGCCTGGCGCATGTTCCGGTGCTCGCGGTGGTCGGCCGGAAGGAGGCCGAAACCCGCACCGTGGCGCTGCGGCGGCTGGGCAGCCAGGCGCAGGAGGTCCTCCCGCTGGAGGAGGCGGTCGCCAGACTTGCATCCGAAGCAACACCGCCCGATTTAATTTGAGGCAACGTGGCTTGATTTTAGGCCGGCTTTCCGCCCACACTACCAGATGGTCATTGACGCGCGCACCGGGCGCCGCCGGCGACTGCCGTAACAGAGACAGGAGAGAACAATAGCCAGAGGACCAATGGCCGCCCCGCCAACCCGCGACGGCCCACGCGTGAACGAGGAAATCCGCATCCCGCAGGTTCGCCTGATCGATCAGGATGGAGAGATGCAGGGTGTGCTGACGTGCGCGAGAGGCGATGCAACGCGCCTTCGCGGTCGGTCTGGACCTGGTGGAAATCAGCCCGAACGCCGATCCGCCGGTCTGCAAGATCCTCGACTTCGGCAAGTTCAAATACGAACAGCAAAAAAAGCGAAACGAAGCCAAGAAGAAGCAAAAAGTCATCGAGATCAAAGAGATCAAGGTGCGCCCGAACATCGACGAGAACGACTATCAGGTGAAGATGCGCGCCATGAAGTCGTTCATCGAGGAAGGCGACAAGGTCAAAGTGACGCTGCGCTTCCGCGGCCGCGAAATGGCTCACCAGGACATCGGTGTGCGCGTGCTGGAACGTATCCGAGCGGAAATGGACACGACCTCCAAAGTCGAGCAGATGCCGCGGATGGAAAACCGCCAGATGGTGATGGTCCTGTCGCCGCGTTGATATTTGCGCTGTGATTTCCGGGCTTACCGGGCTCCCGGCCGAAGGTGGGGCGGGCCTCGTTTGGCTGGGTTTCTCGATAGTTTTGCTGTGGTCCGGAGATCTTTCGCTCTCTCGAGGGCCGGCCATGATTTAAAGGGTGTTCATGCCTACTCTGCCGCCGCACGCGCTGAAATCCGTCACCCATCTGATCGCCCGCCGCATGGGCAGCGAGGACGAGGAAGCCGTCCAGGTCGCCGACCACCTGGTGCGCGCCAATCTCGCCGGCCATGACAGCCACGGCGTCGGCATGCTGCCGACCTATGTGCGGCTGCTGCACGCGGGACTGCTGGTGCCGAACCAGACGGCGGAGACGGTGCTGGATGCCGGCGCGCTGCTGGTGATCGACGCCCGCCGCGGCTACGGCCAGCGCATGGCCGCCGACGCCGTGCGCCGGGCCATCGCTCGGGCGAAGGAAACGGGCGCGTGCGTGCTGGCGTTCCGGAACTCCTCGCATATCGGCCGGATCGGCACCTATGCCGAACTCGCCGCGTCGCAGGGCTGCGCGTTCACCGCGTTCGTCAACGTCGCTGACCACCATGACGTGCAGGCGACGTGGCAGGCAGCGGAGCCGCGGCTGGGGACCAACCCGTTCTGCGCCGCGGTGCCTGGGACGAATGGGCCGGCGGTGATGCTCGACATGGCGACGACGACGATCGCCGCCGGCAAGGCTCGGGTTGCCTATAACAAGGGCGTCCCGGTCCCCGACGGCTGCCTGATCGATGACGCGGGCAATCCGACCAACGATCCCGCCGGCTTCATCCGCGACCACACTGGCGCGTTGCGATCGTTCGGCATGCACAAAGGGTCCGGTCTGGCGGTGATGTGCGAGATCATGGCCTCGGCTGTCGCCGGCGGTCAGGGTGCCTTCCATGCGGCGAAAGGCGGCGTGCTGAACTCGATGCTCGCGACGGTCATTGACCTGTCCAAGCTGGGTGATCCGGAAAAGATCGCCGCCGATATCGAGGCCGTGAAGTCCCATGTGAAATCCGCGCGTCCTGCCCCGGGCTTCGACGAAGTGCTGACCCCTGGCGAGCCGGAGCAGCGCTACGCCGCCAGGCGGAGCGAGCAGGGGATCGAGGTGGATGAGACGACCTGGCGCGACATCCGCGCCGCGGCGGAGTCGCTTGGTATCACCGCGGGCGAATTCGACCAGGCAGTTGGGGCGAACCGGGGCGCTTGATGCATTTTTGGCCTGACTTAGAAGCGCCTCTACAGTTGTCGGCCAAGCCATTCGGGTCTAGGCAACCCCGCTCTCGGCAGACGTGGTCTTCCTTGATGGTTGTCGCGAACGGGTCGAAGATTCGCGCACGAATCGGGAGTGCGATGAGTCCGTGTGACTTTTTCCGGAACGCTATTCGGACCCGGGCGGGATAGCGATGTCGGAATTGTCCATTAAGCCCGACGATGCGAACGAAGGGCCGGTATCCGCGGCCCGGCGGAGCGTCGCGCGCACGCTGGAGATCGAGCGGCGCGGCCTGGAGGCCGTAGAGCAAGCGTTGCGAGGGGAGCTCGGGGCTGCCTTCGTCGAGGCGGCCGATCTGATCGAGGCGGCCGGCGGCAACGTCATCGTCACCGGTATGGGCAAGTCGGGCCATGTCGCGCACAAGGTAGCTTCCACGTTGGCCTCCACCGGCACACCGAGCCATTTCGTGCATCCCGGTGAAGCGAGCCACGGCGACCTCGGGATGATTCGAGACAGCGATGTGGTGCTGGCGCTGTCGTGGTCGGGCGAGACTCCGGAATTGTCGGACATTGTCGCCTATACGAGGCGTTTCGGGGTGCGGTTGATCGCCATTACGTCGCGCCGGGACAGCGCGCTGGGAAGGGCTGCCGATGTCGGGCTAATTCTGCCTGCCTCGCAAGAGGCCTGCCCGAATGGCCTGGCGCCGACGACGTCCACGACGATGCAGATGGTCGCGGGCGACGCTTTGGCGGTGCTACTGTTGGAGCGGCGCGGTTTTACTTCGATTGATTTTCAGAAGTTCCATCCGGGTGGCAAGCTGGGCGCGAGGTTGTCCAAGGCGGCGAGTGTGATGCATGGCGGCGACGAGCTGCCAGTTGTGCCGCTCACCGCCGGTCTGGCCGATGCGATTGTAGAGATGACGTCGAAGCGATTCGGCATTACCGGCGTGGTGGATGCGGCGGGTGAATTGGTGGGCGTGCTGACCGACGGCGATCTGCGTCGGGCGTTCAAGCGAGGATTTGCTGACGGGCCGGTCACCAAAGCGATGGGGCGGCGACCGCAAACGGTCGGCCCAGATGTGCTCGCCGTGGAAGTGCTCGCACACATGAACCAGTCCCGGATCACGTGTGTTTTCGTGGTGGAGGATCGCAAGCCGATCGGGCTGATTCACGTGCATGATTTGCTGCGGATCGGGACCGTATAAAGTTCGCGAGCGCGGATGTAATCGTCACGCTTTCCCGCTCGCATTTCTCTACATCCGTAGAACGGGCGTAATTCTTTCCGTTTGTTTTTATCCTTGTAACGCCTGTTCCATCAGCCGAACCGAATGAATCGCCTCCCGTCCCGATAGATCGCGGATCTGATGGCGACAGGAGGTCCCATCGGCAACGATGTAGTCGTGGGGGGCCGCAGCCCGCACGGCCGGCAGCAGGGCTGCCTCGGCCATCGCCCGAGAAGTCGCTTCGGTTTCAGTCTGATAGCCAAACGTGCCAGCCATCCCACAGCAGGATGAGGCGATTGGTTGGGCCGATAGTTTGGGAATCAGTCGCAACATCGCCAGCGCCCCCGGAAACGCGCCAAACGCCTTTTGATGGCAGTGTCCGTGAACCCGCGCTGTTCCGGGTAGCGCGCGGAATTCCAGATCGGGCTTCTCCCGAGCAAAAAACTCGCTTAGCAGCATGGATCTTCCGGCAAATCGATCCGTTGCCGCCCCTGGCAGCAACGACCTGAACTCGTCGCGCAACGTCATAAGACAAGACGGTTCCAGTCCGATGATCGGCAGATCCTCGGACAAAAACCTCATTGTACGAGCGGCCTCCTCACGCGCCTTGTCCACGATGCCCACGGCCAGCCACGTGCGGCCGCAACATAACGGCCGCCCGCCGGTCTTCGGAATCACCACACGATAACCGCCAGCCGCCAGGACTTTCAGCGCCGCTCGCAAGTTTTCCGGCTCGAAGTAGCGGTTGAACGTGTCGACCAGCAAATAGACATCGCCGCGTGGCGAGGCAGGCGCCGCCGCCTCGGCCTCCTTGTCCAGAAAGCGGTCGCCACGCCATTTCGGCAAACGCCGCGCGGCGGAAACGCCCAGAAAATGCTCCGTAAGCCAGCGCAACGGCGGCAAATGATTGCGCAGGTTGGCCAGCGTCGGGATCCTGGAAACGAGCGGCGCGTATCGAGGTAGCTCCGCAATCAGCGTTTCCCGCCATTTCACGCCGTGCCGTTCGGTCCGGGCGGCGGTTACCTCAATCTTCATCTTGGCCATATCGACGCCGGTCGGACATTCGCGTCTGCATGCTTTGCAGGACACGCACAGCGCCATCGTATCGGCCATCGCGTCGGAAATCATCGCGTCGGCCCCCAATTGCCCAGTCAGCGCCAGCCGCAACGTGTTGGCGCGGCCCCGGGTAAGGTGGCTTTCGTCGCGCGTGACCCGATAACTGGGGCACATTACGCCCGAGTCGAAACTGCGGCAGGCGCCATTGTTGTTGCACATCTCAACCGCACCAAGCATGCCGCCCATCGGGCCGGGATGGTCGGACCAGTCGAGTTGGGGGACGAAATCGCTGATCGGACTATAACCCGGGCCATACCGGAACAGCGTGCGATCATCCATTCGCTGCGGGTTGGTAATCCGGTTCGGGTTCAGCAGGCCGATTGGGTCGAAGGCGTCCTTTACCGCTTCGAACGCCCGGACGATGCGCGGACCGAACATCGACTCGTGGAACTCGCTGCGGACCAGACCGTCGCCGTGCTCGCCGCTATGGGAGCCTTTGTACGCGCGTACCAGGGCAAAGGCTTCCTCAGCGACCGCACGCATTTTTGCCACGTCGGCTGGGTCCTTCATGTTCAGGACGGGGCGCACATGCAGGCAGCCGACGGAAGCGTGGGCATACCACGTGCCCTTGGTGTCGTGCTTTTCAAAGACTTCATTCAGGCGTTCCGTGTAGTCGGCCAGGTCGTTGAGATCGACGGCACAGTCCTCAATGAACGAGACCGGTTTGCCGTCGCCCTTCATCGACATCATGATATTCAGCCCCGCCTCCCGCACCGCTGCGATATCCGCCTGGAACGCCGGATCGATCGCTCGGACGACACCGGGGTGGCCGAGATCGCCCATCAGCACCTCCAACTCGGCCAGTTTTCTCATCAACGGCCCGTCTTCGTGGCCATGGAACTCCACGATCAGCAAACTGTCAGGCTCCCCGATCAGCATTTGGTCGATCGTAGCCCGGTAGATCGGGATGGCCCGGCCAAGGTCGATCATCGTCCGGTCAACAAGTTCCACCGCTTCGGGGTCCAGGGCGACGATAGGCTGGGAGGCCTCCATTGCCTTGCGGAACGTCGCGAACTGACAGATGCCAAGCACCTTGCGCGGCTTGATCGGGTGCAGGGTCAATTCGATCGCGGCAGAGAATGCCAGTGTTCCCTCTGATCCGACCAGCAGACGGGCGAGACTATCGCGTCCGGACACGCGGGCGGCAGGACTCAAGGCGTCGATGTTGTAGCCGCCGACACGGCGAAGCTGTTTGGGGAAGCGGGCGGCGATTTCCTCGGCCTCCGACGCGCCCAGGACACGCAGTCGTTGGATCAGATCGGCGATGGTGGCGGGGATGCGGTCGCCCAGATTGTCCGGTGTGGGTCCGAAGCGATGCTGGGATCCGTCGGACAGGATCGCCTCGATCGCGCCGACATTGTCGGCCATCAGGCCATAGCGGATGGATTTGGAGCCACAGGAATTGTTGCCCGCCATTCCACCGATTGTGCACCGGGCGTGGGTCGACGGATCGACCGGAAAGAAGAGGTTTTCGCCGCGCAGGGCGTTGTTCAGATGGCCCAGAACGAGGCCAGGCTCAACCAAGGCCGTTCGCGCCTCGGCGTCGACATGCAAGACACGGCGGAGGTGCTTCGAGCAATCGATCACCAAAGCGCGGTTCACGGTCTGGCCGCACTGGCTGGTGCCGCCGCCCCGCGCCAGGATGGGCACGCCTTCATCGCGGGCGATCGACATCGCGGCTACGACATCGTCGATCGTTTCCGGGACGATCACGCCGACCGGCTCCATCTGGTAGATCGAGGCGTCAGTGCTGTAACGGCCCCGGCTGGCGCGGTCGAACAGCACCTCGCCCTTGATATTGCGAGCCAGCCGCATCGCGAAGGCTGCGTTATCGGGGATGATCGGGTCGGCGATGATGGCACTCATGCGGGGGATCAACCTGGTTGAAGGTAGGTGCGCAGCATTGGCAAAGGCCGCCGAGCACCGCAAGCCAGGGAAAGTCCGAACCACATTCGCGTCACGTTGCTGCTTCCGCTGGAGCAACGACATTGCTGGGTTCGCCGCGATGACAGGTGGGCTCTACGCGCCTAGGATCGGGTCATCGAGCCAGGAGGAGACACCATGCCTTTTGCCACGACCGACGACGCCGTTCGCCTGTATTACGAAGAAACTGGCTCCGGTACGGCGGTCATCTTCGTGCACGAGTTCGCTGGCGACCATCGCGCCTGGGAGGCGCAGATGCGGCATTTCGGCCAGCGCTATCGCGCGATCACCTATGGCGCCCGGGGCTATCCGCCGTCGGATGTGCCGGCCGAGGTGGCTAAATATTCGCAGGAACGCGCGGCGGACGATATTGCCGCAGTGTTGACCCACCTCGGCATCGACAAGGCGCATATCGTCGGGCTGTCGATGGGTGGCTTTGCCACGCTGCATTTCGGTTTTCGTCACCCGGCTCGAGCCTTGTCGTTATGCGTGGCCGGCTGCGGCTACGGCTCGGAGAAGGGCCAGCGCGATAAATTCCACTCCGAAGTTGCCACGGTCGCCGTGTTTCTGGACGAACATGGCATCGAGGCATTTGCAGCGAAATACGCCTATGGCCCGACCCGTGTGCAGTTCGAGAACAAGGACCCGCGCGGCTTCAACGAGTTCAAGCGGCAATTGGCAGAGCACTCGGCAGTCGGCGCGCGCAATACCCAATTGGGGGTGCAAGGGCAACGGCCGTCGCTGTATGACCTGACGGACCAGATGATGGCACTGACGGTGCCGACGCTGATCCTGACAGGAGATGAGGACTGGCCCTGCCTCCAGCCGGCGCTGCTGATGAAGCAGACGATCCCCTCTGCCGCGCTGTCGGTGATGCCGAATTGCGGGCACACGATCAATCTGGAGGACCCGGACCAGTTCAACCGCTTGGTTGGCGACTTTATCGCGCAGGTGGACGCTAACCGGTGGCCGAAGCGCGACCCGCGGGCGTTGGTGGCGTCGATCACCGGTATGAAGTAGTTGTTCTGAACACGGGACGACGATGCTGTGATCGAACCTGCCGTGAGGGGCCGCCGTTAGGTCGTGGACCATGCAGACTCGGCTGCTCCTGCTTTTGATGTGCGCCGGCGCCCTGTCGGGCTGTGGCTCCGTCCTGACGGCAACCACTTCGGATGTCGCCGGTATTGCCGGTGCCGGTGTGGCGACCGCCGTGACGAAGAGCCCGGCCGCGGCTGCGGGCATCGGCCTCGGCATCGCCGCTGGCGCTAACGCCGGGCTGCAGGTTGTGGAACGTAACGTTCATCGGGCTGAGCAGGACCGAATTGCCGAGGCCGCGGGTCCGTTGGAGCCCGGTGTCGTGGGACATTGGAACGTGTCCCACACCGTCCCGATCGAAGATGACGAGCACGGCGATCTTGTCGTGACCCGCCTCATCGGGGCGGCGGATTTCAACTGCAAAGAGATTGTTTTCTCGGTCGATACGATGGTGAAGAACACGCTGCATCGGGCGTTCTATACCGCGACGGTGTGCCAGGATGGAACGGCGTGGAAATGGGCCTCCGCCGAACCGGCGACAGCGCGGTGGGGCGCGCTGCAGTGAAGCTCCTGGCAGTGAAGGCCCGAGTGTGAACGTCCAGGCGTTGAGGGCGAGCGTCTCTTGGGCAGTGAAGGCTTGGCCGCTGTCCGCCGTGATCCTACTGGCTGGGTGTAATGCGACCAGTCAGATAGCGGCGGCAGTGACCGGAGGCATTGCGGGCGGGGCAACGGGCAGCCCCGCGATCGGATTCGCGGTCGCGGTCGCGACCGACGCCGGAGCGAATTATGTCCTCCGCTACATCGGCCGCACCCGGCAAGGGGCGGAACAGGACGCCATCGCCCAGGTCGCAGGTGATCTTTCGGTCGGGACCGAGGCGGCCTGGAAAATTGAGCACACCATCCCGATCGGCAACGAGCATGGCCAACTTCGGGTGATGCGGGCGATCGACACGCCACTGGCCGCCTGCAAGGAACTGGCTTTCTCGGTCGATGAGGGCAAAGGCGAAAAGGCGACGCGATCCTGGTTCACTACAGACATCTGCAAGCAAGCGGAGACGTGGAAGTGGGCCGCGGCGGAACCCGCGGTCGAGCGATGGGGGTTCTTGCAGTAGACAACGCCCCTGGCGCGTGATTTCTCGGCGAACCCACGCGGCAGAGCGAGTCTGAAATGTCACAACCTACCGAATCTATCACCGCTGGCGGCGCCATGCTCGCTCGGCTGAAAGTCGTCGGCGTGGATTACATTTTTGCCAATTCCGGCACCGACTTCCCGCCGATCATCGAGGGGTTGGCGGAGGCTGCTGCCAAGGACATCGCCGTGCCGCGAGCGGTCGTCATCCCTCACGAGCACGCGGCAATGGGGATGGCATACGGCTATTACCTCGCGACCGGTCGGGCTCAGGCGGTCATGGCACATACCAACGTCGGGCTGGCGAATTGTGCCATTGGCGCCATCAACATGGCGACGGAGCATGTGCCGGTGCTGCTGTTTTCCGGTCGCACGCCCACACTGGAGCAAGGCCGTCTTGGCGCTCGCACCGTGCCGATCGGCTGGGGTCAGGAAATGCGAGACCAGACCGCTCTCGTTCGCGAGGCCACGAAGTGGGACTACGAACTACGCTTCCCTGAACAGGCGCTGGACGTGGTCGACCGGGCGTACGCCATCGCGTGTTCGACTCCTCGAGGTCCAGTCTATGTCAGCCTCCCGCGAGAGGTGCTGTGCGGACAGTGTCCTTCGGACGCCTTGGGGGCACCGAGCCGGATGCGGTCGGTTGGGGTTGGTCCTGTGGCGGGGGGACTGGAAGTGGCGGCGGCTCTGTTGGCCGGGGCGCGGCATCCGGTGATCATAGCGCAGCGCGGGTCAGGCTCGGCTGAGGCGTTTGCCGCCCTTTCGGCGATGGTCGATGCGTGGGGCATTCCGGTGGTGCAATACTGGGCGATCCAGCTTGCGATCGCTTCGGATCATCCAATGGCGGTCGGGACGAATCCCGAACCGTGGCTGAGCGAAGCGGACGTAATTCTGGTGCTGGATTGTCTTGCCCCCTGGTCGCCGGCGGTTCACGCGCCGGGGCCGGGTTGCAAGGTCATCCAGGCCGGGCCCGATCCGCTGTATAGCCGTTTTCCAGTGCGCAATTTCCAGGCGGATTTGTCGCTGGTGGGGGAGACGGCGGACATCATTCTCGGCTTGGCGCGCGCGATGGAGGCCCATCAGCCGGAGGGGATGCGCGGAACGACGGGCGGTTGTTGCGGCAAGAGGCGCCGAGAATTCGCGTCGCGGTCCGACTGACGGCGGAGCACGGCGGAAGCGGCGAGCAGATGACCAAGGAGTGGGTCAG
>CAVTFL010000015.1:0-12105 GCA_963733925.1 uncultured Alphaproteobacteria bacterium | reverse complement strand
CGGCCGACGCGGGTGTAGCTCAATGGGCACAAGCTCCCGAGCCTTCCAAGCTGGCTGTGCGGGTTCGATTCCCGTCACCCGCTCCAGTTTCCTGATCAGACACCACCCGCATCCGCCGTATCCTTCCGGATTACCCAGGGGTGCCCCACCAGTGCGGGGCCGACACTCCGCGGCAAACCGGCTTAGGCGGCGGTGCGATGACCCTTGAACCTGATCCGGGTCATGCCGGCGGAGGGACGGGTCGCATCCTCAAGACCCCTGTTTCGACCGTCAGCGGACACCGGGCAACGCCCATCGCGAGCATGCCTCGGGCATGACAAAGGAGAGGTCCATGACGGTCCAATCGAAATCCACCACCCGCCCCAGTCTGGTGACCACCGGTCCGATCGCCGGCTCCCGCAAAATCTACAGCAGCCCGGAGGGAATGCCCGACATCTTGGTGCCATTCCGGGAAATTGCACTCGATCCCAGCGCAAAGGAGGAGCCGTACCGGGCCTATGACTGCTCAGGGGTCTATACCGATCCTGCGGTGACGATTGACCTGGAGGCGGGTCTACCCCCGATTCGCCGCGAATGGCTCGCCAAACGCAGCTTCGACCGGGTCACACCGCGACCGGTGCAGCCTGAGGACAATGGCAATATCACCGGAGACAAGCTGGTTCCGCCCTGCCCGGCTGAACTGCCGATCTATGGTGGCGCGCCCGGTCAGATCGTTACGCAGTATGAATTCGCGCGTGCCGGCATCACCACCGAGGAGATGATCTACGTCGCCCATCGCGAGAATATGGGCCGAGCGAAGATGATGGAGGGAGCGGAGGAGCGCGTCGCCGATGGCGAGAGCTTCGGCGCGGAAATTCCAACGTTCATCACGCCTGAATTCGTTCGCAGCGAAATCGCCCGCGGGCGCGCGATCATTCCGGCAAACATCAATCATCCGGAGCTTGAACCCGTCATCATCGGGCGCAACTTCCTGGTGAAGATCAACGCCAATATTGGCAATTCCGCGGTCACTTCAGGCGTCGCCGAGGAGGTCGAGAAGCTGGTGTGGGCGATCCGTTGGGGTGGCGATACGGTAATGGACCTGTCGACCGGTCGCAACATCCACAACATCCGCGGCTGGATTGTCCGAAACTCACCGGTTCCGATCGGCACGGTTCCGATCTATCAGGCACTGGAGAAGGTCGATGGTGATCCGACCAAGCTGGACTGGGAGGTGTTCAAAGACACGTTGATCGAGCAAGCCGAGCAAGGTGTCGATTACTTCACCATCCACGCCGGGGTGCGGCTTCAGTATGTACCGCTGACGGCGAGGCGAATCACCGGGATCGTGTCGCGCGGTGGGTCAATCATGGCGAAGTGGTGCTTGTCAAAGCACAAGGAAAGCTTCTTGTATGAGCGCTTTGACGAGATCTGCGACATCATGCGCAGGTACCATGTTTCGTTCTCGCTGGGCGATGGACTTCGGCCGGGATCGAATGCCGACGCCAACGACGCGGCCCAGTTCGGGGAATTGGAAACGCTCGGGGAATTGACGAAGGTCGCTTGGGACAAAGGGTGCCAGGTGATGATCGAAGGCCCCGGCCATGTGCCGATGCACAAGATCAAGGTCAACATGGACAAGCAATTGCGTGAGTGCGGTGAGGCGCCGTTCTATACGCTTGGGCCGCTGACCACAGATATTGCGCCGGGCTATGACCATATCACCAGCGCGATCGGTGCGGCTATGATCGGCTGGTTCGGCACGGCGATGCTGTGCTACGTGACTCCGAAGGAGCATCTGGGGTTGCCGAACCGGGACGACGTCAAGACGGGTGTCATTACGTATCGGATCGCCGCACATGCGGCCGATCTGGCGAAGGGGCATCCGGCGGCGAAGTTGCGAGATGACGCAATCAGCCGCGGCGCGGTTCGAATTTCGATGGGAGGACCAGTTCAACCTGTCCCTCGATCCGGATACGGCTCGATCCTTCCATGACGAGACGCTGCCAAAAGAGGCACACAAGGTGGCGCATTTCTGTTCCATGTGCGGGCCGAAATTTTGTTCGATGAAGATCACCCAGGATCTGCGGGTCGAAGCCGAGCGAATTGCCGGCATGGAAGCCAAGAGCGTGGAGTTTGCCGAAGCCGGCAAGGAAATCTACCTTCCACAGCAGGCGGCGGAGTAACACGAGGACGATGACGGAACCCAGGGCGGCACTGACGGCGATCGGCCAATTGGTGGACTCCGAGATTGATATCGGTAACGCCGCCCTGCAACTCGCCCGCGTGGACGCGCCCGACGCCGATTGGCTGGCTGCCACACAGCATCTGTCAGACCTTGCCCAAGGTGCGGTAAAGCGGGCCGCGGCTATGGACAAGCAGGATCCACCCGCAAAGGCTGTTGTCCTGGCTGACATGTTGGTGGGTGAATTTGGTTACTCCGGTGATTTGGAGACGTATGACGATCCGGCGAACGCCAACCTGATCCGCGTGACGGAGCGGCGACGGGGATTGCCTGTGGCGCTGGGCGTGATCTGGCTGCACGCGGCGCGAGCTGCTGGCTGGGGGAGTCATGGAGTAGATTTCCCGGCGCATTTCCTTGTCGCGCTGGAAGGTCACAAGACCCAGGTCGTGGTTGATGTTTTCAACGGTGGCCAGATCATGTCGGCGCGCGAATTGCGGGCGTTGCTGAAGCGAGTTCGAGGGGGAAAAGGCCGAGTTACGGCCTGGGCTTTTGCAACCTATGAGCACCCGACGAGTGCTGCTGCGATTGCAGAACAACATCCTGACCCGCCGGTTGGAATCAGGTGATTTGCGGGGCGGGCTGCGCTGTACAGAGGACATGCTGCTGATCGCGCCCGACCAGGCGGAACTCTGGCGTCAGGCCGGGATAATGAACCAGCGGCTCGAACAGGTCGCTGCGGCCAAAGATTGCTATCAGCGGTTTTTAGATTTGGTACCGGAGGGTCCCGTGGCCAACGGTGTGCGGGCACAGCTCGATATTTTGAGGTCAATGCTGAATTAGACTACGTTCGCGCTGAGCGGCAAGCGCTTCGTCCACGAGCCCGGCTGACCAAACACCCGAGGAACGTCTCCGGCGTGTAGAGCCGCAGGAAAGAGGGTCGGCAGGGAAAATGCTCTGCGGAGCCCGCCGGGCTGGTCGAACGCCGGGCTACGCCTTCTATCAGGCCGGGTTCACCTCCCGCCCTCGCTTTAAGGCGGGGTGGACCGCCTTGTTGATAATGTGGTGGTCGGTTCCGATTACATGGGCGCTGTCGCCGACAATCAATGGGTCGGGGCCAGTTACGATGGTTCTGTCTTTGCCTGTGTAAGGTATTTGGGCGAGCAAGTGCTGCAATGCGTTGAGCCGGGCGCGCTTCTTGTCGTCGGATTTGACGATTGTCCAGGGTGCGTCGGCAGTATCGGTGTAAAAGAACATCGCCTCCTTGGCCTCGGTGTATTCATCCCACTTATCTAATGAGGCACGGTCGATCGGCGACAGTTTCCATTGCTTCAAAGGATCGGTCTCGCGCGCGGAAAAGCGCCGACGCTGCTCCTCTCGACTGACCGAGAACCAGAATTTTGTCAGTGTGATACCAGAACGGACAAGCATTCTCTCCAGGTCCGGACACTGGCGCATGAACTCAAGATATTCGTTGGGGCTACAGAAACCCATGACCCGCTCGACCCCGGCACGATTGACCAGGAACGATCGAACATCACAATCTCCCCAGCCGCTGGGAGATGGGCGACATAACGCTGGAAATACCACTCGGTGCGCTCTCGTTCAGTTGGTTTCTGAAGAGCAATGACACGAGCGGTGCGGGGGTTCATGTGCTCCATGAAGCGCTTGATCGTGCCGCCCTTTCCGGCGGCGTCGCGCCCTTCGAACAGAATGATGATCCGCTGGCCGGTTTTCTCCACCCAGCGCTGCGCCTTGAGTAGCTCGCGTTGAAGTTCGAGCATATGCGCCTCATAAGGCGCCGTGCGCATCATACTCTTGTACGGATATTCACCGGATTCGAACAAGTGGCGAATTGCCGCTGGATCATGCCGCAACTCGGCGATTGCGTGTGCCGCGGACGAGTTGGGGTTGAGCGCCACCTCATGCAGAGCAGTCCGGCCGTTGGTGGCACCGTCCGGCGATATCGGGTCAGCCGAGACAGAATGTTTCGCCGTGTCTATCCCTCGTTTGGGGGTCATCTCATCATTCACGCTGTTGTCGCCTCCGTCGGGAGGTCGCGCGCTGGGTCTATACTGGCTGCCCCGAGGAAATTGCGAAGGGCGGAGACCTCTTCAATTGGGAGTGCTTGGCGAGAATCATGGAATCCTTCGGTGTACCCCTTCAGTTCGATCACGACCTCGCCGTGGCCGCCGTGCGTAACCTTGGTGCCGAGCATTTCGAGGGTAGAAAGGGCTGCTCTGGGGACAATGTTGCTGATAACCTGCGGAGCGAAAAGGCCGTGTAATATAGTGCCTGGCCTGTGGTTCATCTGAAATATTACTCCTGGCGTAACCACGACCATGGAAGGGTTGGCGGCGCGGCTAAGTCAATGATCCATGTCAAAAGCGGTCCGCGTTGACGCTCCTGCGCCCCCCGCCTAGCTTGACGATCTCATCAGTCTCGGGAGAAAGGCTTTCATGCCAACCAAACTCAAGGCACGCATCGACGCGGGCAAGGCGAATGTCAATGGATGGCTGGCTATTCCGTCCGGTTTCTCCGCCGAGGTGATGGCGCAGTGCGGCTGGGACAGTGTCACCGTCGATATGCAGCACGGGGTGCAAGACTACCAGTCGATGGTGCAGTGCTTTCAGGCCATGCAGGCTCACCCCGTTACGCCCATGGTGCGAGTTCCGTGGAATGAGCCCGGCATCATTGGCAAATGCCTAGATGGCGGCGCAATGGGGATCATCTGCCCGATGGTGAACAGCGCGGCCGAGGCAAAGCAACTGGCCGACGCCTGTCTGTATCCGCCCGTCGGCAAGCGCAGCAACGGCCCAATCCGTGCGGCGATGTACGGCGAGGCAAGCAGCTATCAGGCAACTGCGAACAGCGAGATTCTGGTGATCCCGATGATCGAGACGCAGCAGGCCATCGACAACATCGACGAGATTCTCAGCGTCCCCGGCATTAACGGCATTTACATCGGTCCGTCAGACATGGGCTTGTCGCTTGGCCTGATCCCGATCCTGGATCGGGAGGAACCGATTATTCTGGAGATCTATGGCAAGCTGCTGGCGTCTTGTAAAAGACACGGGAAATTCGCTGGTATCCATAATGGTACGGCGGCCTACGCTGCTCGGATGATGCAGATGGGCTTCCGGCTCTGCACGATCGCCAATGATAGCGGCCTGATGGCCCGGGCAGCGCGTGAAGCGGTCGCGGCGACACGCAAAGCGGCTGGGGATTTGGCAAACTAGCTGGGATTTGACAAGACCCGCACAGGGTGGACGCACACTTGCGCCACCCCCTCGGTCCAGGGGCTTGGCTACCGCGTCGGACGCGGCGGCGTATGGGTATAGTCGTAGAAGCCGCGGCCGGTTTTGCGGCCATACCAGCCGGCCTCCACATATTTCACCAACAGCGGGCACGGGCGATATTTGCTGTCGGAAAGGCCCTCGTACAGCACCTGCATGATCGACAAACACGTGTCCAGGCCGATGAAGTCCCCCAATTCCAGCGGTCCCATTGGGTGGTTGGCACCCAGTTTCATCGATGTATCGATGGCGGAAACCGATCCGACACCCTCATACAGCGCGTAAACCGCTTCGTTGATCATCGGCACGAGGATCCGGTTCACGATAAACGCCGGGAAATCCTCAGCCACCGCGCTGACCTTACCAAGCGTTTGCGCCAGATTCTTCACCGCCTGAAACGTCGGCTCATCGGTGGCGATGCCGCGAATGATCTCGACGAGCTTCATGACCGGAACAGGGTTCATAAAGTGCATGCCGATGAATTTTTCCGGCCGATCGGTTGCCGCGCCCAAGCGGGTAATCGAGATCGAAGACGTGTTCGATGCGACGAGGCATGACGGCTTCAGGTTGGGAATCAGTGACTTAAAGATCTGCCGCTTGAGATCTTCCTTTTCGGTAGCCGCCTCGATCACCAAGTCGGCATTGGCGCACGCAGCGTAATCGGTCGCAGTCTTGACCCGTGCCAACGCCTCGTCTCGCTCGTCGGAGGTGACGATCGAACGATTGACCTGGCGGTCCATGTTGCGGGCCATCAGTGAGAGAGCTTTCGTCAGGGCCTCTGGCTTGATATCGATGAGTGTCACCGGCAAACCCGCCAGGGCACAGACATGTGCGATACCGTTGCCCATCTGCCCCGCGCCGACCACTCCAACGGAATGGATCTCGGGCGGGTCGGTCACCATGGGTGCTATGCTGGGAGCAGGTTTGAGGTCGATATCCATTAGGAGCGCTCCAGTTCTGCTGCCAACTCCGGCAGCGCGTTGAACAGATCGGCGACCAGGCCGTAATCCGCGACCTGGAAGATGGGCGCTTCCTCATCCTTGTTGATTGCCACGATGACCTTGCTGTCCTTCATGCCGGCGAGGTGCTGAATGGCCCCCGAAATCCCGACAGCGACATACAATTCAGGCGCGACAATCTTTCCGGTCTGACCGACCTGGAACTCATTGGGCACGAAGCCAGCATCCACAGCTGCCCGCGACGCACCGACAGCAGCTCCAAGCTTATCAGCAATTGGATCGATAAGCTTGAAGTTTTCTCCGTTCTGCATACCGCGACCGCCGGAGATCACCACCCGGGCGGCGGTCAGTTCCGGGCGCTCACTCTTGGATAGCTCGGCGGAAACGAATTGCGACAGTTCCGGCATCTCGCCCACGCTCACCGTCTCGGTCGCCGCATTGCCGCCACTGGTCTCGACCGGGTCGAAGCTGGCGGCGCGAACGGTGATGATCTTCTTTGTATCCGACGACTTGACGGTTGCCATACCGTTACCGGCATAGATCGGACGTACGAACGTGTCGGCGTCCACCACCGCGGCGATGTCGCTGATCGGCTGTAGATCGAGCAGTGCGGCCACTCGCGGCATTACATTCTTGCCGACCGCCGAAGTGGCGGCAAGCAGGTGCGAGTAGGACGGAGCAAGAGCCAGCAGCAGGGCAGCCGTTGGTTCCGCCAGCAGATGGTCCAGCGCGGGGCTGTCCGCGACCAGCACCTTGGCGACACCCGGCAGCTTCGCCGCCGCCGAGGATGCGTTACCCAGATCCACGCCGGCGACCAGCACATGGACCTCACCCAGGGCCGTGGCTGCGGCAACCGCGCTGCGCGACGGCTGTTTGATACCGGACTTGTCGGCTTCGAGGAGAACAAGGCTCGCCATGGTCAGATCACCTTCGCTTCAGTGCGGAGTTTGTTTACCAGTTCCGCGACGGATTTGACCTTTTGGCCAGCTTTACGCTTCGGCGGCTCGGACACCTTGATCAAGGTCAAACGCGGTGTGACGTCGACACCCAAGTCGGCCGGCTTCATGGTCGCGATCGGCTTTTTCCGCGCCTTCATGATATTCGGCAGGGAGGCGTAGCGCGGCTCGTTTAGCCGCAGGTCGGTGGTGACGATGGACGGCAGCGTCAGCGCCACCGTCTCCAGCCCGCCATCCACTTCGCGGGTTACCGTCAGCGTGTCGCCCTCGACGGCAAGCTTGCTGGCGAAGGTGCCCTGCGACCAACCGAGCAGGGCGGCGAGCATTTGGCCGGTGGCGCTCATGTCGTCGTCGATCGCCTGCTTGCCGAGGATGACGATCCGCGGCTGCTCCTGGTCCACGATCGCCCTTAGGAGCTTGGCAACCGCCAGTGGTTGAAGGTCGGCGTCGGTTTCAACGAGGATGCCACGATCGGCCCCCATGGCGAGCGCCGTCCGGATGGTTTCTGCGCATTGCGGGACACCCATGGATACGGCGATGATCTCGGTCGCGATACCCTTTTCCTTGAGGCGGACGGCTTCCTCGACGGCGATCTCGTCAAATGGGTTCATCGACATTTTCACGCCGGAGGTCTCGATGCCGGAGCCGTCGGACTTCACGCGCACCTTCACGTTATAGTCAACCACCCGTTTGACAGGGACAATGATCTTCATGGGGCTGTGCCGTTTCCTGGGGACGTTGATGAGCACATATCTAAACGCCCGGCACCGTCTCGGTTCCGAGCGTCCGTTCTGCGAGAAGGCCGCGGACCATATTGAGGGGGTTTCTGCGTGTCAAACGTATGCCGGGTATAGCCGGCGCCTCGCGGGTCAGGAGCGCAGCAGACTCATGAGAACGATAAAGAGCAGGATTGCCGCGCCCTGCAGCAGCACCCGCCACTGCATAAGCTTATTGGACCGTCGCGGGTCGCCCTGCCGCAACATCCCGACGACGCCGACGGTGAGGACGCCCAGCGTAGCGAGCATCAGGATACCGACCAGGACCGCGAGGAGACCGTGCATGGCTGGACCATAGGGCTCGGGCTGGATTTGTGGAGGGTGGTCCGCGCCATATGACAGCGGATAGGCAGCAACTCTCGTGTCCGAAATTGCGTTGACCCGGCGGCGGCATCTGTGGTCGTAGCCCGCCGATGATACGACTCGTTCTCGTCATTCTGTGCGCCATCCTCCTTGGCGCGCCGACGCCATCGTCCGCACAGAAGCCCGTCAGCCCGCCGTCCACACCTTCCATTTCGGTCGACGAGGCGCGGGTCGCGCTGGACGTGTTGAACGACCCGGCCAAACGGGCTTCCTTCGCCGACACACTGAACGCCATCATCAAGGCGCAACCGGCAGCCTTGCCGCCCGGCGTGGGCGGACCTACCGCCGCTGTACCCACTGGACAGGCGAAATCGGGGTCGGCCGAAACAGCCGCCGAGGGTCTGAGAATCCCGCTTGCACCTGATAGCCTAGGGGCTCAGGTTTTGCTGTCGGCGTCCGCCTTCCTCAACCATCTCGGCACCCAGGCGGTGGGGGCGTTGGAAGCCGTGCAAAGCCTCCCGCTGCTGTACGGCTGGGTCGTGATGGTGGCGACCAACCCCATTGCGCACGACATTCTGGTCGACGTCTCTTGGCGCATGGCACTCGTGCTCGTCGTGGCGGCCGCGGTCGAATATGGGCTCCGACGCGCCATGCAGCGGCCAATACGCGGCCTTGAAAGCCTTGCACCCAGCGTTCGCCTCGCCGGCTCGGAGGAAGCGGCGTCATTGGCCGATTTCGATGAGGCATCCACCGCCGACGTCAGCGCAGATAATGGGGCGGATACGGTCAATGACGACGACACCGACCCTGTTCCCAGCCCCCAGACCGACGCTATTGCCCGCGCCGAGGAGGATCCCATCGCCCGCGCTGAGGCCGGCGACATCGAAGCCCCGGCACATCGACGTCGGCGTCCCACGGCCTGGACGCTGCTTAAGCGCGTGCCCCTTGTCCTCTCACGACTGGCTCTGGAACTGGTTCCCGTCCTCGGGTTCGTGCTCGTAGGGCACCTGATTGCCGGGTCGAGCCTCGGCGGCCAAACCGTCAACCGGTTGATTATCCTGGCAATCATCGATGCTTACGCCGTCTGCATCGCATTGCTGTGCCTCGCGCGCATGCTGCTGTCCCCCGAAGCGTCCCGCCTGCGCCTGTTCAATCTCCGAGATACAGCCGCCACCTACCTGATGTACTGGGCTCGACGGCTGGTCCCGATCGCCGTGGTGGGCTACGCGATCGGCGAGGTCGGCCTGCTGTTGGGCCTATCCGACATTGCGCACGATGCCTTGGAAAAGGGCGTTGGCCTCGTATTGGTCGTTTGTCTGGTCTATATCGTCGTCCGAAACCGGCGGGCGGTACGGCGCTGGATGCAGGTGTCCGAAGGCACAGGCATGATCGCCGGACTGCGGAACCGGTTTGCCCGGGTCTGGCATTGGATCGCGTTGTTCTTCCTGATTGTGGGCTGGCTGATCTGGGCAATAGAGGTGCAGCACGGCTACGCGGCGGTCCTGCACTATCTTATTGTCACCGGGCTGCTCTTGATCGCTGCCCGGCTAGTTCTGCTTCTGTTGTTAGGCGTGGTGGACCGCGTCATGCGGCCGACACCCGATTCCCCCGGTCTTTACCCGGGCATGCATGCAAGGCTTAGAGTCTACCATCCCGTCGTGAGCGCCACGTTGCGCCTGACGATCTACCTGTTGTGCATTCTCGGGCTGCTGCAACTCTATGGCCTGAACACGTTCCTGTGGCTAATTGACAGCGCGCTCGGCCTCCGCGTGCTGTCGGCGAGCGGAACGCTCCTGGTCACTATCATCCTCGCGATCGGCGTGTGGGAAGCGATCAACGGCGGCATTCAGCAGCATCTGGACCGATTGGATCGGGACGCCCAGATCGCCAAATCCGCCCGTTTGCGAACACTGTTGCCGTTGCTCCGCTCTACGCTGCTGATCACTATCGCGATCGTCGCCGGCCTGATGGCTCTCAGTGAGATCGGCATCAATATCGCGCCATTGTTAGCCGGCGCCGGGATCGTCGGCGTGGCGATTGGCTTCGGCTCCCAAAAGCTGGTACAGGATCTGATCACCGGCATTTTTCTGCTGCTGGAAAATGCCATGCAGGTGGGGGATACCGTCACCGTTTCCGGTATGACCGGCGTCGTGGAGGTGCTCTCCGTGCGCACCATCCGGCTGCGCGCCGGCGATGGATCGGTTCACATCATCCCCTTCAGTTCGGTTACCAGTGTGACAAACGTGAATCGCGGGCAGGGCAACGCGGCGGTCAGTGTCAGCGTCGCCTATGACGAGGATACTGATCGCGTTGCCACCGAATTGACCGCAATCGTGGCCGGCATGCGGTCGGATCCGGCGTTGTCCGCACAAATGTTGAGCGACTTGCAACTTTGGGGCGTGGATAAGGTGGATGGCGCTGAAGCGACGATCGTCGGCCAGGTGGTCTGCACGGATTCGGGCCGTTGGCCCGTGCAGCGCGAATTCAACCGGCGCATGAAGCGGCGGTTTCAGGAGATCGGGATCAGGATTTTCAATCCGGTGCAGACGATCACGGTCTCCACAATGATCCAGGCCCCCGCTGAAAAAGGGGACAGCCATGAACGCGCCGCGGCAGCTAACTGAGCAATTCCCAACCCAAGAGCTTCTCGCGCGGGCGATTTGGGCCGATGGATACCGGTTCGTCCGAGCCGCCGACATGCGCATCCTACTGGAGCAGGCCGGCGAACTGACCGACTGGCCCGAGTTCGCCACCAGTTGGAATGACCTCGGGCCGGACACCTACATGGCGGATGGCGGCCGTTACCGGAAGCGCCGTCATGCGGTATTCACGATTACCGCCAGCGAGATCGTTCGGCAGCCGGCTCAGCCGCATTTCCAAAGCCGCGACTACAACCCGCTAAACGGCGGGATTGAACGATGGTTTGAAGCGGTAACCGAGCCGGTGGGCTCCGGCACGTCCCTCGCGGCCATACTGAGATTCTGCCGAAACCTGTTCGGAATGGCAAGTCCGGCAAGCAACGCCTGGCATGTGGAAATGCATCAGTTCCGTATCGAGGCGCGCCCGGGCGAGGCTGGCCTTCCTACGCCCGAAGGTTTGCACCGCGACGGCGTGGACTACGTGCTGGTGCTGCTGGTGAACCGCACCAATATCGTCAGCGGTATGACTTCGATCCACGATCTGGCGGGTGCTGAACTGGGCGAGTTCACTCTGACTGAGCCGTTGGACGCCGCGTTGGTGGACGATGCTCGTGTCCTGCACGGGGTGACCCCGGTGGAGCCGCTGGACCCGGCGTCACCCGGATACCGCGACGTGCTTGTTGTGACGTTTCGGCGCAAATAAGATCGCCGGCTTGGCGTGCGGCGCGGATCGGATTGCTTGCGGCAGTGACGCATCGCGCCACTCGGAACCCTCTGGGAACGGCTCCCGTCTGGGGCGTTTAGCGACCTTTGGCCGGGATGTGTTCGGCCTGATCTGGCTCGGTACGACCCTTGGATGCTTGCGTGGACAGAACCGGCCTTTCCGCTGAGGCGGTCTTGCGTTGACGCGGGACCTCGCCTGTGGGCATTAAGCTCCGAAGTGCGCGCCTGTAGCTCAATTGGTTAGAGCTGGCGGCTCATAACCGCTCGGTTGCAGGTTCGAGTCCTGCCGGGC
>CAVTFL010000014.1:0-17671 GCA_963733925.1 uncultured Alphaproteobacteria bacterium | reverse complement strand
CAGCTGCGGCCGCGATGCAGGAGCACGCGCTGGTTGGCCTGGCTGATATCGAGGGCGGCGCAGACCTCGGCGCTGCTCATGCCCTGGACATCGCGCAGGGTCACGACTTCTCTTTTGCCGCGGCGGCAGTTCGTCGATGGCGGCCAGGACCCGCGTGGCCATCTTCGCTGCCGTCAGCCTGTCCTCGACCTGGTCAGCCCAGGGCTCGGGCGGCACCTCCCAGGTGCCAGCCACGTTGAACCTGGAGCCATTGATCACCGGCTCCATGTCGTTCACCGGCACGCTCCGGCGCTCTCGGGCCGCGGCGCTGACAGCTCGGTTGATCACGATGCGGATCAGCCAGGTCCGGAACGTCGAGCGATGCTCGAAGTTGCCAATGCCGCGCAGTACCCCCACCCCGGCGTCCTGGACCACTTCCTCCGCCACCGCTCTGCTCGGCGCATAGCCCAGCGCTACCGACAGCATCACGGTCCGGTATTTGCCGGCCAGCGCAACGAACGCGTCCTCATCGCCGAGACGGAGCCGGTCCACCAGTTCTGAGTCCGGGTCGTCTCCCACGGACTGGCGTCCTCGTCGCAGTAACGTCATGGCAAGGCTCCCCAGGCAGCTATCGCGGAGGGCGCCGCGAAGGCAAAGCCGCCACTTCATCTGCGGCGGGCCCAGGCTGGCGTCTTACCTGTAGCCGGGAATTGGTAGCCGCCGGTGGCCGGGATACCCGCGCGGGTATCCCGGCCACCGGCTGGCCGTGTCGTGCGGACGGCTGCGGCTAGCTGACCGCGATGCCGGCCGGGGTAGCGCCGACGGGCAGGGCGGTGGGCGAGCTGGGCAGCTCGGTGAGGCTCCCGCCGCTGACGGCGAAGGCCCCGACGGCGTCGATGCGGGTTTCGTTCAGGAACAGATAACGGCCGCCCGGGCTGAGCCCGGGGTCGACAGCGCCGACACCCGCGGTCGCCGAGACGGTGGTGCTGCCCAGCAGGGTCAGCTCGCCGCCCGGGGTGATGGCGTACCGGGAGATGGTGCCTGACCCGGTGTTCACCGCGAACAGGTACTGGCCGTCGGGGCTGATGATCGTCCAGCACGGCGCGGTCTGCTGGTCGGCGTAGGGGGAAGCGCCGATCGGGGTGAGCGACCCGGCGGGTGAGTCGGCGAACGCCGAGACGGTGCCCAGGCCGTGCCGTTGTGGGCGTTGGTCACGAACAGCTGGCTGGGATTGGTCGGGCGGAACTGGCTGCCGAACGGGCCTAGGCCCTGGGCGGTGAACGGCGAGCCCGGCGCCGCCGTCAGCCGTGCCGTCAAAGCCGACCGTGAAGCTGTCGATCTGCGAGGTGCCGACCCGCGTGCCGATCAGCCTGGTGCCGGTGCTGTTGAACAGCACGTCGCCGGGCTGGGCCGAGCTGGGCAGGGCGACCGTGGAGCCGGGAATGGGCGTCAGGCTGCCCCACGGGCTGAGCCGGAAGCCGGTGTAGTTGGTGCAGCCGGGCCGGCGTTGGCGACGTAGACCAGGCTGCCGTGCACCGCGATGCTCACCGGCAGCACCCCGCCAGAGCGAACGCACGTCGCTGAGGCGGAGCGACCCGCCGGGCGGATCCGCGCACCACGATCTGGTTGCTGCCCGCGTCCACCGACAGCAGGAAGCGGCCGCCTCCCGCGAGCTGAATCGCGCCCTGCGACGCCAGGCCCGCCCCGGTGCCCGCGCCGCCCGCGGTGAACGGAGATCCGGGCTCGGCAGTCAGCGTCCCGTCCGGGTGCCGGTCGAATGCGGCGATCGTGTTCGTGCCCGCGGTGTTGTCGTCCAGGTACACGTGCCCGATGACCGGGGACCAGCGAGGCGAGGCCGACGCCGCTGCGGGCACGGCGACCACGGCGCCCGCGGCGGCCAGGCTGATCACCGCCGGGAGCCACCGGCGGGACGTCATGACGCGCAAGACGCCACGGCGGCCGGCCGCGTGAGACGCCGTCGCGTCCCTGGCCGGCTTGGCGCCGCGAGCGGCACGGGTATTCAGTCTCCTCATCGATTTCCTCCAGCTGAAAGACGGGGTTCCGCTCCCGTTCGTCACTTAGTCCCTGGCTGGCGCGGACCGTTACGGGATGACCGGGAGTCGCAGCGGACCAGCTCGTCAGTAGCCGAGATGGGCGAGGGCGTCCAGGATCTGCCGGGGCTCGGTGCGGGTGCTGTAATCGGGATGGACGTCAATCCAGCGGACGCTGTGGCGGTCGTCGAGTATGACGGTGGCAGGCATCGGCAGGCCAATGGTGGCGTCGGCATTGACGCTGGTCAGGTCGAGGCCGAGCTGAAGCTGGGCAGCGCGGGCCTCCCCGGATGGCCAGGTAAGGATGCCGAGTCGGCGGGCGGTGACATTGCCGGGGTCAGAGAGCACCGGGTAGGCGAGGTCGTGCTTCTGCTGCATGGTCAGCGATCCGTCCGGCTTCTGCGGGCTGATCGCGGCCACCCTGATGCCGCGATCGGTCAGCTGCGGGAGCAGGTGTGCCTGGTAGGTGGACAAGGCGATGTTGCAGTACGGGCACCAGGCCCCCCGGTACAAGACCAGTACCGACGTAGCCGGCCCGGTCGCGGCGTAGAGCGTGGTAGCCGCCGCGCTGGCGTCCAGGAGCTCGGTGTCAGCCAGGACCGTGCCGATCTTGGCGATACCAGCCGGCTCGACGGCCGCAAGCGCGGCCTGCTCGCGGCTGAAGGCACCCATGACCTCGCTGGGCGGCCCGGCCGCCATGTTGGCGTGCAACTGGGCGACGCGGCCCGTGATCGTGGACGGAGTAGTCATGCGCTGGCTCCTGCTCGCGGTGGTGGCTTGTGAGGCGTCGCCGGGGACTTCCCCGGCTGCCATGTAAGCGGTCCCGTCAGGCGGGGGTCTTACCTGTCCGGGCGGAGTTCCCCGGCGGCATCGCCAGTTCGCCTAGCCTGGGCTGGTGGAGCGACCGGAGAAGCTGGCACCGCCGCTGGACGCGGTCTCGGCCGGGTGGATCACCGCGCTCACCGGCACGGGCCCGGTGCGCGAGGCGGGCCTGGTACGTCTGCACGGGCTGCTGGTCCGCGTCGCCGCCGGTGAGCTGCGGCGCCGGGATGCCTCGTCCGGGATCGCCGGGCCCGAGCTCGACGACCTGGCCCACCAGGCTGCGGCCGACACCATGCTCGCGATCATCGCCAAGCTGGACACCTTCCGCGGTGAGAGCCGGTTCACCACCTGGGCGTACCGGTTCGTGGTGCTGGAGGTGTCCAGCAAGCTCGGGCGCCACTACTGGCGCCAGCACCCGGCCGCCAGCCTGGACGCCGAGGACTGGGACCGGCTGCCCGACCGGTTCGGGATAGACCCCGGCGAGCAGGCGGCGCGAGCCGAGATGATCACCGCCATCCGGCACGCGGTAGACCAGGAGCTCACCGCCCGCCAGCGGCGGCTGTTCGTCGCGGTCGTGCTCAACGGCATCCCCCTGGACGCCGTAGTGGCCCAGACCGGGATGACCCGGAACTCGATCTACAAGGCGATCTTCGACGCGCGCCGTAAGATCCGCGCGTTCCTGGTCGCCAACGAGTACCTGGAGCACAGAAGGCTGGGATCACGATGACCGACTGGGCCGCGCTGGAGAACTTCCTCGACACCGATCCCGCGGACGTCGGATGCGAGCAGGCCATAGAGATCCTCCACGTCTACGCCGACCTGGTCGCCGCCGGCACGGACGCGGCCAGCCGCTACCCCGGCGTGGCGGCCCACCTGGCCGCATGCGGCCCCTGCGGCGAAGACTTCCGCGGCCTGCTCGCCGCGATCACGCAAGAGCCCTGACCGGGCCGGCATGAAGGCGGCGCCAAGCCACGCCGAACCTGCGAGAGGAACCGTCGGATGACCGTCTGCGTGCAGACCGAAATCGAAATCGACCGGCCCAGGTCCGAGGTTGCCTTGTATGCGGCCGACCCTGACAACGCGACCTGCTGGTACAAGAACATCACGTCCGTCGAGTGGAAGTCGCCGAGACCACTCGCGGTCGGCTCCCGGGTCGCCTTTGTTGCCCGCTTCCTCGGCCGCCGCCTTGCGTATACCTACGAGGTGACAGAGCTGGTTCCTGGCGAGCGGTTCGTTAAGAGCACCACCGAAGGACCATTCCCGATGGAGACCACCTACACCTGGGAGGACAGCCCGGCTGGCGGTACCAGAATGACGCTCCGCAACCGCGGCGAGCCCTCCGGCTTCTCGAGACTCGCGGCCCCGATGACGGCCATCGCGATGCGGCGAGCCAACCAGAAGGACCTGGCCCGGCTCAAAGCCACCCTGGAGAAGGCCTGAGGGCACAGAGCCTGCTGCCCGAACCCGTGGCCGGGCAGGCAGGCACGGGCGGATCACCACGTAAGCCACGCGGCTCACCCGGCGAGCGCAATCTTGTTACCGAGCTCGCGCGTAAGAGCCTCCAGCCGCGGTGATCCGCGTGTCTGCGCCCTGCTCGCGGTATCGTCAGCGCTGGAGGACACGATGATCCGTAGCAGGCAGCTCAGCCTGCTCACGGCAGCAGCAGCAGCCGTCGCAGCCGGAGGATTCATTGTCGCTGCTGCGGGCCCGACAACTGCGACCGAGTCCCGTCGGCCGTCCCATCGGCCGTCCCGTCGTCGACCGTCACGATAACCACGCGGACGTCAGGGGTGTTCGACGGAATCGGCGCCATTCTCGGAGGTGGCGGCAACGCCCGGCTCCTGGCCGACTATGCCCCCGCGGTGCGCGACGAGATCTACGACTACCTGTTCCGGCCCGGCTACGGCGCAGGGCTGCAGATGCTCAAGCTGGAGATCAGCGCCGGCACCTACAGCTCCGACGGCGCCGAGCCCAGCGTCGAGCCCTCTGCCCGGCCAGGTCAACTGCGACGTCGGCTACGAATGGCAGGTCGCCCGGGCGGCCGTCCGGCGGAATCCGTCCATCCAGCTGTACGCCCTGCAGTGGGGCGCGCCCGGCTGGGTCGGCCAGGACATCTGGACGCAGGCCGACGTCGGCTATGTCATCACCTGGCTCAAGTGCGCCCGCCAGCATCACCTGCGCATCTCCTACATCGGCGGATGGAACGAGCACGGCCCCGGCCTGAACGCCGGCCGCCGCTGGGTGTTAAGCCTGCGCCGTGCTATGGACGCGAACGGGTTCCGAAGTGTCCAGTACGTCGCCGCCGACGCATTCCTGACCAGAACGTCCGGCTCCGGCCCGGAACTCCTCGACATGCTGCGCCGCTACCCCGCCTACCGCAGAGCCGTAAGCGTCCTCGGCTTCCACGACAACTGCCGCATTCTCTGCGCCGGCCCGCCACGCACGTTCGGCAAGCCCGTCTGGGAATCCGAGCTGGGCGACCTCGACCCCGCCAAGGGCCATCAGCTGGCCAGCGCGATCAACCGCTCCTGGATTACTGCCAGGACCAGCGGCGTCCTCGAATGGCCCGCCGTCGACGCCATCTCGCCTGACCTGCCCTACCAGAACCGCGGTCTGGTCGTCGCCGACTGGCCGTGGTCCGGCTACTACCAGGTCACGCCGCTCGCCTGGGTCACCGCGCACACCACCCAGTTCACCCGGCCCGGCTGGCATTACGCCTGGCATGGCTCCCGGCTCCTCCCGGCCGGCGGCAGCATCGTCACGTACGAGCACGGCCGCAACTGGTCGGCCGTCGCCGAGACCACCAGCACCACCCGGCCGCAGCAGCTCACCCTCAAGATCGCCCGGCCGCTCAGATCCGCCACCGTCCACGTGTGGGCCAGCGACCTGCATCACCGCCGGTACCTGATCCGGCTCCGCCGACCGGCGCGGCCGCACGGTCACGCTGACCCTCCGGCCCGGCTGGATGTACACGCTGACCACCACCACCGGGCAGCGCGGCGGGCTGCCCGGCCGCCTGGCACACCAACACCGGCACCGCTTCCCTATACGGCCGCGCGCGACTCAGCCGACCTGCCGTCCCTGCTGTCCCCCGTCCAGGGCTCGTTCAGCTACAACCCCTCCGGCCAGTGGTTCACCCAAGACACCGACCGGGAGCCCGTCCTATCGCACCCACCAATGGCCGCGTGGAATCACCCGTACGCATTCGTCGGCGACGACTCATGGACTGACTACGCGATCAGCGCCGACGTCATGTTCACCGCGACGGGCCAGTCCGCCGGAGTGCTCGGTCGCTGCTTCTGGCCAGATAGCTTGCGACTACCCCTCAGACCTAGTGACCCGGTGCTGACGTGCTATCAGCTCACCGCCTCCGCCGACGGACACTGGCAGCTCGCCCGGATCACTCCCGCCGCGACACTCGACGTTCTCGCCTCAGGGACCTTCGCCGCCCCGCAGGCCAGAACCTGGACAGCGGTGCAGCTCGCGATGCGCGGATCCACCCTGACCGCATCGGTGGGCGGCTCCCAGGTCGCCAGGGTGTCTGACTCGACTCTCACCCACGGCCCGGCCGGCATCACTGACAGTACCTGGGCCAAAGTCGGCTACCGGTCCCTCTCTGCTCGCTGGAACCCTTCGCGGAGAGAGGCCCGCCTGGTTTTTCACGATCTTCCCCGGGACCCCGCAGGATAGCGCTTACTCCTGCAGGATCTGGTGCCGCGGGAGCTCTGCCATGCAGTCCACGCCAGAGATCCCGGGGGTCAAGGGTCGGCGGCATAAAGCCGCTTCTGGTGACATCTAGCTGCATGGCCCTGAACATGAAACAGGCGCCGGTAACGGGCCTTCGTAGCGCGGCCTCCCTCAGGACCCGCCGCATCATCCTTTACGTCCGCGGACCGGATCCGGTTTCTGCGCCTGCTGTTTCAGGGCGCTGCGAGTCGCCGGAGGTGCCCGCCAGGCGCGAACTGCGCGTGGCGAGCGCACCGGACAAGTCGTCGCGCAGCCGCGGCTCGGCCAGGGCGGCGAGGCTTTCCAGCTTGTGCACCCGCTCGTCATGCCCGATCTGTCGGAACAGGTCGGCCAGCGATCCGTGGTGACCGTAGCCGTCGCCGAACGACGTCGTAGGGCTGGGCCTCCCACTCCGGATGCTCGGTGACGAACAGCATGTAGTCGTGCTCGGCGTGGTCCTCGAACGCGGCGTTAAGCCGGTAGCTCGCCGCCGGCCAGCAGATGTACAGCAACCAGGACAGCTGGTAGTAGCCGACGGCCATCAGCCATGGCAGCAGCCGGAACCGCAGGCCTGGCCGGGGCCCGCCGCCGCGCTGCGCGAGCTCCTCCAGAATCAGCAGGTGATACTGCTCGTTGTCTTGCTGGGCGCGGGTCTCCACGACCCGCTCGAAGATCCGGCCAGCCAGCCGCAACCGCCGGTGGACCCGGGTCAGCGCGCCGTAGGCGGCGCGTTCCCACGCCTGATAGGGCACCCGGGCGACGATCTCGAGCACGACAAACTTCCGCAGCGACCGCGGCCGGCCATAGATCACATCCACCATCCAGAACAGCAGCTTGGCCGGGATGCTGTAGTCGAAGCGGGGCGCGCGCAGTGTCTGGGCCTGGGCCCTGCGCAGCTCGGCGGCGGACAGCTTAGGCGGGCCGGGCGGCCTCGCTGGCGAGCCGGGGCGTGCTACCGGGGCGGTGAGGACAGACATCGGCGTGCTTCCCTTCGAGACGGTGCGGTCGGCCCGGCGGCCTTGCTGCTCGGCCGGGCCAGCAAGATCCAGCCTGGCCGCCCGGGCGCCAAAGGTCGTCAGCCAGCGGGACACTCGCGGCTGCGCGCCGTGGCGCAGGCCAGCGGCTTCCAGATACGCCAGGCGCAGCAGCCCGGGCCGCAGGCCCGCCTACCACGATCGGCGTAGCTGCCGGCAACCGCGGTCATCCTCCAGCCGACCGGGAATCACCTGCTGGCCGACGACACCTCACCCTCACCGCCGCGACGATGGCAACTCCTCCTCGCCGCAGGTCGTCCGAGCGTCGCCGCTGCCGGGGGGCACTGTCACCTAGCGAACAGGCAGGCACATGACACTTCACGCCGGCACATCAGCCCCGCGGGTCAGCACCGGCCGGACGGCGGGTCTTCGCCGGACAAGCCTCGCGGCGCTGGTCCTGCTGCTCATCCAGTACGGGATCGGGATCGGGGTCAACCTCTACGCCACGATCCCGGCCGCCGATCACGGGCACAGCATCGGGACGGCGATCTCGAACGGGCCGGGCGGGCTGGCCGTGCACATCGTGCTTGGGCTGCTGCTGATCCTGGCCGCCGCTGGCCTGGTCGTCCAGGCCATCATCGCCCGCCGTGCTGGCGTCATCGTCACCTCGGTGATCGGGCTGCTCGCCCTCGTCGGCGCCGCCGCTCAGGGAGCCGCCTTCGTCGACCAGGGCCACCCGTCGGCGTCCATGATCATGGCCATCCTGACCGGAGTGGCACTGGGCCCTGTTCTGGCGTCAGGCGCGCTTACCCCCCAGAACGGACCGGTCGACCTCTCCGACATCATTGGCGCGACCGTCCAAAGAGCCGCCAAGATCCTGCAAAACCACCAAGTCGAAATTGCTCTTGAACCTAATTTGCCGATGGTCAGGACCGATATGGTGCTGCTGGAACAGGTGATTTTCAATCTTCTCGACAATGCGGCAAAATACGCGCCGGAACGTTCGCGCATCGAAGTCGCGGCGGTGCGGCAAAATGGTTTTGTGGCCGTTCGCGTTTCCGACGAAGGTGACGGAATCCCGGAAGCCGATCTCGAGAGGATTTTCGACAAGTTCTACCGGGCCCGCCGCGGCGACCGCCAGCGTGCCGGCACCGGGCTTGGTCTTGCGATCTGCCGTGGTTTCATCGAGGCCATGGGAGGCAGGATTACCGCCGCGAACCGGACCGGCCGGAAGGGGGCGGTTTTTACGATCACGCTTCCGGCCGCCGCCACGGCGACGCCGCCCGGGACCCTGCCATGACGCCTCGGGCAGGACCGCTGCGCGTTCTCATCGTCGACGACGAGCCGGCGATCGTTCGCTTTCTGAGCGCGAGTCTGGAAAGCCAGGGCTATCTCGTCTCCACCGCCGCCGACGCGCTCACCGCGCTCGACATGGTTCGCAGAGGCGCCGTCGACCTCCTCGTCCTCGACCTCGGTCTGCCGGACATGGATGGTCTCGACGTGGTCAAACGCATAAGGGAGAGCGGCGCGGCTCTACCGATCATCATTCTTTCGAGCCGGGAAAAGGAAAGCGCCAAGGTCGAAGCGCTCGATCGCGGCGCCGACGATTACGTGACCAAGCCCTTCGGGGTCGACGAGCTTCTGGCGCGCATCCGCGCGGCGCAGCGCCATCGCCTCCAGCAGGAAGGCGAAAAGCCAGTGTTTCACGCTGGCGATCTCTGCATCGATCTCGTGCGCCGAATCGTCACCGCGCGGGGCAATAAAGTCAAACTCTCGCCGCGCGAATTTGACGTTTTGCGTCTCATGGTGGCGCATGCCGGCAAGGTCCTGACCCACCGTTTCATGCTAGAGGAGATTTGGGGCGGCGACGCGGATGTGCAATATCTGCGCGTCTACATTCGAGGTTTGCGCCAAAAGATCGAGGCGGATCCCGAGCGGCCTATCCATATTCTCACCGAAACCGGCGTTGGCTATCGTCTCCGCGAGCCGGACCAATGAATGTTCTAGAGCAGTCATACGGTTTCCGGCTGATTGACTCGACGTTGAAAGGGATTCACACGGCCTTGCGAAGCAGATAAGCTTAGGCGCTATGAGTTCGGGAGATTGGGACACATGGCGACGGTCTGGGATCATTTGAGTGTCGAGGAGTTGGAAGAGCGGTTTGTGGGATGTGAGGATGCCACCGCATCGCGGCACTTCCAGGTAATCTGGCTTTTGGCGCGTGGTCACACCATCTCGCAAGTGTCGGGGACGACGGCCTATGGCGAGCGATGGATCGAACAATTGCTCGCCCGCTACAATGCCGAGGGACCCGAGGCTCTTGGCGACTTGCGCCGTAGCAACGGCGCACCGGCAACGATCTTGAAGGCATTGTCACGCCGCTTCGGGCTTGCGGTCCCGCTGGCGGTTCGGTAGCCAAGGGGATGAAGAAAATCAGCTATCGCGGCTATCGCTTTCCGCCAGAGATCATCCAGCAGGCGATCTGGCTCTATCTCCGGTTCACCCTAAGCCTACGTGACGTCGAAGACTTGTTGGCGGAACGCGGCATCATGGTCTCCTACGAGACTGTTCGGCGCTGGGTGAATCATTTTGGGCCCATGATCGCGGCGGATCTACGCAAACGTAGACCCAAGCCCACACTACCTGGCATTTGGATGAGGTCTATCTGAAAATCGCCGGCCGCATGGTCTATCTTTGGCGCGCCGTGGATGCCGAGGGCGAAGTGCTTGATGTGCTGGTCCAGAGCAGGAGGAACAAGCGTGCCGCGCTGAAACTCATGCGCAAGCTGCTGAAGAAGTATGGATTTGTCCCAGACAAGCTGGTCACGGACAATCTGAGGTCTTATGTGCCGCTGCCAGTGATCTTGGAATCACAAGACGACATGAGCGTGGTCGATGGCGCAACAATCGAGCCGAGAATTCGCATCAACCGACCCGACGACGAGAATACAAGATGCAGGGTTTCAAGTGTCCGGGGTCAGCCCAAAGATTTCTCTCAACTCATGCAGCCACCTACAACACTTTCAACGTCCAACGTCATCTCACTTCTGCAAGGACGCACCGAGCCTTTCGCGCGTCGGCTATAAACATGTGGCGCGAGGCAGTCGCGGTCGTTTGAAAATATTCGGGACGCAGAATTCTCGTGTTCTTCTTTCAACGATGTGACAATGCCCCTTGGTGGGGTCGCCGTGATGGCCAGATGTGTCTGCGTCATACCGAGACCCCTCATCATGCGTCACGACAAATCTTGCTACGAGGGGCCGCGTGAATCGAGTTAAGCATTGAAAAAAGTTGTTTCATCGGATTTGCAGCAATTGGTTACTGATCTGAATAAACTCGTCTGGTCTGACGCAACGCAGCAAAATTCGAATTCAATCGGACAAAAGGACAGTGGTCGCCCAGGTTCGCTCAACTTGTGGCATCTGCTTTTAAAGCCCCTGCCCCAGGCGACGCGCGTGTACTAGGACCGGCTTGTTGAGTAGACCTCGCGCAAACGGTCCACGAAATTCTGGGAGCTTTGGAGCGGACTCGCCGCCACTCAGAATGCGTGACGTGGCGTCACAAAGAACGGACGGACCGTTAGCCCTAGACGTGATGGTACGCCGACCGACCGGATCCGAGGTATTGCCCGATGTCATCGGGAACGGGCTGAAAAGTCGGTAGAAATACACCCCCGAGACCGGAGTGCGTGGCTACCCAGAGAGGATTCGAACTCTTGAATCCAGAGACGCGCGGCCGGCCCCTGGCAAAGGCTTGACCGCAAACGGTGGGGCAATTGGCGCTTAATTTTCAACGCAGAAAGGAGTGGACATCTGCGGCGAAGGGAGCGTCACTGTCGCCGTGCCGAGATAAGGGCCGATTGGCTCCATTCGGGATCCTGCCCCGCTGGCGATGCCGCCACTGCGGGGCTTCGGTGGTGACGGCGCTGGTGCCGTTGCTACCGAAAAGGATCCTCAAATGTTGCACAGCAAAACCCCCACAAAGACCAAGATTGCACGCGCAAAAAGCCGCACGAAGAGGCCTGCAAATCCTAGGAACATTCCCTCGGGCTCGACCCGCAGCGGGACCAAGCAGGAGGCCGTCCTCGCCCTGCTCAGACGGCCCAAGGGGGCAACGATCGCCGCCATCATGAAGGCGACGAGCTGGCAGCAGCACTCGGTCCGCGGCTTCTTTGCGGGCGTGGTGCGCAAGAAGCTCGGCTTGACCCTGATATCGGAGAAGGCCGGGGCCGAACGCGTTTATCGTGTGCCTGTCGGCCAGCCCACCAAATCGAAGCCGAAGATCTCCATATCGCCGGCCGCTTAGCCATGGCTTCGGCGGACACCCGAGCGACCGAGGGCGAGATCGATCGCATTCGGTCGCTCGGCCTCGAGGAATTGCGGCGCGAATGGCGGCGGTTCAACCACGGTGAACCGCCGCGGATCAGTCGCGACCTGCTTGTCCTTGCACTCGGATATAGACTTCAGGAAATCGAGCATGGCGGGCTCGGCAAGGCGACCCGGCGCAAGCTGCAAACGATGGCCAAGGCCTTGCGGATAACGGGTCGGGTTGGCCCCACGCCGGGCCTCAGCCTGAAGCCCGGCGCGCGTCTGGTTCGGGAATGGGGCGGCCGCACGCACACCGTCACGATAACAGAGGATGGGTTCGAGTATGCCGGGACGAGCTATCCGTCGCTGACCAAGATCGCCAAAAAGATCACCGGAGCGCACTGGTCGGGTCCGCGCTTCTTTGGGCTATTAGCGGCTGGTGCGGAGCGTCCGAGCCATGGGGGGAGCGATGGGTGAATCGGACAAGACGCCGCGACGGTCTATCAAAAAGGCGCGCTGTGCGATTTACACCCGAAAATCATCGGAGGAAGGCCTGGAGCAGGCCTTCAACTCGCTCGACGCCCAGCGGGAAGCCTGCGCTGCCTTCATTCTCTCGCAAAAGCACGAAGGCTGGACGGTGTTGCCGGCGCTCTATGATGATGGCGGGTTTTCCGGCGGCACGATGGAGCGGCCAGCCCTGAAAAAGCTGATCGCCGATATCGAGGCAGGCGAGATCGACGTGGTCGTCGTCTATAAGGTCGACCGGTTGACGCGCGCACTCTCCGATTTTGCCAAGCTTGTCGAGGTCTTCGACCGCCGCGGCGTCTCGTTCGTGTCGATCACCCAGCAATTCAACACCACCACCAGCATGGGACGGCTGACCCTGAATGTCCTGCTTTCCTTCGCCCAGTTCGAGCGGGAAGTCACCGGCGAACGCATCCGCGACAAGATCGCCGCGTCCAAGAAAAAGGGCATGTGGATGGGCGGCATGCCGCCCCTCGGTTATGACGTGAAAAACCGCAAGCTCGTCGTCAACGACGCCGAGGCTTGCATCGTTGTCGAGATCTATCGGCGCTATCTCGCGCTCAAGTCGGTTCACGCGCTGCGGGAAGAGCTTGCTGACTGCGGGATAAAGAGCAAGCGCCGCATGCGGCCCAACGGCGCCGAATATGGGGGCCGGACGCTTTCCCGCGGGGCGCTTTATTTGATCCTCCAGAACCGGCTTTACCGCGGCGAGATATTCCACAAGGGCAATTCCTATCCCGGCGAACACCCGGCGATTGTCGACAAGCCGCTGTGGGACGTTGTCCAGGCCGTGCTGGCCGCAAACCGCGTCGAGCGGGCAACGGGAGCGCGGGGAAGGCACCCCAGCCTGCTGACCGGCATGGTTTTTGACGAGACCGGCGAGCGCCTGACGCCAACCCATGCGGTCAAGAAAGGAACACGTTATCGATACTATGTTTCGACCTCCCTCGTCACCGGAATGGCAAGGAATTGTTCCAGCGGCCGGCGGATACCGGCTGGCAATTTGGAAGGCCTGGTGATCAACAGGCTTCGCACATTTCTCGCCGACCCCGGAGCGATCCTCGATGCCGTCGATGGCGATTCGCACAACGGTTCAGGGCGGAGCCAGCTGATCGAGTGTGGCCGTCAGCTCGCGGAAGACCTCGGCGGCCTCGCGCCAGACACAGTCAAAGCGATGCTCATGACCCTGCTCTGCAGGGTGGAAATCCGATCCGGTCGCGTCGAGATCGCGATCTCCCGGTCCCGGCTGACCGAGCTGCTCGCCGGGTCGCTTGATCTGAAGATGCCGCATCAAGCGCCTACGAGTGCACTGGATGATCTCTTGGGATTGACGGTGCCCGTGGGCCTGAAGCGCGTCGGTCGTGAAATGCGAATGCTGGTCGAAAATGCCGATGACCAGACACCAGCCGATCCCAGCTTGCTCAAAATCCTGGCTCGCGCGCACCATATCCAGGCGCGTCTGATCCAAAACCCCAAGCTGACCGTGCACGATATCGCTCGCGAAGAGCAAGTGTCGGCAGCCTACCTCTATTCCCTCTTGCGTCTTCCCTGGCTGGCGCCCGACATCACCACGGCCATCATCAATGGCCGTAAACCGCCGCAACTCACCGCCCAGACATTGATGCGCCTGACGCCGCGGCTGCCGGCCGGTTGGGCTGAACAGCGAAAGCTCCTCGGCTTTCGCTGAGAACAAATCGTCGATTCTGCGAGTTCCCGCCTCCAATCACTTCGGCTTCGCCCGACGTCGCCTCCGCCCGCGAAAAAAGTCAACCACGAAATGGCGCCGGAGAGATTTTCACAACGGCCGCCGCCGAAATCGCGCGTGCAACCGTCTCTGCCACGAATCGTGTCGGGCGCGTCCGCCTAACCCGCGGAAATGTCGGCGGTTCTCGCCAACCGGGAAATAAAACCCCGGAGACAGGACTGGCTGGCTGGGGCGGGAGGATTTCGAACCTCCGCATGGCGGAATCAAAATCCGCTGCCTTACCGCTTGGCGACGCCCCAACGCCGCTTTTTTATCCCGGGCTGCCGCCCGGGGCGGCCGGACCATAATGCGCGGCGGGACAAGGACCGCTCTCGGCGGAAACCCCAGCGCCAGTGACTAGGAAAACCCTCATGCGTATCCTCTGTCGCTCAAGCCGATCTGCGATAATGTTCGATCCACCGCTATCTTATACCGGGGGTCGTCGAAGACGAGGACGGCGACGGGCATCACCGAAAGCTCCTGTTCGCTGGTCCTCCCGGCGAGTCCACGCAAAAGGAAGTGCGCTACCTCGACATCCGCGAGGACGACCAGCTCGACGAAGCTCAGCTCGCCGCTTGGGTGAAGCAAGCCAGCCAATTGCCCGGCGAACGAATGTGAGCGACCAGTGCGAGGTGCGTGCGTGGCGTGAGCGTCGCCAAGTCAACTATCGCTTCCGAATAGTCGGGAACTGGTGCGGGGAATGGAGCGACGTCAGCTTGTCGGGGCCCTCCTCCAATCGGGCCGCCCTATTTGCGAGGTCCTGCGACTTGGCCGTCAGTCCGGAGTGTGCCCCTTGAGCGGGAAGTTCTCCCGCCACGGCCTTGCCTCGTCGACGACTCGCGCGATCGACGGGCGAGCGAGCAAACGCGCCCGATAGTTCCGAAGCGCAGTGTGAGACTCTGGGATCGGGTACCCCCAGTGGGCATAGAAGAGCGCCGGCACCGCCGCGCAGTCAGCGACGCCGAAGACGTCGTTCGCCGCCCACTCGCGCCCCGTCATCCAACGAAAATACTTTCAACGTCCAGCGCCATCTCACCTCAGCAGACGCACCGAGTTTTCAGGACATCGGCCCTGCAGACGTGGCGTGAAGTCGTCGCGGCGTGACTGTAGCTGCAAATTCCGCCGAAGCCGCGTCCAATTTTCAATAACGTGACAACGCCCTTGCATGTGGTAAATGAATTGCCGCGCCATGGAGCTCCGAGTCTTCTGCCGGAAAATATGTGATGCGAAGCTGTTTAGCCGCGGAGCGCGGGACGGTCCAGGCCGCTCATCGCAACACGGCGTCCTAAGCGCAAAAAAATTGCGGCCTCGACGGCGCCATAGTCGGCTGCCAACTTGCAAACTGATGCTCGCGGGGAAAGAATTGCCCTTTCGAGCCAAGGCCCGGCGTTCGCGAAAAGGATATGATTGTGGCTGATACCGGATTAGGCGCTCTCGGTTCGATTGTTCCTGGCTCCCGTCTCGCGGAGCCGAACGCCGTCCCTGCCCGTCCTCCGGCAAGCCGGATCGTCGAACCCAAAGCGGTTTCGTCTCAGACGATCTTTGCCGCCGACCTTCCCGACGGACCCGATGCGCTGGGGCTCGACGCGCCGCTCGGCCTTCTTGCCGGGCTCGCCGCGCATGCACGCATCGAAACCCCGCTCGCGATCGGTCTCTTTGGACCCTCCGGTTCGGGCAAGAGCTTCGCCTTGACGAAGCTTATCCGGTCGATCGAGGATTTGAGCCGCGCGGCCGTCCCGGAGACGCCCTATATCAGCGAAATCGTCACTCTTCGGGTCGATGCCGCCCATCTCGATGGCCATCCGGCCACGGCTCTTGCCGGCGCGCTTCATGCGGGCCTTGCCAGGACGTTTCCAGCTCTCGCGGCCGAAGCCGCGCGTGCCGCGCGTGATCCGCGGCCGCCGCGAGCGACGCCTTGGAGCGGCTTGATGCGTCCCGCCGCAAATTCGAGGCCGAAAAGCGCGCCCTCGACGACGCCAATGCCCGGCGCGCGCGTCTTGACGAGACCATCCTCTATCAAACCCCCGGATCGGAGGTCGATGCCTATACGCGCGCTAACACGGCCCGGCTCAAACGCCTTCTCTCCAACCTCGGCATCGCGGGCGATCCGCTTCTGGCCTACAAGGATATGGTGCAAACGATCGCCAGCACGCCTGGGGTGGCTCGACGTGCCGGTTTCGTGCTGCGGGCTTTTTTTGCGTTCAAGGGGCAAACAAAGTTGATCGTGACGGCGTTCCTTTTGCTCTTTTTGGGCGCCGGTCTTGGTTTCGCTATCGACGAGCACACAGTCTGGCTTAGCTGGATGCGGGCCAACGAATCCTCCGTTTCAATCGCGAACTGGCTCGAAGCACATCTGGATTTGCTGGCAAGCCTGCGTGGAATCATTTTCCTTGGTGCGGCGATCGTGCTCGGTGTCAACGTCTGGCGGGCCTCACGCTTGCTTCAGCTTGTGTTTCGCGGCGAGGCCTTGCTGCAAGCCGATCTTGCGGCCGCCCGGCGTGAAACGGACCGCCTTTTTGCCCATCAGGCGCGCCGTGTGGAGGCCCTTGCCGCCGAAGTAACTCGCTTTCCCGCCTCACCGCCGAGGCGGAAACGTGGGCAGTCGACGCGCTTCCGGTAAACTCCATGCTTGCTGGGCCCTCGCCCTTCGCCATTGATACCGCGACACAGCAAGCGCAAGCCTTCGCGGCGGCCGTTGGTGCAATGATCGCAAGGCGCCGCGAAACGAGCCCCGGGAAGAGCGGCGGTGGGGCGCCAGGGCGCATTGTTTTCGCACTCGACCATCTCGATGCCGTGCCCGCTTCCCGTGGGCGTGAAATACTTGTTTCTGCGCGGGCCTTATTCAACCAAGGGTTTGTATTGTTGATCGCGGCCGATCCGGCACGGCTCGCCGGCGCGGCAGGCGAGACCGCGCCGAGCCTCGACACATGGATCCAGGTGCCGTTTCAGATCGGCGAAATCACGTCGCGCGCCAATTATCCGACTCTGGTCCGCGCGATTCTCGACGGTCAGGGCGCCCCAAAGCCGCCGGTTCGCAACGCCGAGCCATCGGCGCTCCTGGCACTCGACCAGCCGGTGTCCGCCGCCGAAACCCAACTTCTCGCCGATTTGGCGCCGCTCGCGGGCAGTTCGGCCCGCGCATTGAAGCGATTTGTCAACCTCTATCGCCTCACCCGGTTGACGGGCCCGAATCATCAAGGCGCGCTCGCCATGATGCTCGCCCTGGACGCCGGCGGCACGCCATCCGAGATCGCCGCCTGACCGATGCGCTATCGAACCCCGAGCCGGAGGTAGATCTCGACCTTCATCAATGTGGCGTGCGCCTCGTCGAGGCGCTGGCCACGGTGCGATCCGCGCAAGGAAAAGTAAGCGTCGCCGCCGCGCGGCGCGCGGCGGCGACCGCCCGGATGTTCTCGTTCAACAGTTGAGGCAGAAGCCCCTTCCCCCTCTCATATCCGCTTAGCGAGTAATCTCGGATATGAAGTGCGGGGCAAGCGACTGCGGCCCGCGACGAGGCGCCACCGCGCTCGACATACCCCGACCG
>CAVTFL010000013.1:0-97085 GCA_963733925.1 uncultured Alphaproteobacteria bacterium | reverse complement strand
CGCAGCGCATCGCTAAAAAGGCTGCGGACGTGATCGGCGCATCGTTCGCTTTTCTGGGAAGCGCGTGCCGACACGATCGAAGGCCTGAGCCTCAACGGCCAGGATCAGAGGTGGCGTCCTTGGGGGACTTCGGCGCTACGCACGGTCGACCCAGGAGCCCGGCCGGCATGCCGAGCAACCGACCGGGGACAGCCCGCAAATCACCGCACCGCGGCGGCCGGATGATTGGCCGGCAGCCGCGCCCCACGACCGAATAGTTTTTCGCGGAACGTGCCCGGAGCGTAGTCGTGCTTGAACAGGCCGCGCGCCTGCAACTCGGGCACGACGAGGTCCGCCACGTCGGCGAACGTACCCGGGGTCAGTGCATAGGCGAGGTTGAAGCCGTCGATGTCGGTTTCCTCCACCCATGCGCGCAGTTCATCGGCGACCTCCTCCCCTGACCCGATCACCACCGGCCCGCGGCCGCCGATCGCGGCGTGGCGGGCGATGTCTCGAACAGTCCATTCACGGTCCGGGTCAGCGGTGGTGAAAGCTTCCAGTGCCGAGGTCTGCGCGTCCCTCTCGGTGAAGCGCACGATCTCGTCAGGATTCATGGCGCCGAAATCGAGACCGGTCCAGCCGGACATCAAGGCCAGCGCGCCTTCTTCGGACACGTAGCTGAGGTAGTCCTGGTATTTATTCCGAGCGGCCCTGGGGGTGGTGTCGGTGATGAGCGTCATCATGGTGAAGATGACCAGATCGCTTGGATCTCGGCCGGCGGCGGCGGCGCGACGGCGCAGGTCGGCCACGATGCCGCCGATTACCCTCTTCGACGGGCCGTTGATGAAGACGCACTCAGCGTGGCGTGCGGCGAAATCGCGGCCGCGTTTGGAGGCTCCGGCCTGGAACAAAACCGGTGTGCGCTGCGGCGACGGCTCACATAGATGGATCGCATCGACCTTGAAGTGCGGACCCTCGTGGAGGATGCGGTGGATCTTGCTGGCGTTGGCGAAGCGACGGCCGTGGCGGTCGCGCAGCACCGCACCGTCCTCCCAGCTTGCCTCCCATAGTTTGTAGGTGGCTTGCATGTAGTCTTCGGCGACGTCGTAGCGATCGTCGTGGGCGACCTGCTTCGCCATCCCCATGCCACGGGCGGCGCTGTCGAGGTAGCCAGTGACGATGTTCCAGCCGATCCGGCCCTTGGTCAGGTGATCCAACGTGCTCATTCGCCGGGCGAACGGGTATGGATGCTCGTAGGACAACCCGCAGGTGACGCCGAAACCCAGGTGTTCGGTGACAGCGGCCATCGCGGAGATCGGCATCAGCGGGTCGTTGACCGGGACCTGGACAGCGTGCTCAAGCGCGGTGCTAGGGGAACCTTTGTAGACATCGTAAATGCCCAGCACGTCGGCCATGAAAAGGGCGTCGAACTTGCCTCGTTCCAGCAGGCGGGCGAGGTTCGTCCAATACTCCAACGTGTTGTACGTGTCGGCCCGGTCATCCGGATGGGTCCACAGGCCGGGCGATTGATGCCCGATGCAGTTCATGTCGAAGGCGTTGAGACGGATTTGCCGCATCAGTGCGTCGTCTCGCGGCGCGGGAACTGCATCGCGATGATTTCCATACCGTCCGGGCCGGCAACAGCGTGGAACGCCGGGTCATCGGGGTAGACGAATGCACAGGACATTTTCGGCAGTAGCTCGCCGGCGTGGGCCAGGCTACCGCTGGTCACCACCCAATACTGACCGCGACCTTCGGCGGGTTCGGGACCGGTGACGGTCTGGTCTGGTGACAGATTGTAGCTCCACGCGGCCATGCCGTCGGGTTCGGGACCTAATAGCGTCTGGCTGGGGGTGGTTAGATGAGCCAGCGGACCCGCGACAGCCTCCCGGTGCTTACGCCTCGCGATCGAGCGCAGGGCGACGCGATTTTCCGGCATTGTCATGAAGCGAGCGCCCGGATCGAAGCCGTTGCGGAGGGTGAAGTACCAGACCCCTTCGTCCTGGCTCGCCTTGATGGGCCCGTATGCGGTGTGAGCGCCCGTGAAGTGGACGGTCACCGGGCGGATATCGTGCAAACCCAGCGTGCCGCGGCCGCCGACGACGAGTTGGAACTGGTCCTGCTGGTGGTAGTGGGCGCTGGCGGTGCTGCCCGGGTCTTGCTCGACCAGAAAGGCCATTGGAAACAGCGCGTCGGGGGCTGGGTCGGGGGTGCCGGGCGCCATGTTGTAGCGCGTCGTTCCCAGATACAACGTGTGCCAAAAGGTCACGCCATCGGGGGCGGAGCCTCGGCGGCGATTGATGCGTGCGGTCTCGGCGGATGCAATCAGTGTCACGGCTGCAGCTTTCCCTCGCGAGTGAGGTATGTTTTAGGCCCATTTGGATGCGCCTGAACAGCGGTCCGCCCCGGAACATGAGGTGAAGCTTGTCTCGGGCTCGACAGGGGCTGGGCCTTGGGGTGTGGTGCGAACTCGTTTCCGCCAGGGGATGCCGCGGCACGGAGAACCTATTCCACGTTTTGAACCTGTTTACATGGCGATGCTGGTCGGGTTCGCGTCGTCTGGCGTCAGTCGTCTGGCGTCAGTTGAAAAACGCGTGTCGTGCCGCCGACGAATTCGCAGCTTGTGCCCCCCACCGACACCGAAATTGGCGCCGCGTGACGATCATGGCCGCGCATCGTTAAGGCCCCACGCGTAAGCAGTAAATCGATCGAATGCCCGCGATAGCGGATGCGCATTTCCAGGCTCGCCATCTCGGGTGGTAGTTCCGGATCAAGGCGAAGCACATTGCCCTTTACCTCAATGCCGGTAGAGACACGTTGTATCAGGTCCACCGTGCCCGCCATCGCCCCCAAATGGACACCTTCCGACGTCGTGCCATGCTGGATGTCTGCAACATCGCTTTGCAACGCCTCGGCGAAGAACGTTAATGAACGCGGCCGATCCGATCGTGCCAGAACCCAGGCATGTACCACACGGCATAAGGTGGAGCCATGCGATGTGCGGGCGGCATAGTAAGTAATGCTGTTCGGAATTGTATCGTAGCCGAACGGATAATCCAGCCGCGCGAATAGCTCCGCGAGTTCCTCGGCGGAAAACAGGTAGAATAACATCAATACATCGGCTTGCTTCGAAAGCTTATAGCGATTGGGACTGTCATTCTCCGCTTCGAGGATCAGGTCGAGGCGCTGGATGTTGCCGTAGCGGACCCGATAGTCCGCCCAGTCGAACTCGCGCAACGCATCGTAGCCTTCGAATTGACTGATAACTCCGTCGGCATGAAAAGGCACGTACATCCTGCGGCTGATGTGATCCCAACGAGCGATTTCCTCCGGCGTTATGCCAAGCCGCTTCGTCAGCTCATTGCGGCGCATAGTAGAAAGCAGATCAAGTACCCTCTATCGCCCGGCAAAGGACCCATACGGCCATGATATTGGTGTAGGCATTGTTGTTGATGCCAGGCGTCGCGGCGTTCGGATAGCCGTCGTGAAATTCGTCTGGCCCCATCACGCCATGAATCTCGTAGCGTCCACGCGTACGTATTGAATACCGACATGCTTGACCAGAAGAGCGCGATCTCGAGGATCAGTTCGGCTCCGTAGAAACGCAGGAACTCAAGGTCGTGGGTAACTTGGAAATACTGCCACGCGTTGTACGCGACGGCGCTTCCGACGTGGCGCTGAAGATAGGAGTTATCCTGCACCCAGCGCTGTGAGCGCGGGTTCAGGTTGAACTTCTGGGTCTCCTCGCGCCCATCGCTGCCGCTCTGCCAGGGAAACATCGCCCCCTTATATCCGGCGGACCGAGCGGCGGCGCGCGCCTCACCCAGTCGCCGATATCGGTACAACAGAAGAGTTCGGGTGATCTCCGGTACCCGGTAGTTGAAGAACGGGAAGATAAAGAGCTCATCCCAAAAAATGTGGCCTTGATAGGCCTCACCGGTCCAACCGCGCGCGGGTATTCCAATGTCGAGGCCAAGAGAGTGTGGCGAAACAGTTTGCAGGAGGTGAAACATGTTCAGGCGAAGCAACATCAGGACATTCAGCTTGAATCCGGGTTCAGCAGCCTGAATGCCCACCCCAAAACGCCGCCACAGATGCGTCCAGGCCTGCACGTGGTCCGTCCTGATCGCGTCGAAGCGACCCGTACGCGCCATGGCCTTGCGCGCTTCAGACCCACACTCCGAGATCGCCTGATCGCGTGAGGTGTATAAATACGCCACCTTCTCCAATAGTAATGTCTGACCCAGGCCGAGATCGATTGTCAGTTCCTGGCCTATAAAACCCGGTTCCCTGATGGCCTCGCGCTCGACCTCAAGGAGGTCCCCATCGATGAACGCCTGGGTTCGGGCCACCTGGGCGACACGAATATCCGATTGACAGGTGCGGACCATCAGGTAGACGCCGTCATTGCCAACAATCTCGCCCGCCAACGGGTCCAGATGTTTGTTGTTGAATTTTTGGTACAACTTGGCGCCCGCGTTGACGACACGTCCATCGACCGCAGACCGAACCGTTACGAGACCCGACCAGTTCTCGGCGGTGAGTGTTAGCGCCAACGCACCCAGATGCATATTGGCCATCGACACGAGACGTCGTTCCTGCAATACACTTCTTTGCCCTTGGACGTCTTCGAAGTGTATGGTCCGTAGCAGCAGGCCGCGCCGCAAGTCGAGCTCCTGACGATAAGACAGCAGCGTGACCGTCGTCAGATCGAACCATTGCTGATCGCCGATCCGGACGTTGAGTGCGAGCCAGTTGGGAAAATTGACGAGATCCTCGCTTTCAATTATTCGCCCGGCATTGTCGGTACGCAACCTGTTGTAGCCGCCAGCAAGGTACGTACCGGGATAATGAGTACCGTCCGCGCTTGCCCAGGCCAATGCCGCGCGCGTTGCAAAATAGCCATTTCCCAGCGTGCACAGGGCCTCGCGAATCCCTTCTCGCCTACGGTCGAAACGCTCAAAGATGAGCGACCAGGCCGAGGGCGGTTCGGTTGTCACCCGGATTTGCGCCAGGTTTGTCACCACGACGTCGGCGCCGGCTTCCCGCATTGCCTGCGACTGCCCGCTTCGATCGAGTCCAATGACGCAGCTGAATTGGCCCGCATGGCCGGCGGCAACTCCGGCAATCGCGTCCTCCACGATGACGGCGCGTGCCGGTTCGACCCCGAGGCGCCGAGCCGCCTCGAGGAATGCGTCAGGCGCTGGTTTGGCTGCGAGTCCGAGACGGGTGATATCGACGCCGTCCACGCGCACATCGAATAACTGAGTGATCCCCGCTGCTTCCAGCACCGCCGCGCAGTTGCTGCTGGCGGAGACGACGGCGGTCCTGATCTGCTGAGCTCTCAGTGTTTCCGCCAGGACGATCGCCGCTTCGAATGCCTCGGCGCCTCGTTGCTGCAAATATTCCAGGAAGTAGGCGTCCTTACGAACACCGAGTGCCTGGATGCTCTGCACGTCAGGGCCGTCCCCGGGTGCCCCGCGCGGAAGTTCGATGCCGCGCGATCTAAGAAAGGCCGCCGCACCGTCGTAACGGGACCTTCCATCGAGGTAACGCCGATAGTCGGCACCAAGCTCAAACGGGACAAATGGCTCGCCGAGGTCGGCCGAGCGCTGCCTGAGAAGCGCGTCGAAAACGGTTTTCCAGGCGGCGGCGTTCACGCCCACCGTCTGCGTCAGAACTCCGTCCAGATCGAACAGAACGGCGTCGTAGTCCTGGGGAGACAGCGTGATCGTCGGGTATGTGGCGGTCACCACCTGGTCAGGCCTTTCACAGGACGAGCGGCCACGCGCCGCGAGCAGACGCCTATACGCCGCTATGCACCGAACGGCCTGGCCTGGGAAGCACCCGGCGGGAAAATCCGCTCTTCCGCCGATCCGGTTCTTGCCACGCGCGTCGGTTCGGTAAAGATGGGCCGGGGACCCTCGCCTTCCCTGCGCAGGAGGAAACAGCATGAAAGTCGGTGTTATCGGTCTGGGCAATATGGGCATGGGGGCTGCGCTGAACCTGCTGCACAAGGGCCACGACGTCACTGGCTGCGAACCGCGGGAAAAAACCCGAGCCAGCTTCGCGGCCGAGGGCGGCAAGGTCGTGGTCTCCGCGGATGCCTTGCCGACGGATCTGGAGGCGGTGGTGGTCTTCGTCATCAACGCCGCGCAAAGCGAAGAGGTGCTGTTCGGGGAGAAGGGATGTCTGGCGCGGATGCAAAAGGGCGCCGTGGTGCTCTGTTGCGCCACCGTCGCGCCGGAAGCGGCCAAGGCGCTGGGCCGCAAGATCGAGGATGCCGGCTTCCTGATGGTTGACAGTCCGGTCTCCGGCGGTTCGGCGGGCGCAAGGGCGGGCACGATGACGGTGATGGGATCTGGATCGGAGGCAGCGTTTGCCAAGGCTCGCCCGGCGCTGGACGCCATATCGACAAAAGTCTGGCGGCTCGGCGATGAGATCGGTGTCGGCAGCACGGTGAAGATGGTCAATCAGTTGCTGGCCGGCGTGCACATCGCCACCGCGGCCGAGGCGCTGGCGTTGGGTATCCGCGCTGGGGCTGATCCGGAGACGCTGTTCAAGGTGATCTCTGAGTCTGCCGGCAGTTCCTGGATGTGGCAGAACCGGGTGCCGCATATTCTGGCGGGCGATGACACACCGTCCTCGGCGGTCAACATCTTCGTCAAGGATCTGGGGATCGTGCTGGATCAGGCGCGGTCGCTGACCTTTCCGTTGCCGATGGCGGCGGCGGCGCATCAGTTGTTCCTGGCGGCGGCGGCGAATGGGCAGGGGCTGAAAGATGATTTGTTCGTGATTCGGGTGTGGGAAGCGCTGGCGGGGATCGCGTTGCCAGCGAGGAAGTAGGTGGTGTCAGCCCTGGCGCGGGGCTGCAACTGTGGCCGGAGGAATGGCCGTTTCTTTATCGCACTTGGGTGATGAGGATTTGGGTTGGTGAGAATTTGCGCCCTGGACCAGCCTCGCCCCCGACGGTGCCCGCAAACGGTGACCTGACGCGCCTCCACCCGTGACATAGCCCCGCCCCTGCGCTACGTGCACCGCTGTTTGCGTGACAGACTGGGAAGCACCTGACCGCCATGGCCAGCAGCAACGATATCCGTGCCGCCTTTACCGACTATTTCGTTCGCAACGGGCACACGTCCGTGGCGAGTTCGCCCTTGGTCCCGCGCAACGACCCGACCCTGATGTTCACCAATGCCGGCATGGTGCAATTCAAAAACGTTTTCACCGGGCAGGAGAAGCGGCCGTATGTACGGGCAACGACGGCGCAAAAATGCGTCCGGGCGGGAGGCAAGCACAACGACCTCGATAACGTCGGCTACACCGCGCGGCACCACACCTTTTTCGAAATGCTCGGGAATTTCAGTTTTGGCGACTATTTCAAGGAACTTGCCATCCCGTATGCGTGGGAGCTGATTACCCGCGACTATGGGCTGCCCGCGGACAAGCTGCTGGTCACTGTGTTCGCAGAGGACGATGACGCCGCGGCGATCTGGAAGAAGGTAACGGGCTGGCCGGACGAGCGGATTATCCGTATCGCGACCTCGGACAATTTCTGGCGTATGGGCGATACCGGCCCATGCGGCCCGTGCAGCGAGATCTTTTATGACCATGGCGACCACATACCGGGCGGGCCGCCCGGCAGTCCGGACGAGGACGGCGACCGGTTCGTCGAAATCTGGAACCTGGTGTTCATGCAGTTCGAGGAAGGACCGCCCGGCACGCGTGTGGCGCTACCGCGCCCTTCCATCGACACAGGAATGGGGCTGGAGCGCATCGCTGCGATCCTGCAGGGCAAGCACGACAACTACGACATCGACATTTTTCGTGCCCTGATCCTCGCGAGCGCGGAACTGACCGGCCAGGATCCGGACGGGCCGTTCAAAACGAGCCACCGGGTGATCGCCGATCATGTCCGAAGCTGCTCGTTCTTAATGGCCGATGGTGTGCTGCCGTCGAACGAGGGGCGCGGCTACGTCCTGCGCCGGATCATGCGCCGCGCCATGCGCCACGCGACGATGATGGGCGCGACGGAGCCGGTGATGTACCGCTTGGTGCCGACACTGATCCGCCAAATGGGCGCCGCCTACCCTGAGCTTGGCCGTGCCGAGACTTTGATAGCGGACACACTCAAGCTGGAGGAGACCCGCTTCAAGCAGCTGCTGGATCGCGGGCTGAACCTGCTGGCTGAGGAAACCAGCCGGCTGGGCGACAAAGAGGCGCTGCCGGGGCCGGTCGCGTTCAGGTTGTACGACACGTATGGTTTCCCGCTCGACCTGACCCAGGACGCTTTGCGAGAACACGGCCGCAGTGTCGATCTGGGCGGTTTCGAGGCAGCGATGCAGGAACAGCGCACCCGAGCCCGCGCCGCCTGGGCTGGATCGGGTGATGCAGCGACCGAACGGGTATGGTTCGAGATCAAGGAGAACGCCGGAGCGTCCGAATTCCTGGGCTATGCCACGGAAAGCGCGGAAGGTGAAATTCTGGCCGTCGTCGTGAATGGGGCTGCGGCGGACAAGGCGGCCGCCGGGACCGAGGTCGCCGTCGTGCTGAACCAGACTCCGTTTTATGGTGAAAGCGGCGGCCAGGTAGGCGACACGGGTGTTATCTCCGGCCCCGACGGGTTGGTGATCGCCGTGACCGACACACAGCGGAAGCTCGGCGATCTGTTCGTTCACTTTGGCCGGGTGCAGGCCGGTATCGCGCGGCCGGGGATTGCAGTTGTCGCCACCGTCGACCACGAGCGGCGCAGCGGCATCCGTGCCCATCACTCCGCCACACACTTGTTGCACGAGGCGTTGCGTCGGAAGCTGGGCACCCATGTGCAGCAGAAAGGCAGCTTGAATGCGCCGGACCGGTTGCGCTTCGACGTATCCCAGCCGCGCCCGATTACTGCCGACGAACTGCGCTGGGTCGAAGCCGAGGTGAATACCCGCATCCGGGAGAACTCCGATGTCACGACGCGGTTGATGTCGCCGGATGCGGCGGTGGAACTCGGTGCAATGGCGCTGTTCGGGGAAAAATACGGCGATGAGGTTCGCGTAGTCGCAATGGGCGAGCCGGACGGCAACAAGCTGGCATGGTCGATTGAGTTGTGCGGGGGCACCCATGTGCGGCGCACCGGCGACATCGGCTATTTCCGGATTGTTGGGGAAACTGCGGTCGCGGCGGGTGTGCGACGGATCGAGGCGGTCACAGGCGCCTCGGCTGAGGCCCTTGTGGCTGAAATGCAGGCTCGGTTGAACGATGCCGCGGGCGCGTTGCGGGTTGCCCCGGCCGAGGTAGCGGACAGGATCACCGCGGTGCTGGAGGACCGGCGCAAGCTGCAAAGCCAGGTTGGGGACCTGCAGAAGAAACTTGCCACGGGGGGTGGAGGGGCGGCGGCCGAGGAAATCGGCGGGATCGTGTTTTCAGCGCGCAACCTTGGTGACGTCCCGCCTCGCGACCTGAAGGGCCTGGCCGACGCGATCGGCAAGCAGCAGGGTCCAGGCGTGGTGGCACTTGTATCGACGGCGGAAGGGAAAGCCAGCATCGTGGTCGCGGTGTCGGCCGATCTGACGGGGCGGATCAGTGCGGTCGACCTGGTGCGGGCGGCCTCGACGGCGGTCGGCGGCAAGGGTGGCGGCGGACGGCCGGATCTGGCCCAGGCGGGTGGCCCCGACGGCGCTAAGGCGGACGAGGCTCTCGCGGCAGTACGGGCAGCCTTGGGATAGTGGCTTGCGTCTTGGTTCGGCGCTCGCGACGCCATTGACGACAGAACTCGTGCCACGTCTGATATTATCGCCGGATGCCTCACGCTGACTTCGTCCACCTCCGCACCCATTCCGCCTACTCGCTCAGCGAGGGCGCCATCCGCCCCGACAAGATCGTCGCCTTGGCGAAGGAAGCCGGGATGCCGGCCGCGGCGATCACCGACACCGGCAACCTGTTCGGCGCGCTGGAGTTTTCGCAGTACTGCACCGCCAAGGGCATCCAGCCGATCATCGGCTGCCAGATCGCGCTCGCCCGCAGCCGACAACCCTCGCCTGCCGCCTGACCCGGTGGTGCTGCTGGCGCAGGACGCCACGGGGATGGCCAACCTGCAGCGCCTGTCCTCGTTTGGCTTCCTCGACACCGACCCGACCCTGAAGCCGCAGCTGCCGTTCGCCCGCATCGCCGAAAATGCCGCCGGCCTGCTGCTGCTGACCGGCGGCACCACCGGCCCGATCGGCCGCCTGCTGGCGGAGGGACAGAAAGCCGAAGCCGAACGCCTGCTCGACGCGATGGGCGAGGCGTTCGCCGGCCGCACGATCCAGGAACTGCACCGCCACAGCCTGGCGGTCGAGGCCGCCATCGAGCCCGGCCTGATCGCGATCGCCGACGCGCGCGGCATCCCGCTGGTCGCCACCAACGACTGCTACTTCGGCAAGCCCGACATGCACGAGGCGCACGACGCCCTGCTGTGCATCGCCGAGGGCCGCACGCTGTCCGAACAGGAGCGCCGCCGCGTCACGCCCGAACACTGGTTCAAGCCCGCTGCCGACATGCGCACGCTGTTCGCCGACCTGCCGGAGGCCTGCGACAATACGCTGGCCATCGCCCGCCGCTGCGCGGTGATGGCGGAAACCCGCAAACCGCTGCTGCCGGTCTGCCCCAAGGTTCGCCCCGGCCAGACCGAGGAAGAAACCGTCCGCGCCATGGCGATGGAGGGGCTGGCAGCGCCGCATGGACGCCATGGCGGCGGACGCCGCCACGCGCGAAATCTACCGCACGCGGCTGGAATACGAGCTGTCGGTGATCGCCAAGATGGGCTTTTCCGGCTACTTCCTGATCGTCGCCGACTTCATCCAATGGTCAAAGGCGCAGGGCATTCCGGTCGGCCCGGGCCGTGGATCGGGCGCCGGATCGGTCGCCGCCTGGGCGCTGACCATCACCGACCTCGATCCGCTGCGGTTCAACCTGCTGTTCGAGCGGTTCCTCAATCCCGAACGCGTGTCGATGCCCGACTTCGATATCGACTTCTGCCAGGAAGGCCGCGACCGCGTCATCGATTATGTGCGCAACGAATACGGCGGCGACCGGGTCGCGCAGATCATTACCTTCGGAAAACTGCAGGCCCGCGCAGCGGTGCGTGACGTCGGCCGGGTGCTCGGCTCTCCCTTCGGCCAGGTCAACAAAGTCGCCGAACTGATCCCGAACAACCCCGCCAAGCCGGTCACGCTGCAACAGGCGGTGGATGGCGAACCCCGGCTGCAAGTCATTGCGCGACGAAGACGAAGGCATCGGCCGCCTGCTGGAAATCGCGCTTGCGCGTCGAGGGCCTGTATCGACATGCCTCCACCCATGCCGCCGGCGTCGTCATCGGCGACCGCCCGCTGGTTGAACTGGTCCCGCTCTATCGCGATCCGAAATCCGACTTCCTGGTCACGCAATACTCGATGAAGCATGTCGAGCAGGCGGGCCTGGTCAAATTCGACTTCCTCGGGCTGACCACGCTGACCATCCTGCGTCGCGCAGAAAACTTCCTGAAAGGCCTCGGCATCGAGTCGATCTCGACCGCCTGCCGCTCGACGACACGAAAACGTTCGAGATGCTGCAAAGAGGCGATGCCGGCGGGGTGTTCCAGATGGAAGGCCAGGGCATGCGCGATACGCTGCGGCAGATGCGCCCCGACCGGTTCGAGGACCTGATCGCCGCTGTCGCCCTCTATCGCCCTGGCCCGATGGCCAACATCCCGGACTACTGCCGGCGCAAGCATGGCGAGAAATGGGACGCGCCGCACCCGGTGATCCACGACATCCTGGCCGAGACTTACGGCATCATGGTCTACCAGGAACAGGTGATGCAGATCGCCCAGACGATGGCCGGCTACAGCCTGGGCAGCGCCGACCTGCTGCGCCGGGCCATGGGCAAGAAGATCGCAGCGGAGATGGAGGCGCAACGCAACATTTTCACCGATGGCGCGATCAAGAACGGCATCGACCCGGCGAAGGCCACCGAAGTGTTCGACCTGATGGCGAAATTCGCCGATTACGGCTTCAACAAATCCCATGCCGCCGCTTACGCGCTGGTCGCCTACCAGACTGCCTGGCTGAAAGCCAACCATCCGGAGGTGTTCATCGCCGCGTGCATGAGCCTTGCCTTGAACAACACCGATCGGCTGGCCGCCCTGAAGCAGGAGGCTGAACGCAGCGCGATCAAGATCCTGCCGCCGGATATCAATCGTTCCGGCGCCGATTTCTCGGTTGAACGGATGGATGACGGCCGCCTGGCGATCCGCTATGCCCTCGCCGCGGTCAAGAAAGTCGGGTTCGCGGCGATGGAATCTGTCGTGGCCGCGCGGGGCGACACATCCTTTGTCGATGTCACCGACTTCGCCACGCGCGTCGATCCGCGGCAGATCAACCGCATGCAGATCGAGAACCTCGTGCGTGGCGGCGCCTTCGACCGTCTGGACAACAACCGCGCGCGCTTGTTCGCTGGTGCCGAAACGATCCTGCGCCGCGCCCAGGCCGATCAGGAGGAAAAGGAAAGCGGCCAGATCGGCCTGTTCGGTGGTATCGCGAGCAAGCCGGAGCCGCTGCGCCTGCCTGATGTTGCCGGATTGGCCGCCGCTTGAGCGGCTGGCGTTCGAAGCGGAAGCGGTCGGCTTCCATCTGACCGCTCATCCCGCTCGACGCCTATGCCCAGGCCCTGAAGCGGCTCGGTGTCACCCAATCCATCCATGTCGAAGGCCGCGCCGCCGCCGGTGTCGAGCCGAGTGAAGATCGCCGGCACTGTTGTTGCTACTAAGGAACGTATCACCCGCACCGGCAGCCGCATGGCCTGGGTTCGCATCTCCGACGCCGCCGGCTCGGTGGAGGTCACCTGCTTCAGCGAAGTGCTGAACCGGTCACGCGAAATCCTGGCGTCGGGGTCGAACGTGCTGGTGAGCGCGGAACTGAAAACCGAAGGCGAGGCAGTGCGCATCACCGCGATTGACGTGTCCCGTCTCTGGACCAGGCCGCCGCCTCGGCCGGCGCGTCCATCCGGGTGTGGCTGCGCGAAACCGCAGCCGTCCCCCATATCCGCGAGGTGCTCGGCCGCGAAGCGGCGGCCGCGGGCGCGTCACTCTGGTACCTCGCATCGACAGCGAACAGGACGTGGAAATCGCCCTCCCCGGCGGCTACAACGTCACCCCACGTCTGGCGCAGGCATTGAAATCGCTGCCGGGCGTCGATCAGGTGGAGGAGGTTTAGCCTCCCCCGGCGCATGCATTCGTGACCAAGATCGTGGCAAACGCGAAGCAGGATATTGGTAGGTCACGACCAGCCTGTGGTCCAGGTCAGCCGGCCCTCGCCTCCTCGTTCCCACGAACCAAATAATAACATATAATGATTGCTCTGCTCTGATATATCTTGGTCTGCTCTGATATATCTCTTCCTTGCTCTGATATATCTTTACCTCCTCCAGGATATTCATACCTGATCAGCGAAATTTCTCTTTGGGCATCAGCGCCGGGCGGATATAGGTAGCGACAGGCACCTATGAAGTAATAATGATGGGTCAGGATCCCGAGGACATTCGGCCGACCGGGCTGGAAAGTCTGGAGACGCGCTTCAAGCGAAGCGTCGAGGCCTCGCCGAACCTTGCAATCTTCATGCTGGATCTCGATGGGAATGTCTCGGGTTGGACGAACGAGGCAGAACGTTTCGCGAGCTATGGGGCTAACGAAATCGCCGGACGACATATCTCGGCAATGTTCACCGAAAATGATCGGCGGCTTGGAAAACCGCTCGAGTTGCTGGAAACCGCACGGACGAAAGGTCGCGGCACATCCGAAGGTTGGCGAGTGCGCAAGGATGGCACCCGCTTCTGGGCTATTGTCATTGTCGATGCAATCCATGACGCGAATGGCAACCTTCTCGGCTTCGTTAACGTCACCCGCGACATGTCGAGGGAGCGGCGTCCAGATGAGCGTTTTCGCCAGGTCGTTGAATCGGCACCAAACGCCATGGTTCTGGTCAATGCCGATGGCCGCATGGAAATGGTCAATACCGCGGCCGAGCTTGTATTCGGCTATGGTCGTGAGGAGATGCTCGGACAGCCGGTGGAAATGTTGGTGCCGGCGCGATCGCGTGACGCACATCTCGGTCTGAGGAGAGCATTTCTTGCTTTGCCGCAGACACGACCGATGGGCGCCGGACGGGATCTCTATGCTCTTAGGAAGGATGGCAGCGAATTCCCGGTCGAAATTGGCCTCAACCTCATCGAAACTGATGAAGGAATTTTGATCCTCTCCGCGATCGTTAACATTACCGATCGAAAACAAAGAGAGGAACGCGTCGCGTCAGCGCTGAAAGAAAAAGACCTGATGCTTGGTGAGATTCACCACCGCGTTAAAAATAACTTACAGGTCCTGTACAGCCTGCTCGCCATGCAAACTTCCACCGTCGAAGATAAAGCGGCAGTGAACGTGCTGCGAGAGAGCCAGAATCGTGTCAAATCCATGGCTCTGATCCATCAAAGACTGTATGAATCCGCGGATCTCGTGCACGTCGATTTTAGAGTTTTCCTCGAGGAATTCGTTCCCGAGTTGCTGGCTTCCTATGGATCTGATCCCGGACTGATCTCCGTTTCAGTCACTGGCGTCGAAGCGCCCCTTCCTATCAGTATGGCCATTCCCTGCGGGCTCGTTGTCAACGAACTGGTCTCGAACGCATTGAAGCATGCCTTTCCGGATAACAGACGGGGCCGGATTGAAATCGCTCTGGTCACCGAGCCGAACGCCATTGTTGCCCTATCCGTTAGAGACGACGGTATCGGCATACCAAACGAACTCGACCTTGAGCGTACGGGTACGCTGGGGCTGCAGCTCGTAACCTCGCTGGCCACCCAACTCGGAGCGAAAATCGCGATCCATCGGTCCCGGCCCACCCGCTTCGAATTGCGATTTTCCATCGCGCACGCAGGATAAGCACGACATGGCATCCACCCAGGTTCTTCTGGTCGAAGATGAGGGCGTCGTGGCGCTCCATCTCCGCAGGCAACTGGTGAAGCTCGGCTACACCGTGGCTGCCGTGGCGGCCTCAGGCGAGGATGCCTTACGACACATTGAGGCACGGTGTCCGGATGTTGTTCTGATGGATATCCACCTTACCGGTCCCTTCGACGGCATCGAAACAACATTGCGAATTCCCGCGGAGCTTCAGGTTCCGGTGATTTATCTCACTGCCCACGCCGAAGAGACCACGCTGGATCGCGCTCGGGCGACCAAGCCTTACGGGTATCTGTTGAAGCCCTTCTCGGAGCGAGAGTTGCACGCAACGATCCAAATGGCGCTGGCACGACATGCCGCAGATCTCCTGTTACGTAATAATGAGCAACGACTCGAGCGACTGGTGAAGGCGCGTACCGCCGAATTGGAAGCGCAGATCGAACACTGCCGACGGACCGAGCGGGCGTTGCGTCAGGCCCAGAAGCTTGAGGCAATTGGGCAGCTTACGAGCGGGATTGCCCATGATTTCAACAATCTTCTCACGGTAGTGGTCGGTGGCCTATCGCTGCTGGAGAAGCGGAATACCGATCCGTCCGTGGCAGATTTGATCACCGCGGCATTGGCAGCGGCCAATCGCGGCGCGAGCCTGACCCGCCAGTTGCTGACATTTGGGCGCCGGCAGATGATGAGGCCAGCCAATCTCGACATCAATGATTTGCTACTAGGATGTAACGAGATTGTTCGCGGCGCCGTCGGACCACTGATCGAGGTCCGTTACCGGCTAGAGCCGGGTCGCATTGTGTGCTGCGTTGATGTTGAGGAATTGGAACGAGTGATCCTCAATCTCGCCATCAATGCTCGGCAGGCAATGGAAGAGGGCGGCACCTTAACCATCGAGACCGGTACGGTGCACGTCGCGCCGACGACGACGTCGGAAGATCTCGGCGCCGGCGACTACGTTCGGATCACGCTGACTGACACCGGGCACGGTATGACGCCGGAGGTTGCTGCGCGAGCATTCGACCCGTTCTTCACGACCAAGGAAGTGGGCGAAGGCAGTGGGCTCGGTCTCGGACAGGCTTACGGCTTCGCCAAACAATCCGGAGGCCACGCCGCGATCGACAGCAGCGTCGACGTGGGCACGAGCATCATCCTCCATTTGCCGCTCGCGGTTGTGCGTGAGGCGGTCGGGGTGGCCGAAGCCGCAATAGACAAGTCAAGGCCTTGCGTGCCGGCGCCAAGCCTTCGCGCTGACGCCGTGAACCGATCCCTCCGGCGAACCTTTACCCAGCCACCTCGGTCGCTGCGTCCAACCCTTTGTAAAGATGGGGCCAGCGACGCTTCACCAACGGGCCCCGCTCATCATACGCCAGGCAGGTATTGAGGATCTTGTTGCCGCCGCCCCATTTTTCGGTAATCCGTTTGTCGAACGCGTCGCTGCCGGGCTTGTCGTCAGCCGCCCCCTGCGCCGCCATCTCTCGCCGAGCCTTTGCGGGATTGATGGTCTGAAACGCGGTGGTGGCCATTTGTTGGAGCAGTTCCCGAAGATGGGTGCAACCCACGGTCCCGCCCACCTTATGCGCCGCATCCCTTAGAAACCCTGCCCTGATGTGCATACCGACCAATCGGCTGAAGTTGGGCGCCGCCGTGGGACACATCACGTAAGGCGTCTTGTCGCTGACCGCTTCGACCGCATGGATCTGCATCTTCTCATCGATCGTTAGACGCAGCCACATGTCGTGGATCGGGTCACCAGCGTCTATGTAACCGCGGTCGTAATTGGTCTGGCCGAAGCTTTTAACGTCGGTCAGATGCGCCTCGACGTCGTAGTGGCCATCGGCCCGACGATAGCCGTGGATTTCGATTGCGCGGGTATGCAAACGCTCGCGTTCGACGGGCTGGCTCAGCGGCATGCCGGGCTCCTGGCTGGTGGGCGGATATTGCGATGCAGCATGCGGATATGCTTACCTGCCGCGGCCGTTGCAAGGCGCGCGCCCGGCATGCCTGATCCGCGCCGGATTCCAATACGTAAGATTAATCGGCGTTCACCTCATCGAGAGGCAGTTGACGAAGCGGCCAATCGGATCATGTTCCCCGCCGTGGCGGCGATGCATAGTTGATGCGGATCAATGGTTCGCTGTAATCAGCCTGCCAAACAGCGCCTGCCGGGTTTGCAACGCATTGGCGATTTGAGGACTTCCCAAGGATGAATGGTTTCCAAGAGCATTGCCGGCGGTCCCTCGATGCGATCCGGGGTCAGGGTCGCTACCGGATTTTCACGCCGCTGCAGAAGCGTGCCGATGGTTTTCCGTACTATCTGCGGCCTGACGGGTCGCGGGTCCTGGTGTGGTCTTCCAACGACTATCTGGCTATGGGCGGGCATCCGGTGCCGGTGAATGCGGCGTGTGAGGCGGCCCAGACTATGGGCGCCGGCGCCGGAGGTACCCGCAATATCAGCGGCACCAGCCCGGTGCACGACGATCTGGAGGCCGAACTGGCAGACCTGCACCGCAAGCAGGCGGGTCTGCTGTTCACCTCGGGCTTTGTATCGAACCAGGCGACACTGTCCACGATCCTGAACAGTTTTCCGCGTGGTCCGGAGTTGCCGTGGCAGGTATATTCCGATGCCAAGAACCACGCTTCGATGATCGCCGGCATCAAGGGTTCGCGCGGGATCGTCAACATCTTCCGCCACAACGACACGGCGCATCTTGAGGCGTTGCTGAGGGCCGCCCCGACAGGCTCGCCGAAGCTGATCGCTTTCGAGTCCGTCTACTCGATGGACGCCGACATCTCGCCTATCGGCGAAATCTGCGACCTGGCAGATAAGTACGATGCGATGACCTATCTGGATGAGGTCCACGCCGTCGGCATGTATGGCCCCAACGGTGGCGGCGTCTCTGAACGTGACGGGGTCGCCCATCGGCTCGACATCATCGAGGGGACGTTGGCCAAGGCGTTTGGTTGCCACGGGGGGTACATCACCGGCGACGCGGAGGTTGTGGATTTCATACGTTCAAACGCGCCCGGCTTCATCTTCACCACGTCTCTACCGCCGATGATCGCCGCCGCTGCCCTCGCCAGCGTCCGTCACGTCCGCCAGGACCACGGCCGCCGCGCCAAGCTGTTTGAGCGGGCCGCCGCCCTGAAATCTCGTTTTGATGCGGTTGGCCTGCCGCAGATCGCCTCCAGCAGCCACATCGTGCCGCTGCATATCGGGGAGGCCTCGCTTTGCGCGGATGTCAGTCAGCGCCTGCTGAATGAATTCGGCATGTATGCGACGCCGATCAATTACCCGACGGTGGCCCGCGGCGAGGAGCGACTTCGGTTCACTCCCGGACCGCTGCATACCGACGCAATGATGGACGAGCTGGTCGAAGCCCTGACTGCGATCATCCCAGTGGAACGCCGCCGAGCGGCGTGATGGTGGGATCGAGGAAGGTCGGGGCGCTGCCCCGAACCCCGCCAAGGGCCGACGGCCCTTGGAACTCCGGTATCGGGTGGGTGAGCAGGAGGGGGCGGCTACTGCGGTTGATAGGTCCGAGTTGCGCCCTCCTGCCCACCCACCCGTTCATGGGATCAAAGGGGGCGTCGGCCCCATCGTGCGGATGCACGCTTCGCGTGACGTGCGGATGCACGCCTCGCATGACGCGGGTCCAGGGCAGCGCCTTGGCCTTCCCTGAGGTCCAATCATGATCACCGAACTTGGCCACTTCGCGCTGATCCTGGCGCTGTTTGTCGCCATCATTCAGTCCACATTACCGCTGATTGGGGCCGCCAGACGCCATGTCGGCTGGATGGCGGTTGGGAGATCCTGCGCGTTGATCGGCTTTGCGCTAACCGCGCTGGCAATGCTGTCGCTGATGCATGCGTACGTCGTGTCCGACTTCACGGTCATCAACGTCATCCAGAACAGCCACACCGACAAGCCGCTGCTGTATAAGATCACCGGCGTCTGGGGGAACCACGAGGGCTCCATGGTCCTGTGGATCTTCATGCTGTCGCTGTGCGCCGCGGCCGTGGCGCTGTTTAGCGACAATTTGCCGCCGGCTTTGCGCGCTCGCGTCCTGGCGGTTCAGGGCATGATCGCGACCGGGTTCCTGCTGTTCATCCTGCTGACCTCGAACCCGTTTCTGCGCACCTTCCCGCCGGCGCCGAATGGCAACGGGCTGAATCCGGTGCTGCAAGACCCCGGCCTCGCCTTCCATCCGCCGTTCCTCTACCTCGGCTATGTCGGTTTCTCGGTCGCCTTCGCCTTCGCGGTCGCCGCCCTCATCGAGGGCCGCGTCGATGCCGCTTGGGCGCGCTGGGTGAGGCCCTGGACGCTCGCCTCCTGGTGCGCACTGACCATCGGAATCGCCATGGGATCCTGGTGGGCCTACTACACGCTGGGCTGGGGCGGCTGGTGGTTCTGGGACCCGGTGGAAAACGCCAGCTTCATGCCCTGGCTGGTCGGCACCGCGTTGATCCATTCGTCCATTGTCGTGGAAAAGCGGGACACGCTGAAAGCCTGGACGATCCTGCTGGCGATCGTCACCTTCTCCTTGTCGCTGGTCGGCACCTTCCTGGTCCGCTCGGGCGTTCTGACTTCGGTGCATGCGTTCGCCACCGATCCGGAGCGCGGCACATTCATCCTGCTGCTGCTGGTGACCGCCATCGGCGGGTCACTGACCCTGTATGCGTTCCGGGCACCGGCTCTGAAGGGAGGCGGGTTGTTCGCGCCGATTTCCCGCGAAGGCGCCCTGGTGCTGAATAACCTGTTGCTGTCCTGCGGCTGCGCGACGGTGTTCCTGGGGACCCTGTATCCGCTGTTCCTGGATGCGATGAACGGTCCGAAACTGTCGGTCGGATTCCCGTTTTTCAATCGCACGTTTGCGCCGATGATGGTGCCGATGATTATCGCGGTCGGCGTGGGCCCGATGCTTGCGTGGAAGCGTGGGGATCTGCTGGGTGCTCTGCAACGCCTCTGGGTCGCCTACATCGCGACCGCCCTGGTGCTGCTTGTGGCCTTCTACGTCACCTATGGTGGTCCGATCCTGGCGGTGCTGGGCTTCGGCCTTGCGGCCTGGCTGGCGGCAGCCGTGCTGACCGAATTCGCCGAAAGGATCCGGCTGTTCCGCGCCCCGTTCGGCGACAGCGTCCGCCGCGCCGTCCACCTGCCGCGGTCGGCCTATGGCATGAGCTTCGCGCATCTCGGGCTGGCCGTCTCGGTCGCCGGGTTCGCCGCCTCGGCCTACGCCAGGGAGGCGATTGAGATCCTCAAACCCGGGGGCAGAATCACCATCGCTGGCTACGAACTGACGCTGGATGGCGTGACCCGCATCCCCGGTTCGAACTATGTAGCAGACGATGCCGCGATCCGGGTGACGCGCGGAGGCGAACTGGTCACCGTCATGCACCCCGAACGGCGCTTCTTCCCGCTGCAGCAGCAGACCACCAGCGAGACTTCGATCCGAACCAATTTGCTCGCCGACCTCTATGTCGCGCTCGGCGACTCGGACAGCGAGGGCGACTGGACCGTTCGGGTCTATTGGAAGCCACTGGTTCCATGGATCTGGATTGGCTGCGTGATCATGGCATTCGGCGGGCTGGTCAGCCTCAGCGACCGCCGCTGGCGGGTCGGCGCTGGCGCACGCGCCACCCGACGGCGGATAGGGCAACCAGTGCCAGCCGCGGGCGAGTAGACCATGAAACGTTTAGTCTACTTGTTACCGCTAGCGCTGTTCGTGGTGCTTGCGGGGTACTTTGTCATCTCCTTGCGGCCGAACCACGATATTCACGAAATTCCCTCGGCGATGATCGAGAAGCCGGCCCCGGCGTTCGATCTGGCTGGGCTGGGCGAGACAAAACCGCTGGATCTGGATGCGTTGAAGGGACACCCCCTGGTCATCAACTTTTTCGCTTCATGGTGCGTCCCCTGCCGCGTCGAGCATCCGCTGCTGATGCGGTTGGCCGAACAGAACCATCTGCCGCTGTACGGTATCGCCTACAAGGACAAGCCGGCTGATTCCTCGCGCCTACTGGCGACCTTCGGCGATCCGTATCGTCAGGTCGGGGTCGACCAGGATGGGCGAGTCGGACTGAACTTCGGTGTCTATGGCGTGCCGGAAACCTATGTCATCGACAGTTCCGGGGTCATTCGCAGGCGTTTCGTGGGGCCCTTGACCGCCGACACGGTGGACCACGATCTTTTGCCACTGCTCAAACAACTTGATCAGTCATGAGACCCTTGTTCCTGGCCGCCCTGTTCCTTTTGGCTGCCTTCACCGCCGTTGCGGTCGAACCTCGGGAGCGTCTGGCCAATCCCTCCCTAGAGGCGCGCGCTCGGACGATCAGCAGCCAACTCCGCTGTCTGGTCTGCCAGAATGAATCGATCGACGACTCCGCTGCCGATCTGGCGCACGATATCCGCGTATTTGTCCGCGAACGATTGACCGCGGGCGACACCAACGCCCAGGCGATGGAGGCCATTGTCAACCGGTACGGGCCGTTTGTCCTGTTGAAGCCGCCGGTCGAACCGGCGACTTACGTGCTTTGGTACGGTCCGCCGCTTTTGCTTATCATCGGGCTGGCGGGAACGCTGGTCTGGCTGAAACGCCGCCAAACCGGGCCAGCCGAGATCGCGCCGCTCAACCCTGAGGAGAGCCGCCGCCTGGACGGGTTGATGCGGGGCACCGACGCTTGATCCTGCCACTGCTGCTTGCCGGGCTGGCGTTCGGCGCTCTGCTGCCGATCGTGGCGCCGCTGCTGCGGGGCTCTCGGCCCGTCGCGTCACGCGGCAGCTTCGACCAGGCAGTGTATCGCGACCAACTGCAGGAACTTGACCGCGACATCATCCGCGGCCTGATTACCTCGGCCGACGCCGAGCCGGCCCGGCTCGAGATCCAGCGGCGTCTGCTGGTGGCGGACAAGGGGCCCGCCGCGCCGTCACTCCTGTCCCGCAGTCCCGTCCTGGCGGTGATCGTGTTCATCGTCGTTGGGGGCGGTTCCGTGGGCGGCTACCTATGGCTGGGCGCTCCGGGCCTGCCGGATGAGCCGTTTTCCGCTCGCCGAGCCGAGGGAACGCATGGCCGTTCGCCGTCCGCACTGCAAACCGCGACAGCGGCCCTGGCCGCCAAGCTGAAGCAGAATCCCTCGGATGCCGCCAGTTGGCTCCTGTTTGGCCGTAGCCTGGCGACGCTGAGCCAGTGGGACAAGGCGGAGGACGCCTACCGTCACGCCATGGACCTCGGCCAGGCTGATCCCGAGGTCATCGCCGACCATGCGGAGGTCATGGTGATGCAGGCCGGCGGAACGGTAACCCCCGCAGCAGAGACGGCGTTTCGGCAGGTGTTGAAAGCCGATCCCAGCAGCGGACTCGCGCGCTACTATCTCGCTGTCGCCGCGATGCAGGCGGGCGAGCCTCGCCAGGCGATCGAGGGGTTCCAGGCACTGCTCGCAGAAATGCCCTCGGACTCCCCACTGCGTCCCCAGCTTGGGCAGAGGGTCGCCGAGGCAGCACACGCCGCGGGTATTCCTGTTCCGGAACTGGCGAAGGGAACTCCACCGGCGGCGACGGCCGGACCCGACGCCATGGCCAACGCCACGAACATGACGGACGCGCAACGGCAAGAGATGGTGCGTGGCATGGTCGCCAAGTTGGCGGCGAAACAGGAGACCGACCCAGGAAATTTTGACGGCTGGCTGCGCCTCGGACGCGCGTACGCCGTGCTACACGAGCCGGACAGGGCCGCCGATGCTTTCGACAAGGCGGCACAGCTCCGTCCATACGATGTGTCGATCCCGTTGCAGGAAGCGCGCGCGCTGCTGAATGACCATGCGCCGACCGACAAGCTGCCGCCTCGGGTGATCGGCTTGCTCAAGCACATCGAGGCCACAAATCCCGACGAGCCTGCGGTTTTATGGTATCTGGGGATGGCTGCGGCACAGGACGGGCACATCGATGAGGCGCGCGGCTATTGGGCCAGACTGTTGACGAAGATGCCCGCGGGCGGCGAGGACGCGAAAATGGTCCATTCGGCGCTCGACGCGCTGGCAAAACGTTAATCCAGTGGAAGATGCCGCAAGTCCATCATTTTGTTGGCACTTGCGGTCGATAGTTCGACGCGGATTTCCGCGTGCGCTGGTCATGCGGCGGAACGGGCCAAGTCCGGGATTCGGCGCATAAGCGAGCCGTGGCCGACGCCAGCGTGCCCGGCTTCGGTCGCGGCCGCGTGAAAGTAGTTCGCGATATAGACCCGAACCGCGCTCGTGCGGCCCCCCGCGTGTCCGGCCGCTTCGATCTGACGCACTAGGGTGCTCATGTCGTGCGCTTCGCGTTCGCAGATTTCGCTCAGCATGTCCCAGAGTTCGGGTTCCAGCCGCATGCTGGTCCGTCCGCGCTCCGCGACGACGTTACGGTTGACTAGACGACTGATTGTCATGGCCACCTCCTACTTGCCGGAGGGCAGAACACCAGGAAGTTATTAAGACAAAGTTGATAAAGCGGAAAAAAGCGAAATTTTTTGCTACGTGCTGGCAATCATCTAGCCGCGCCCCTCGCGGTGGCAGCATCGGGCCGCCAATCGTTCGGGGTAAGACGCGAGCGTTCCGGATTCGGAGCTCGCTTCGGCGGACTAGCTGACGTCAATCGGGTACTGTCCTCTTGCTCGTCGCGCGATGGAGGTCGGACGGGACACTGGGTTCAGACCGGCAGAGGCGCCGCTTTCATCCGCTCCATGCTGAAGCGACTGCTCACATTGCGTAGCGGCACGGCGGCAATCAGCTTGCGGTAGAAATGGTCGTAGGACGCGATGTCGGCCACCACGACGTGCAGCAGATAATCGACATCACCGCTCATGCGCCAGGCATCAACGATTTCCGGCATATTTTCGATCACTCTGGCAAAGCGTCCGAGCCACTCGCTGGAATGATCGGCAGTTTCGACGGCGACAAAGACGGAGACGGGCAGCCCCACCTTGTCGGCATCCAGGATTGCGACGCGGCGCTGGATGACGCCGTCCTGCTCCATTCGCCGGATGCGCTTCCAGCAAGGTGTCGGGGTGAGGCCGACCTTGGCGGCGATCTCGGCCAGAGATAGCGACGCATCGACCGATATCAGCCGGAGGATTTCGCGGTCGAGGCGATCGAGATCCTTGTCGACGGTCATTGAAGGCAGCCCTTCTTCAGAATCCAACAGAAGCGTTTGGGGCCACCCTTAGCGGGTTCTTCAGGAGAAGAAAATACTCTGATGTTAAGAACATATAGCAAACAAAGGGATTATCTTTTTACTTGCGCCGCGTGCTCCTCGGGTGTGCGCAACGTCAGGGCCAATGCGTGCATGCCGCCCTGCTCAGGGGGCCCGAACTCGGCTGCCAGCGCATCATGGACGGCGCGAGAGCGGGCGATGCGGCTGACTCCCTCAAAGGCCGGTACTCACCATTATCACGGTGAAATGCGATTGGCCGCCGGGCTGGGCGCCAGCGTGACCTTCATGGCGGGCGCTGTCGTCTTGGATCTCCAGGATGGAGGGGGCGAAGGCCTGCGTTAACAGCGTCCGGAGGCGATCGGCGCGGGCGGAGGAGGAACTTGTCATCCTAGGAGTATCGCCGATTTGTCGAATAGGACCAATACGCGGTGGGCATCAGCGCGCTGTCGGCGTTGAAGCCGCCGACGGCGAGTTGGCGACCTCGCCGTCGGAAGCATAAATCAACTGCGGAAAAAGCAGATTATCGCTGCTGGCTGAAGCGCCCATTTGTGAAACCGGGACAATCGGGCCCGATCGGCAGATGGGGAAATCCCATGAAAAGGTTAGCACTCGCCGCCTTCGCTGTCCTGAGCCTGGCGGTGGCCGCTCCCGACGGCAATGCGGCACCACAGTCGTACCGCGCACCAGCGTATAATTACTATCAGAATAACTGGATGAGTGGGAGGTAGCTGCCCGACGCGCCAAATGGCGGTCGATGGACATTTTGCCAATGGGAAGGCGGAGCATGCTCGATCCGGATTACGCCGGCGGCGAATTACCGGTCACCGTTCGCGGCACTGAAGCGGTGTCATGCATGTCGCTTTTGAATTGGACGCTGCCGCAAGGACGAGATTCTCGTCCGTTCTGGAACGTCTGACGCGAGGCGTTGCCGCCTGTCGAGGGGAAGCCGGCGGGTTCGCGCTGAGGAGAATTCCTCTGTCCCTCTCATCCCCGCTTCGCCAACCCTACAGGAACTTCCGCGCTCAAAACTCCCAGCACGCGTCGTCCGTAGCGCTCCAGCTTGGAAGCTCCCACGCCTTTGATCTGGGCCAGTTCGTCCAAACTTGTCGGCCGCATCTCCGCGATGTCCCGTAACACCGAATCATGGAAAATGACATACGGGGGGATCGATTGCCCTTTCGCCTCGGCCAGACGCCACAGTCGCAAGGCCTCGTACACGACTGAGGCCGGGATGGTGCCAGGGATGGCGGCGGGACAGACGTCCGACGGCCGGCCCCCTGTCGACGGCGGCGGGATCCGACCTCGCGCGGGTCGCTCTGGCCGTTCGAGCCTGGGCTGGTCCTGACGCAGCAAAACGCGGACCTCGCCACGGAGGATCGGCCGAGCTTCCTCCTGCACGAGGAACAGACCGCCATGACCGACGGTATCGACGTCCAACGCCCTTAGCGCGATCAACTGCCGGACCAACCCGCGCCAGTATGTCGCGGCATGATTTGAGCCGACCCCGAACGTGCGCAGCTTGTCATGCCTGTGCCGTAGCACGCCTTCGGTCCGTTCCCCCCGCAACACCGAGACGATATGCGCGGCGCCGAAAATCTGATCTGTGCGATAGACCGCCGACAGGACCATTTGCGCCTCGGTCGAGGCATCCACTGTGATCGGCGGCGCCTCGCAGTTGTCGCAGTGACCGCAGTCACCTTCTAATTCCTCTCCGAAACACGTCAGAAGCGACCGGGTGCGGCACGTCACCGCCTCGGTCAGCGCGACCATCTCCTCCAGTTTCGTCCGCATGACCCGCTTGCGAGCTTCCGGCGCGGCCGACTGCGCCAGCCAGTGCCGGGCCTGAGCTACATCCTGGCCGCCGAACAGCAACAGGGTGTCGGCCGAATCGCCATCCCGCCCGGCCCGGCCGATCTGCTGGTAGTAAGCTTCGGGGCTGTCCGGCATATCGAGATGCACCACGAACCGCACATCCGGCCGGTCGATGCCCATGCCGAACGCGATCGTTGCGACCACCACCAGTGGTTCTCCGGAGCGGAACCGCGTCAAAGACTCCCGCTTGAGCTCGGGGTCTAGCCCGGCATGAAACGGCAGGGCCGAAAACCCTTTTTCGTTCAGTTTTGTCGCCACGCGTTCGGCCTTGGCACGGCTGCCGCAATAAACGATCCCGCACTCACCCTTGTGCCGTTTCAGAAATTCAAACAACTGCGCCGTCTCGCCCACCTTCGCCGCGGCGGAGAGCCGCAGATTCGCCCTGTGGAAGCTGGAGACGAACACTTTCGCGGAGTTCCATCCGCAGCGCCGCCAGTATGTCCTGCTGCGTCCGAGGGTCGGCTGTCGCCGTCAATGCGATCCGCGGCACGCCGGGAAACATGTCCGGGATCCGCGCCAGCTCTCGGTACTCCGGCCGGAATTCGTGGCCCCATTGCGAGACACAGTGCGCCTCATCCACCGCAAACAGTGCCAGCGGTACCCGCGAGAGCCGATCCATCGTGCCGTTGGTCAGCAGCCGTTCGGGGGAGACGTAGAGCAGATCCAACTGCCCCTCGATCAGGTCGCGGGTAATCGAGCGTGCCTCGGCCGGATCTATTTCCAGAATGCAGCGCTCCGGCGTTCACCCCCACCTGCCGAAGCGCTGCGACCTGATCGTCCATCAGCGCGATCAGCGGCGAGATAATCACCGCCGTCCCCGGTCGGACTAGCGCTGGCACCTGATAACAAATGCTCTTGCCGCCGCCGGTCGGCATCAGCACCAGCGCGTCGCCACCCGCGACCATGTGTCGCACCGCGGCGTCCTGCTGGCCGCGAAAGCCGGGGAAGCCGAACACCTGGCGCAGCACTTGCGCGGGATCGAGAGGCATGGTTTCGGCGAACATCCCGGCTGCAAAACTCCCGAACCCCGGTGCCGCGCGAATCGTCGTCGGCACAGTCACTATACGCGTGCTCGGAGCCTCGTCGCCAACGCCGTGTTGACTTAGAAGGGGACGGATGCACGCCGCCAGACTGCTGAGTGTGGTGGCGCAACCTGCCGGGTGGCCTGCTCCTGGCGATGACAGAGATGTCAATGCTCTTGACCGCCGGGCGCCCATCACCCATTCCCAGTTCATGCCCACCCAGGCTGAGATCGATACCGCCGACCGGCACGCTCGCGAGTGGCACCATCCCAGCCCGGGACGCCTGCCGATCGGCTCGGATGGCCATCGCGACGCCGCCTGCCGTATGTTCCGCGACACTTTCAATCCGTATAAGCCGTCTGTCATCGAATGGCCGAAGCTTGATGCGGAGACGCTGCATCGCCTGACCAGCCTGCCGATCTGGGACATTGCGGTCGCAACCGAGAACAAGGCCAGCGCTCGCATGCGGGCGTACGGTGAGACCGCCCCCGACCCCGCCTGGCGCGAGGCGATTGGCCAGAATGGTTGGGAGGAAAGCCGCCACCGCGAAGTTCTCGCCAATCTCGTCACCAGTTACGGCATCCCTCTAGCTCCCGAATCGCCTGACCAATTGCCCAGCGACCCGGAATGGGGCTACCTCGTGACCGGCTACTCCGAGTGCATCGACAGCTTCTTCGCCTTTGGCCTGTTTGAGGTTGCCCGCCGCTCCGGCTTCTTCCCGCCAGCCCTGGTTGAGACGTTCGAGCCGGTGATCCAGGAGGAGGCACGCCACATCCTGCTCTTCGCCAACTGGCTGGCCTGGCATCGCAAGCGCCTGAGCCCCTGGCGCCGGCTTCGCTTTGAATTGCGCGTCGTCCGGGCGTGGATTTTCCTTGCCTGGGAGCGGATCGGCATCGCCCGCAACATGGGCGGCGGCGAGCCCGACAACAATTTCACCCTCAACGGCAGCCGAGCGGTCAGTGACATCGAACTCAATCCGCTCGACCTGATGGCGATCTGCCTGACCGAGAACGATCGACGCTTCGCCGGCTATGATCCGCGGCTGCTCCGCCCCACCACCACCCCGACGCTTGCAAGACTGGCGGTGTTCCTCGGCCGCTTGCTTCGCCGCGGCAGATCTGGCGAAATCGCGAAATCAGCCGCCTCCTGATGCGTATTTGCGGTATCCAATTTTGCTGGAACCAGACATAATGCGGTTACTGTCCACCGGCAGAGTCGGAACATGATGGTATCCAGGCAATCCTTGCACCGAGGCACGGTCGCGATCGCAGTATGCGCGGCATTCGTCGGTTTGGTGGCCGGTCCCGCCAGCGCCCGCGTTTTCGTCGGGATTGGGATCCCGTTCTATGGGCCGGGGTTTTACGGCCCGGGCTACTACCCGGGGCCATATTATTATCCGCCGCCGCCGGCGTATTATCCGCCGCCGCCTCCAGTCGTCTATGCCCCGCCGCAGGCATACTCACAATCCCCCGGGGGTGCCGGACAGATGTGCTACGCCGGCGCGTATGTTTGCCCGATGGATCGTCCAGTCCCTGCGGGCGACGGGTGCTATTGCCTGGGTAACGGCGGCCAGCGGGTGTGGGGCAAAGCAAACTGATGGCCTCGGGCCGTCACAGGCCTCATCCTTCCCCGCACCACCCCGCGGCGACCGAACCAGACGGTTCTATTACAAAACAAGATCGAAATCCGACCGAATCGCGTGAAGCCGCCGCAATTGAGGACTATGCGCTAATCGGCGACTGCCACACCGCGGCACTGATCAGTAATGGGGGTTCGGTCGATTGGCTGTGTTGGCCGCGTTTCGACAGCGCTGCCTGTTTCGCCGCCCTCCTTGGGTCCCCCGAAAACGGGCGCTGGCAAATCGCTCCGAGCGTGGTGCCCACCCGAGTAAGTCGGAACTACCGGCCAGGAACGATGATCCTGGAAACCCTGTTCGAAACCCCCTCGGGGTCGGTTGCGCTGATCGACTTCATGGCGGTCGAGAAGGATTCCCTCGTCCGCATCGTCGAAGGGCGCTCAGGGTCGGTGGAGATGCGATTGGACCTGTCCCTTCGGTTCGAATACGGATCGGCGGTTCCGTGGGTGACACGGCTGAACCACGGCAGTGGAATACTGGCGGTGGCCGGCCCCGATCAGGTCGTGCTCAGAAGCGACATCACCCTGCATGGCAGGGGCATGACAACGGTGGCGTCGTTCACCGCCGAGGCTGGTCATCGCACCCGCTTCGTGCTGACCCACGCACCATCTCACCTCCGAGCGCCCGTCCCTCCGAACGCCGACGAGTCTCTGGCTGAAACTGAGGCGTCATGGAGTGACTGGTCGGGCCGTTGCAAGTATCGTGGCACCTACCGCGCCGAGGTCCAACGCTCCCTGCTGACGCTAAAAGCCCTGAGCTACCGTCCTACTGGTGGTATCGTCGCGGCACCGACGACGTCCTTGCCCGAACAACCCGGCGGCGAGCGCAACTGGGATTATCGCTTTTGCTGGCTGCGTGATGCGACTTTCACGCTGCTGGCCCTGATGCACGCCGGCTACCAAGAGGAAGCTCGGGCCTGGGGTAGCTGGCTCCGCCGCAGTGTCGCTGGCACTCCAGCTCAGTTGCAGACCCTTTACGGCCTGGGTGGCGAGCGCTGGGTCCCGGAATGGGAGGTGCCCTGGCTTGGGGGTTATCAAGGGGCCAGCCCAGTGCGTGTCGGCAACGCCGCCAGCACCCAGCTGCAACTTGACGTATTCGGCGAACTTGTCGATGCCCTCTATCAGGAGTCCGCGCTCGGTCTGGTCCGTCCGACCGCCAGTTGGCCGCTGCAACGCGCCTTGGTTGGCCATCTGGAAGAAGTCTGGGAACAGCCCGACGAGAGCATCTGGGAAGTCCGAGGCGGCGCGCAGAACTTCACGTTCTCCAAGGTCATGGTGTGGGTCGCTCTCGACCGCGCCATCCGCGGTGCCGAGGCCTTCGACCTGGCCGCACCGCGGGAGCGCTGGAAAGCACTGCGGACCCGCATCCATGAAACCGTCTGCCGCGACGGCTACAGCCAGGAACGCGGGAGTTTCGTGCAGTATTTCGGTGGTGATACGCTGGATGCCAGCTTGTTGCTTTTACCGCTGGTGGGCTTTCTGCCACCCGAGGATCCGCGGATTGTAGGCACCGTCGAAGCGATTGGCCGGGACCTGATGATCGGCGGCCTGGTTCGCCGGTACCATACCGATGAAACCCGGGACGGTCTGTCAGGCGGCGAAGGCGTCTTCCTGGCCTGCAGCTTCTGGTACGTCGACAACCTCGTCCTCCAGGGCCGATATTCAGAGGCTCGAGCGATGTTCGACAGTTTGTTGGGCTTGGCAAACGACGTCGGATTGCTGGCTGAGGAATACGACCCGGTTGGACACCGCCAACTCGGTAATTTCCCTCAGGCATTCTCGCATCTGGCATTAATCAACACGGCCCTCAATCTGGATACGCATGCAGGGCCGGCGGCCCAGCGTAGCTGCAAGGCAGACTGATCCGGGCGATGGTTATTGGTTCGAAGCCCCGGTCGACGGCCTAACCATCTTCCGGCGGGATCAGCATGTCCAACGCATCCACCATGCGGTCGAACAGCATTGTGCGTCCCATTGCAGGCTGCACAACAATCCCGTCGCACGAACGCCAGATCATCCAGCGGCGAAATGCGCGATCCTTTTCATAAAGTCCGAGCAATTCCTCGTACTCGTCGCCGTCTGCGTGGACGTCGAGTTCGATGCTCAGGCGGAGGTTATGGAAATCGGCCCAGCCCCGAAGCATCAATAAGTCTGGGATGTCGAAGGACAAGCCGGTGGGAGTCCTGACGGTCGGGCGGCGCAGTTGCACTCAAACCTCCTTCGCGACAGCCCACAGTGGCCATCGTGCTCACGAATATGTGATTTATCCTGCTCACAGAACTGTGAGGTTGCAACACTTTATTTTCAAAGAAATTCTTCTCCAACGACTCACGGTCACGTGATCAGGCGATGGATCATCGGCAAGCTGCAAGGCGTTGGAATCAAGAATCACTCGCTGCCATTCAATACGGGACAAGACCGTTTCGTCAGCCGCATTGATTTCGTCGATTAGTTGTCCTTACATCACGGATTCGTTGACACGGAGGTTCGGTTCGCTCGCGATCCCGTGATTTAAGTTGGCGTGTACTCACCGGTCCGTTATCTTGCGCTCGACAAACAGGAGCGGTTCGGTGCGGCAAACCTCTACGACGGTGCTTTCCCACGATCAGGTACGTGGTCGCTATGTCACGGCGGCCGACGACGGGCACGCGCTGATGCGGGGGCTTGTCCACGGCTTGATTTTGTCGATGGCTATGTGGACCGCCGCGTTGTACGTGGTGCTCGCTCTGCGCTGAGGCCTCTACCCGCGCCCAGGTCCGGTGGTGATATCGGCACAGCATCCGACATCACAGCACGGGCGGGGTTGTCCTGCCCTTAACCGAGCACTACACGCTGTCGCGGACGAGACCAGCGCCCTGTCGGCTTGATGGCTACTCACCGCGTCCTGCAACTACGACGGGGCCAATCGAAAACGCGCGCGACGTAAACGCATTTTCGACCGGCACGGCCTTGCACGGCGTCACGGTATATGCAAAACGCCCCGCACACTGGAACCATTTCCAAACGAGGAGACATCCGGGGGTGATACACACCATCCTGGAGACAGAAGGCCTGACGCGTGAATTCAGCGGCTTTGTGGCCGTGGATTCCGTCGACCTACGCGTGGAAACCGGCTCGATCCACGCCTTGATCGGCCCCAACGGCGCCGGCAAGACAACCTGCTTCAATCTGCTGACCTCGTTTCTGCCGCCTACACGGGGCAACATCAAGTTTAAAGGTCGTGACATTACGGGGATGAAGCCGGCAATGGTCGCCAGGCTGGGCCTGATCCGCAGCTTCCAGATCTCAGCCGTGTTCCCGCATCTGACCGCGCTGGAGAACGTTCGCCTGGCCTTGCAGCGTGCCCGCGGCGCCAGCTTTGATTTTTGGCGTTCCGAGAGTGTCCTGAAGGTTTTCGACGATCGCGCCCATCAGTTGCTGTTCGACGTCGGACTCTCCTCGTTCACCGAAACCGTGGTTGCCGACTTGTCCTATGGCCTGAAGCGCGCCCTGGAGATTGCTACCACCCTCGCCCTCGAACCTGAGATGATGCTGCTGGACGAGCCGACCGCCGGCATGGCGCATGGTGACGTTGACCGTATCGTGGACCTGATCAAGCGGATCCGCCAGGGCCGGACCATCCTCATGGTGGAGCACAATCTGTCGGTCGTCGAAGGCCTCTGCGACACGATCACGGTCCTGACCCGCGGCAAGGTGTTGGCCGAGGGAACGTATGAGACGGTGTCAAACAATCCCGAAGTCATTACCGCCTACCTCGGGACCGCCGATGTTTGAGCTCCCCCATGCTTGAGATAAACGGCCTGAATGCCTGGTATGGCGAAAGCCATATCCTGCACGGTGTCGATTTCGAGGTCCGGGAAGGCGAGGTCGTTACCTTGCTGGGGCGCAACGGCGCCGGCAAGACCACCACCATGAAATCGATCATGGGAATAGTTCCGCGACGCGAGGGCAGCGTGAAGTTCCGCGGCAGCGAAATGATCGAGCGGATGCCGAACCACATCGCCAAGGCCGGCATCGCCTTCTGCCCGGAGGAGCGCGGCATATTCGGCTCCCTGTCGGTGACCGAGAACCTGATGCTGCCGCCGATCGTCCAGCCCGGCGGCTTGTCGGTCGACGAGATCTATACGCTGTTCCCCAACTTGCGAGAGCGCGCCAAGACCGCGCATGGGACGAAGCTGTCCGGCGGTGAGCAGCAGATGCTGGCGATCGGCCGCATCTTGCGCACGGGCTCGAAAATGCTGCTCCTGGACGAACCGACGGAAGGCCTCGCACCCGTCATCGTTCAGCAGATCGGCCGGACGATCCGGGAGATCAAGAATCGTGGCTTCACCGTCCTGCTGGTTGAGCAGAACTTCCGCTTCGCCGCCACCGTCGCCGACCGCCACTACGTCATGGAGCACGGCAAGGTCGTGGACATGATCCCCAATCACCTCCTGTCGTCCAGCATGGATAAGCTGCACGAGTATCTAGGCGTCTGAGGATCTGTTCGGCAGGAAGACCGCAGCGCCAACCCAGCGGGTCCGAAAGGAGTGGATGATGGATCTCACACGCCGGAACGCCGGCCTACGCGACCCTGGTTACGACAAGCACATCGCATGACACCGGCTGACAAGGCGTTCCACCCGTTGGATAAGCGCGGGTGCTCATTGGTCAAAGATAAAGGTTCCACTGAAGATGCTAACACGTCGCTCCGCCCTGATGACCGCCACTGCGGCCGCCACGGTTCCGCTGGTCCGCCCGGCCCGTGCGCAGGCTCCGACGATCAAGATCGGTGTTCTGAACGACCAGTCGGGTCCTTACACCAACACCGGCGGCATTACCTCAGTCATCTGCACGAAACAGGCGCTGGAGGATTTCGGCGTCTCGGCCAAGGGCATGAAGGTCGAGGTCATGTCCGCCGATCATCAGAACAAGCCCGACCTCGCGGTCTCGATCACCCGCCAATGGTTCGATCGCGATGGCGTCGATGTCCTGCTGGACGTTCCGACATCCTCGGTCGCGCTGGCCGTGCAATCGGTCGCGCGGGAGAAGAACAAGGTCTATCTCAATGTCGGCGCCGCGTCGTCAGCGCTGACTGGGGTGCAGTGTTCACCCAATTTCATTCATTGGTGCTACGATACCTACATGCTGTCTAAGTCCACCGGCGGCGCGATGGTGAAGGCCGGCGGCGATTCCTGGTATTTCCTCACCGCCGACTATGCGTTCGGCAAGCAGTTGCAGGACGACACCTCCGTCCTGGTGAAAGCAGCCGGCGGCAAGGTGCTTGGATCTGCGCCCTACCCCTTCCCGGGCACGACCGATTTCTCCTCCTTCCTGGTGCAGGCGCAGTCCAGCGGTGCCAAGGTCCTCGGGCTGTGCAATGCCGGCGGCGATACGGTGAACTCCATCAAGCAGGCGCACGAATTCGGCCTGAACAGTTCGATGAAGATCGCCGCGCTGCTGATGTTCATTACCGATGTGCACGCGCTTGGGCTGGATACCGCGGGCGGGCTCAACCTGACCGAAAGTTTCTACTGGGACCTAAACGACAAGACCAGAGCCTTTACCAAACGTGTGCTGCCGAAGACCCCGAGCAACTATCCGAACATGATCCATGCGGGCTGTTACTCGGCGGCGCTGCATTATCTGAAGACCGCAGCCGATATGGGAGTAGCTGAAGCGAAGAAGGACGGTGTCGCAACCATCAACCGCATGAAGGCAATGCCGGTCGAGGACGACTGCTTCGGTGAGAGTACGATCCGCGAAGACGGCCGCAACATGGTCGCATCCTACCTGTTCGAGGTGAAGTCTCCGAGCGAAAGCAAGGGCCCGTGGGACTATTACAAGCTGAAAGTGGCGACGCCTGGGGACGAGGCGTACCGCCCGCTGGCCGACGGCCACTGCCCCTTCCTCAAGGCGTAACGAAGAACGCAGCGAAACGGCGTGCCGGGAAAAACAAAATGAAGAAACAAGCATGATTACGATCTTCGGCATTCCCGGCCCGCTGTTGTTCGGACAGCTTCTGCTCGGGCTGATCAACGGCGCGTTCTACGCCATGCTCTCGCTGGGGCTGGCGGTGATTTTCGGCATGCTCAACATAATCAACTTCGCCCACGGCTCGCTGTTCATGATGGGGGCGTTCGCGTCGTGGATGCTGCTGAACTATGTCGGCATCGGATACTTTCCGGCGCTGATCCTGGCGCCCCTGCTGGTTGGAATCTTCGGGATCATTCTGGAGAGGACCATTATCAGCCGGCTCTACAAACTGGATCACCTCTATGGCCTGCTGCTGACGTTTGGCCTCTCGCTGGTCATTGAGGGACTTTTCCGCAACTTCTACGGCAGCTCCGGCTTACCTTACCGCATCCCGAACATCCTGCAGGGCGCGACCAATCTGGGCTTCATGTATATGCCCAATTATCGCGGCTGGGTGGTTCTCTGCGCCCTGGTCGTCTGCATCTCGACCTGGGCGATCATCGAGAAAACCTCGCTCGGCGCGACGCTGCGGGCAGCGACGGAGAACGCTCCGCTGGTGCAGGCATTCGGCGTCGATGTTCCGCGCCTGATAACGCTCACCTACGGCGGCGGCGTCGCGCTGGCGGCCTTCGCGGGCGTTTTGGCAGCGCCGATCTACTCGGTGAACCCAAATATGGGGACCAACTTCATCAACACCGTGTTCGCGGTCGTGGTGATCGGCGGCATGGGGTCCATCATGGGATCGATCCTGACCGGCTTTGGGCTGGGGGTGATCGAGGGTCTGACGAAGGTTTTTTACCCACAGGCCTCCGCCACGGTTGTCTTCCTGGTGATGGTGATTGTGTTGCTGCTCAGGCCGCGCGGCCTTTTTGGAAAGGCCGCCTGAATGTTTGGATTTTCCCGGGCACAATCCATCGCCTTCGTGGTGATGGTGGTGCTGATCGTGGTCAGCCCATACATTCTTTATCCCGTCTTTCTGATGCGGGTGCTGACCGCGGCGCTGTTCGCTTGCGCGTTCAACCTAATGCTCGGGTATGTCGGACTGCTGTCGTTCGGCCACGCAGCATTCTTCGGCATGGGCAGCTACGTCGCTGCCTGGACGATGAAGGTGTGGCACGTTGACGCCGCCATCGCCATCATCTTCGGCGGCCTGACCGGGGCGGTGCTGGGTCTGGTGCTGGGCTACCTGGCGATCCGCCGGTCTGGCATCTATTTCGCCATGATCACACTGGCGCTGGCGCAGATGGTCTACTTTTTCTGCCTGGAAGCGCCGTTTACTGGGGGTGAGGACGGCATCCAACAGGTGCCCCGCGGGCACCTGTTCGGCTTTATCGATCTGTCTAACGACATGACGATGTACTGGGTTGTCGCACTCGTGTTCCTCGGTGGCTTCCTGCTGGTCCACCGCATCATACACTCGCCGTTTGGGCAGGTGCTGAAAGGCATTCGCGAAAACGAGCCTCGGGCGACCTCGCTGGGCTACCGCACCGACGACTACAAGTTGATCGCCTTCGTGCTGTCCTGCATGATCGCGGGCGTGGCCGGCGGCACCAAAGCCCTGGTTTTTGGCATCGCAACGCTAACCGACGTGCACTATTCGACATCCGGGGAGGTCGTATTGACGACCCTGCTGGGCGGGTTGGGCACCGTGTTCGGCCCCGCAATGGGTGCAGTGGTGGTGACCTCGATGGAGAACTACCTTGCCCAGTTCGGCGCCTGGGTGACGGTGACCCAAGGCGTGATATTCATGATCTGCGTGCTGGCCTTTCGCCGCGGCATCATCGGTGAGCTTGCCGCTTTCCTGAGGATCTCGCTGTAGCTGGGATCAGCCATAGGCTGGATGGATCGGATACCGCGTCGCTGGGCGTATCGCGATATTGCAAGAGGAGAGCCCGAGGCTGAACGCCTCCGGTTTGGTGCCCAGTCAGTGGTTGGTCAAACGTGACAGGTCGGCGTGGCGCATCCGCTCGACCCTGCATGAATTGCTCCGAGATCGATCCTCTGCCGAATGGATGGCGCGAGACGACGTTGGGCACCGGTTCTGGAGGGCGACCATCTCGCTAGCTTAGCTATAGCCGAGCGAATGGCGGTAGGCGCCGAGGGTGGGCCGGGAGTTCAAGCAGGCACAGCAGAATTTATCGCCTATCGGCGTGCATGGAAAAATTAGGTTCGCGGGCGTTCGCTCGTTAAGCGAGCCTTAACCATTGGGTCGCAATAGTCCCGGGTCGTGCCGGCCGGTGGCCGCGACGAGTAGGAAGACAAAAGCCGACCGGCCAGGGCATCGCGAGCCGCCGTAGAACGCCAGACGAGACCATCAAGAACGCCGTAAACGTTGACGTGGATCAATCTGATTAATTCGGCACGGTGCTAACAATTGTTCGACCCCGGGAGGTGGTGATGACAACGCGCAAAACGGAGCATGACAGAGCGATCGCTCGGCGTGCCAAGCGGATGTGGCAGGACGAAGGAAGTCCTGCGGGACGGCTGGACGAATATCTGGAGCGTTCCCGCGAATTGCAGGCCATTGTCGACAATCCGACCGCTGGACAACTCCCGAACCCGATGACCGTCCATCACGGCGACATCGTCCCAGAGCAGCCGGTGGAAGAAGCGGAACTCATGGAGAATCTCGGGGAGTTCCCAAGCCGGTTAAGCGATCAGGGCGATCATGTCCAGACGCCGATGACGCGACGGAGAGCACGGCAATTTCTGAACGAGGAATGATGCGTGGCTAGGTAGGTGATCCGGCCGCGCGATGCGAGAGCAGTCTCCGATTGTAGATAACGCGTGCCAAACGGTTCTTATTTGCGAGCCTTGCCAGCCGGAACCGAGACCGGCGGGCTGATGCTTCAGGCGAGCATCGACCTCGCTAGGCGGTTGGTGTCCGAAGCCGGTTCACCACGAGGGCGACGCCGGGCACCGTCCACGCAGCCATCTCAGCCTCCTCACGTTCCCCTGCGGAGCGCACGCACCCGGACAGGATGATCTTGTGGTCGCACGCTGTGATCGAGATGCGATGAGCACTGAGCCTCGCATTGCGGACAAACATCTCATCGATTTTTTGTGTAACCCGCTGGGCCAGGGCCTCGCTCTCGATGAGGATGTTGTTACTCACGCCGCGAATGCCGTTCAGGCCTCTGACGGCTTCTTCTGCCGTCCGCTTCTGAATAGGCCTTTCGACCTCGCCCACCAGGATCAGCCATCCATTTCTGACGACCGACCTGACTTTACCCGCTGGAAGGAGCAAATTCCGCTCAATAGCCGACAGCGCCGATTGGGCCAGCTTAGCGTCCGAGAAGCTGTCGTTTCCGGCCGCACCCGTTGGGATTTCATTCCCGTCGTCGCTGCCCCCAAGCACGTGCATCGCCGTGTGTTCGACATCTCTTTCGGTGTGTCGGCTGCCCGCACGAGCCTTGTGTGTGGAGGCAGTGTTCCGCGCCACGCCCGGGTTTGCCCGATTGGCGTATGCGAGAGCCGATTCCGTTTCTTGTTCGACATCAGAAACTCGTAGATCCGAACTCATTCTCGCCCCCTTTGCATGTCGGCCAACCACCACGGCCGGCCCGTTTCGTGCTGCTACTTTCAGCTCGGCCCAAGGATATCCGCGCTACGAAAAACTGAATGCTGCATTGACCTGCATCGATCAGGTGCTGCATTGACCTACATCAATCAGATGCTCCGTTGATCACCGTCCGTCAACGGGTTGCATTGATATACATCAACCTGTCGATGCTTTCGGTCACTTTGAGAGCAAACCGCGAATGGAATCCGATTTCGCCGCGATCCGGACAATGACCGGGACGCCAGGGGTCTGCTGTCGCCAGCCGATCCTCTTTGATGGAAATCAATGAAATAAATTTGCCCCGGATTTACGCTTGCGCGTCTACCAGCCGATCATGTCGATTTCGCGATGCGATCCAAAGGGAGGAGCAAGTATCATGATCACAGGGCGCGCAACGGGCTACTGTCATAGCGAACCGATCAATGGCAGCTCCGACGACCGATACATTCATGATATCAAAACTGTCTGTTCACACTTAAGGACATTGTAGGAATTATTCGGGATATCGGAAAGACATCGAAATGCCAATTAAACTCGACCGCTTTCTAGAACGAACCAACATCGCCTATTTCTCCATGGAGATCGCGATCCGGCCCGAGATGCATACCTACTCCGGCGGCCTCGGCGTGCTTGCCGGGGACACGGTGCGGTCGTGCGCCGATCTCGAACTGCCCGTCGTCTTCGTCACGATGGTAAGTCGCGCCGGATGTTTCCGTCAGGAGATCTCGTCCGACGACCGGCAGATCGAGCAGCCGGACTGGTGGGATCCTGTGCAATTCTGCGAGCCGCTCGGTGCCATGGTGGCGCTGCAAATCGGATCTCGCGCAGTTTGGATTCGGCCCTGGCTCTATGTCCACACAAACCCTCTCGGGCATGAAATCCCTATCCTTCTGCTCGATTCCGATCTTGAGCAGAACGACATCGAAGATCGCAAGCTGTCGCACCATCTGTATGGCGGCGGCGAGAACTACAGGCTCAAGCAGGAACTTATCCTCGGCCTGGGCGGCATCCGCCTGCTGCGGGCGCTCGGCTTTCGTATCCAAACATACCATCTGAATGAGGGCCACGCTGCTTTCCTTACCCTCGACCTGCTCAACCGGTATCGCATTCCGTCCCATGATGTGCGGCCAGGTGAGCCACTTTATGATCTCGCCAAAGTGCGGGAACGGTGCGTGTTCACGACTCACACGCCGGTCGACGCCGGGCATGACAGATTTTCTTACGATCAGTTCCAAAGTCTGGCTCCTGATCTGGCGGAGATCGGCGAACTCAAGCAACTCGCGGGTCCGAATGAGCTAAACATGACGCGGCTCGCGTTCAATCTGGCCGGTTATATCAACGGGGTCGCTCGCCGCCATGCAGAGACAACTCGGCACATGTTCCCGGGGTATCGGGTTTATGCGATCACCAACGGTGTGCATGTCGGGCAATGGACACATCCCGCCTTCGCCCGTCTATTCACCGCGAACTTGCCCGCTTGGTATCACGCACCGGAAATCCTGGTTCGAGCGCTGCAACTCCAGGACGAGGACGTGTGGGATTGCCATGTGGTGGCGAAGGCCGAGCTGGTGGAGCAAGTGCGGCTGCGGACCGGCGTGACTTTGGATCCGGACATCGCGATCCTCGGATTTGCCAGACGCATGACCGGATACAAGCGCCCGCTACTACTGTTTTCCGATATTGACCGCTTGGTCTCCATTGCGTCCCGGCACCCAATCCAGGTCGTGCTGGCAGGCAAGGCGCACCCGAATGACCACGAAGGAAAGGAAGCCATTCGACGTCTGATCCAACTGACTCGGGAACTCCGGGGCCGGATCACCTGCGCGTTTCTGCCCAACTACGACATGAAGATCGCCCAGGCGATGGTGAGCGGGGCGGACGTCTGGGTGAACACACCGCTGCCGCCTATGGAAGCGTCCGGGACGAGCGGCATGAAGGCGGCGCTGAATGGTGTGCTGAACCTGAGCGTCCTCGATGGCTGGTGGATTGAGGCTTGTGTTGAAGGCGTAACGGGTTGGTCGATCGGCAACGAGGGCGAAGCTAGCTCAGCCCATGTCCATGCCGGCCTGCTCTATGACAAACTAGACAAAGTGGTCCTGCCACTTTTCTACTCAAATACGGATGGGTGGCGCGCGATGATGAAGCAAAGCATCGGCCTCATAGGCTGCTACTTCAACAGCCAGCGGATGATGCGGCGATATGCGAGTGAGGCCTACCTGAAATAGTGCAGGGTCTGATGTATTTGGAGCAGTGTGACGAGGGAGAGCGATGCGGCAATCCGATCCGGCCGCCGAGCCCCTTGATGCCCGCCGCTTCGCGCAACAAGGCACGCAAAAGCGCTACATGCCGAGCGCGCGTCGATAGATATCCAATAGGGACTCCTGCTCCTCGACCTCCGCTGGCTCTTTGCGACGGATGCTGATCAGTTGGCGAAGCACCTTTACATCAAAGCCCGCACTTTTGGCCTCGGCGTAAATGTCTTTGATATCATTCCCAAGAGCCTTGCGCTCCTCCTCCAAGCGCTCGATTCGTTCGATCAGGCTTCGTAAGCGATCGGCAGCGATGCCACCCGTCTCAGGCGTGTCGGTCTTGGCTTGCCGAGCGCGACTCTCACGCGCTTTTTCTGCAACGTCGCTCATGTTCGGTCTCTCCTCAGGCGCTCCTAGGCCGCACCAAAGGTGGCCGAAGAGGTGGGTAACACGCCGTTGAGGCTGGCGTATTCATCGTAAGTCGTTGATTATTACGGCTTGTTGGTGCGCTTACAGCCCGGCCAGCCCGGGTTGGGTGTCGATGCGTTTGGTGTCGCGGCCCAGCGTCTTGCGCTCTCCCTCGCGGCGCTCGATCGCGACGGTCATCGAGTCATCTTCGTTAACGGGTTTCGCCATGGTCTCGATCTCCGTGCAGGCAGGGCGGGCGGGATAGCTTTGGGGAGCTTCGGGGTCAATGGAAATTACATCCCCCTCAGGATCAAGTGGCCCAACCCCCTCCGCCAGAGCTGTCCCCGAGGGAGGAGTGAAGGATCGAAAATAGCGGGCGTCGCTCCTAGGTGGATGCGAACACATTGAGGGCGGCTTTCCGCCCCGAGCCTAACTCAGAGCCTTGCGCCTTATTGACAGCTGCCGTCGTTCCCTAGCCTAAGCCTAGGCGTACAGCACTGGCCGGTCGACTTGCGGCACATTTGCACAAAGTTGCCGGCGGCCGGGGTTGAATTGAGGTCCAGCACGGAGCGGAAAAATTACCGCCATCAACCGTTTGACAAGTCTGCGCGATGTTTCCGACACCGCGTGTTTCCACGTCCGGCGCCACACAGGGCGTCTGGCTTATGACCGCGGGCGTAGCGGAGCGATCGTCCCACGGTGAGAGGTACAACGTAGCTCGGCTTGGAAAGAGTGCCGCATTCGCATCCTGGTCAGGAGGGCGATTGGGAAAGTTGGCCACGAACACATTGACCATCCCGCATATGCCCATATGATTCCGGGACTGATACGGCGGTACCGGAGTGCTGGTCTGAGCGAATCCCAGCCGGGGCTGGGTGCGATCGCCGTGATCAGGCTCGTCACCGTGAAGGCTTTTAGCTCGAACCATTGATGGCCTTGCCTGTCATCGAATGCCTGCTCGCAATCCATGTCGACGTCCAGCATCCAGTAATTTATCCCGAACGTGTTCTCGTCGGCGATGCCGACGCCAGCCATCCAGGTATGTGGTTGGCCTTTGCCTTCCGCCAGGCTGGTCGTCCGGTCCGCGGGTGAACCTCCGCCAATATCGGGTGATGGCCTGGCCTGCCCGGGCTCACCGTCGCCCCAGTCCAAATAGGCGTCACCCCATCGGTGTTGGTTCGTCTGCGCCCATCCGGTGACGGATGCGGATCGCGGTGCTACCTTTTGCACCACCGCGGACGAACAGATCCTGTCCGGGCTGCGTCTGAGCATAGATGAAGACGACTGTTCGACGGATATCCCGGGTCGGCGTTGCGGATGCCGGGCCGCGTCCATAGGCGATAACCTGGTTATCGTAGGTCGCCTGATAGACTTTGCCGTTGGCCACCAAGGGTGGCGCGAATTTCGTTGATGCCCCCACGCGATCGTTCGGCTCGGTTTCACTGTCCCAGATCGATAAACCAGCCGATCACTATCGTGACGAGCAGCAGAGCCACGCGTTCATAGAACTGATTGGACATACCTTTCGATATGTGGACAGCCGAGCGCGCAGAAGAGACACAATTCTTGGATTTCGGAACGATCTGATTTCAAATTTATTTGCTGAAGTTCAGCAAGGGCGATGGGCTCAATGCCTATTTTCATTGTTCCGCTCCCTCTCAACGCGTTTTCCACACCGGGGATTTGGTTGCTAAGATCTCTCATCGCTCCTTTTCGATCAGTGTCCATCAAGAGACTGTTCTGCGATCGCTACCTGCCCGCAGGCAATCTGCGCATTCATGCGCCGGCGGTTCGGCGGAGATATTGTCGAAACTTCTCGCCATGGCGGCGGTCGGCGAATGTGCAGCACACTCCGGACGAGATACTGGAGGCGAGATAGTCCAGTCGCGCGCCGCTCGCGACTCCCAGTTGGCTTAGGAGCATCTGCTGATCGCCTAGCGGACGCGTTCTCGCTGACGGTGACTTATTTTTCGGAAGGCCCTGTTCGCTGACGAGAGGAGCTAGGGTCTCTCCGTTACTTGTCAGGACGTGCACAATCTCGCGCGTAAGTGATAGCTTGGGAGATTCTGGCTTGGAGTTCCTCCGGTGCGGAACCAAAGCGCGCCCCGCCTATGTCACTCCGCGCGTCTTTCGGGCTCGATCAGTGCCCAGGGTTCGCCTTGGCAAATGCGGCTTTTTGGTCTGCCGAGGCCTCGGCCTGATACTTCGCTTGCCACTCCTTGTAAGGCATCCCGTAGACAATCTCCCGAGCATCCGGATCGGTGATCGTGATCCCTTTTTCGGCGGCTTCCTCGCGGTACCATCGGCTCAGGCAATTTCGGCAAAATCCGGCCAGATTCATCAGATCGATGTTCTGCACGTCGGTGCGTTCGCGCAGATGCGCGACAAGCCTGCGGAATGCCGCGGCCTCCAGCTCGGTCTGCTTCGCTGGGTCGAGTTTGGGTGCGGACATGGATCCCTATCCTTCTGTTTCGTTGCCGCCAAAGATGGCGCGCCTCGGCTGGCTTCGCCATACTCTTCCGCCAGAAAAAGACATCCCCGACACGCGAGGAAATCATCGATGCCCCAGGCCTCTCCCTGGAACGACAGATCTGCCCGCGCGGCCTTGCGCACCCTCTTCGACACCGCCGTCGCTGCCGCCGACCCGAGGAGGGTGCTTGCCCGCCATCTGCCACCCAAGCCGACCCATGGGCGCTGCATCGTGGTCGGAGGGGGCAAATCCGCCGCTGTCATGGCTGCCGTGCTGGAGGAGGCGTGGCCCGATGTCCCGGTGGAGGGCACCGTTGTCACCCGCTACGGCCACGCGGTCCCGACCCGCCGGATAGAGGTCATCGAGGCCTCCCACCCGGTTCCGGACGAAAACAGCGAACGCGGCGCGAAAAGACTGCTTGAGCGGGTGCAAAACCTGACCGAGGATGACCTAGTGATCGCCTTGATGTCCGGCGGCGCTTCCTCTTTGCTCGCGGCCCCGGCCATTGGCCTGTCGCTGGCCGACAAGCAGGCGGTCAACCGCGCCCTGCTCGCTTCTGGTGCCAACATCACGGAAATGAACGCGGTCCGGAAGCATCTGTCGGCGATCAAAGGCGGCCGCCTCGCCGCCGCCGCCGCGCCGGCCCATGTAGTGACCCTGGCGATCAGCGACGTGCCCGGCGACGACCCAGCCGTGATCGGCTCTGGCCCCACTGTCCCCGACGCGACAACTTTCGCGGATGTTCGAGCCCTGATCTCCCGCTACGGCATCACCCCGCCACCAGCCGTCGCCGCCCACCTGGAACAGGGTGCCGATGAAACCCCGAAACCCGGCAGCCTCACGAACCAAGAGTTCCGCATGATCGCCACCCCAATGATGGCACTAGACGCCATGGCTGCCAAAGCCCGTTGCCTCGGCCTGTCCCCAATGATTCTCGGCGACGCCCTGGAAGGCGAGGCGGCTCAAATGGGGATCGTCCTGTCAGGCATCGCCCGCTCCGTCCGCGCCCACGGCCAGCCGCTGCACCCCCCTGCCCTGTTGCTGTCCGGCGGCGAAACCACCGTGACAATGTCCAGCAAATCTATTGGCAAGGGCGGTCGTAACACCACCTTCCTGCTCGGACTCGCCATAGCCTTGGACGGCGCACCCGGCATTTGGGCCGCCGCGGGTGACACCGACGGCGTTGACGGCATGGACGACGTCGCGGGCGCGCTCCTCGCTCCGGACACATTACGCCGAGCCCGCGAGGTGGGCCTTGATGCGCGGGCGGCTCTGGCAGCGCATGACAGCCATGGCCTCTTTGGGGCGATCGGAGACTTGATCATTACCGGCCCTACGCTCACCAACGTCAATGATATTCGAGCCATCCTTGTGGCCTGAACCACGATCGCGCCGGCCTCGAAGCCCAAATAGCTTAGATTGAGGGCGGACCACTCGAATGTGGCCGCGCCAGAGTGCAGATCACTCAGGACGCAGATCAGAACTACAGATCTTGACCTCAGCCGCAAACTATGTCGCGCCCGGGTAAGAGCGCATAAAGCACACTCAAAGACCCTCAACCATGGTTGCACAAGATCGCAGATCCGTGCGCATGAACGATGTCGAACAACGCAAAGGAACGCGTATGGCACTCCGACCCAAGATGCGCCGTCGCCGCCGCACCAAGATCATCGCCACACTCGGCCCAGCCAGCTCCACCATGGAGACCATGACCCGCCTGTTTCAGGCGGGCGCCGACGTGTTTCGGCTGAATTTTTCACATGGCACGCATGAGGACCACGCCGCCCGCTTCGCCATGATCCGCGAACTCGAGGAAAAATTCGACCGCCCGATCGGCATCCTGGCCGATGTACAAGGGCCGAAACTCCGCGTCGGCCGCTTCGGCGGCGGCCGTGTCCATCTGCAAACCGGTCAGAAATTTCGCCTTGACCTGAACGCCACGCCGGGTGACTCCCTACGGGTCAACCTTCCGCACCCTGAGATCATCGGCGTCGCTTCCATCGGGTGTTCCTTGCTGCTGGACGACGGCAAACTCCGGCTCCGGGTGGTTCACAAGCGTGGCGACGCGTTGGAGACCGAGGTTGTTGTCGGTGGGCCGCTTTCTGACCACAAGGGTGTCAACGTCCCCGACGTGGTGCTGCCGATCCCCGCGTTGACGGCGAAGGACCGGGACGACCTCGAATTCGCGGTTACTCACGGCGCCAGCTATATCGGCCTGTCGTTCGTTCAGCGCCCCGAGGACGTCGTCGAGGCCAAGCGTCTGATCGATGGACGCGCCTGGGTGATGGTGAAGCTGGAAAAGCCGCAGGCGCTGGACAACCTGCACGAAATTCTTGCGCTCACCGACGCCGTGATGGTGGCGCGCGGTGACCTGGGCGTCGAACTTCCCCCCGAGGAAGTGCCACTTGCGCAGAAGCGCATCGTCAGGCTGTCCCGAGCTTTGGGCAAGCCGGTGGTCGTCGCCACACAGATGCTCGAAAGCATGATCAGCGCCCCTGCCCCGACCCGCGCCGAGGCCTCCGACGTCGCGACCGCGGTGTTCGACGGCGCCGATGCAGTGATGCTGTCGGGGGAAACCGCCGCCGGCCAGTACCCCTACGAGGCCGTCAACATGATGGACCGCATTGTCGCCCGCGTCGAACTGGATGCCGGCTGGCGCGAGATGATTGATGCGTCGCGTGTGGCGCCCGAGAAGAACGCCGCGGACGCGATCGCTGCCGCAGCCACTCAGGTGAGCCACACCATTGGGGCGAAGGCGATCGTCGCGTTCACTGCCTCGGGCAGCACCGCGCTCCGCGTCGCCCGCGAACGGCCCGGGGCGCCCGTCATCGGTCTGACGCCAAATTCGAAGACCGCAAAACTCATGGCCGTCGTCTGGGGCGTGCACGCGGTGGTGACACCTGACGTGCATTCGATGACCGAGGCGGTAAATCGTGCCGCGCGAGTGGCGCTGACCGAGGGCTTTGCCGAACATGGGGCCGAGATCGTGGTTACAGCCGGCGTCCCGTTCGCTCATGCTGGTACGACCAATGCGTTGCGGGTCGCCACGGTGAGGTAGTTGGGTTGACGGATATGCGCTCCGCGTCAACGAGCGGCGGGCGCAGAGTGGCTATGACACCCCGTCGGTACAAGCGCCGACCGGTATCGTCATCAATCGACGTCGGGCCACTCATCCAGCGTCACACGACGAAGGTTCGGCACGGGCCTCGGCGGCTGTCCGTCGATCGTCGGGGGCAGACACTGAACGGCCCGTCGGTTGATCCGCTGCAAATCAACCCGCCGCCGCATCGACGGCGAAAAGGCATCGCCGCCTCTTGCCGGAAGCGGACTTCCTCGGTGCGGGACCTCGCCCGAGTCCGGCCAGCATCACTATTTCAGCCGCTGGAAGGCGGCCTGGGTCGAAAGCAACTCAAAGGCGCGCAATTCACCCGTCCGACGGCCTAGATCTCTTCGCCCAGTCCAGGTCTCGTTCGTTGACGCGTTCACCCGCGGCCACGCGGCGTAGCGGCGTCGCCTGGCTTTGGCTCCAGAGCCGTAAGTCGTCTTCGTAAAGATCGCCTATGTCAGGTCTCGGATTTGGGATAGCATGATCGACAAGAGATCAACCGCATCCGTTTCCCCGTACAGCTGAATCCCTTCACCACACCGCCAGTCAGGGTGAATGTGGTGTCGCAGGCCAAGGCCGTCGTCCCATCCCAGAAACCGGTGGGCGCGGCCGGCCCGGGGCCAAAATAGAAATCTCCGCTCGGCTGCCGCTTGGTTCGCAGATCCTCATAGGTCAGGAATTTCTGGGCGCCGCTTGCCGAGGTTCGATCCGGCGCGCCCATAGCAGCCACCAGTTGCGCCTCAGGCTGCCCGATCCACTGCGTCAATTCGGCCTGACGCTCAGCCAGCCCGCCAGTGCAGCAAGCCAACAACCAAGCCACGAGAACAGCCCAGCGAGGGTGCATCCAGGGGCTCCTGACCTCACGTCAACAATCATATCAGGTCGTCGGGCGGCAGCCACAACACTTGGCCGATCCGATCGGCGCCCGACGCGATCATTGCCAATCGGTCGAATCCCAACGCGATCCCCGCACTCGCTGGCATCCCGAACGCCAGCGCCGAGAGAAAATCCTCATCCAGCGGCCAATCAGCACCAAACATCGCGTGCCGGCGCGCACGTTCGGCCATGAACCGGGCACGCTGCTCCACCGGATCGGTCAGTTCAACGAACGCGTTGGCCAGTTCGATACCGCAAACAAAGAGCTCGAACCGCTCTGCCACGCGCGGATCGGCGGGGTCTCGCCGAGCCAATGCTGCCTGTGCTGCCGGCCAGTGCGTCAGGAAGGTGGGGTGCTCCCGCCCGATCCTAGGTTCCACCCGCTCCAGCAACAGCCGAAAGAAGAGATCTTCCCAGGTCTCGCCCTCACGCAGCCGCACACCGGCGGCGGCGGCCAACCCGTCCGGCATCTTCTCCGATCGCCAGCAGATCGACCCCCACATACCGCGCAAACGCATCAGCGACCGTCAGACGCTCGAACTTCGACAGATCCGATGTTACCCCGCGGCAGCGGACCACCGTCGGCAGAACCGAACGCAACAGATTCGAAAACCTCGTCAATCAGCGCTTCCATGCCGGCGCCAGGTCGGTACCACTCCAGCATCGTGAACTCGGCCGCATGCAGCGCGCTTCCCTCGCCGTTGCGCCATACCCTGGCGAACTGGAAAATCGGGCCCGCTCCGGCGACCAGAAGCCGCTTCATCGCGAACTCCGGGCTCGTATGCAGCCACATCCGCTCGATTGTTCCGTCGGGATGGCTGCGCTCGGTCGCGAACGCGCGCAGATGCACCTCCTCCCCTGGGGCGGGCACCGCATAAGGTGTTTCGACCTCAAGATAGCCGCGGTCCTGAAAGAAAGCCCGGATCACGCGGGCCAAATCCCCTCTGCAACGGAGGAACGGCAGGCGGCCGGCAAAGCTTTCGGGATGCCAGACTGGGCGAGCAGCGGGAACGGACATGCCAGGATGTTTACCGCTGCAATGCATCTGCCGCCAGATTGCCACAAAACCGACAAGCCGCGACCGCGCTTCCTACCAACATACTGAGGGTAAGAAGAGAAAGGCAGACGCCATGGGCCTGATACTACTGATCGTCATTCTGTTCCTGCTGTTCGGCGGCGGGGGTTATTATGGCTACCGGTCCGGATATTATGGCGGCGCGCACTATGGCGGTGGCCTTACCTTGGTCGTCGTGATTGTCGTGCTGTTCCTGCTGTTTGGCGGCCACGGCGGCTACTACCACTATTAGCCTCCGCCGCGGCGTCACGGAACCGGGCCACCTGCCACCTCTCGCACGTGCGACAGGTGGCCTGGACGGGCGAGAGGGGCCGATGGTCGAAGGGCGCACGTCCAACGGAACGCCCAGGTTATCCGGCGCAATATCCCTTCAGATCCGCCATTGCCCCGGGCCAGCCAACTGGGCGACCCAGCATCTGTTCGCCCGAATAAAGGGCATGTGCCGTTTGAGTAATATCCCAACCGGCGCCAACCCGCCCGGACGCAATGATTTGCGTCCGGGTCGTGTCCGTCAGGCGGCGGCGAACTGTCCCCGGCCGAACACCTTATCCAACGTCACCGCCTCGGCCTTGTCGAATGGCGTCGTGCGCGCCCGAACGGCATCAACCGCCGCCAGAGCCTTCTTCACGGCCGGCCGCTCCTCGATCCCCTGGACCCATCGCGCGACATTCGGCAATTTTGCCATTGCCTCCGCCCCCAAGAACATCGGGATACCGCGCATCCAGGGGAAGGTGGCGACGTCCGCAACCGAGTATTCGGAGCCCGCCAGATAAGGCACGGTCGAAAGCCGCTTATCAATGACCTCCGACACGCGCATCGCCTGGGTCAGATACCGACTCTTGGAGTAGTCGTTGCCGGCCGGGGCGAAACGGATGAAATGGACGTACTGACCGAACATCGGCCCAACCGTTGACATTTGAGTCATCAGCCATTGGATCGTGTCGAATTTCGCTGCTGTGTCCTTCGGCATCAGCTTTCCGGTCTTCTCTGCCAGATACAGCAGGATCGCCCCTGACTCGAAGCACGTGTAGGGCCTGGCCCCAGGGCCGTCAGAATCGACGATCACCGGTGCCTTGGCGTTCGGGTTGAGCTTCAGGAACGCCTCGTCGAACTGCTTGCCCGAGAATACATCCACCGGCTCCACCGTATAGGGCAACGCCAGCTCCTCCAGCGCGATGAAGATCTTGACGACGTTGGGACTGCCCATCCCATACAGGGTAATCATCGGTTCCATCCTCCCGTTGCGATTAAGAGTGCGTTCACCATCGCACGCTCCCGCGGCGGGGGAAAGGCAAGCTCTGGTCACGTCACGCAGTTGGAGACAGCATATACCGCAGTTGTGGCAGGATCATTGCCGCTCGGCTGCCCGAGGGGCAGAAGCGTCATGGCCAGCCACCAATCCGTAAGTCGACTGCGTTGGCGTTCGTGAAGGAGAAGGATGGTAAACTGCACGTGGCTTTCCCCTTAACCAGGACCGTCGGGATCGCGGTTGAACTGCTCATCGGGACGATGACCAGAGGACGTGACGGCTCGGGGTTAAACTGGACGGCTGTGCGACCGCCGGGTTGAAACGCGGATTTGCAACAACCGATTCTCGAACAAAGGCGAACGCCGCAAGGTCGGTCACCCAAACCAAAAAAGCGCCCTTTCCCCCGCTTGCCCGCGACGAAGCATTTGCTTACGCTGCGGTGCGGCAGGGCCATTGCGATTTGCCTATTCAACGGGCAAAAGGCTCTCTTGCCCGTAAAAGCGTGCATCCCTGAGGGCAGATTTGTTACGCCAAGGAAAGTTGTGGCAATGCAAGAGGTTATGAGACAAGGTCTTTATGATCCGCGGAACGAGCATGATGCGTGCGGCGTCGGCTTCGTCGTGAACATCAAAGGCCGAAAATCTCATGACATTATCGCGCAGGGCCTGAAAATCCTGGAGAATCTGGATCATCGCGGCGCGGTCGGGCGCTGATCCGCTGGTCGGCGACGGCGCCGGCTGCCTGATCCAGATGCCCGACGCCCTGCTGAACGACTGGGCGCGCGTGCATGGCAAGTCCCTGCCAGCTGTCGGCCGCTACGCCGTCGCCATGTGCTTCCTGCCGCGCGACGCAGGCGCGCGGGAATACGTCATCCAGCATTTCGAGCAGGTCGTGGCCAAGGAAGGCCAGTCCATGGTCGGCTGGCGCGACGTGCCGACCGACCTGACCGGTCTTGGCAAGACCGTCATCGAAACCATGCCGGTCATCCGCCAGGCGATCGTCGGCTCCAACATGTCGATCCGCGACCAGAACGCGTTCGAGCGCAAGATCCTGGCGATCCGCAAGCAAATTCTGAACAACCTCCGTACCCTGGCGGAAAAGAAGAATATTCCCGGCGTGACGGAACCCTATATGCCGTCGTTCTCGACCAGGACGGTGGTGTATAAGGGGCTGTTGCTGGCGACCCAGGTCGGAAGTTTCTATCACGATCTGCGTAATCACGCTGACCACATCGGCGCTGGCGCTGGTGCATCAGCGCTTCTCCACCAACACGTTCCCGTCCTGGAAGCTGGCGCACCCGTATCGCTTCCTGGCGCATAATGGCGAGATCAATACCGTCCGCGGCAACGTCAACTGGATGTATGCCCGCCGCCGGTCGATGGAATCCGACCTGATCGGCCCAGACCTGAACAAGATGTGGCCGATCATCCCGCACGGCCAGTCCGACACCGCCTGCATCGACAACGCGCTGGAAATCCTGGTCGCCGGCGGATACTCGCTGTCGCATGCGATGATGATGCTGATCCCGGAAGCATGGGCGCACGACCCGCTGATGGATCCGGAGCGCAAGGCGTTCTACGAATACTACGCCGCGCTGATGGAGCCGTGGGATGGCCCGGCGGCTATCGCCTTCACCGATGGCCGCCAGATCGGCGCCACGCTCGACCGCAACGGTCTGCGGCCGGCGCGCTATGTCATCACCGACGACGACTACGTCATCATGGCTTCCGAAGCCGGCGTGCTGCCGGTGCCGGAGGAAAAAATCGTCCGCAAATGGCGCCTGCAGCCTGGCAAGATGCTGCTGATCGACCTGGAAGAAGGCCGCATCATCGACGATGACGAAATCAAGCAGAAGCTGGCGCGCGAGCATCCCTATGCCGAATGGCTGAAGCAGACCCAGTACAAGCTGGAAGAACTGCCGGAAAGCGATGAATCGCGGTCCTGCCGCGGCCGAACGACCCCGATGCGGTGCTGCATCACCCAGCAGGCCTTCGGCTACACCCAGGAGGACATCCAGTTCTTCCTGGAGCCGATGGCGGCAAACGGCGACGACCCGGTCGGCTCGATGGGTACCGACACGCCGCTGGCAGTGCTGTCCGACAAGCCGAAGCTGCTGTTCAACTACTTCAAGCAGAATTTCGCTCAGGTCACCAACCCGCCGATCGATCCCGATCCGGGAGGAACTGGTGATGTCGCTGGTCTCGATCATCGGTCCGCGGCCCAACCTGCTGGGCCACCACGCCGGCAACTACCTGCGGCTGGAAGTGGCGCAGCCGATCCTGACCAACACCGACCTGGAGAAGATCCGCGACATCGACAACATCGCCGGCGGCGCCTTCCGCACCCAGACGATCGACATCACCTGGCCCGCCAGCGAAGGCGCCGACGGGATGGAAAAGGCCATCTTCCGGATCTGCCAGGAGGCGACCGAAGCGGTGCTGGCCGACTACACCATCCTGATTCTGTCGGACCGCGAAGTGGGCGAGAACCGCATCCCGATCCCGTCGCTGCTCGCCACCGCCGCCGTGCACAACCATCTGATCCGCCAAGGCCTGCGCATGAGCACCGGGATTGTCGTGGAAACCGGCGAAGCGCGCGAGGTGCATCATTTCTGCGTTCTCGCCGGTTATGGCGCCGAGGCGATCAATCCCTACCTGGCGTTCGAAACGCTGGAGCAGATCCGCGTCCAGTCGAGGATGAAGAAATCCGCTGCCGACGTTAAGAAGAACTACCTCAAGGCTGTCGGCAAAGGGATCATGAAGGTGATGTCCAAGATGGGCATCTCCACCTACCAGTCCTATTGCGGCGCGCAGATTTTCGATGCGGTCGGGCTGACCCCGGCCTTCGTGGAGAAATGCTTCACCGGCACCGCGACGACGATCGAGGGTGTCGGTTTCGACGAAATCGCCGAGGAGGCGGTCGCGCGCCACAGGGCGGCCTATGGCAACAACCCGATCTACCGGGAGATGCTGGATGTCGGCGGCGACTATGCCTTCCGCCTGCGCGGCGAAGCCCATGCCTGGACGCCGGAATCCATCTCCAGGCTGCAGCACGCGGTTCGCGGCAATCTGCCGGCTGAGTTCCACGCCTTCACCCGCACGATCAACGATCAGAGCGAGCGCCTGCTGACCATCCGCGGCCTGATGGATTTCAATTTCGTGCCGACGCCCGTTCCGCTGGAAGAGGTCGAGCCGGCGAAGGAGATCGTCAAACGTTTCGCCACCGGCGCCATGAGCTTCGGCTCGATCTCTCGCGAAGCGCACACCACGCTGGCGATCGCGATGAACCGCATCGGCGGCAAATCCAACACCGGCGAGGGCGGCGAGGAATCCGATCGCTACAAGCCGCTTGCCGAACGGCGATTCGATCGCTCCGCGATCAAGCAGGTCGCGTCCGGCCGGTTTGGTGTGACGACCGAATATCTGGTCAATGCCGACGACATGCAGATCAAGATGGCGCAGGGCGCCAAGCCCGGAGAGGGCGGACAGCTTCCCGGCCATAAGGTGGACAAGAACATCGCCCGCGTCCGCCATTCCACGCCCGGCGTCGGCTTGATCTCGCCGCCGCCGCATCACGACATCTACTCGATCGAGGATCTGGCGCAGCTCATCCACGATCTGAAGAACGCCAACCCGCAAGGCGCGCATATCGGTGAAACTGGTGTCCGAGGTCGGCGTCGGCACCGTCGCCGCCGGCGTGTCGAAGGCGCGCGCCGACCACGTCACGATCGCCGGCTACGAGGGCGGCACCGGCGCCAGCCCGTTGACCTCGCTGACCCATGCCGGCTCGCCGTGGGAAATCGGCCTCGCCGAAACCCAGCAGACCCTGGTGCTGAACGGGCTGCGCAGCCGCATCGCGGTGCAGGTCGACGGCGGTCTGCGCACCGGCCGCGACGTCGTGATCGGCGCTCTGCTGGGGGCCGACGAGTTCGGCTTCGCCACCGCGCCGTTGATCGCGGCGGGCTGCGTCATGATGCGGAAGTGCCACCTGAACACCTGCCCGGTCGGCGTGGCGACGCAGGATCCGGTCCTGCGCAAGCGCTTCACCGGCACGCCCGAGCACGTCATCAATTTCTTCTTCTTCATCGCGGAGGAAGTGCGCGAAATCATGGCGCAACTCGGATTTCGGACCTTCAATGAGATGGTCGGCCAGGTCGGCAAACTCGACACACGCAAGGCGATCGAGCACTGGAAGGCGAAAGGCGTCGATCTCAGCCGGATCCTGTATCAGCCGGAACCGAAGCCGGGATTGGCGATCCACAATTGCGAAACGCAGAACCATCACCTCGACAAGGCGCTGGATCAGGTGCTGATCGTGGCCGCCGCGCCGCTCTGGACGCGGCGAACCGGTGCGGATGGAGCATGCCATCCGCAACGTCAACCGCACCGTCGGCGCCATGCTGTCGGGCGAGGTGGCGCGCACGTTACGGCCATGCCGGCCTGCCGGAAGACACGATCGCCGTCACATCTGACCGGCAACGCGGGCCAGAGCTTCGGCGCGTTCCTGTCGCGCGGCGTGTCGCTGTACCTTGACCGGCGATGGCAACGACTATGTCGGCAAAGGCCTGTCCGGCGGCCGCGTCGTCGTTCGCCAGCCGGCCCACGTCCAAGCGCGACCCGGCGGAGAACATCATCGTTGGCAACACGGTGCTGTATGGCGCGATCGCCGGCGAGGCCTATTTCCAGGGTGTCGCCGGCGAGCGCTTCGCCGTGCGCAACTCCGGCGCCGTCGCGGTGGTGGAAGGCTGCGGCGACCACGGCTGCGAATACATGACCGGCGGCGTGGTCCTGGTGCTTGGCGAGACCGGCCGCAACTTCGCCGCCGGCATGTCGGGCGGCATCGCCTATGTCTACGACCCGAAGGGACAGTTCGAAACACTCTGCAACACCGCCGGCGTCGATATGGAGAAAGTCGGCGTCGCCGAACTGGGCCTGGCGGATGCGCCCGGCCGGCCGCGGCAGCGCTCGGTCAGCGTCGAGGACAACGGCATGGGCGATCCGCTGCGGTTCGACGCGGAACGGCTGCGCATCCTGGTCGAGCGGCATCTGCTGTTCACCGGCAGCGACCGAGCGCGGGCCTTGCTGGATGACTGGGACGCGGCCTTGTCGCGGTTCGTCAAGGTCATGCCGCGCGACTATCAGCCGCGCTGCTGGAACTGAAGGCGGAGCAAGCCGCGGCGACGCCGTTGCGGCGGAGTAGACGTGGCCTGTCCATGACTCGGTCTGCGTCGTCGGCCGGCATGCCCGGGGCCACGCGTCTCCGCAGGTGCTGAGATGGGTGGACCGGGGGCCGGGCCTATGACGACGACGGAATAGCCGTAGCCGCGCGGCGATCGTCGGCGCGAATATCTGGAGACGGTTATGGGTAAGGCGACCGGATTTCCTGAAATCGAACGTCACGACCGAGCTATGAAAAAGCCCCGAACGCGGCTGAAGATCTTCAAGGAATTCACCAAACCTCTGCCGCCGAGGAGCTGAACGGCCAGGCGGCCCGCTGCATGGATTGCGGCATTCCGTTTTGCCACAACGGCTGTCCGGTCAACAACATGATCCCGGACTGGAACAATCTCGTCTATCGCGACCAATTGCGCGCAGGCGCTGATCAACCTGCACTCCACCAACAATTTCCCGGAGTTCACCGGCCGCATCTGCCCGGCGCCGTGCGAGGCGTCGTGCACGCTTGAACATCGACGACAACCCGGTCACCATCAAAACCATCGAGTGCGCCATCGTCGATCGCGGCTGGGAGGAAGGCTGGATCATGCCCGAGCCGCCGCGCACAAGACCGGCAAGCGGTCGCGGTCGTTGGATCCGGCCCCGCCGGCCTCGCCTGCGCGCAGCAACTGGCCCGTGCCGGCCACGCGGTGACGCTTGTTCGAGAAGAACGACCGGATCGGCGGCCTGCTGCGCTACGGCATCCCCGACTTCAAAATGGAAAAGCACCTGATCGACCGGCGCATGGCGCAGATGGCGGCCGAAGGTGTTGAGTTCCGCACCAACGCCGAGGTCGGCGTCGACGTCACGCGTCGATCAGCTGCTGGCGGAATACGATGCCGTCGCGCTGACCGGCGGCGCCGAATGGCCGCGCGATCTGGACGTCCCGGCCGTGAGCTCGACGGCATTCATTTCGCGATGGATTTCCTGACCCAACAAAACAAGCGCGGCGCCGGCGACGACGAAGCCACTGCGGCCGCCCACGGGCACGATCTCCGCCAAAGGCAAGCACGTCGTGGTCATCGGCGGCGGCGATACCGGCTCGGACTGCATCGGCACCTCGGCCCGGCAAGGCGCGGCCTCGATCACCCAGATCGAGATCATGCCGAAGCCGCCGGAGAAGGAAAACAAGGCGATGGTCTGGCCGGATTGGCCGAACAAGCTGCGTTCCTCCCACGCGCATGATGAAGGCGTCGCGCGCGACTGGTCGGTGCATACCAAAGACGCGGTCGGCGAGAACGGAAGTGTCACCGCGCTGGACTGCGTCTATGTCGAGTGGGAACGGCGCCAGACGGACGCATGGCAATGGTGGAAGTCCCGGGCAGCGACTTTCAACTGAAGGCCGATCTCGTGCTGCTGGCGATGGGCTTTCTTGGTCCGCGCCGCAGCGCGTTGCTGGAATCAGGCCGGTGTCGAGCTGGACCAGCGCGGCAACGTCGCTGGCCAACACGGTCGAATACCAGACCTCGCGGGACCGCCTGTTCGCGGCCGGTGACATGCGCCGCGGCCAGTCGCTGGTCGTCTGGGCCATTCGTGAGGGCCGCCAATGCGCACGCGCCGTGGACGTCCCTGATGGGTGTGAGCACGCTACCGCGTTAAGGAAGGCGAGGGTTCAGCTTCAGGCGGAGCCCCGGAGTCAATCAACGGGCGCGTCTGTCGCGACGTGCATATCGCTCATCACCGCTATAAAAGACGCGCAGAGGGAGGGAAGATTTGGCGGGTTTGTCAGGCTGTCATGATCACCGAGGATCGGAACAACCTGTAATCGCGCTAGGTGGCGATCCCACCCGAGATCTTCAGTTGCGCCTGGAGCCTGCTCGACACATCGAAAGAGAACAGCTGGAAAGGTTGAGGACCGATTGGACTTGGCCAACCGATCCAGAACTTGCTCCAGGATCGGCAGATTGAACGTTAAGGAAATCGAGAGCGCGAACCGTTCGTCCATGTCTCGTGACAGTCCTAAAGGCGTTACCCGGGCCAGAAAACGCGACAGAGTTTTGTTTTGTATTCGGATTATAATCGCACCCATAATACGCCCAATTTCGGTTCCGATCCTATTCACGCGGATCGCGTGGATAAGCCGGCCAATGGGGCGACCGACCGAAATAGGAGCTTTTTCGATTGGTGGAACCGCCGACGTGTCAAGTAGAGCCAAGCATCCGACGCGGCGACCGGATGCTTCCAGAGCGGCGGCCACCGCCCATGCTACGTGGCCGCCAAACGAATAACCAGCCAGCAGAACCGGACCACAAGGCGCATCAGCCTCGATCCGAGCCATACAATGCGAGATCAGCCCATCGAGGCTAACAAGGCTGTAATCGATCCTACTCCAGTCAGGAAGCTGAATTGACACGAAGCAAAAGGACGCCGAACATCCTGTTCGCAGGAGTTCGATCTCCTTGTGATCCCCACTGAGACCGGGGAAGAGAAAAATCACCGGCCGTTCTGGCGTGCGGGGTCCGAACTCACCTGAATTCATCGGATCGCCCAGTAGACTATTGCTATTACCAACCAATATCCCCAATTCGCAAGAACCCAATACTTAGAGTGGCTGGCGCAGGCGCTCCTGGCAATCCTCTGAGCTTTCAATTGTTATCCTGGGTCGGATTCTCCCTTGGAGATCGCAGGTAATGTGGACCGGTTGTAAACCGCTGGTGGTTGAGGCGTGATGCGGTCGTGTCGAGCGTCCGTCATTCGAAACCCATCCCAGGTTGCCAGTGGGGAGCACCAACTTGGGTCGCTGGCTCTTGGTTTCTGCTGATCCTCTGGAGTCGTCGTGGCACATGACGAACGTCGGGGGTCTCAGGTCTTTCCCTGGCCTCTACCGACTGCTGCGTCCCACCACGGGCAGATGCCATCCTGGCGAATATAGTTGCCGTCGATCACGTGGAGCGGTTGCCGGACACCGTCAGCCGCGGCCTTCAACCGCATATCGCGTGCCTGCTGGCGTTGCTCGGCCGGCAGCCAAGCCCGATCATGCCCCCAGAGGCTCGGCCCAACGGTCACCTCCGTCGGCGTCCAGTCACCGGGCGTCACATCCTTGCCGCCCCACCCATACTCCAGCATGAATCCCCCTGGCGAGCGCAGGTAATACGATGTGACAGCGTCGTTGGGGTGCCGCCCCAGCGTGGTAGCGATCTTTTCCGGTTCGCCCAAAGCGATGTCGTAGCCTTGGCCGACATCGTCCAGAGAGAACAACTCGACCATTAGGTGATGAAGATCCTGTTTGCCGGTCTCGATCAGCGCAACGGAATGGTGCCGCGGGTTCACATGCAAGAAATACGCCCGGAACGGCGTGGCGATATAGTCGCTGACCGCAAACCCCAGCGTGTCTCGGTAGAAGCCCAGCAAGTCGTCGATAGTCTTCACATGGAACACCACGTGTCCCATGCCCAGCGCGCCAGTCCGGAAGCCGGAAATCGACCGCCCGGGCCTGAACGGTTCCTCCGCGATGGCGGCGCCGTAAAACGCCTCCAGATGGTTCCCACCGGGGTCTTCGAAGCTGATGAGTTCCTTGACGAAGCGTTGATCCGCCAAAGATTTCGCCTCATGCCGGACGGCGATTCCCGCGGCCTCCAGCTTCCCGGCGAGGGACTGGAGGGCAGCGGCGTCAGCAACCTCGAAGCCGAAATAGCGCTCGCCCTCGGCCAGCGAGCGGTCAACGACCAGCCTTTGCGCGCGGTCGTCCATACGAAAGGCGCGGGCCGTGTTGCCGCGCTCGATCATTTGCATGCCAAGCCAGTTGGTGGCGAATGTCGACCAATCCGACAGGTCCGACGTGCCCACGCCGACATAGCCCAGGCCACGGATTTCCATGGTCTCCCTCCAGTTCCTGCCGCATTTTAGCCGCAGGGTCGGAACCATAGCATCGACGACAGGTCGCGCAATGCGGCAAACCGGAGTTCGTCTCAGGCGGCGGGCTCGAAGACCAGCAGCCGGAGCTGCTCGACCAGGCGGTCTATATGAACCGGCTTGCGAAGCACTTGAAATTGGCTGCCTGCGGTGGGGGCGAGCTGTTCAGCATATCCTGTCAGCAGAATAGCTGGAAGGGTGTTGTCGATCGCGCGCGCCTTCCGGATCAGGGCAATTCCGTCATCACCGGGCATGGTCAGGTCGGTCACCAGCGCGTCAATCGCAGTTTCGCGACGAGGATCGACGTTAGCAACCGCGGTCCTCATGCCGGTGGCTCCGTCGACCGAGCCGGTGTTTTCTGGGGTTCGCATCTAAGTCCTGAGGCTCGTCGAGCGGGCAGCCATCCTGAGTCCTTTCGATTCGAGCCTAAAGCGGTAATTGACAGTTAACATGCTCAAGATAAGCCAAAGTCAAAAGCAATGTGCGCCCGGCGGTCAAACAGCCGTTTGAGAGGCACGATAGATCGCGAGACGCAACACTGTCGAGAAAAAATGGAATTCGCTCACGAGCTATAATGCTGCCTCACGCTCTTGATCATGATCCAATTTTTTTCCCAAGTCGATGGGAAGATCCGATACCATCAACATCGCTATGCAACCAGCCCCTGCGATGCCCTGGGCATCGGGCGGTAGTGCGTGGTTACCGGGCGAACGGCCGCGGGCCAACAGGGGCGGAAGCAGCAGCGATTCACAGGTCATCCATTGTGGAGCACAACGACCCGCTCGCCCACGCAAATCTGTTCTCCGCCACCCTTGGGGGCCAGTTTATGCAGCATACCTTACGCAACGGGACTGATCGGAGACGGCCTTGGCTCTTTTGAAAGATAATCGGCTCAACCGTCGGACATTCGGCGCGATCGCCGCGGCTGGCTTGCTCAGCCGTTGCGCAACGGTGCCGGATATCGACGGATTGACGCCGGGCGATGTGGGCCTGGCGGCCCGGGGCACCAAGTTGAATACCGAGGTAATCGATGACACCGACGCCCTGCAACAACAATACGACCTGCAACGTGCCCTGTCGGCCAGCCCGATTGTATTTGGTAACCAAGTCACGCTTCTGTCCAGCGGCACCGAGGCATTCCAGGCCATCTTCACGGCCATTGCCGGCGCCAGGGACAGCATCAATCTGGAGTATTTCATCCTCGCGGATGTCCAGTCCGACGGCGTGCATCTCTCGGACCTGCTGCTCGACAAGCTGCGCGCAGGCGTGAAGGTCAACATGATCTACGACGCCTATGGCTCCCGCGACACGCCGGGCACCTTCTTCGAAGCCATGCGGACGGGCCGGGGCCAAGGTCGTGGAGTTCAATCCGCTCAACCCCCTCGCGGTGAAAGTTGGCTGGTCACCGAACGACCGCGACCATCGCAAGATCGCCGTCATCGACGGCCGGATTGGCTTCACCGGCGGCATCAACCTGGACACGGCCTACGAGAACCCTCCCAGCGCCGGTATCCCGGCCGACGGCAACACGCGCAACGCTTATTGGCGCGACATCGCGGTGCGGATCGAGGGACCGGCGGTGGCTGAATTGCAAAAGCTGTTTTTCGGCACCTGGCGGGAGCAGAAAGCGCCAGCAGCCGACCCGGCGGACTATTTCCCGCCGCTGGCGCGCCGAGGGCGTGCAGACGATCCGCATCATCGGCAGTTCTCCCGGCGACCAGCAGCCGCTGTATTACGCCTCGCGTCCTGACGGCGATGCAAGTCCGCGCGCCGGCGGGTCTGGCTGTGCAGCGGCTATTTCGTGCCACCGCACCAGGAACGCGAGGAACTCGTCAAAATCGCGCGGGCAGGCCTGGATGTGCGGATCGTCGCGCCGGCGTTCAGCGACGTGCAGAGCGCGGTCTATGCCGCCCGAGCCGCCTACGGCGACCTGCTGGAGGCCGGCGCCCATATTTTCGAAATGCGGGATGCCGTGGTTCACGCCAAGCTGGCGGTCGTGGACGACACATGGACCGTTGTTGGATCGTCCAACCTCGATCGCCGCAGCGTCGTGTTCAACAACGAGGTCGATGCGGTCATCCTGGGCCATGACACGGCCGGCCAGGTCGAGGCGGTGATGCGCGCGTTCATGGCGGCAGCCACGAGGTGGACCTGGCGCGCTGGAAACATCGCTCGCTCGGTGAGCGGGTTGACGAGTGGAAGGCGCGGATCTGGCAATACTGGATGTGATCGATTGGATGTCCCGGACGCCGGATGTGACCGCATCCCCCGCTTGACCGCACACAGCGGGATTGACCAAACTCGCGACCAACGGGATCGTCCAAAGGCCCAGGCCACGCGCGGCTGAAAGCCTCTGGCGCCCCGACGTGTAGAAACAGCGAACCACGAAAGGGAGCGCGATGCCTCAGGTCACCCTGACGGTCAACGGCAAGCAGCACACGGTAGAGGTCGAAGGACGCACCCTGCTGGTCGAACTGCTGCGTGAGAAGCTCGGTCTCACCGGCACCCATGTCGGCTGCGACACCAGCCAGTGCGGCGCCTGCGTGGTCCATATCGACGGCATCTCGGTGAAGTCGTGCACCCAGCTTGCGCTGCAGGCGGACGGCACCAGCGTCCTCACGATCGAGGGCCTCGCCGCGGCGGACGGCACGCTGCACCCGATGCAGGAGATGTTCCGCGAGCACCACGCGCTGCAATGCGGCTTCTGTACGCCCGGCATGGTCATGACCGCCGTCGATCTGGTGCAGTCGCACCCGGACGGCCTGACCGAGAAGGAAATCCGTGAAGGCCTGGAAGGCAACCTGTGCCGCTGCACCGGTTACCATAACATCGTCAAGGCGATCGCCGCCGCGCATCCGTTGATGCACGCCAAAGCGGCCGAATAGACGCCGCGCCCGAACATGGCATCAAAGATCGACCGGGAGGTAACGACCATGGGCTTCGAAGGCATCGGCGCATCCGTTCGCCGCAAGGAAGACCTCCGCTTCCTCAGCGGCAAAGGCAACTACACCGACGACATCAACCGGCCTGGCCAGCTTCACGCCTTCATCAAACGCTCCGACCGGCCGCACGCGAAGATCAACAGCATCGATATCGCGGCGGCCTCGGCGGCGCCGGGCGTGGTGAAGGTCTTCGTCGGCGCCGACATGGCGGCCGAGAGCATCGGCGGCCTGCCCTGCGGCTGGCAGATCCACAGCAAGGACGGCTCGCCGATGGCGGAACCGCCGCATCCGGTGATCGCCGTCGGCAAGGTCCGCCATGTCGGCGATCCGGTCGCGGTGGTGATCGCCGAATCGAAGCAGCAAGCCAAGAACGCCGCCGAACTGCTCGACATCGACTACACCGACCTGCCGGCGGTCGCGAACCTGACCGACGCCGTCGCGCCCGGCGCGCCCGAGGTGCATGACGGCGTCGCGGGCAACATTTGCTACGACTGGGTGATCGGCGACAAGGCGGTGGTCGACGGCGTGTTCGCCAACGCCGCGCACGTCGTGAAACTCGACCTGACCAACAACCGGCTCATCCCCAACGCCATGGAGCCGCGCGTCGCGATCGGCGACTTCGACACTTCATCCGGCGACTTCACGCTCTACACCACCAGCCAGAACCCGCACGTGATCCGGCTGCTGATGGGCGCCTTCGTGCTGCACATCCCGGAGAACAAGCTGCGGGTCGTCGCCCCCGACGTCGGCGGCGGCTTCGGCTCCAAGATCTACCATTACGCCGAAGAAGCGATCGTCACCTGGGCCGCCGGCAAGCTGCGCCGCCCGGTGAAATGGACCTGCGAGCGCAGCGAAAGCTTCATGAGCGACGCGCACGGCCGCGACCACGTCAGCACCGCCGAGATGGCGCTGGACGACGAGGGACACTTCCTCGGCCTGCGCATCACCACGCTGGCGAACATGGGCGCCTACCTGTCCACTTTCGCGCCCGCGGTGCCGACCTACCTGTACGCCACGCTGCTGGCCGGGCGTCTACAAAACCCCGGTGATCTACTGCAACGTCAAGGCGGTGTTCACCAACACGGTGCCGGTGGACGCCTATCGCGGCGCCGGCCGGCCGGAAGCCACCTTCCTGCTGGAACGCCTGGTCGACGTCATCGCCCACGACACCGGCTATCGACCGGGTCGAACTCCGGCGGAAAAACTTCATCCCCGCCGACGCCTTCCCCTACCAGACGCCGGTGGCGCTGCAATACGACAGCGGCGACTACCAGACGACCCTGAAGGTCGCCCTGAAAAACGCCGACTGGGACGGCTTCGAGGCACGCCGCGCCGCCGCCAAGGCGCGCGGCAAGCTGCGCGGCATCGGCATCTCGACCTACCTGGAAGCCTGCGGCATCGCGCCCTCGGCCGTTGTCGGATCGCTCGGCGCCCGCGCCGGCCTTTACGAGGTCGCGGAAATCCGCGTCCATCCCACCGGCAGCGTCACCGTCTTCACCGGCACCCACAGCCACGGCCAGGGCCACGAAACCACCCTCGCCCAGCTCGTCGTCAGCCAGCTCGGCGTCCCGTTCGACCAGGTCGAGGTCGTGCACGGCGACACCGGCAAAATCCCGTTCGGCATGGGCACCTACGGCAGCCGCAGCCTCGCCGTCGGCGGCTCGGCCATGGTGAAGGCGATGGACAAGGTCATCGCCAAGGGCAAGAAGATCGCCGCCCACCTGATGGAAGCCTCGGTCGAGGACATCGAGTTCAAGGACAACACCTTCACCGTCGCCGGCACCGACAAGTCGAAGACGCTGACCGACATCTCGCTGGCCGCCTACGTCCCGCACAACTACCCGATCGAGGAACTGGAACCCGGCCTCGACGAAACCGCGTTCTACGACCCGAAGAACTTCACCTTCCCCGGCGGCTGCCACATCGCCGAGGTCGAGATCGACCCGGAAACCGGCGTGGTGGAGATGGTGAACTTCACCGCCGTCGATGACGTCGGCCGCGTGGTCAACCCGATGATCGTCGAGGGCCAGGTGCAGGGCGGCGTCGCCCAGGGCATCGGCCAGGCGCTGCTGGAAGCCTGCAACTACGATCCCAGCGGCCAGCTTCTGTCCGGCTCGTTCATGGACTACACGATGCCGCGGGCGAACGACATTCCCGAACATGTCGGTCGCCACCGAAAACACCATGTGCACGCACAACCCGCTCGGCTCGAAAGGCTGCGGCGAGGTCGGCGCCATCGGCTCGCCGCCGGCGGTGATCAACGCGGTGGTGGATGCACTGAAGGATTATGGCGTGCGGCATCTGGACATGCCGGCGACCGGGGCGAAAATCTGGTCGATCATCAAGGCCGCGCAACCACGCATGGCGGCGGAATAATCTCTGTGCTGCGAAGAGCGGCCGAGTTCAACACGGCAAAGGGAAGATCACGATGTACGATTTCGCATATCAAAAGCCCGGCAGCCTGGCGGATGCGGTGAAGGTGCTGTCCGCGGACATGGATGCCAAGGCGCTCGCCGGCGGCCAGACCTTCATTCCGGTGCTGAAGCAGCGGCTGAACAAGCCGTCCATTGTCGTCGACCTGGCGAAGCTGGGCTGACCGGCATCACCGTCGCCGGCGACAAGGTCACCATCGGCGCGATGACCACCCACGCGACCATCGCCAGCAACCCCGAGATCGAGTCGAAAATCCCGGGCCTGCAGCATCAGGCTTCGCTGATCGGCGACGAGGCGGTGCGCCATCGCGGCACCATGGGCGGCTCGCTGGCGAACAACGACCCCGCGGCGTGCTACCCGAGCGCGCTGCTGGCGCTGGGCGGCACGATCAAGACCGACCGGCGGAGCATCGCGGCCGACGATTTCTTCCAGGGCATGTTCACCACGGCGCTGGAGCAGGGCGAGATCATCACCTCGATCGAACTGCCAATTCCGCAGAAGTCGGCCTACGAGAAGTTCCGCAACCCGGCGTCGCGCTACGCCATCGTCGGCGTGTTCGTGGCGAAATTCCCCTCCGGCGTGCGGCTGGCGATCACCGGCGCCGGCCAGGGCGGCGTGTTCCGCCACGCCGAGATGGAAAAGGCGCTGTCGGCGAATTTCTCGCCGGACGCGATCGCGGGGATCGTCACGCCGGCCGACGGGCTGAACGGCGACATCCATGCCAGCGCGGAGTACCGGGCGCACCTGATCGGGGTGGTGTCCAGGCGCGCGGTAGCGAAGGCGACCTGACAGCCCGTCCTCGCCCCCATTTGCAAAGTGGGCATTCGCTCACGGGTGTTGTGGGAGAGCGCAACCGGTGCGTTGCGCGGGTGGTAACCGCTGCGCAAAGCGTTTGCGGTCAGCCTTGCCGGTCTGAATAACGATCCGCGATAAGCTCAAACTCGTCCGCAATCGCGGCAAATGCGTCAGCGACATCCGGATCGAAGTGGCTGCCTCTCCCTTCGATGATGGTCGCGGTGGCTTGAGGGTGACTCATAGCCTGCTTATAGACACGATGACTGATCAAGGCGTCGTATACGTCGGCCAAGGCCATAAGGCGTGCCGAGATCGGAATGGCGTGACCCGCAAGCTTTTCTGGATAACCGCTACCATCCCACTTCTCGTGATGGCTCAAAGCTATTTCTTGGACGCAGGCCAGGAACCCGACTTTCATGCCGAGCCGCTTTTGGGCATCTTCGATCGCCTTATAGCCAAGTGTCGTATGGGTCTTCATGATCTCGAACTCTTCGGGTTCAAGTCGGCCCGGCTTCAATAGGATACGGTCTGGAATCCCGACCTTGCCGATGTCATGAAGAGGCGCAGACTTGAACAGAATATCGATTTGATTGTCGGTCAAGTAGTCGGCAAAGTCCGGATGGCTCTGCAATTGTTTGGCCAACGCCCTGACATAGTGCTGAGTACGACGAACGTGGTTGCCGGTTTCACTGTCGCGTGTCTCCACAACTGATGCCAACATCAAGATCGCCGCGTCCTGATTAGCCAAAAGTTCGCGGGTGCGTCTTCTCACCTCACTCTCGAGCAACTCATTTTGATTTTTGAGAAAGTCCTTTGCTGCTTTAAGTGTTGTCTGTGTCGAAAAATCCTTACGCAATACAAATTCCCGCCACCAGCCGATCCCGACCGCAAGCAGAAACGAAGTTACGACCTGATACGACCAATAGGAGAACATCCGCCAGTCGGCCTCGAAGTCCAACAACATTGCTAATTCGAACGAGAGCAGAAGCAGCATTCCCGACGCAAACGCATAGTTGAATTGGACACCGAGAATAACAAAGCAGTAAAATTCTAGGAAAATGAAATTGAGGATACCAACCCAGGACTTCAATCCTGGTCCGCCCTGGTGATCAATAACCAGCAAGACCCAGAACAAACTGAATGCGACCACCACTATGAAGCCGGCCATGATGTATTGCCAGTGTCGCCTGGCGAAAGGAGTAAAGGAACAAGCAATTCCCACGCCGAGAATGGGCAGGCACAGTTGGAGTTGATAGAAGTTGGCGGGTTCGTTGTGGATAACTACGAGGTCTACGAGAAAATCGCAGAATATCAGGACAAGCCCTACCGTGAGGCTTATCTGAGCATACCGATAGTAGAAAATGTTGTAGTGCCGAACGAAACGCTGTTCGTAGGCAGGATCGGCAAACGACAGCATCGGTCGCAGGGGCAAGCCGTGGGACTGTTCAGCTTCATCCGCGTCTGCGTGCCATTCTATCGACTCGGCAGGTAATCGCCTGTTTGCCTCAACCTCCATCGCATTCACGGCATGGCATGAATTGGCTGACGGGTCTGGCATGACACGCTGACCTTTTCCTTAGATTAAGTGTCGAAGCAGTCGAGATCCTCGGGGCCGGTTACGACCGTCCGGTCCACCGTGCTCACCTGAGACCACGACCGTAGCTGCGATGGCGTGCAGGGTGACCAGCAACTTGCGCCGTTCAACGCGCGTCACCGCCGGCGCATGCCCAACGGCGACGCTGCCGCCGCCTAGAAAAACAGCGCCAGCGATCACCGTCGCCTCGGTGGCAGGCATCAAAAATGCCGAGACCCTGACCGGGTCGTCCGCCAATGATGATGACGCCGGCTACCATCATATGCGGTTCGCTGAACGGCCAGTTCCTGGGATCGCGGTCATTACCCGGATGTCCCATAGAATGCTTAATCCAGGGTTAACGCTCCGAGTTTTCGCGCCGCGCGTCGTTAAATACGCCCCCAGTTCCCAGTGGCCGTCGGTCCCAGACGACGATTTGACAGGCGGGTCGTGACCTTCATCCCGGTCGTGAAACAGCGGCTCGCCACGCCGTCCAACGAACATCCCGCCACGCCTCCGACCGCAGTGACGAAGTCTCGTAGAATAGATCCAGCACCACGGCCAACTCTATGCTGGCCAGTGTAAGTGTATCCCAAGCCGGAAGTCTCGCCCCGAGACAAGACCTCCTGGCTGGAGCCCTAACGTTGGCCTCACACCCTGAACTGACATTCCGCCCCTATATCTGCCGTTCCAGCGCCGCGAGATACCCTCGGTTATGCGAAGGCGACAAATGCACCTCATTCATCACCAGATGCTTCGGCATACACGCGATGTAGCGGATGAGATCGCCGCAATCCGCGGGCTGCACCATCCGTGCCCGCGCCTCCGGTCCCACAGGGTTCGGCCGCTTATCCAGGATCGGCGTCGCCACCTCTCCCGGCAGGAATACGGTCGAGCGGATGCCGTGAACGCACTCCTGCATATTCAGCCCATGGCTCATCGCCACGATCCCATGCTTGGCGACCGTATAGATCGGCCCGCTGAGCCCACCGATGAACCGCCCTGCCATCGAGGCGGTATGGATCAGCAACCCATCTTTTTGCTCGCGCATGAACGGCAAGGCGACGGTCACGCAGTACAACGCCCCCGTCAGATTGCCTTCCAGCAGCGTGTCAATGCTCTCCGGCGTCAGCTTGTCCCAATGACGCTCGACAATGTTGACCCCGGCATTGTTCACCAGGATGTCCAGCCGGTTGAACGACGCGCGGATATACTTGCCGACGTCGCGAACTTCATCAGCCTTGGTCAGGTCGGCCGGTTGCACATGCGCAATGCCGGCCTCGTTCATGCGGCGGGCCACATTTTCCAACGGACCCGGCCGCCGGCCGGTCAGAACGATAGTCGCACCCGCATCGGCGAGCGCCAACGCTGCGGCTTCGCCGATCCCGTAAACCAGCACCCGTTACCCAGGCAACCTTCCCCGTCAGGCTCGTCATGATGCCGGTCCCCCTCATTTGCCGCGGCCATTCTTTCGTCTCGGCCTGACCAGGGCAAGCGCCCGAACGTTCGAAAAACGGGAATGCCAGCGGTCGCGAAGTGCCTTACGATCTTGCCGTCCACGACGCGGACCATCACGCAAAGCGCTTCGGAGCTCGATATGTTGGATCACGTCACAATCGGAGTAACCGATGTCGAACGCTCGAAGGCGTTCTATGATCAGGCCCTAGCCCCTCTCGGAATCCGTCACCTTTATGGAGAGGCCGACATCTTCGCCGGCTATGGCTCCGACGGTAAAGCGTATTTCTGGATCGGCCTGCGAGACACGCCCCAAAGCGGCGCCCACATCGCGTTCGCCACGTCAGACCGGGCGGTGGTCGACGCCTTCTACGCCGCGGCCCTTAAAGCTGGCGGAAAAGACAATGGGCCGCCCGGCCTGCGGCCTCAGTACCATCCCGACTACTACGGCGCCTTCGTTCTCGATCCGGACGGCCACAATATCGAGGCGGTTTGCCGTTCACCGCTTCGCTGACCGTGCGTGGGTCTCGATGCCGTTTCGCTTCGATTGGGGCGGAATTCACCCGGCATGTGAACTTCTGATGAGCCAGGCCTGTCCGCGATGCAATCCTGATCCGCGTGACCCATATAGGACACATGACAACATACTCAATCATCCCCACCGCAGACGGCACCGGCTTCAACATCAGCATCGCTGGCAGCAACGGGGCGCGCCAGACAATGCTCGGTTTTGCGTCCGAGGCCGAGGCCGAGGCCTGGATCGCCCAGGACAGGCGGTTAAGCGAAATGCCGTCGCCGCAACTGTCCAACGTGTCGGCTTCAGCTTACGGGTAGAGCCGGCGCTATCGCCGCCGCAACCGGGCCAGCTTCTCCAGACACGCGGGGCAGGTGACGGTGGTCGAGGGCGGCTCCGCCCATCCAGATCGTGCGCCCGGCTCGGTCGCACATAGCGCAATGCGACAGTGTGGCGTGACCGCGTGATACATTGGCGGACGCCGGCGGGCGCGAGACGGCCCATCCTTTCGCAACGCAACAAACGATCTCCCCGCCTCCACGATCACGGCGCCCCCAATCCAATTTCTAACGCGAGCGTTGCTACGGCATTAATAACCGGCCACCAAGACCCCGTATGCGGCCAATCGATCGGCGGTTACAATTTTCCGTCTGCACCGGAGGATGTGCTCCTGATGATCGATCTGTCGCCGCTCGTGGCCACACCAGGGCCGCAATCCCTGCCATATTTCGATCCCGCCTTCCCTGACCGTTCTCTGATCCTGCATGCTGCGAGGCCATACGACTGGCGCCCCGGTCTGCCCGTCGTGTTCATCCACCACGGGGTGGCTCGTAACGGCCCAGACTACCGCGACTACTGGCTGCCGCATGTCGATGCCGGCGCGATGCTGGCGATCGCAATCGAGTTCCCCGAAGCGAGCTTCCCCGAGTACCTGCTGGTACAACTTTGGTAATCTCCATACCAAGGACGGCACACCGAATCCGCGCACGCGCTGGACCTTTGGCATTGACGCGCGCCTATTCGCCGCGCTTCGTGCCCAGGGCGTAACAACGACCCGCCGTTATGGCCTGTTCGGCCACTCCGCCGGCGGCCAGTACGTCCATCGCCAGCTGTCGTTCGGCTACCGCGAGCACGTCGCGGTCGCCGTTAGCGCCAACGCTGGCACGTACGCGATGCCCGATCTGAGCATCGACTGGCCTTGGGGCCTTGGGGGCACCGAACTTACGCCCGCCGATCTGCCCGCTCTGTTGCGTTTCCCGCTGACGATCATGGCCGGCACAGCGGACACCAAGACCACCGGCCGCTTCTTTCCCGGCGGGAAAAAATCGATGACACAGGGCCCGCACCGCCATGCCCGCGCCCACGCCTACCTGGCGATAGGCGAAAAAGCCGCGGCCCAACATGGCGTCCCCCTGGCCTGGCGTGTCATCGACGTTCCCGATGTGGGCCATGACGGCCGCCGCATGTCCGACGCCGCCGCTCCGCTCATAGCCGAAGCCCTGCGGCGCGATGCAACGCCCCTCTAGATTGATACGGCCTTGGGACCTAATCTGTCCGCGACCGACAAATCTGGGACGTAAGGCGCGTGAAGCGACGCAATGTGCTGAAATCGGCCGCCGCGATCTCCGGCGCCCTCGCCGCCCCGCGAATCACCCGGGCAGACGGCGCCAAAGTCGTGAATTTCGCCCCCCAGGCCGACCTGGCATCGCTCGATCCGGTCTGGACGACAGCCGACGTTACCCGCAACTATGCCTTGGCGGTCTTCGACACCCTCTATGCCTACGATGCCCAGTTCCGGATGCAGCCGCAGATGGTCGAGGGTCACCGCGTCGACGATGACGGCAAAATCTGGGAGCTGACACTGCGTGAAGGGCTGACCTTTCACGACGGCGAGAAGGTCCTCGCTCGCGATTGCGTCGCCAGCATTCAGCGTTTTGGCAAGCGCAACCCTTTCGGGCAGGCGTTGATGGCTCGGGTCGACGAAATCATTGCGCCATCCGATACCGTCATCCGCTTCCGCCTGAAAAAGCCTTTTCCCCTGCTGCGCACCGCCCTGGCCGAGGTCTATTGCGCCATCATGCCGATGCGGTTGGCGCAAACCGACCCTATGCAGCAGATCCCGGAAGCGATCGGCAGCGGCCCCTTCAAATTCATCGCCAGCGAGCGCATCCCCGGCTCCCGGGTCGCATTCGCCAGGAACGAGGCTTATGTCGCACGCAAGGACGGCATGCCCAGCTTCAACGCCGGCCCAAAAATCGTGAACGTTGATCGGGTGGTCTGGAACTTCATTCCCGATCCGGCGACCGCCTCCGCCGCGCTGCTGCAGGGTGAGATCGACTGGTGGGAAAACCCAGCCCTCGACCTGCTGCCACAGATAAGATCCTACAAGGACGTTACCGTTACGGTGAAGGATCGCACCGGCGAGATAGGATGCCTACGGTTCAACCATCTGAACCCACCGTTCAACAACCCCGCCATCCGCCGCGTGGTGGTCGCCGCGATGGACCAGAAGGAGGTCATGGAGGCTGTCGCTGGCGCCGAACCGTCACTTTACAAAACCGATATCGGCTTGTTCGTTCCCGGAACACCCATGGCGAGCGCGGCCGGCGTCGAAATCACCCGTGGCCCCAAAGACTATGCCAAGCTGAAAAAGGATCTGGCCGCAGCCGGTTACAATGACGAAAAGATCGTTGTTCTGGCAGCCTCCAACTTCCCCTCGATTTGGGCCGAGGCGCAGGTGGCGACCGACATTCTGTCCAAGATCGGTTTCGCCGTCGATCTGCAGGCGAGCGACTGGGGATCGGTGGTCCATCGCCGCGCCAGCCGCGAACCGATTGACAAGGGCGGGTGGAGTATTTTCTACACATTCCTCGGCGGTTTCGGCAATATCTCGCCCGCGCCGAACATTGCCATCCGCGGCAACGGCACCGCAGCATGGTTTGGCTGGCCCACCAACGAAAAGATCGAAGAACTCTACAGCGCCTGGTTCGATGCGCCTGACCAGGTTGCTCAAAAAACGCTTTGCGAAGCCATGCAAGTCGCCTTCTGGCAGAATCCCACCTACGTACCACTCGGCATGTATGATCAGCCCACGGCCTACCGCAACTATATGCACGACGTCCCCAACGGCTGGCCGCAATTCTACGGATTGAAGAAGGTCGTTTAGTGTTCAATGACACTCTTTAGCGAGCTGCCTTTGAACACGTCGCCGACCGTTCGCGACCGCTATTTCGCGCCCCCGGTGCTGTCGCCGTTCGCGGACGACATGGCGCATCGTCTGGCCCGCCTCAGCATCGGGCCGCTGCTTGAAATCTCCGCAGATACTGGGGTTCTTACGCAAGCGATGGCCTCTGCTTTGTCCGCCGGGCTCACGATCATCGCCACCGATGCCGACGCGGCCATGATCGAACATGCGTCGGCCAAGCCCGGTATGGCACGCGTCACCTGGCAGCGGGCCGACCCCCACGCGTTGCCATTTCCAGACGCGACATTCGGCATCGTCGCCTGTCACCTCGGCGTCGCGACGATGCCCGATCGGGTTCGCACCTTTCAGGAAGTACGTTGGGTCATGAAACAGGGCGGCCGGTTCGTCTTCAATGTTCTTGGCACGATCCAGCACAATCCGGTCGCTGAGTGCCTGCAGAACACTTTGGACGAGTTCTTTCCCAGCGATCCCCCTGGGTATATAGCTCACGGTCTGCATGGATACGCCGACAACGAAGCAATCGATGACGACCTCACAAGCGCCGGCTTCACGGACGCCATTTACACGACCGTGGAACTCCCCTTCGCCGCGCCATCTGCCGCTGATGTCGCCGCCGCCTACTGCCTCGGTACGCCCCTGCGGTCGGAACTCGAAGTGCAAACCATCGGCGACACCGAACCCATCCTGCGGGCCGCAACCCTGGCCCTGCAGAAACGTTTTGGCACCGGCGCAATCACTGCCCCCATGCGGGCGCACATCATTTCTGCCGCGGGATGAGCCGGGTTGCTGTTATTGGCGGGGGCGTGGTTGGTCTGGCGGCTGCCATCGAATTGCTGCGCGACGGGCATGCGGTGACAATTGTCGAACCTGGGACACCGGGCGGCGAACAGGCCGCCAGCTATGGCAATGGCACGCTGCTCAATCCCAGTTCGGTCATTCCGATGTCTGCTCCGGGCCTATGGAAGAAAGTCCCCCGTTATCTAACGGACCCGCTCGGTCCGCTGACCATCCGGTGGTCCTATTTGCCCCGCCTGGCGCCGTGGCTGAGGCGCTTCCTTCAGGCTGGCTCCACCGCAACCAAAGTGGCCGCCACCGCCCGAGCCTTGGCGCCGCTGCTGGCGAATGCTCCGGCCCTGCACCGCCAGCTGGCCGAGGAAGCTGGTGTCGGGGATCTGATCGCCCGCCAGGGCGTGCTGTTCGCCTTCCCCGACCGCGCCGATTTCGTTGCAGACGCCCTATCCTGGAGCCTCCGCCGCGATAACGGGACGAAGTGGCTCGAACTGAATGACGATGAACTGCGCCAGCGCGAACCTTCGCTCGATCGTCGCTACAAATTTGCCGTGTTGGTCGAGGAAAACGGCCAATGCCTCGATCCGGGCGCCTATGTGGCCGCCCTCGCGAATCACGCGGCGGCCCTGGGCGCGGACATCCACCGGACCAACGCGACCGGCTTCCGAATCGAAGCTGGCCGGTTGCGCTCAGTGAGCACGTTCGGCGGTGACGTGCCCTGCGACAAGGCGGTCATCGCCGCCGGCGCATGGTCGAAACGATTGGCCGAAGCGGCAGGAGATCGTATCTTTTTAGAAACGGAACGGGGATACCACGTCGTGATCTCGCACCCAGGTGTGGAACCGCGCTATCCACTGATGCCGAGCGACGGAAAGATGGCGTGTGTCATGACGCCAGCGGGGCTGCGGCTGGCGGGACAGGTCGAACTCGCGGGCCTGGACGCAGCACCGAACTGGCAGCGCGCTGAGGTGTTGCTGAAATTCGCCCGGACGGTTTTTCCGCAATTGCCGGCGGATCTGCCGCCGGAACGAATAAAACTCTGGATGGGTCATCGCCCGTCCACTCCCGACGGTCTACCGGTTCTGGGCGTGGCGTCCGCCTGTTCCGACGTGATCTACGCGTTCGGGCATGGGCACGTCGGGCTGACCGCCGCGGCGACGACTGGGAAAATCGTGGCCGATCTGGTGGCCGCCCGACGACCGCCGTTCGATCTGACCCCCTATGCGGCGGCGCGGTTCGGGAGAGGAAGGACGCCTCGAACCGCTAACGCCTGATCATGACGCCGGCACCTTGCCGCCATGAAGCTTGGATCAGGCCGGAAATCCGCGGATGCAGAAATACCAGCCGCTGATTGTGCCTGGGTTTGGTGATGGAACCTACACCACACACTCGGAAGCCATCGTGGTTCGGCCCGGGTTATGACAGCCGTCCGCCATTGCCGCGTATCGATCCGCCAACCGATTTAGCGCGGCGCGCACTTCTACTGACGGCTCGACGCTGGCCATGGCCCGAAGGTCGGGCACGATCTCCACAAGTTCGGCTTCTGTGACGTATGACATAGAGCTCTCCTGCGTTAAAACCGACACCCTCATACAGGCCCGACCGAAGGCGCGCTGTGAACCAGGTAACACTGGGGCACTTTACTCGATTGCTTCGGATTGCTGGCAACCGACTACCGAGAGCCCGAAGCGTCAGCAAACCAACTTTCCCACCAAGCGAGGAAAGATGACCCGAGATCGACGCATCGCAAAGGCGGCTGCCACCTGGCTCGCACGGGAGACGGCCTCAATCGACATAGGGAAGAAAACAACTCCTTGGCGACTACAAGAACGCTCGAAGCCATTGCCGGCCGAAGGGCGGTCCTGGCCCGGTTCAGGGAATTCACCCCGGGTGGAACTACACCATCACACCCAGGGTTTCCGCCCTAAAGTGGCAATTGTTGGGCGTCGCCGAAGCGTCATAGCCCCTGGCTCCTGTATCTCAATATCGCGTGTATGTGTCAACAGATTTCCAACTTGAAGTTGATCTGGTCTCGCTCTGCTACCATTTGGTCAGCCCTCGGAGGAATCTTATGATCCCATGACATGCATATTGCTGGTAGAAGATGAGAGTTTGGTCCGGGAACTAATCGTCGAGGTGCTTCGTGACGGGGTTTCCAGACCGTCGAGGCAGCTTCTGCGGAGGCGGCGATCGGGTTGTTGGGCCGTCCGAACCTGCGGCTGATCGTAACGACATCAACCTTCCAGCTTGTCTCGACGGCATTGACTTAGCAGTTGCGGCCCGCAAGACACGTCCAGGCATCCCCTCCTATTCGTCTCGGGACGCCCGAGCAAGCTGGTGCACTCCGCCCGCACATTAGATCATCCAGCCGCGTTTATCGAAAAGCCATTCAAACTCCAAGCGCTGATGGCAGATATCGAGCGACTTGCAGGTGTCGCGTAGGCCTGGCCTCGTTGCGGTCTCGTCCCAAAATAGTCGTCACCGCAACGGATGAAGGCGAAAGCCGTCCGCGGCAAAGCGAGATGACATCGAGAACGATGAGGTCAAATTGTTCGCGACATATTCTCGACATAGCAGCGAAGACCATCTCGTCGGGGGTGTCGGCGTGGACAACGGAGCATTGACCACCGCCCACGTGGGCCTTCTCACGGGATTTCCGTTGTTCTCCTATGGCGATATCGTTTGGTGATATCCACAACCTATGAGGGTATATTGCTTCTCCCTTTCGTTGCGTAAAGACATTTTTGGCCTATTGTCGGCCTGGCGTGAGGGCTCCCTGTCTAACGCTCACCGCAAGAGAGGGTGTAAAGTGGATAATAATATTTCGAGACAGATATATTATTAGCGAATTCACGGGGGAATCCCCTGCTAATTCCAACGGCGGATTCCGGGGTGGACTTGTCTATATTCTCGCTTGCTAATCACGAAATTGTGATGCTATGCCTCTAGCCCACGTGATCTACCGGACAGTGAGGTTGCAAACGTCTACGATGCAACTACCCGCAAAAACCCTCGTTGGTCTGGCGTTCAGCATTCCCGAACTGACTCTGCTTGAAAATTTGGCCAGTGCCTCTTCGCTGCGCATGGAGATCCGGCTGGACCACGGCTCGGACACAGAGGAGTTCGAGGAGGTACTGGCGTTCCATGTCGGCGACCGATCGCCGTGCCGCTGGCTCGTCTGGCGCGATGCGATAGCAATCTTCGTACAACCGCTGATCGGCCGCGCCCAACGTTACAAGTCGATTGCTGAAGTATTTGAGGCATTGGCGGCAAAGCAACCAGCTGTCTCGCCTGACATCAAAGCAACGCGCTGGCCAGCGAGCAGCCTAGGGTAATATGAAGCAATTCATCTGTGAATGCAGTAATTCATCAGGAACCGTCATGCCGAGATAAGCCTATACTTCGTCCTCGGTCTTCACTTCATAGAAGGAGTCACATTCGATGTCCGATGGTGTCGCCACAATATGCCTCTCACGCACCCAGGCCGCTTTCCTGCAGGACGCACTTCACCGACTTGCGACACTTACCCGTCAGGCGATGACGCGACCGGGGTTGCAAGCCGAACGCCATCGCGCGCTCGTCAACCGGGCAGTTGTGCTGGAAATCGCCGATGATGCCCTTCGGAGCGCCATGCTGGAGGTGCCGAACAGCACTCGCAAGAGCGGCCGCGGTATGGAGGTCATCGCAAGCGCACGGGCCAGCCAGGCCACGCTCACTGGCCGCAATAGCCGTACGCCGCCGCTGGCAACGGTGGGTACCTCCGATGTCAAACCAGCGGCGGCCAAGACCAAACCCACAGCCACCGCCCCGATCGCGTCGTCTGTCAATTGGCTGGTCGCAACGCCGGCCCACGCGTTGGACCACACCATGTCGCACCCCAGTCGGGAGCGTCGGGTTCGGGTTCGGCGCTTGCCCTGCAACGCATGGCTCAGAGCGTTCATCGGCGAGCGCCCCGAAGCCAGCGACGTCCTAGTTTGCGAACGCGGGTCAGGGGTGGGCAACGAAGACCCACAGAACGCGCAACAGTCCACTTCGTTAACAGATTTAAGTCTCGAAATATATTAGACCCCTGCTTAAATAGTCCATTCGAGAAAGTCATTTGGAATACTTAACTTTCCCAACATCACCGCTGCACGGACATCGTGGTGGCCTGAACGGTCAGCATCTTCTGGCCTCCAAAGGAGACGGTGTTGCCGGTCAGATCGAACATTCGACCGACCGGTGGAACAGCAACAATACCCCTTGCGTGTGAAATGGTGTGAAATGACACCCGAGCCCGACCCGGTCGGCGCGTTCGCGAATATATCTATACAGTTTCGATAATTCAGATTATGCCCACCGGGGACTCGAACCCCCACGTCGTTTCCAACTGCGGATTTTAAGTGCGACGATGTTTAATATTTTTTCTTATATTTCAATATCGTTTTTGACAAAAATACCGCCTGCATAAACCCATCGCATAAAAACTCGCTTCCTGATAGGCTGCGGCGCAGCAACTTCGTAGGCATCCGGATGGGTCGCAGAGCCAGCCATCGTGTCTCCAAACCACATCCATCGCCAAAGTTCCGCGACGCCGTCCGGCTGCTGTCCTGTGTCCGTGGCGAGACGGACACCAACTGGTATGCTCAGTTCCACATCGACGGCGTATGGGTGCCGCCGAACAACCCTGTCAGCCTAAGCACAAGGGACTGGGATCAAGCGTGCGAAAACGCACGCGACCGATATACCCTTGCCGTCAACGGCGCTGCGCCGGTCGTAGTGCCACGCAAGGTTGCGCCGAAGCACACGTTTGGCGAATTCGCGGCGCGAGCAATAAGCGACTTAACCGAGCTTGCCGCCGCAGCCGATGCCAACGTCAAAGGGAAAGGGCACAACTTCCGCACCATCGCCAGTCGGATCAAAACTTTGGACGAGAAATGGGGCAACATACCTATCGCTGAGATTTCCGAACACATGCTCAACGATTGGGTGGAAGACGAATATCGTGTCGTGGATCGCACCGCCACCGCCCAACGTGGCGAGATCGTCCGGAAGAAACCTGCCGTGACGACGCTTGGCAATCTCGATCAAGCGTTCGAAAAAGTTTGGGCGGAAGCGGTGAAATCGCGAGTGGTGGATCGCCGCAAACGTCCAGTGATCGACAAGACCGAGCATGGCGAGGACGGCGAGAACCGACCGTTCATTGACCAAGCAGGTGTGGACGCGGTCGCCAGGGTCATGTCCGACGCGTGGTTAGCGAAGGGTGCCAGAGGTCAGGGACACACCACCGCCTACAAGCGGCTGCTGCGCTGCTGCATCGCCGTGGCAGCCTCCACCGGTATCCGTGCTGGTCTGGAGCTTGAGCGCATCAAGATCGGCGCTGTCCAATTCTACCAGCAGCAGGGACGGCATGTCATCATCATTCAGGTGGCGAAGCGCCAAGGTAAGCACGTCCGCGCACGTCCGGTCGTGCTGTTCGAAGGCGGCGTTTTTCCAGTTAGACGATTGCTCACTGACCTGCTGAATTATCGTCGGGCTGAAGGCGCGGGCAACAATGACTTGCTCTTCGGGTGGCGTAAGGACGGTGAGCCACCGCAGTTTCGCGCTGGCCTGCACACTGTGCTGGTGGAAGCGAACTGCCTTTATGACCCAACAACCGATAAAAATCGGGTGATGTATTCGTTCCGTCACTATTTTGCCACGCTGCTGATCTCGCGCGGCCTGTCCGTCAGCAAGATCGCAGAGTGGTTGGGTACGTCCAGTGCCATGATTGAAAGGCACTACAACCGCTACCTGACTGAGCGTGAAGCCTATCTGGTGAACGGCAGTGTGCCACCAGAGCCGATTTCGTATGACATCTTCCATCACGAAGCGGGCGATCCGTTTGAAGAGCCTGACTTCGATGGGCTTGATACGCAGTCATGATCCACCTAGCCCATCGAAAAGCTACCGCGCCGACCTTACGATATGGCAATTCCAATTCATGCCACTTAACCGCGAAACAACAGGCGAACACCCGTTGTGTTGCCGGTGCGCTATCACGGTCGGAATTAGATCGCGGCCGGAATTAGCGATAGCGCTTCGCTTTTAAAGTCTTTCCTGAACATGTGCGGTAAAGAGCGTTGATCGCAGTGTAGGCTTCTTCCAATTCTTCCAGTCCCCATTCCGCGAAAGTTTCCAGATAACCCTCGGTGCTGAATGCTGGACCGTCCTCGAAAAAATCCTTCTCATCAGGACGGACTAGGCTACCCGAGACCACAGTTTCGGCATGACTGATCAGGCTGTCTGAAACCCAATCTAATTCTAGAAGCGCGTCATAGGCCTCCAGCAGTCTGGTGAAGAGCCTCTTGTCCAGCAGCGCCGCCTCCAGCAGGTATCGGTCAGCGAAAGTTGTGTGTGCCTTTGGAACCCGCGACGCGCCACCTGTCGTTCCATGTGCTCTCGTGGTTACTATACCAACCAAGATGTCGCCCTGTATTGTGCGTTCTAGGTAAATCTTTTTTGGCGTGAGTTTGAAGTCTTCAAGTATTTTTCTTAACGCCACGATGCTTTGATGATTGCGTTCGCATTCGACTGCCAACAGGGTTCGCATTGCCTTCTTCTTTCCGCCGATTTGCGCTCCACCGTCTGAATGTTTCAATAACTTCCTTAATTATGAACAGGGCGATGGCGGAGATAACCGTAATCGGCAGGATGGATGTAAGATTTGCCATCTGGTTCCCTTTCTTTCCTTCTTGTCATCCTAAGCCTGTATGTCGATGGTGCCTTCACCCCGCCGAAGTTCGCAAGGTCTGCACACCACAATCGGGGGCCCAAGCTAAATGACGTGCGTCCTGGTTCGCTATGCTCGTGCCGGTCATTGGTTGGGGACGGTGGCGAAACCAAATGATCTAGGAACGCAGTTGTGTGCTGGGCTGCCCGGCGCGATCCCTTCTGGCAGTGAATGCACCCGCTGGGCGTCCCGCATGCCACCGCCGTATTATGGGGAACCGACCCGATATAATCCTATGGACCGAACGTGACGCGTTTTGCTACGCACCCCCTCATGTCATGGACATTGTCGCGCAAGAGACGCCTTCTCGCCGGGAACGGTCCGTTAATGGATAGTTTCCCCGCACGCTCGCCCTTGCCAGTTGGGTCGCGACGGGACTTGTCCGCTAGGGAGAGCAAATGGCCGATACGGCAACTCGATTGATCCGTCTTATCCTTCTCGACGGAGACCCCGAAGGATTGAGGTCGGTCGGGGTTGCTGGACGAACAACGATATTGATGGGCTGCCCTTGGAGTCGTTTGCAAATGCTCTTAAAACGACCCGAAGCAAACCGCCCGGCCGTCTACTTCATGATGGGGACGCCGTTGGGTGACGCATCGCCGTATAGCGAGGTAGTTTATATCGGTGAGTGTAACTCCCTCGCCAGTCGCTTTGAACAACACCACAAAGAGGATGCTGCGGACTGGGGGCAGATTTTCGTGGCCACTACGACAGAAAGCACCTTCAATAAGGCCCATGCGCGGCTGGCGGAACACCTACTTGTCGAAAGGGCTCGGGCAGCCCGTCGTATGGAGGTATTAACCAAATCCACGAGTCGCGGAAGTATAGACGAAGGTGACGAAGCATTTACTTGCGAGTTTGTCGAAAATGTTGTCACTCTTACTCAAACTCTTGGAGTTATACTGTTCCGTCCCTTGCTAAGGGTAAGACCTATAGAAAGAGATACAAGCGCAAGTGCGCGAACTGCGGATGTAAATTTAATAAGTGATTCCGATAAACTCCCACTGTTTCGTTTCGCTTATACCCAGGACGACATCCCTGCACAAATGATTACTGACGGCAAGGATTTTGTCATCTTGAAAGGGTCAAAAGCTCGCCCGGACGGGGCTGGCATCCCTGGAGGAATAAAGCAAATGCGGGATGCAGCACGGGCCGCAAAAATCTTGACGAAGGACCCAAGTAGTTCATTGGAGGTCTTTCAGGCTGACTATCCGACCACGAGCGTGTCTACGGCTGGCGCTATGGTTTATGGGTCTCCTTGTCGAGGGCCGGTGGCGTGGCGTCACGTCGGGACAGGCGAACTCTATTCCGAATGGGTGGCTGGGAACGCCAAACAAGCTGTCACCGACGATCTTTTGCCCCAATAGGGCAAGCTCCAGCCGGACACCGCAGCAATCCCATTCTTGTATCAGAACGGTCCCACTGAAATATCGTTTGCCTTTTCGGATATTCCGTCTTACAACATCTTTGAGGACATTGAGACAGAAAGACGCCATCATGCTCATCGGATATGGCCGTACAAGTTCACCGCGGAACAACAAGCTGGTCTCTCCGCGCAAGAGCGCGACCTCCGGGCGGCGGGTGTTGAAAAGGTGTTCAGCGAACAGGTTTCCAGTGTGGCACCGCGCGCCGCCCTGAAAGCCTGTCTGGAGTTCGTTCGGGAAGGTGACGTAATCTGTGTTACGAAGCCCGATCGTCTGGCGCGATCCACTGCCGAGTTGCTGACCATCGAGGCCGATCTGACGAAGCGCGGCGTTGGGTTGGTGATACTGAGCATGGGCGGGGAACGGTTGGACACGCGCAACCCGACATCGAAGTTGATGCTGACAATCTTGGCGGGCGTAGCCACTTGGGAACGCGAGATCATGCTTGAGAGGCAGCGCGAGGGTATTGCCAAGGCGAAGTCGGAAGGTCGCTACAAGGGTCGCAAGCCGACTGTTGCCGTTCAGGTGCAGACCATCCGCGCGATGCACGCGACCGGCGTGAAGCCCGCTCACATCGCCCGCCAGTTGGGTATTGCCCGTAGCAGCGTGTATCGGATGCTAGATGCCGGATGATGGAGTGGAGGACGGGAGGCCCGGAAGCCCGCTGCGTCGGCTTCCGGAGGCCACCGCCTTAAGCTTGTAGCTTGTAGCCGCAGCGTCTCGCCCAGCGGCTACAAGCTACAAGCTACAAGCTACCAAGCTACAAGCAGCCACCGAGTTGGCCGACTACACGCCGTGTGTCTCCGTGTCGCCTTCGTTGCTGGCGGATTCGGGCGGCGGCTCTAAATCCTCTATCGCGACGCAATAGATCAGTTCCCTGCCGCCATCAAAATCCCGCTTGATCGCGGTGTGTGGCTCGCGCACGGTCTGCTTCTTCCATTCCCCAAGCGGCACCGCCTTCCGCAGCCGTTCATGTTGGTTGCCGCCGACCGACAATCCGATCAACCGCTCCACCTGGGGCAGCGACATGGCCTGTCCCGGCGCCATCCGCGTCGCAATGTCCAGAAACAGGTTGTTGTCGCCCGGCGCGTCCTCGGGGGCTACAAAAGCAGCGAACCGCACACACGGTTGCACAGCGGGCGCACCACGATCCGTCTTGCCGACGACGACGTTGTGGCGGGTGAACAGGACATGCTTAAGCGGTGCGGCCCGCTGCTTCTCGTTTTCCATGAGCATATTATCATTGGTGGCGGTGACCCGGTACACAGCTTGGGCGTAGTCCGCCCACTCTTGCGGACCGGCGATGTTTTTGCCGCCCTTCTCAGTATGTGCGATTAAGATTATCGCACAATCGTATTTCTGTGCCAGGGCACGCAACGCCTGCATCACCTGGATCGCCGCATATGGACCACGGACGTGTTCCTGCCCACGCAATGGGATCATCGCCTTGCGCCGATGGTCAATCACGAGAACCCGCAGTTTCCCCTGCTTGAGCTTCTGCTCGTTTGCAATCTCCTTGTCCAGCGCGGCCAATCGGTCGGGGTCCAATAGGTTGAACATGGGCGCGCGCTCGCCATTGAACCAAGTCATATTGTCAACGTCTGGATCGATAAGCTGATTGTGTTGGATCCGCCACGCCCGCGCCCGTACCTTCATGGATTCAATGTCTTCGCACGCTGAAGAAGGACCCCTACCATGACCCACGAACCAGACCCCTGGACGCATGCGCGCGCTCGGGACATTGCGAAAGAACCGCAATCCGCACCGGACACCGTCATATGTGTATCGCAAAGTGATAGCAAATCACTTCATGTAGATTGGAATAGAATTGACTAAAGAATTTCGCATAATGCTTAATGACGACATGCAATCAACAACAGATGACCGAACACCGAGTTTGACGCTGAGTGGCTGTAAACCATTATGCTGCTCGTGCAGCCACGACCACACCCTCGCAGACCATGCAAGCGGCCAGTCAACCACGATACCATCCGCAAATCGCGTGGAGTTGCGGAACTTCAATCCATAAGAAATGCAGTCAGGAGCATTGTCCTCAGCTAACCTATCAAGGTCGAAGGCACCGACGTGGACGCGGTTCAGACCAAACCACTGCTCAGCAAGAGCGTGTTTGAGATATTCTCTACATACATCGGGATGGTGAACGCATAGGTGCGCGTGTGGCACCCAGAGCATCGTATGAGGCCGTCCACCGATTGTGGGAAGGAGTGGCACCACTGCCTGTCGGCTGCTACCCAGCAGTGGCATATCCGTCTCTTCTAAGGCGTCTAGCTCGATATGTCCCATGATAGACAATGCGTTCCACGAAGCCGATTTCCGTGCCATTCCGTCACGGAGATTTCTCAGGTCACGTCTCAGTTTTTTGACAACCCCTGTTAGCGAGGACAATTCACCGATGCGGGCAAGCATGATGGTGATGAAGCTGCAATCCTCGCTTTCGGCATCAGCAAAAAGATATTCAGCGCGGCCACGCCACTTTGACATAATAGCACGGCGACATGACCAGCAGGCTACCGATTTGCAGCGATATGGCCATCCCATAAGAGGGCGACCGGTCTGTGCAAATGCCTTGGCTCTGGAACGTCGCTCCATCTGGCAGTGGAGCAAACGTTCAGCGAGGTCAACGCTGACATCATCGCCAAATGTCGATAACTCAGCGACGATCTCAGTAAGTCGCGCCTCCAACTCTGCGAAGGTCACTCCATTGGTTCGCGGAGAACGCATCAGGTATCTCCCAGCTTCGCGCGGAGGCTAGTGACGCGTAGGGCGTTTATCCCCTGTGCGGTTCGTGTCTGCTGGTTGATGGTGTCCTGGTTTTTGGCGCGCTTACGGGCGGCTGCCGGTGTCAATGGCTTGACCGCCGCCACTGGCTCGGTTGGTTCTGATTCCAGAACGATATCGCGCCACCTCATTGCGCCGCTCCCCGGCCTGCCAGTGGCGATGGCCGCCCTCGCATCGCGGCCTCATGGCAAAGCGCGAACCGAAGCGCGGCCAGCTTGTCCGCGAAGCCAAAGATGTATCCCGTGCGAGTGTTATCTTCGACCACGGTTTCAGCCCAATAATCCCGTGGCGCAAGCTGCGCCGCAGCGTGCTTGCATAGGGCGAAAACACGCTCGAACCGGCCATCGCCAAGAGCGGCGCGGGTGAGGCTGGTGAGACGAACGACGTGCGGCATCCGTGCGCGGTCTTCGTCGGTTAGAAATCCAGTGGCTGCCGAGCGGAGTTCAGCAAATCGCGTGAAGGCCGAAGGCGGTAGGGTGCATGATTGTTCCATACACGTATTTAGTGTCGTGGATCGTGATAGCTGAATTAGGTCGTCTTTCTAAAGGAAATGGCCTACTCCGGTTCGCGCCTTGTTCGATCCCGCCACCATTATTCAGCGAGTGTCTGCGGGTCGTCGTCTGTCGGATCGAATGCCCCCGATCCGCATGGATTGTGCATAAATCTACCCATCTCCTGCATAAACAAAATACCGCCGATAATGAAACAAAAATCGGCCATAAGGTATTGAAAAGATTATGCCCACCGGGGGACTCGAACCCCCACGTCGTTTCCAACTGCGGATTTTAAGTCCGCTGCGTCTACCATTCCGCCAGGCGGGCACCGGAAGGGTCTTTTACCGGGCACCTGCCCGGACGGCCAGAGGTATCGGCCAGGGCGGCAGGGGCATCAGCAGCCATCCTCTGCAGGTGCGGATCGGTCGGAATCAGACACCTTCCGCCTCCCCGATCAACCTTGACGCCGTGGCATACAGAATACAAAATGCCTGTCAGTTGGGAGAACTGACACAGGTGACGGGGTCTCAAGCCCAGCCGCGGCTGCGGATCGAACCGCTGGACATCGGGTTCGGCTTGCGAAAACAGGCCTGTGACGCGATCAAGCGGGCTATCACCGAGATGGACATCTACGGTCAGCCCGACGCAATCCGGTTGGACGAGCGTCAACTCGGCGAAGATCTTGGCGTCAGCCGCACGCCTATTCGTGAAGCCCTGTCCATTCTAGAACAAGAGGGCTTTGTCCGAACCGTCCCGCGCCGCGGCATTTTCGTGGTGCGCAAGACCAAGCGCGAGATTGTCGAGATGATTACCGTCTGGGCGGCTGTCGAGAGTATGGCCGCACGCATCGCAGCGACATCCGCGACGGAAGCCGAGATCGACACGTTAACGCGCCTGATGGACGCGTTCGAGGAAGATCCCACCGGCCATCTGACGGAATACTCGGATGCCAACATGGCATTTCACAAGGCTATCATTCGCCTCGGCGGCATCGGCCTGATGTCGAGCCTCACGGATACTCTGTTCATCCACATGCGAGCCGTGCGGGCGGTGACAATGACGCAGAACAATCGGGCGCAGCGTTCGGTGGCCGACCACCGGGCGATCATTGCCGCGTTGCGGGCAGCCGATCCGGACTTGGCAGAACGGCTGGTGCGGGACCATACGCTTGGACTCGCGGCCCACGTCGAACGCCATGGCGACTTCCTCGATGGTCCGCGAACTCACGGGGAAACGCCGACCTCGCCGGCAAACGAACTGGAAGGAAAATGACCATGTCAGCGACAACAACGACCACCGCCGAGGACACGCTGGCACAGAAACACCGCGACGGCAGCGTTGTGTCCGGCGGCCATCTGGTTGCCAAGGCGCTCAAGGCCGAGGGCGTGGACACAATCTTCACCCTGTGTGGCGGCCATATTATCGACATCTACGACGGCTGCATTGATGAAGGCATCCGCATCGTCGACGTGCGGCACGAGCAGGTGGCGGCGCACGCCGCCGACGGGTATGCCCGGCAAACCGGCAAGTTGGGCGTTGTCGTCACCACCGCCGGCCCAGGTTGCACCAACGCGGTCACGGGCATCGCGACGGCCTTTCGGTCGGAAAGTCCCGTGCTGCATATCGGCGGGCAGAGCGCGCTGTCGCAATGGCGCATGGGCGGCCTGCAGGACCTGCCGCATGTCGACATGATGAAGCCGATCACCAAGTTCGCCTCGACCGTGATGTCCACGGAACGGGTCGCGGACATGGTGTCGATGGCCGCACGCGAGTGCTTTGCCGGCGCCTATGGTCCGTCCTACCTGGAAATCCCGCGCGACGTGCTGGACCGCGAGGTCGAGGCCTCGCGCGCGGTGCTGCCCAAGTCCGGCCATTACCGCGCGTCGACGAAATCGATCGGCGATCCGCGCGATATCGAACGCCTGGCCGATGTTCTGGTGAACGCCGAGCGGCCGGCGATCCTGTTCGGCCAGCAGGTCTGGGCCGCGCGGGGGCACGAGGAAGCCGTTGCGCTGCTCCGCGGGCTGGATATTCCCGGGTATTTCAACGGCGCGGCGCGCGGCATCCTGCCGCCCGGCGACCCGCATCACTTCGACCGTACCCGCTCCCTGGCGTTCGGCAAGGCGGATGTTGTGGTGATCGTAGGCACGCCGTTCGATTTCCGCATGGGGTACGGCAAACGCATCGCGGTGCCAACGCTGGTTCAGATCGACCTTGACTACCGCACGGTCGGCAAGAACCGCGACATCGACTTCGGCATCGTCGGTGACCCTGGCGCGGTGCTCGGTGCGGTGCTGCAAGCGGCCAGCGGACGGCTCAAGAACGACAAGCGCCTGGTGCGCCAGGAGTGGATGCGAGAACTGACCAAAGCGGAGGATGCGGCATTGGCGAAACTGATGCCGATGTTCGCCTCCGGTCAATCGCCGATCCATCCCTACCGCGTGGCATACGAGATCAACGAATTCCTGACCGACGACACCATCTATATTGGCGATGGTGGCGACGTGGTGACGATTTCGGCTCAGGCGGTGCGGCCGCGTTCGCCTGGCCATTGGATGGACCCCGGCGCGCTGGGGTCCTTGGGTGTCGGCACTGGTTTCTCGATCGCGGCGAAGCTCGCGCATCCGAGGAAAGAGGTGCTGTGCTATTACGGCGACGGCGCTTTCGGCATGACCGCATTCGATATGGAGACGGCGGATCGTTTCGGTGCCCCGTACATCGCCGTTATCGGCAATAACTCGGCGATGAACCAGATCCGCTATGGGCAATTGGCGAAGTATGGACCGCAACGCGGCAACGTCGGCAACAAGCTGGGCGACATGGAATTCTCGCACTTCGCCAAGATCTGGGGTGGTCAGGGTGAGGAAGTGCGGGAGGCCGCGCAGATTGCCCCTGCCCTGCGCCGCGCCCGAGAGTTCGTGGCAGGCCACGGCAAGTCCGCGGTGGTGAACATCTGGGTCGATCCGAACGAATATGCGCCTGGGACCAAGGCGCAGACGATGTACAAGTAACGTGTGCTGGCCTGGCGAACCCACGCGCCTCAGTAAGGCTGAACGTATCCGTCCGCCCCGGGGCGCCGTTGGTGCGCGGGAGGCCGGGAGTCGCCCGGCCATGACGAAAGACGATGGGACCATGACGAAATGGGCACTGTCGCGGAACTACGGAATGAGGAGATCCTTTCGATGACAAAAGCACTCGACGGCGTCCGCGTCCTAGACTTCACCCATGTCCAGTCGGGCCCCACTTGCACCCAGCTTCTGGCTTGGTTTGGCGCCGACGTGATCAAGGTCGAGCGCCCGGGCGTCGGCGACATCACGCGCGGTCAGCTGCAGGACGTCAAAGGCGTGGACAGCCTGTATTTCACCATGCTGAACCACAACAAGCGCTCGATCGAGATCGACGGCCGCCACAAAGTCGGCAAAGAAGTCCTCGAAGCGCTGGTGAAATCTTGCGACGTGATGGTGGAAAATTTCGCCCCCGGCGCACTCGACCGCATGGGATTTACCTGGGCGCGAATCCAGGAACTCAACCCACGGATGATCCTGGCCTCGATCAAAGGTTTTGGGCCTGGGCCCTACGCGGACTGCAAGGTTTACGAAAATGTCGCGCAATGCGCGGGCGGCGCGGCGTCCACCACCGGTTTCGACGACGGCCCGCCGCTGGTGACCGGGGCGCAGATCGGTGACTTCGGCACCGGCCTGCATCTGGCGCTGGGTATTGTCGCCGCGCTGTTCCAGCGCAACACCACCGGGCGCGGCCAGAAGGTCGATGTGGCGATGCAGGACGGCGTGCTGAATCTGTGCCGCGTCAAGCTGCGCGACCAGCAGCGGCTCGGGCATGGGCCGCTGACCGAATATCCGCAATACCCGGCACGGCACATTCGGCGAAGCGGTGCCGCGCGCCGGCAACGCCTCGGGCGGCGGGCAGCCGGGCTGGATCCTGAAATGCAAGGGCTGGGAGACCGATCCGAACGCCTACATCTATTTCATCGCCCAGGCGCCGGTCTGGGAGTCGATCTGCGACGTTATCGGCAAGCCGGAGTGGAAGACCGATCCGGATTACGCCAAGCCTCCGGCCCGGCTGCCGCGCCTGCGGCACATCTTCGACACCATCGAAGCCTGGACCATGACCCAGACAAAATTCGACGCCATGGACATCCTGAACAAATACGACATCCCCTGCGGTCCGATCCTGTCGATGAAGGAATTGGCCGAGGAACAGTCATTGCGAGCCACCGGAACAGTGGTGGAGGTCGATCACCCGGCACGCGGCAAGTATTTGTCGGTCGGCAACCCTATCAAGATGTCGGACAGCGTGTCGGACGTGAAGCGCTCGCCGTTGCTAGGCGAGCATACCGAGGAGATCCTGCGCACCGTCCTGAAGCTGGACGACACACAGGTATCCCAGGCTCTGGCATCCGGCGCACTTGGCGGGGCACAACGCGCAGCGGCCGAGTGACGGCGGATCGCGGCGTTCCGCCGACGTGACTACTCGGCCCGGTGGACTGGAGCCCTCGGTCCTCCGCACCTGTCGGGGCAAAAAGACCAGTGTCTCGTGTGGTGTCGAGCCACCTATCCTTGACTTTTGCCTTGGTAGTCCCGATACCCCGCGCGGCACGCGAGCGGATACAGGACAATCCCGTATGCGTGATTCGCGTTGGCTGTCTGGCGCACCCTTGGCGCGCCGCGGCGGGCCAGCACCGCCTACCACAAAAAGCACCCACGCACTCGACGGGACCGCATTTGACCGAATCAACCACCGCCCCACGGGAATCAACCGACGCGGAGTACCCGTAACGGATACCGTCGTCGCTCAGGCGACCGACACCGCGCCCGAGCCTCATAAACCAGCCATGCCGGAGGCGGAAGCGATGCCGCCGCAAGCAGCACCACCGCAGAACGAGGGCGCACCCTCCAACGAGGATCAAGATGAACCCGGCGAGGAGGACTACGAGTACCCGAGAGGAAGTTCACGGGCCGTCATCGCTGATTCCGATCGCCGAAGGACCGCCGCCGGAACCCGCTCGTCCCTTGTTCTCCGACCTGGGTCTGTCGAGGAAGTCCTGCGCGCCATTGACGACATGGGGTATCGCCATCCGACACCGATCCAGGAACAGGCGATTCCCTACGTCCTGATGGGCCGCGACGTGTTGGGCACGGCGCAGACCGGCACCGGCAAGACCGCCGGCTTCACGCTGCCGATGCTCGACATCCTGTCCGGCTCGCGCGCTCGGGCGCGTATGCCGCGCAGCCTTATCCTGGAACCGACGCGTGAACTCGCGCTGCAGGTGGCGGAGAATTTCGTCCAGTACGGCAAATACCTGAAGCTGACGCATGCCCTGATCATCGGCGGCGAGAGCATGTCCGACCAGAAGGACGTGCTGAACCGCGGCGTCGATGTGCTGATCGCGACGCCGGGCCGGCTGCTGGACATGTTCGACCGCGGCACCATCCTGTTGACCGACACCAAGCTTCTGGTGATCGACGAAGCCGACCGCATGCTGGACATGGGCTTCATCCCTGATGTCGAACGGATCGTCTCGATGCTGCCGACAAGCGCGGCAGACCTTGTTCTTCTCCGCGACCATGGGCCCGGAAATCCGCCGCCTGGGCGACGCCTTCCTGACAAAACCCCAAGGAAATCGCGGTCTCCCGCGCGGCCTCGGTCGCCACGACGATCACCGAGGGCCTGGCACTGGTCGCCGAGCACGATAAGCGGGAGGCGTTGCGCCGGCTGATCCGCAGCCAGAACGTGCAGAACGCGCTGATCTTCTGCAATCGCAAGCGCGACGTCGATATCCTGCACAAATCGCTGACCAAGCACCATTTCGATGCCGGCGCGCTGCATGGCGACATGGCGCAGACAGTGCGGTTCTCGACGCTGGAGAAGTTCAAGGCCAACGAACTGCGGCTGCTGGTGTGCAGCGACGTGGCGGCGCGCGGCCTCGACATCGGCGGCCTGTCACACGTGTTCAACTTCGACGTGCCGATCCATGCCGAGGACTATGTCCATCGCATCGGCCGCACCGGTCGCGCGGGACTGGAGGGCAAGGCTCTCACCATCGCCTCGCCGGAAGACCGCTACGCGGTGGAGCAGATCGAGAAGCTGATTCGACCATCCGATCCCGCCCATCCTGGTGGAGGGCCTCGATCCGGTCGACTGGGCCGAGAAGGACGGCCGCAAGCGGCGCGGCCGCAAGGCGGCCGCACCAAAGAAGGCGGCCGACAAAGAAGCCGCGCGACGCCAAGCGAAAAGCCGTGAGAAGCCGCGCACCGAGCGCGAGCGGCCGCGGGGCGAGCGGAAGACGCGCGGAACGGCCAGCTCAGCCGGAACTGCCGGTGTGCTGGTCCGCACGACGAGACCGCGCCGCGACGAGCCCGCCGCGAGGAGAACGCCGCGCGAACCGCGGACGAGCCAGGCGTGATGAACCCAGGCGTGACGATTTCCGCCGGGAGCGCTATCGGCGCGACGACGACCTTGGCCCAGCCGTCGTCGGCTTCGGCGACGAAGTCCCCGCCTTCATGTTTCTTCGTGCCCGGTCGTCGCCGATCACCGAGAACAGGGAGACCGACGCATGAACGATTCCCCGCCTCGCGCCGACAGCCCGTTCACGCCCTTCGCCTGGGACGATGCCTTGCGTCTGGAAAGCGCACTATCAGAGGACGAACGCGCGATCCGGGATTCGGCGCACGCGTTCTGCCAGGAGAAGCTGTTCCCGCGCGTACTGATGGCGAACCGGCACGAAAAATTCGACCGCGAGATCATGAACGAGTTCGGGGAGATGGGCTTCCTCGGCGCCACGCTCGACGGCTACGGCTGCGCCGGCGTGAACTATGTCAGCTACGGCCTGATCTGCCCGCGAGGTCGAGCGCGTCGATTCCGGCTACCGTTCCGCCTTCTCGGTGCAGTCTTCGCTGGTGATGTATCCGATCTATGCCTTCGGGTCGGAGGAGCAGCGGCAGAAATATCTGCCCAAGCTGCGCACCGGCGAATTCGTCGGCTGCTTCGGCCTGACCGAACCCGATGCCGGCTCCGACCCTGCGTCCATGCGCACGCGGGCGAAGAAGGTCGATGGCGGCTTCCTGCTGAACGGCTCGAAGACCTGGATCACCAACGCCCCGATCGCCGACGTGCTGGTGGTGTGGGCGAAGGACGACGCCGGCGACATCCGCGGCTTCATTCTGGAGCGCGGCATGCCGGGCCTGACGCAGCCGAAGATCGAAGGAAAGTTCTCGCTGCGCGCCTCGGTCACCGGCATGATCATGATGCAGGACGTCTTCGTCCCGGTCGGAGAACCAGCTTCCCGGCGTGAAGGGGCTGCGCGGCCCGTTCTCCTGCCTCAACAACGCCCGCTACGGCATTGCCTGGGGCGCGCTGGGTGCGGCGGAGTTCTGCTGGCACGCGGCGCGCGACTACACGCTGCAACGCATGATGTTCGGCCGGCCGCTGGCGGCGACGCAGCTGGTGCAGAAGAAGCTGGCCGACATGCAGACCGAGATCACGCTGGGGCTGCACGCGGTGCTGCGGCTGGGCCGGCTGATCGACGAGCATGACGCCGCGCCCGAGATGATCAGCCTGCTGAAGCGCAACAACTGCGGCAAGGCGCTGGATATCGCCCGCGTCGCCCGCGACATGCACGGCGGCAACGGCATCGTCGACGAGTATCATGTCATCCGCCACGTCATGAACCTGGAGACGGTGAACACCTACGAGGGCACCCACGACGTGCATGCCCTGATCCTCGGACGGGCCCAGACGGGGCTTTCCGCGTTCGGGGGATAGGGTCCTCGCAGCCGATCTATAAGTTCGGGCCTGCGCCAGGGCGAAGCCTAACGGTTCGACGCGACCGCGTGAAGCTGCAGCACTTTGTCCAGGCGCACCCTAACCGTTGGCAAAACGGTGCCGCTGGCGGTCTGGTGATTTGCAGACTGGCCGTGCTCGAGATCACGAGCGAACCGCGGCAGTTCCGCCATTCAGTAAAGTCGCAATCCTGCCGTTCGAGCTGCCGCCGATCGCCGGCGGGCGCAGAACGCGGTTACGGTTGGAAACAGACGCGGCGTGTCATTTCCACTTCGCGCGTGTAGTGACATCGGCGCAGTCTGTTCATAAGAGAGAGCGGAGGGCTACGTTCGGGGCGACGAAGAAAGGATCACCCTATGAAAGACCGTCAAAGGCGAGCCTCGTTTCGCGCATCAGGCCGGATCGTGACGGCCATCGCTGCGTTTGTAATTGCAGCCGCGCCTTCGCTCCGCGCGGATGAAGTCAATTCCGGAAGCGCTGCCATCCTTCGGAAGGTCGTGCCAGCCGTCGTGAGCATCACTGTACATAAGCAGGTGCCCTCAGCACCTGCTGCCACCGATGCCGCAACCGCGCAATCGCCACCTGGGCAAAACGTTGCACCGGACATCAAGCCCTTCGTCGCGTCGGGCTTCGTCATCGATCCGGCCGGCGTGATCGTCACGAATTATCATGTCGTGGAGAACGCGCTCCAGATTATGGTGGCATTTTCAGATGGCACGGTACTGTCGGGCAACACGCTTAGCGCTGACTACTTCGCGGATATTGCCTTGATAAAGGTAAATTCCGCGCAGCCGCTGGCGGTGGCCAATTGGGGTGATAGTCAAAAGCTGGAGCTTGGCGATCAGGTTTTTGCCGCTGGCAACCCGTTCGGGCTTGGGTTGTCCCTAAGCGCCGGTATCATCAGTGCGCTCGACCGCAACATCCATAATTCACCCTATGACGATTACATTCAGACCGATGCCGCCATCAACCACGGTAATTCCGGCGGCCCGCTGATCAACACGAACGGCGACGTGGTCGGCGTCGATTCCGATCTTATATCGCCGACGACTGGTTCGGTTGGGCTTGGCTTCGCACTGCCATCCAACACGGCACGCTTTGTTATCGATCGTTTGCGTCAATACGGCTGGGTCCATCCGTCCTGGATCGGCGTCAAGGTGCAGCAGCTCACGTTCGAGATGGCCGAGGCATTGGGGCAGCAGCAGGCCCGAGGATCAATCGTGGCCTTTACCTGGCCGGCCAGCCCGGCTGCGAAAGCTGGTCTTGAGATTGGGGACCTTATCGAAACTTTGGACGGAGAGCAGCCGCGGGATGAAAGGGCGTTGTTGCGCCACATCGCCCAAGCGCCGGCCGGCAAGACACTCGCCATGACCATCCTGCGCGGCACACAGACGCACGACGTTGCCGTGACGGTGGAGCCCTGGCCGCGGGTAGATTGGGACAAGCGCGACACCCCGCTCAGTGTAACCGAGCCAAAGCTGAGTGTTCCGCCTGATCTTGGACTTTCGCTGGAGGCAGTGGCGGAATCGGAAAGAAAGGCCATTGGCCTGGCAGCCGACCAGACAGGCGTCATGATCACCCAGGTGCTACCGGGGACGGAGGCCGCTCGTCGCGGCATAGTCAAAGGTGATGTGATAGAACGTGTCCAGGATGTGCCGGTCGCCACTCCTGCCGATGTCCTGTCCGCGCTGACCTCCGCCCGCTCAGCGAACCGCAGATATGTGATGATGCTGATGTTACCCACGGTTCGGGTGAATCCTGGCCCGGAATGGCTCGTATTGCCGCTGGACCCATTTGCGAACTAGCGCCGCGAACCGCGGACGATTTCGCTGCCCTTCCCGGGTCGAGGACGGCTTCGGCTTACAGGTCTATGCCGTCGGTCCGGATTCCGAGCATTAACGGCGCCAACTCGGTGTACGCGCCTGCGCGACAGGGAACAGCGTGAACGAACTCACCTGTTTCCAAGACGAGGTACGTGGTGAGGTCGGCGAGCCGTTCCATCTCCACCGAGGGGTCGTCCATGTCGTGCAGGAACACAGCGACGTCGTAATCTGAACCCGGTCGAGAGTCGCCGCGGGCGCGCGAGCCGAACAGCACCACCCGGTCTATACGATCCGCGTACATTTCGTTCAGAGCCTTGCGGAATCGGACAATTGTGGGACTGGCAGCGACGGTGGTCGCCATGGGAATGCCTCGCGCCGTGATACCAAATCGAATGATAACACATAAATGGACGGAAGCGCGGCGCCCCAATCTTACCGGCGCAAATCACTGATTTTTAAATTCAACAACTTGTGGAGCGCGCCACAACTGCGAGTTAAAGGCGTCGGTCGCCCCTACCCCAGCAGTGCCCGTAGCCCTTCGAGTTCCCGCAGCGCCTCCTCCAGCAGGATTCGCAGCCGCTCGGCCTCGCCCTCCGGCTTTCGTGGCGCCGGTCGTGTCATTTGCGTCAAGGCCGACGGCGGCGCGACAAGCTCGAGCCCTGGGATCAGCGGCGGTCCCTCCCGCCCGAGGCCGGCCTTCTCAGCTTCGGCCGCGGCACGCTCATCCGCCGTGGGCGGTGGAATGTCGTCGGATAACTGGCCGCCGCCCTCTCGCAGCAATCGCTGCACGCCCTTGATCGTGTAACCCTGAGTGTAGAGAAGATCCGCGATCCGCCGGAGCAGAACAATATCATCCGGCCGGTAATAGCGACGGCCGCCGCCGCGCTTCAGCGGGCTCACCTGAGGAAATTTCGTCTCCCAGAAGCGCAGAACATGTTGCGGAATATGAAGATCGTCCGCTACCTCACTGATTGTTCGAAAAGCATTCGGTGCCTTCTTAGGTCGAGATCGGGACGACCCATGATCCATCACACCGGCTGTCAGGTCGTCGCTCATGGCAAAACCCACGGGCCACCGCCGCGCTCAATCGCTATGCGGACAACCTCATTCATCTTCTTCCGTACCAGGTGCCGTGCCGTTCACATGCGCCTTCAGCACGTGACTGGGCCGGAAGACGAGAACCCGACGCGGCAGGATCGGCACCTCTTCACCGGTCTTCGGGTTGCGGCCGATGCGACGCCCCTTTTGCCGCACAGAAAAGGTCCCGAACCCACTGATTTTAACTGATTCACCTTTCTCCAGATGCATCGCGATGCGATCCAGAACATCCTCGAGCAGATCGGCAGACTCATTTCTTGAGAGCCCGACCTGCGTGTAGATCATTTCGGCTATATGAGCGCGGGTGATCGTCAGCATATTCGGACGCTATGCGGATCGAATCGGCACGTCAAGGTTGCAGCTGGAAAAATCTTACCGGATCAGAGGTTTGCAGGCGATACTGTCATTCGGGTCACAGCCGCACCAGCGCCGATCCCCAGGTGAGGCCACCACCCAGTGCCTCCAGAAGCACGAGATCGCCCGCGCCGATGCGTCCGTCGGCGCGCGCCTCGGCCAGTGCCAGAGGCACCGAGGCCGCCGAGGTGTTGGCATGCCGGTCCACGGTCACCACCACGCGCTCGGGCGGCAGCTTCAACTTGCGCCCCATCGCGTCGATGATACGGCGGTTGGCCTGGTGCGGCACCAGCCAATCGACGTCAGCGTGTGTCAGGCCGTTGGCGGCCAGCGCTTCCTCCACTGCCTCCGCCAGCTTCGTCACGGCGTGGCGAAAGACCTCCCGCCCGTTCATCACGAGGTGACCGGGCTTGTCGGGCTGGCCGACCGCGCCATCGACATACAGGATGTCGCCGAGCGTTCCCTGGGCATGGATGTGTGTGGACAACACGCCTCGCCGGTCATCGTCGCGCACATCGCTGGCCGCAGGAAGACGGCGCCGGCGCCGTCCCCGAACAGCACGCAGGTGCCGCGGTCTTGCCAGTTGAGGATGCGCGAGTAGACCTCGCTGCCGATCACCAGGACCCCTCGCGCCTGACCTGAGCAGATCATGCTGTCGCCAACCGACAGGCCATAGATGAACCCGGCGCAGGCCGCCGACAGGTCGAAGCCGAAGCCCCGCGTGACGCCGAGTTGCGCCTGCACGCGCAGCGCGGTGGCCGGGAACGCCTGGTCCGGCGTGCTGGTCGCCAGGATGATCGCATCCACATCGCCGCGTCGCGCCCGCGTCCGCCAGTGCCGCCCGCGCTGCCGCGGTGCCCATGAAAGCGGCCGTTTCGTTCTTGCCGGCGAAGTGCCGCTGCCGAATGCCCGTCCGCTCGCGGATCCATTCGTCCGATGTATCGACGGTGCGCGAGAGTTCCTCGTTGGTGACGACGCGTTCGGGCAAATAGCCGCCACAGCCGGCGAGGATGGAACGAGGCGACATTAGGGATCCTGCTCAGGCGGTGGCGAGATGGGTGTCGTCGGTCGGATCCCGGTCGCGAATCACCGGTGCCTCGCGCACTCGCCGGTGACCAGCGTCTTGCGATCGCGGCCCGTTCTTATCCGCCGGCGCCGCGTTTGTCCAGGGCGATCCGGGCGAGATCCTCGCGGATGCGGTCGTTGAACCGATGCACGACCATGTCCATGGCGACGTCGACGGCGTGCGCGAAACCCTGAGCATCCGTGCCGCCATGCGACTTCACTACCACGCCATTCAGGCCAACCATCACGGCGCCATTGTAGCGGCGCGGATCGAGCCATTCCCGCAGCCGGTCGAGCCCCGGGCGGACCAGCAGGTAGGCGATCTTTCCCGCAATACTACTGCTGAAGATCTGCTTGAGGAATTCCACGATCAGCTTCAGCGCGCCTTCGCCGGTCTTCAGGGCAACGTTGCCGGTAAAACCGTCCGTCACGATGACATCGGTCGTCCCGGCGGCGATATCGTGGCCTTCGACGAAGCCGTGAAATTGCGGGCCGATATGGCTCGCGCGCAGTATGTCCGCCGCCTCACGAACCGTGTCGTTGCCTTTCAGCTCCTCCGATCCGACGTTCAGTAAGCCGATCGTTGGCGCCGTCAGGCCCAGAACGGTGATGTGCCGGGCCAGGGCACGTGCTGTCGCGCCACGTCCGCACCACGCGGCGCATCAGGCTCTGTGAGCCGCCGCCGGGCGCGATGCCGAGCATGATCACGAAGGAAAAGCATCCTATGCGCGTGCTTTTCTTTCGTGATCATGGAATCTGACCGGGGGAGCGGGCCCGCGGCGTTAGCTGAGCGCCGCGCGCAGCGTGTCGGCGTTGCGTTCCACCCACGCTAGGCGGCGCTTGATCTGGTCGCCGGCGCCCTCGTCCACATCCGCTGCCACCCGCCGCCCAGTAGCTCGGCCCGCTGCTTCATCAGGTACCACGAACGTCGAGAGCGCACGATGGCGACTTCGATCACCCGGCCGCGGTCGGTCTGGGACATGCCGTAGGCGTCGGCGAGGAGCCGGCAGCGGCGCGGCACGTCCACGTCCCGCAGCAACGGGTCGGCGTCCGCCGGGTCGCCGAGCGGCGCCCACCACATCATCGCGTTGTACATCTCGTCGGC
>CAVTFL010000012.1:0-109590 GCA_963733925.1 uncultured Alphaproteobacteria bacterium | reverse complement strand
GACGATGCTCTGATGCGAGGCACACGGCAGTTCTCAGACCCTATGGTCTTTGGAAAGCTGGGCGTGCTCCGGCTACGCCGGATGCACATTGGCGCGCCGCCGACAGGTGCGAGATGAAGCCAGTCGGAGAGCGTAGTGCGGGAAATCCGCACGCTGCGTTCGATGAGCGGGGACGGGAAACGGGGCCATGCCGAATTGGCCTGAACCACCGCGCCCGTCCTCGACTCTACTCGCATGGCAGGGATTTGCTGGCGGATGTAGCGTAAGCGTCTGATTTGAAGCAGAGATTTGGGTGTCGACGCCAATTTCCACCGAATCGGACGCTGCCACACCCGCCATGCTCGAAGATAACCTGCTGCCATTCAGTTTCCCAGCCGTCGAACGCAAGAAAGTCACCGCCGCGTTTGATGGAGGACGCATCACCTCCGATGGCGGCGTGATGCTACTCGCCGCAGTCGAGAAAGAACTCGGCATCGCCGACCGGCTCGCGCCGTTAATCACCGATCCGCGCAATCCTCTGCTGGTGACGCACAGTGTGGCCGATATTCTGCGGGCGCGCATACTGGCCATCGCGTGCGGCTATGAGGATGCCGACGATCTCGACCATCTGCGCACTGACCCTGGCTTCAAGCTGGCCTGCGGGCGTTTGCCCGACAGCGGCACCGATCTTTGCTCTCAGCCAACCATATCGCGCTGGGAGAATGCGCCCACGCTGCGCGAAGTCATCCGCATGACCTACGCCCTGATCGACACTTACTGCGCCAGCTACAAGCGGCCACCGCGCGCGGTCACACTGGATGTCGATGACACGCTCGATGTGGTGCACGGGCATCAGCAGCTCTCGCTGTTCAACGCTCATTACGATGAACGTTGCTTCCTGCCGATCCACGTCTATGACATCGCCACCTCGCGTCCCGTGGCCATGCTGCTACGCACCGGCACGACGCCGTCAGGTGCAGAGATCTGCGGCCATCTGCGACGGATGGTGCGTCGGATCCGCGGCCATTGGCCCAACACGCGGCTGACCATCCGCGGCGACGGCCATTACGGCCGCCCCGAGGTGATGGCGTGGTGCGAGGCCAATGGCATCGACTACATCTTTGGTTTGGCAGGCAACGCGGCTGTGGACCGTCTGGTGGAGCCGGTTGCCGACGACGTGCGCGCACGTCGCGCCCAGACCCAGGCATCTGTCGTCCGCCGTTACTGCGAGACCCGCTATGGCGCCAGAACGTGGCACTGCGAACGACGGGTCGCTGCCCGCATCGAGGCGACGACGCAAGGATTGGACATTCGTTACGTCGTCACCAACATCACGGCTGGCAGCCCCCAGTGGCTCTACGAGAGCCTGTATTGCGCCCGCGGTCAGGCTGAGAACCTGATCAAGCTGCACAAGACACAGCTTGCGTCCGACCGCACCAGTTGCCGTTCTCCGCTCGCCAATCAGGTCCGCCTCGTGCTGCACACCGGCGCCTACTGGCTGATGCTCAAGGTCCGCGATGCCATTCCCAGGCCCCAGCCGCTTGCCACAGCAGAGTTCACCACCTTGCGGATGCGCCTGATCAAAATCGCCGCGCGCATCGTCGAAACCGCGAGCCGGGTGCGTGTCGCCTTCGCCGCCGCGCACCCCGAGGCGGCATTGTTCGCAAGCCTCGCGCGCTATCTCCAACCGGCTGGGCCGTGACAAACGGGGCATGTGCCCCGGAACCACCGATCCCGCCAACCACCAACGCCCACCAGATATGTTCTGAAACCGCGATGAAGAAGCGCATCGGGGAAGCACGCCTGGCGCTCACAACGCCGCATACGCTTCACGCCGGTGAATAAGATGGGCTAGTCTGCGGCGACCAATTCGGCGATCGCGGTTCCGACGTCGGCGGTGCCGGCCTGGCCGCCCATGTCGCGGGTTTTCGGGCCGCTTTCGCGCAGCAGGGTCTCGATGGCGTCGACGATGGCCTTGCCGGCGTCGGCCTCGCCCAGATGTTCCAGCATCAGCGCGGCCGACCAGATCTGGCCGATCGGGTTGCAGATGAATTTCCCGGCGATATCAGGCGCCGACCCGTGCACCGGCTCGAACATCGAGGGGAATTTGCGCTCCGGGTTGATGTTGCCGCCGGCGGCGATGCCGATGGAGCCGGCCACCGCCGGGCCGAGGTCCGACAGGATGTCGCCGAACAGGTTGGAGCCGACGACGACGTCGAACCAGTCCGGATGCTGCACGAAATGGGCGCACAGGATGTCGATGTGGTACTGGTCGGTGCGGATTTCCGGGTAGTGCTCGGCCATCGCGGCGAAGCGTTCGTCCCAGTAGGGCATGGTGAAGGTGATGCCGTTCGACTTGGTGGCGGAGGTGACGTGCTTCTTCGGCCGGGTCATCGCCAGTTCGAACGCGTATTTCAGGATGCGGTCGGTGCCTTGGCGGGTGAAGACGCTCTGCTGGGAGACGAATTCGCGGTCGGTGCCTTCGAACATGCGGCCGCCGACGGAGGAGTATTCGCCCTCAGTGTTTTCGCGGACGACGTAGAAGTCGATGTCGGCCTCGGTGCGGCCGGCGAGCGGGGTGCGGACGCCGGGCAGCAGCTTGCAGGGCCGCACATTGGCGTACTGGTCGAAGCCGCGGCGGATCGGGATCAGCAGGCCCCACAGCGAAACGTGGTCGGGCACGCCCGGCCAGCCGACAGCACCGAGCAGGATGGAGTCCGACTTCGCCAATTGGTCCAGGCCGTCGGCCGGCATCATCAGTGCCGGTGTCCTTGTAGGTCTCGCACGACCAGTCGTAGTGGGTCAGGTTGAGGTCGAAGCCGAAGCGGCGCGCGGCGGCGTCCAGCACTTTCAGCGACTCCGGAACGGTTTCCTTGCCGATCCCGTCGCCGGGGAGAACCGCGATGTTGTGGGTGCGCGTCATGGGCCTGGTTCCTCGCTGGAGTTGGCGCAGGGATAACGGACCGGCGCGCCGGGGCCAAGCCCATGGCGCTCGGCCGTGTCGGCGGGGTTATCGGTGCGTCCAGGATCGAACGAGAGAATTGCCATGCATGTCGCGACCTCTCCCGCTTTCAAGGAAAACGCCCACCAGGCGTTGGCCAATGCCGGCCTGCAGAGGGCGTTGGCCCGCAGCGGCCCCAGTTTCATCGCCCGGCGGGCGGCGGCGGTGGCGGCGTTGCCGGAGTTCGAGACGCTGCGGGACACCGCGCGCGATATCAAGAACCATGCGCTGGCGAACCTGGATTTCTACCTGGAAGCCTACGAGGCGAAGGTGCTGGAGTCCGGCGGCAAGGTGCATTGGTGCGCGGATGCCGAGGAAGCTCGCGACGCGGTGCTGGCGATCTGCCAGGCGGCGGGGGCCAAGACCGTCACCAAGGGAAAGTCGATGATCGGCGAGGAGATCGCGATCAACGATCACCTGGAACGGCATGGGATCACGCCGGTCGAGACCGATCTCGGGCGAGTATATCATCCAGTTGCGGCATGAACTGCCAAGCCATATCATTGCGCCAGCGTTTCATCTGAACATGGAGGACTGGGAAGAGGCATTCCGGAAGGCTCACACCGACCTGCCGGCGGACCGCACGTTCAAGGAGCGGCGCGATGTGCTGATCGAGGCTCGGACCAAGCTGCGATCGTCGGTTTTTGGCGGCGGATGTGGGGATCACCGGGGCGAATTTTCTGATCGCGGAGACGGGCAGCAGCGTTATCGTTACCAATGAGGGCAACGGGGACCTGACGCAGACTTTGCCTCGGGTGCATATCGTCCTGGCCAGCATCGAGAAATGCGTGCCGACGCTGGAGGATGCGACGTCGTTGCTGCGGGTGCTGGCGCGGTCGGCGACGGGGCAGGATTTTTCCGTTTATACGACGTTTTCCACTGGGGCGCGGCGGCCGGGCGATCTGGACGGGCCGGAGGAATACCATGTGGTGCTGATCGACAATGGCCGGTCGGCGATGCTGGGGACGGACTTCCAGGAGATGCTGCGCTGCATTCGTTGCGCGGCCTGCATGAACCATTGTCCGGTCTATGGAGCGGTCGGGCGGGCATGCCTACGGCTGGGTTTATCCGGGCCCGATGGGGGCGGTGCTGACCCCAGGGCTGATCGGGGTGGACAAGGCGGGGCATTTGCCGAATGCGTCCACGTTCTGCGGCAAGTGCGAGAGCGTTTGTCCGGTGCGAATTCCGCTGCCGAAGTTGATGCGGCATTGGCGTGAGCGGGAATTCGAGCGGCATCTGACCCCGACGGCGGCGCGGAGCGGTCTCGGTGTCTGGGGGTTCTTCGCGCGGCGGCCGGGGTTGTACCGGTTGGCGACCCGGGCGGCGGCTGTGGGGTTGGGGCTGCTGGGGCGGAAGAAGGGGCGGTTCGGGCGGATGCCTTTGGCGGGCGGTTGGACCGACGGGCGCGATTTGCCGGCGCCGGAGGGCGATACGTTCTTTGCGCGGTACGCAAAGGCTCAGCGCGCGGGACAGGTTTGATGAGCAAGCAGTCGATCCTGACGGCGATCCGGCGGGGGTTGAAGCGAGGGGCCGTTGCCGCCGGATCAGGCGGCGATGTTGCGGGGGCGGTTGGCGCTGCATCCTCGGCATCTGATCCCGGCTCGGTCTCGGTTGCCGCATGCCGAGCAGGTTGATCTGTTCGTGCGGAATGTGGAGAAGGAGTTTGGGTCGGTTGCGCGGGTGGCCGATCTGGATGCAGTGCCGGGGGCGGTGGCGGATTATCTGGCGGCGCAGAACCTGCCGGGGCGGGTGGTCATGGCGCCGCATCCTGAATTGCAAGCGATCCCGTGGTCGGCTCGGCCTTTGCTGGAGGTCCGCGAGGGGCGGGCGGAGGCAACGGATGCGGTCAGTGTGCAGCACGGGTTCGCCGGGATCGCGGAGACCGGGACGCTGATGCTGCCGAGCGCCCCGGAGCGGCCGGTGACGTTGAATTTGCTGGCGGAGACGGAGATTGTCGTGCTGCGGGCCTCGGCGATCGTCGGGGCCTATGAGGAGGCGTGGGACCGGCTGCGGGCGGAGATCGGCGAGATGCCTCGGAATGTGATGTTCGTTACGGGGCCGTCTCGGTCGGCGGATATCGAGCAGACGCTGGAGTTAGGGGCGCATGGGCCGCGACGGCTGCATGTGGTGCTGGTGGAGGATAGGTGACAGCGCCGCCTGCCTGAAGTCGGCCCTGTGCGATCAATGGTGTTCTGAGTTGTCGCCATGAGCCGTTTCATGAAGAATGCTGGAACCGGTCCCAGTGTCGACATCGGTCTGTCAGTCGGGTTCGGTGAAACACCAACCGCAAAAACGTGATGTGACCGATCGTATCGCCGTGATGCCGACTCCGGCGTCCGGTCCCACATCCGCGGCATGGACCTGATCAGGCACTCCGCCGCCCGCGATCTGCGGGTCGATTTCTTCCGCGGCCTCGCGCTGTGGTGGATCTACACCGACCACATCCCAGGCGATGTCCTGAGCGACTTACAGCCTGCGCAACTTCGCCATGTGCGACGCAACCGAGGTCTTCGTCCTGCTCGCCGGCTACGGGGCCGGCCTGTCCTATGGCATGGGGCTGGGCCGCAACGGCTACATCTCCACCGGCGCCGACGTGATGAAGCGCGCCTGGACACTGTATATCGCGCACATCTTCCTGTTCGTGCTGTTCACCGCGCAGGTGACCTACTCCGCCACCGCGCTGAACCGACTGAACTACCTGGAGGAGACACGGCTTGACGTGCTGGGCGACGATCCATACCGCAGCATGCTGGAGGCGTTGCTGCTGCGGTTTCAACCCAGCCTGCTGAATATCCTGCCGCTGTACGTTGTGCTGCTGGTGTTTTTCGCCGCCACGATCTGGATGTTGCGCTGGCCACGGCTGCTGTTCGGCTTCTCCCTTGCGATCTATCTGCTGGTCCGTGTCACCGGCCTCAATCTGAATTCCTGGGACGCGGGAGGCTGGTTCTTCGACCCGCTGGCCTGGCAGTTCCTGTTCGTCATCGGCGTACTGCTGGCCTGCGCGCCGATGCGATTGCCTCGGTGGCCCCGGCTGATCGATGTTCTCGCCGTCCTGGTGGTCGTTCTCGGCGTCGTGGTAACAATGGTGATCGAACCGTATCCCGCATCGACTGGAATGGGTGTCCCGGTCGGTGTTTCGGTCGCTGGTGGAGGATGACAAGACCAGCCTGTATCCGCTCCGGCTGATCTCGATCCTGGCGCTGACCTGGCTGTGCGTCCGGCTGATCCGCTTCGACGCTGCGTGGCTGCGGTCGCGCATGGGCCGCGCCGCTGATCCTGCTCGGACAGAACTCGCTGCCGGTGTTCTGCTCCGGCATCGTGATCGGGTTCGTCGCCCGGCTTGGCCTCGAGTATGACGATCGCGCGTTCATGCAGGTGACGATCAACGTGTCCGGAGCCATGGCGATGTTGGCGGTGGGTGCCCTGGCGGCCTGGTATCGCACCAAGGGCAAGGCACGGGTGCCGCGTGCCGCGCCGTCCGCCGCCCCTGCACTCTTGCCGGTAAATGCCCAGCCTGATATCGGTTGAGCTTATGCAACGGCTTTTGCCTGGTTTCCTGCTACTCGCCCTGGTCGTCGCGTATGCTGCTCCGGCGCAAGCGGATGGCGGACTCGCCTGCGATCTGCCAACCGACCTCATAACGCCCGCGGACCCGTTACCCCACGTCGCGGCCGCCCTCGCGGCAAAAAATCGGCTCGATATCCTGGCGCTGGGTTCCGGGTCCACCGTCGGGGATTCGAGCGGCGCGGGCGGTGGCCCGGCGATGGCCTACAAGGCGCCGCTGGCTTCTTTCCCCTATCGGATGGTGGAAAACCTGCAGGCGCTGCGTCCTTCTGATCGCTTTCAGCTCACCGTCAAAGGCGGCCGCGATATGACTGCCGAAGCGATGTTGCCGATTCTGCAACGGGAGCTGGCGGCGCAACACTACGATCTGGTGTTGTGGCAGACGGGCACGGTGGAGGCGGTCCATGGCCTGCGGCCCGAGGGTTTGCGCGATGTGTTGCAGGAAGGGGTCGAAGTCGCGGCGAAAGCACAGGTGGATCTAGTGCTGATCGACACGCAGTTTAGCCGCTTCTTGCGCGCAAACGCTGACGTCAGCCCATACGAGGCGGTGCTGCAGGAGCTGACCGGCAACCCCGATGTGACCCTGTTCCGCCGGTTCGATCTGACCCAGCTTTGGGTGGGCAACGGCCAGGTCGATCTCGAGAGGGCCACTCGCGAACAGCGGGACCGGACGATCGCGCTGTTGAACAGCTGCCTGGGTGAAGGACTTGCCCGGTATGTTCTGGCGGGCGGCAGCGAGCGCTAATTCTGTCGATATCGCGGGATCTGTCGCCTTGGTATGGCCAACTCATCCGATGTCCCCCATCATCCGCATGACACAGACGGGGACACCAATGGACTACAATACAGCTTTCGCCGGGGTAAAGGTCATCGATCTTAGTGGCGGGGTCGCGGGTCCGTCCTGCGCCATGATGCTGGCCCAGCACGGCGCGGACGTGATCAAGGTCGAGACCCCGCACCACGGTGGCGACTGGTCCCGGATCCTGGGGCGAACGTATGAGGACCACTCGGCGTATTCGCTTTACGGCACGTTGGGCAAGCGCAGCCTGGCGGTGGACTTGAAGACCGAAGGGGGGAAGGAAATCCTCTGGCGGCTGATACGCGGCGCGGACGTATTCATCGAGGGGTTCAAACCCGGCACGATCCAGCGCTACGGCTTCGGCTACGACGCGGTCAGCGCGCAGGAGCCGGGGATCATCTACTACTCGATATCCGGTTTTGGACAGACGGGTCCGATGGCGGCGCGCCCGGCGATGGACCCGGTGCTGCAGGCGTTCATCGGCATCGTCACCGAGAACAAAGGCGAGCACGACAACCACCCGCATCGCATCGCGATCTCGCTGATCGACATGTTCTCCGGCCTGCTGGGATTCCAGGCGATCGCGACGTCCCTCTATGTGCGACGCGAACAGGAGGTCAAGAAAGGCCGGTTCGTCGAGCTCAGCCTGATGCAGGGCGGGGCGATGCTGGCGGTGATCCGGATGATCGCGCATCACCTGGAGCACGGGGTCACCCAGCGCACCAGCATGCCAAACGGGGTGTTCAACACGGCGGATGGGCAGATCAACGTCACGATGGTGCGCCCGTTCCATTGGGAGCCGTTTTGTGAGGCCATCGAACAGCGGCAGTTGTTGGACGATCTGCGGTTCTCGAGCATTGCCGCCCGATCCCAGAATCTGGATGAACTGTATGGTGTGCTGCGGCCGATCATCGCCGCTCGAACGACGGACTGGCTGTCGGAGCGGCTGACCGCGAACGGGATTATGAACGGGCGCGTAAACAGCTACGAGGAGTTCCTGCAGGAGGAACAGGTGGCAGCGACGGGCATCATGTCCTGGCTCGCCCAACCGGGCCTCCCGGAGCCGATACCGATGCCGAACATCCCGGGATTGCCGCCCTTCGAGAGCGGCACAAAACGGGCGCATGCGCCAGCCCTGGGCGAGCACACGCGGGAGGTGCTGGCCGAACATGGCTACTCTGCGGCGGAGATCGCGGCGCTTTACGAAAAGAAAGTGGTCGCCGGGGGGCGATGACGGTTGCCCGCGCGAACTATGCCGAGGGCGCCGCGCCCTTCACTATGGCATTGAGCCGGTTGTTGATCACCGCGGCGGCGTCCCTCATCATCTCCTCGACGATAGCCGCGGCGCTCATCATCTGCCTGGTCAGGCCCACGGATTCGCCTGCGAGCAGGCTCATTTCCTCAAGATCCCCGGTCGCTGCACCGGTTGGCGGGAACCCGCAGAACCGGGTCATCGGCACCTTCTGGCCGAAAATGTCCGCCTCGCCGATCGACGGCATCTGTTCCGGCGTTGCCACTTGATAGGGTGCCGGATGGTCCCGGCCTTCCCATTCTCGCACCAGGCGATTGCGTAAGCCACGAGTTGTAGCGTCGGGGAACTCCGGGCCAAAGATGTTGTGTCGAGCAGTCCCATCCACTTCCGCGGCCAGAACGCGCCGTTTGTAGTCCGGATGGGCGTCTGCCTCATGAACTCGCGAGCAACCGGGTACCAACCCATACACCATCCGCCCCGAGCGCCAGCGCCGCGGCGACCGTACGGCCATCCGCAATGCCACCGGCAGCAAGGACCAGGCTCTGGCCCGCTATGTCGCAGACCGCCGGGAGGAGTGATATCAGGCCGGCGCTGGATCGATTGTGGCCCCCGGCCTCCGCGCCTTGCACAACCAGCCCGCTCGCACCTTGAGCCAGGGCGGCGCGTGCCTCGGCAACGCTGCCGACCTGGATCCAGATCTGCGAACCGGCGGCGGTAAGGCGGGCGATCCAGTCGGCAGGGGCTGTGTCCCAGAAGAAAACGACGACCGGCACTCGCTCCTCGACCAGCACGTCGATCTGCTCCTGGGTGCTGAAACGGGCAATGATGTCTACGCCGAACGGCCGATCCGTCGCGCGGCGGACCTGGTTGATCTGGGTTCGCAAGACCTCGGGGCTCATCGCAGCGATGCCGATAGTGCCCAGACCGCCGGCTTTGCTGACCGCCGCCGCGAGCGTGGCTGTTGCCACGAACGCCATTCCCGCGCTTACGAACGGGACGTCTATTTTGAGCTGCTCGGTGAGCCGCGTCCGCAACACGACGGACTCATTCGGTCCGCCAACTGTCTGCCCAATTCCGGATACCATTGTGAACGACCTTCCATTGACCGCACTCGGTTGAATTGCCGCTTCGTCGGGGCTGCTTATGGCCTGTAGTAGGCCCTTGCACGGCTCGAAGGGACGCTCGGTCGTTGCGTCCTTCGATGCATCCGTCGCCCCCCGGCAGGTTCAGAACAACTGCCCCCCATTGGGTACTCGCAGGTCCGGCCGCACCAGCACGACGGCGCCATCCTCATCGGGCATGCCCAGTGTTAGAACCTCACTGACGAACGGGCCGATCTGGCGCGGCGGGAAATTCACCACGGCGCAGACCTGTCGCCCGAGCAACTGGTCGGGTTTGTAGTGGACGGTGAGTTGGGCACTGGATTTCTTGGTTCCAATTTCCGGCCCGAAGTCGATCGTCAGCTTGAACGCTGGCTTGCGCGCCTCGGGGAACGGCTGGGCGCTCACGATGGTGCCGACACGAATATCGACGGCCTCGAAGTCGGCGTAGTTGATCTGCTGCATCATTTCGGTTCCTCCTGCGTTTGGCCTGCGCGGCGGGCTGGGATACTGTCGCGGTTCCGCCCACCCGACCTGAGGATCTTCATGCGCGATTTCCAGCTTCCCGGCCGCAGCCCGGTCTATGCCACTCATGGGATGGCGGCAACGTCCATGCCCGCGGCGACCTTGACCGCGCTGGATGTGCTGCGGGCCGGTGGGAATGCGCTCGATGCGGCCGTGGCAGCCGTTGCTGTGCAATGCGTGATCGAACCGCAATCGACTGGAATCGGCGGCGATTGCTTCTGCCTGTATGCGCCGGCCGGCACCGGCAAGGTGTATGCGCTTAACGGGTCAGGGCGGGCGCCGGCGGCAGCCAACATCGAGTGGTATGAAAGCCGACAGATGTCGGTGTTGGAGAACACCTCGGCGCATTCCGTAACGGTCCCCGGCGCGGTCAACGCCTGGGAGACGTTGCTGAAAGCGCATGGACGCAAGGGCCTGGACGAATTGTTGCAGCCGGCGATCCGTTTCGCCGAAGATGGCTGGCCGGTGCATCCGAAAGTTTCATGGGACTGGGGGCGCGGCGTCGCAAAACTGCGCAAAGGCGGCTCAACCCATTTCCTGCCCAACGGCGGGGCACCGAAGGCTGGCGATGTGTTCGCTCAGCCGGGGTTGGCGGAGACGCTCCGAATGATTTCTCGCCACGGCGCCAAGGCTTTCTATGAAGGGCCCGTGGCCGCCGACATCGTAGCGACGCTGCAGGCGCGTGGCGGGCTGCACACCGAAGAAGATTTTGCCCGCGGCCTGCACAACGCAGAATTCGTCGAACCGATAACGCTGAACTGGAAAGGTTACGACGTCTACCAATGCCCGCCGAATGGCCAGGGCCTTCTTGTTTTAATGATCCTCGGCATGCTTGGCGGGCTGCCATCAGCGCCCGACGGCGTTTCGGGCGTTGTCCGCGCCCATCGCCATATTGAAGCAGCGCGGCTCGCCTATCGCGACCGCGACGCGTTCGTTGCCGATCCGGGAGCGGTTGATGTTCCGGTGAAGAAACTTCTGAGCGCGGAGTACCTCGCCTCGCAACGGGCGTTGATCAGCGACACGACGGCTATGCCGGTGCTGCCGGTCGCGGGCGATTCGATCCTGCCGGTGCACAAAGACACGGTGTATCTGTGCGTCGTCGACAAAGACGGCAACGCGTGCAGTTTCATCAACTCCCTGTTCGAGAACTTCGGCAGCGGCATCCTGGCGCATAATTCGGGCGTTATGCTGCAGAACCGCGGCTTCGGGTTCCGGCTGCAGCGCGGGCACCCGAATTGCATTGCCGGTGGCAAACGGCCGATGCACACGATCATTCCCGGCATGGTGATGAAGGATGGCCGGGCAGTCATGCCGTTCGGGGTCATGGGTGGGCACTACCAGCCGATGGGGCAATCCTGGTTCCTGACCAATTTCCTCGAATACGGGCTGGACATCCAGCAGTCGCTCGATTTGTTTCGGATGTTCCCAACCGGTGGAAAGTTGCAGGTGGAACGAGGTGTGCCCGGCGATCTGGTGGCCAAGCTGGCCGCGATAGGCCATGCGCCGGAACCGACGGAACGTCCGCTGGGCGGCGGCCAGGCGATCTGGATCGACTACGAGCGGGGCGTGCTGACCGCAGGGTCGGAACCGCGAAAGGACGGTCTGGCGCTGGGGTATTGAGCATGGAACCGTGCGATCTCACAGCAGTCGAAGCCCGCCGTCTGATCGGCACGAAGCAGCTTTCGGCGCTGGACTTGCTGGAAAGCTGCATCGCCCGGATCGAGGGGATCGATCACGCCGTCAACGCCATGGTGGCTCGTGACTTCGACCGGGCTCGGCTGGCAGCAAAGGCGGCCGACTTGGCGGTGATTCGCGGCGACCCGCTGGGGCCGCTGCATGGGTTGCCGGTCGGGATCAAAGACCTGGAACTGACCGAGGGGTTACGGACGACCTTCGGCAGTCCGTTGTTCGCCGATAACGTACCGGACAAGGACGAGCGCGTGGTCGCGGCGATCCGGCGCGCCGGCGCCATTGTCGTGGGCAAGACGAATACGCCCGAGTTCGGGGCCGGGGCCAACACCCGCAACGCTGTCTATGGCGTGACGGGCAATCCATTTGATCCATCGAAGTCCTGTGCGGGTTCGTCCGGCGGATCGGCGGTGGCGCTGGCGACGGGGATGGTGCCTATCTGCCAGGGCACTGACGCTGGTGGGTCGTTGCGCAATCCGGCCGCGTTCTGCGGGGTGGTCGGATTCCGCCCGACGCCTGGCTTGGTGCCCACCGAGAAACGACCGCACGGGTGGAGCGGTTTGCCGGTGCTGGGACCGATGGGACGTACCGTGGCCGACGCGGCGCTGTTGCTCAGCGGGATGATTGGGGATGATGGCTGCGACCCGCTGGCAATGACGGTGCACGGGACGGCGGTGCGCCAGTCCAGTGATTTCTCCCCTCTGGCCGGGATCGATCTTGCAGGACTGCGTGTGGCGTTAAGTCCCGATTTCGGCTTCGCCCCCACCGAAGACCATGTTGCGGCGGTGTTTGCCGAAAAGACCGGATTTTTCCGGGATGTGTTCGCGCGGGCAGAGGACGCGACGCCTGATTGCTCCGGCACGAATGAAGCGTTCGAGGTGTTGCGCGCGGTGAATTTCCTGGGCGCCCATTTGGAGAAAGTCCGCAAGACCCCGGATCAGGTCGGGCCGAACGTCAGGGCGAATGTCGAGGAAGGTCTCCGTTACACCGCGGAGGACGTGGCCCGCGCGCTGTCTGTGCAAACCGCTCTGTATCGGCGGTGGCAGTCGTTCTTTGACCGCTATGATATCATTCTGACCCCGGCGATCACCGTCAGCCCGCGGTCCTGGCGGGAACTCTACCCGGCTGAGATCGACGGCAAGCCGACACGGACCTACTTTCATTGGCTGGCGTTGGCTTACGCGGTGACGGTGGTTGGCCATCCGGCCCTTTCGCTGCCGGTTGGGTTAGACCGCAACAGGATGCCGTTCGGTTTGCAGATCGTCGGGCCGCGTGGCGGTGACGCCCTGGTTCTGCGAGTGGCCGCCGCGCTGGAAGCGCTGCTGGCGGGGGACGCCCGAACCGCTCGGCCGGTGCCCGATCTGGCGGCGCTGAAGGCGGCGCCGCCGATCAGTGCCGCCGAGGGTTTCATTGGGTTCGATTGACGCTTGGCTACTGAGTTGGAGTTGGTCCGGCCGCTCTCTATTAGTCAACGGCTTGGACCCAGGCAAGCACGAAAGTCTTGCCACTCGGTCGACCTGCGGGCCGCCAAAAATGTGGTTAGCGTCCACCAGCAGAATTACAATAATTACTTGATAGATTCATATGAGAAGTTGCGGTGTGCGCGACGGCTCCGAATGTTCGGAACAGCTCGCGCCGGAAATGCAGGTCATCGGCAAGCCGATCCCCCTTGGTGAGCTCACCGCGCGGGTCGGGGTCAGGGGGTCACGGCGGGGAACGCCGCTTCCATGGCGCGCCGGAATTTGTAGGCCTCGTCGGAGGCGTCAGTTCGCACGTCGTCCCACGTCACCGGCTGGCCAGCGGCCACGTCGCGCACCAGCGGCACCCGGTTCGCCAACCCGATCGGCAACCCGCCGCGTCGGAGACTGTCGGCAGCCGACATCAGCTTGCCCCAAACGCAGGCGCCCCCCTCGCCATCCAGCATTTCCCCCGCGCGCAGGTCACGCTTGGCGGTCGAGACGACGTCACCGCGGAAGCCGGTCGGTGCCCCCGTCGGCTCCTTGCGCAAAGCGGCGGACAGTATGGAGACGTTCAGTTCGAGCCCGATCAGATGGAACGGACGATACAGCGCCGAAACGCGGCCGGAGGAGTCCGTCACGACACCGTATTCCTGGAAGCAGCGCTGTGCGTAGTCGTTTGGCGCCTCGAACACCACGAACACACCCCAGCGGAGGTCGTTTTTCACTGGTCCGCCATCGCGACGCACGGACGAGATCACCTCGACCTGACCACTATGGTGCAGCATTCCAGCATTTCCGGGCCGCAGCATCTCCGCCATTTCATGCGTGCCGACCGGCGGGAAATGTAGCCCGTCCGGCGCCGGCGTCAGGCCGGAGGCGTTGGCGACCGCAGCCATCTCGATCCCTGATTTCGTACCATCAAGAAACGAATTGAACATCTGCGGGTTCATCCCGCCGGTCTTCGCCTGCTCGGGCGTCAGACCGTAATAGCCCCACACCGTATCGGGCGTGGAGGCATGATATTCCGGCATATACTTGGTGCCCTTGCCGGCGGCGATCACTGCAAAGCCGCAGGATCGCGCCCAGTCGACCAATTCGCAGATCAACGCCGGCTGGTCGCCGTACGCCAGGCTGTACACAACACCGGCTGCCTCGGCTTCGCGCGCCAGCAGGGGACCGGCGAGCACGTCCGCCTCCACATTCACCATCACGATGTGTTTTCCCTCGCGGATTGCCCGGCGGGCGTGGGCGATGCCGGCGGGCGCGTGACCGGTCGCCTCGACGACGACCTCGACTTCTGGGAATGCGATCATCGCGGCCGCGTCATCGACGAAGCGGGTGGCGGAGATGCGTTCCTCGGCCCAGCCGACATTTCGACAAGCCTCACGGGCGCGGTCGGGCGACAGGTCGGCGATGGCGGCAACCTCCAAGCCCGGCGTGGCGGGAACCTGCGACAGGAACATGGACCCGAATTTGCCGGCGCCAATCAGCCCCACATGGACGGGCTGCCCCTTGGCGGCGCGACGCTGCAGCAGGCGGTAAAGATTCATGTCGGTCCTCCCGGCGTGATGTTGGTTCGATGCTACAGGCGGAGCGGCTGAAAGGCGACCGTCGGTTCGTCTCGGAGGACGACGGATGACGTTGCAGTTCGCATTCTTGCCTGCCGCCCGATCCCCCGCTATCCACGCGCCTATGAGCTGGCTCACCGAATACGTTCGACCCAAGATCCGCACCCTGTTCACCCGGTCGTCGGTGCCAGACAACCTTTGGCACCAGTGTCCCTCATGCCAGCAGATGATTTTCCACCGCGACCTCGCGGCCAACCGCAAGGTCTGTCCGCATTGCGGCCACCATCTGCGGGCAAGCACGACAGAGCGCCTGGACTGGACCTTCGACGACAACGCATACACTCGCATCGAACTCCCCAAGCCTGTTGCCGACCCGCTGAAGTTCCGGGACACCAAGCGCTATGTCGACCGGCTGAAGGAAGCGCGCGAGAAAACCCATACCGAAGATGCCATCACAGTGGCGCACGGCACCATCGGCGGAGAAAAAGCGGTCGTCGCGGTTATGGAATTCGAGTTCATCGCCGGATCCATGGGTGCCGCGGTGGGTGACGCGATCGTCGCAGCAGCCCGCCTGGCCGTGCTGCAACAGGTGCCGCTGATCGTCTTCACTGCGTCGGGGGGCGCCCGTATGCAGGAAGGCGCGATCAGTCTGATGCAGATGCCGCGAACGGTTATCGCGACTGGTCTGGTGAAGGACGCCGGCCTGCCATTCATCGTCGTGCTCACTGACCCAACCACCGGCGGGGTGACGGCATCCTTCGCCATGCTCGGGGACATCCAGATCGCCGAACCCGGTGCCATGATTGGCTTCGCCGGCTCTCGCGTCATCGAGCAAACCGTTCGCGAGAAACTTCCCGAGGGTTTCCAGCGCGCCGAATACCTGCTCGAGCACGGCATCATCGACATGGTGGTCAAGCGCACCGACATGAAGGCGACGCTGACTCGTGTCATCGCCCTGCTGACACACAAGGAGCATCAGGCCGCCGCGTGAACGACGCCGTCGAGCAGATCACCGCCCGGCTCGAGCGCCTGCACCCAAGGCTGATCGACCTCAGCCTCGAGCGGCTCCGCGTTTTGCTCGCTCGCCTCGGGCACCCCGAAAATCGCCTGCCGCCGATCATCCATGTGGCGGGCACCAACGGCAAGGGCAGCACCTGCGCGTTCATCCGAGCCATGGCAGAAGCCGCGGGCCAGCGTGTCCACGTCTATACGTCGCCGCATCTGGTCCGTTTCAACGAACGCATACGTATTGCCGGCACATTGGTCCCGAACGACCCGTTGATCGCCGCGATGGAACGGATCGAACGGATCAACGACAATGACCCTATCACCGTGTTCGAGGTGATCACCGCGACCGCATTCGATTTGTTCGCCGAAACGCCGGCTGATCTGTGCGTTCTGGAAGTTGGCCTCGGGGGACGCGGCGATGCCACGAACGTCATCGGTTCCCCAGCGGCCTGCGCCATTACGTCCATCTCGGTTGACCACCGCGAATTGCTGGGACCCTCGGTGGACATCATCGCCGGGGAAAAGGCCGGAATCATGAAGCCGAACGTTCCGGTCGCCATTGGGGCGCAGCCACCCGACGTCCGGCGCGTCCTGCTCGACCATGCCGGCGCCCTGGGAACCCCGGTCAAACTGCGCGGACGCGACTGGGACGTCGCGGCCGGCAAGGCCGGCTTCCATTACACGGACAGCCGTGGCGAGATCGAAGCCCCTTTTCCAGCACTGCCCGGCTTGTTCCAATTGGACAATGCGGGCATTGCGATCACCGCCCTGCGCGCCACTGCCATCCCGCACAGCCCGCTCGGCATAGCTTGTGCGGAATGGCCCGCCCGACTGCAACGCCTGTATGGCCATCTTGCAGCGCTATTGCCGACAGACTGGGAACTGTGGCTGGACGGCGGCCATAATCCCGGCGCCGGAGTGGTCCTGGCGGATCACCTGCGGGGGTGGGCAGACCGCCCGATCCACCTCGTCATCGGCATGAAGCAGGCTAAGGACTCCACAGAGTTCCTTCGCCCCTTGCTGCCGTTGGCCGAAACCGTGTGGGCGGTGCGAGAACCGGATCAACATGCGGCGCTGCCCGTTCAGGATATCATCGCCGCCTCCAACGGTATCGCCCGGCCCGGCCCACGTGTCGCTGACGCACTCCGCGACATACCCCGCGGCGAGGGTCCTGCTCGCGTGCTGATCTGCGGCAGCCTCTATCTAGCGGGCGAGATCCTGAAACTGGACTCGTGAAAGAGGTCCAAGCACAATCCGGCCGGTTGCAGCGGCGCCCGCTTCCCGCACGGAGGATTGCACGCGGCAATCGGCTTTTTGATAACGGTCGTGTCTGCCGGTTCGCATCCGCGTCGCTGCGCCCGCGTTACCGCTCCCGACAACGCTGCGTCATGACGGCCGGCCGGGGGACGCTACGCGGCGGGGCGGGCAGGCAGCCGAACAGGGAGCATCCCATGAAACCACTCCTGGCCCTCGTGGCCCTTGGCTTGACCACCCTCATTTTCGAGGAAAAGGCCCGCCAGGTCGCCGGCGATGTGCAGCAAGCTTGCAACGATATCGCTACGCAGGTCAGCGAAGCAAAGCAGACGGTGGCTGAACAGGTCGAACGTCAGCCGATGATTTCGCTCCTGGTTGCCGGCGGTCTCGCTTACGTCCTGGCATCGATCATCCCAAGCCGGAGCTGAACACTACACCAACCATACAAGGAAAACGCTATGTCCATCATCGCCTGGCTCGTTCTCGGCCTAATCGCAGGCTTCATCGCCAGCAAGATAGTCAACAAGACCGGCGAAGGTGTCATTCTCGACATCGTGCTAGGTATCGTCGGCGCCATCGTTGGCGGCTTTCTCTTCACCTTCTTCGGCGCGGCACCGGTGACCGGCTTCAACATTTACAGCGTTGTCGTCGCGGTGATCGGTTCGATCGTGGTCCTCGTCATCTACCACGCCATCGTCGGACGGCGCACGATCTAGAAACTCCCGCCCATCCAGTCGACATCCTGGTGTCCCCGGCAGCGTCAGTGCTGGGGACCGCGCAGGCGGAGACTGGGCGCCAGGACGGCACGGTACCGCGGGCACGTTCGCCCAGCAGGGAAAGCTGGCGATCCCAATGACGCGGAAGACCCGGATTTACGAGGTGGGCCGTTTCATCTTGCAGGTGGTCGGCAGGGTCATATCCTCGGTGGAGGCGATAAAGTCGGTCTTCCAGCCGAGCCCGGTCTTTTCTGCATCATACTTCACGTTCTTGGTGAATGTGACGGCATAGTAGGGCATCAGCAACTGGTGATCCTCCGCCCGCATCTCCACCGGAAAGCCAACCAGATCGGTTGTCTTCATACCCTCCAGCGCCTGCGCAACCTTCAGCGCGTCGGTGGATCCCGCTTGGTTGATGGCTGCAGCCAGCATTTTGAACATGGTGAGCCAAGGAAGGAAGCCGAACTCGGTGTCGTGGTTGGCACGCCAACCGGTGACGAAGGCTTCGGCATCGGGTTTGTTTAGTTCGACCGGTACGTTGGAATTGAACTCAGACACCGTCGACAGCCGATTTTCCCCGGCTGAGCCAATCGCCGTAGCGCCGCCCAGCACTTGCGCCAGATAGGCGTCGAAGCGTACTGCAGACCGTCGTCCACCGCCGCTTTGATCAGCAGATTGAGATCGCGGTTGTAGTTGCCGGTAATGACGGAGTCCGCACCCGAAGCTCTGATCTTTGCGACATAGGACGAGAAATCCTGCACCTTGCCGAACGGCATCAATTCGTCACCGACGATCTGAATATCCGGCCGGAGCTTCTCCAGCCATTTGCGGGTGTCGCGCTGCACCGATTGGCCGAAAAGGTAGTCGGGATTCAGCAGATAGACCTTCGTCACGCTCCTCGGCAGCGCCTTGACCCGCGCGACCGCGCGCATTTCCACGTTGCCTATGAAGCGGAACTGCCAAAAGTCGCATTTCTCATTTGTCAGTTCCGTCGCCAGTGCGCCGCAGTTCAGGTATAGAACACGGTTGTCCGGATTGCGGGCATTGTGCTTGGCGACGCCATCGACCAGCGCCGCGCCAACATTCGATCCGGTGCACTGCAGGACGAAGGGTATGTTCTGATCAGTGATCGCCTTCAGATCGATCAACGCCTCCGCGGGCTGTAGCTTGTCGTCGAAGGGCACCAGTTCGAATTTCTTGCCTAATGCGCCACCCTGCGCGTTCACTTGCTCGAGGACGTAGCCGAAAATCTTCAGAGCCTCGTCGCCCGCCGAGGCGAAGGGGCCGGAGAGCGCTTCAAGATATCCGAGCTTAATGGTGTCCTGGGCCGGCGCCGGGCGGCTGGCAAAAACCAGCGAAACCATGAAAATCCCAAGACACAGACGCCGGATCAAGGTCGCCATGATTCCCCCCAGGGCCCAGAGGATCGAGCCGTTTATTGTTGAGGAGAGACTAGGCATCCAGTCCACTGCTAGTCAATCAGCCGTCGACGAGCCGTTCGTTGCGTGGGTTGAGCGGTGTAGACCTTTGAGCTCGCTATTCGGCAGCGCACCCCGCTAGGACCCGACGGCCCCGGGGAGGCCATTGGCGAGTGGCATGCTTGCCGCGTGATCAGCGAACGATATGGGTTCAACTGGGCGGCCCGCTGGTGTGCGGTTCGGGTTGGCCATTTCGCGCGCCCGGAACGTTCCGCTCGGCCTCGAACGCCCGGCGTCAACGAGATTTAGGTCAGCACAATCGGGCTCGAGGCGTGGCGCTACAGGAAGGCACCGGGTCTCTCCGAACTTCGGCTCGGTGCAGCAGCGAAAGGGCAAATGCACCATGCGCGAAGGAAAATGCTCGGAAAACCGCGCCTGCCGATCATGAGCCGGACCGGCGAGGCCCCGAAAGGCCCCGCCGCTGTGTCAGATGTTCCCGGCGATCCAATCCTTCAGCTTGCTCTTCGGCAGCGCGCCGACCTGGGTCGCCGCCGGCTTGCCGTCCTTGAACAGGATCAGCGTCGGGATGCCGCGCACGGCGAACTGGTTCGGCGACATCGGATTGTTGTCGATATCCACCTTCGCCACCGTCAGCTTGCCGGCGAACTCACCCGCCAGTTCCTCCAGCGCCGGCCCGATCATCTTGCAGGGGCCGCACCACTCCGCCCAGAAATCAACCAGCACCGGGCCGGTCTTGCTTTTCTCCACCACGTCGGTGGCGAAGCTTTTGTCCGTCACGGCGACCGTATTCGCGCTCATGTTGAAGGATCCTTTAATTTCAGTTGCGAGAAAGGTGGGACCGGCTGGCCAACCCGGTCAAGCAGCGTCGCTTGCATGGCCGGGATCGTGGGAATCGAGTCGCTCGTCCGGCAGGATCGCCACCCTGGCCTCGCGCGTCCAGATCAAAGCGCACAGCACCGGCCGGTCCGGGAAATATCGCCCGCAGCACCGCCCGGTAGGACGCCATCTGCCGCAGATACATCACCGGCGTGTCCTCCACCCGAGCCGGCGGCCGGCGGTTGGTCTTGAAGTCCGCGACCAGCACACGATCCGGCAGCACCACCAGCCGATCGACCAGTCCGCCCACCACGATATCCCCGACCACGCCGGTCAGCGGCACCTCGGCGCGGCTGTCGGGGCCGAACAGCGGCGCCAGATCGGGATGCGCCATCACCGCCAGCACCTCATCGGCGATGCGTTCAGCCTCGCCCGCCGGCAGCCCGTGGCCCGGCTTGTCGAGGAACCGCACCGCGGCATCCCGCCGAGCCGCCGCCGGCAACGCGCGGCAGATGCTGCAGCAGGGAATGGATCAACTGGCCGCGGCGGAACCGGTTGCCGCCGGCATCGCGCTCCGCCAACGGCGACTTCGGCGGCCGGCATCGGCCCAAGTTCCACGCCCTCCGGCCGGCTGGGCGCCAGAGGCAACGGCCGCGGTGGCTCCGGCGGCGGCGGCGCAGGAATCCAAGTCGGGCGCCGCCCCGATCCAGCGCAGGCAAATCCCCATCTGGTCCGGCCGGCGGCGCTCGGATCGCGATCTCCGCAGGCAAAGTCTGCGGTGCACGTAAGCCGCAGCACCTCGCCCTCCCACGGCCCGAAACGCCTCCGCTTCCGCGCCAGCGGCCTCGAACCCGCGCCGCACCAGACTGTGCCAGCACTCATCCTTCGGCGCATGCGCACCCTGCCAGCCGCACACCAGCAACCGGTCCTCGGCCCGGGTCAGCGCGACATAGAGCAGCCGGTTGTGCTCCTCCATCTGCCGCTGCCGGCCGGCGGCGCGCAGCCGGTCCAGCGCCTCGCAGCGGAACTCCTTGCGGGGCGCCCAGAGCGGCACCGCGCGGCCGGTTCGCCGATCGTCCGCCCAAACGATCGTCCCGTCGTCCTTCGGCAGCCCCGAGGTATCCGGCACGATCACCAGCGGCGCCTGCAACCCCTTGGCGCCATGCACGGTCATGATGCGCACCAGGTTGCCGGCCGCCTCCGCCTCCCGCTTCACCTCGGCCCCGGACCGGCGAAGCCAGTGCAGAAAGCCTTGCAGCGAGGGCGGGTGGCGGCGCGGCATAGGTCAGCGCGGCGTTCAGCAATTCGTCCACCGGTTCCGCCGCCTCCGGCCCCAGCCGGGCGAACAGCCGCGCGCGGCCGCCGAGCGGGCCCAGAGCCTCGGCGAACAGCGCGTAGGGCGAGACGTAATCGACCCGCGCCGAGCAGCTGCGCGAAGAAATCGGCCGCGCGGCGCCAGGATGGCCGTTCATCCGCCCGGTCCCGCAACGCGTCCCACAGCGAGCCGGGCCGATCGATCGCAAGGTCGGACAGCTCGTCGTCGGTCAGGCCGCCCAGCGGGCTGGTCAGCAGGCAGGCGAAGGTGAGGTCGTCGGAGGGCAGCAGCAGCGCGTCCGCCAGCGCCATCAGGTCCTGCACCGCCGGCTGGTCCGTCAGCACCATCCGGTCCAGGCCGGCGACCGGCACGCCGCGCGACCTTCAGCGCCCGCACCAGCGCCCGGGCGAACTCATCGCGCCGGCGCACCAGGATCAGCACGTCGCCGGCGGTCAGCGGACGCCCCTTGCTTTCCAGCACCACCGATCCGTTGGTTTGGTCACGAATCCAGTCGGCCAGCGTGTCGGCCAGCAACTGGCGCGCCGAAGTCTGCGACTGGTTCTGCTCCGGCACGGTCCACGGCCGGTGCGGCGCCGGTCGGGCCGCGGCGCCAGCGGCCAGATTTCGACCATCCCGGCGTGACCGGCGCGATCGGCGTAATGCGTCAGCGTCTCCCCCGGCCCGACCACGCCCGGGCGCGCCAGCGGGTCGGCGAACACCGCATCCACCAGCGCCAGCACCGGCGCGGTGGAGCGGAACGACACGTCCAGCCCGACGTCCTCGAATATCTGGCCGGAGGTGCGGACGCGGCGCGCCAGTTCGTCGTGAGAGCGGTCGAACTCCGCCGTGTCGGCGCCCTGGAAGGAATAGATCGACTGCTTGCGGTCACCCACCGCGAAGACCGTGCGGGTGCGGTCGCGCGCGCCCGCGCCGGCGAAGAATTCCTCGGTCAGCGCATGGGCGATGCGCCATTGCTGCGGCGCGGTGTCCTGCACCTCATCCAGCAGCAGGTGGTCGAGGCCGCCATCGAGCTTGTACAGCACCCAGGCGGCGCCGGGATCGAAGAGCAGCGTCCGGGTCCGGTCGATCAGGTCGTCGTAGTCGAGCAGTCCGGCCGCATCCTTGCGCTGCGTGTAGCCGCTGGCAACTGGCCCGGCCAGCGCCGCCAGCGCCGCCGACACCGACGCCAGCCGGATCGCTCGGCGGGCGTCCTCAATGCGCAAGATCCGGTCGGCCTCGTCTAGGTATCGGTCGACAACTCGTGGCGTGGTGGCGAACGCCTTGCCGACCAGTGTGGAGGGTCGCATACGGTTCGCCGTCTTTCTTCAGAAACAGGCCACACCAATCGGCCCAACTTGCCTGCCGCCGGCCGGGATCCTGGCCGAGCCAGTCCAGAATCGCCGCCGCACGTTCGCCAACGGTCCTGGGGCTGTTTGCGAAGCACCGTCTCGGGCCGCGTCCCTCAGCGCGGCCTCCCCCAGCCATTGAACGGCGTCCGCGAACAGGGCGTCTTCGTCCGTCGCTGTCACCCCGAGCACCCGTCGTCTGCGCGTGTTCCAGGTCGTTCCCGAGGTCGCAGCGCCGCCTGCAGGCGTCGCCGGTCGGATTGCAAGGTCTTTACATGGCCGCCGAACGCCTCGGCCGAGGCCAGGCCCGCCAGGATGCGCAAGCGCTTCCTGCATGGCGGATGTGCCCGCACTGGTCAGCATGTCTTCCCGCGCCTCGGTCAGTGCGTCGTCGGCGTCGCGGTCATCGACCAACTGGAAATGCGGAGAGATCGCGGCTTCCAAAGGGAAGCGGCGCAGCAGCGACTGGCTGAACGCGTGGATCGTGCCGATCCGCATGCCGCCGGGCAGGTCGAGCACCTTGGCGAACAACGCCCGCGCCCTGCGGCAGGCCTCGTCGGTCGGCTCCACTCGCAGCCGGATCAGTTCTTCCGCCAGTTTCCGCGCCGGCAGGGTCACCCAGCGGCCGAGCGTCCGTTGCAGGCGCAGCGCCATCTCCGCGGCGGCGGCCTTGGTGAATGTCAGGCACTGGATCCGTTCCGGCGGCGCGCCCGTCAGCATCAAGCGCAGCAGCCGATCGGTCAGCAGCTTGGTCTTGCCCGACCCCGCCGAGGCCGCAACGAACGCCGAGACCACGGGATCGGAGGCGGTGAGCTGCTCACGGTTGGCACGCTCGCGGGCGGTTTCAGTCATGTCGGCTCTGTAGACATCGGCCCGGCCCCACAGTCGTCGTCATGGCCGGATCGATCCCGGCCACGAGGATGGGAGGATCGGCACGCGCATGCAGGCTTTTGCGATTTCACTCATCGGCGTCTCCGACCGCCGACCACTCCGCGACCCGGGCGAGTTGCTCGTAGTCCGAGAAACGCGGCGCCAAGCCGGGATGTGGCCGCGAGAGGTAGGCGCGCGCCGGCCGATCGAATGCGTCGATCAAGTCGCATAGCCGGTCTTTCGCATCCAGCACGGCGTTCGCGATGTCCGCAGGGTTCTTCTTGAACAGCGGCGTTGACTTGCCAGGGTCGAGGCCGCCCGACAGGTGCCAATAGATCAGAGCTGCTGACGCGCCGCGCAGTTCCGGCCCAAATCCGCCGTCTGCAGCCATGGCTGCTTCAAGCAACAACTGCGGCGCCAAACCGTCCTCGACAGCTTTCTGCGTGGGCGGAGAGCCGGTTTTGTAGTCCAGGATCGCCAGGGTGCCATTGTCGTATCGTTCGATCCGGTCCGCCCGCCCGGTCAGGCGAAAGCGACCGCCGGGACGGTGCAACTCGATCGCCCCGCTCGCCTCGGTGGCGATCGCTACCGGCGACCGGATACGTCGGCGCTCGGTTTCCTCTTGCGCGACCCAGTCGGCGATGCGTTCCAGCCGCGGCGACCACCACGCGATCAGTGCCTGTCGCAATCCGGCGTCAGCGAGTGCCTGCGCCATCGCGACGCGAAGTGCCCGGTCGGCATCAGTCGTCCACAGGGCACCATGTGTCCGCAGAAATCGGTGGAGACCGTCATGCACGATCGACCCGTAGTCCGAGGCATCGGTTGACTTCATCGAGGGGCCTCAGCGCCGCCAGTTTGAGGATGCGCCGAGCGTGGATGGCATAGGGGTCCCGCAGCCAGGTCTCGATCTCGGTCACGCTGAGTTGCCGCGGGCGCCTGTTGATCGGTGGACGGGGGGCCGGCGGTTTGACCGGTGTAGGCTGACCATCCGGCAGGTCCATAGCGCGCGCCCAGGCGACTGCCGGATGTTCGGCGAGGACCGTGGTTGCGAATGGATTCTGGCGTAGTGCCGTCTGCTGACCGGGGGCGGGGCCGGTGTCGACGTCCCGGCCTGCCAGGAACATATCCAACCTCGTCAACCACCGGGCCGGAACCGTCGGAGCGTTGTCTCGCCGCTCGGGGCAGGACAACACCACCGTCGGCGCGGAACAGCAGGCGGCCAGGAAATCATGCGCGGCCTGGCCCACAGCCTCCTCAGGCGCGGCCAACCCGACCTTGGTCCTCATCGGCCGCGACAGCCAGGGTCCAGGCTCGGCGATCGGCGGCCAGACGGTCTCGGCTAAACCGCCCAATACGATCAGATCGACCGACTGCAGCCGGGCTTCCAGCAGGCCCCAGATGAAGATGCGGGGATGCTCGACACCATCGCGACCACGCAGGGCTCGGCGGCTGCGCACGACGGCACCTTCGAGGATCGCGTCCAGCAACCCGGGCAGCACGCCGCGCCGTAAATCGGGCATGGCACCGCTGGCGTCGTGCATCTCGGCCAGGAGGGTCGCGAGGGCTTCGCCTTCCTCGTCCGCCCATAGCCGCAGGGGGCCGCTGGAATCGTCGGTGGCCGCCAGCCGCTCGGCGGCCTCGATCACGGCGGCCAACGCCTCGGGCGGCGACGATCTCCATCGCCGAATCGAATCGCAGGGCCGGTTCCAGGCAGGCTTCCAGGCGCGCCAAAAACGCGGCCGTCGAGGAGGTCGGTCCGGCTTGCCTGTCGACGACTTGCCGCAACCCGCTGATGCCTCGCATCGGCCGAGGACCCCGCAGACACAGCGTTTCCAGTGTCCGTGCCGCCTGCCGGCAGGCAACCGAACTCATCCCCATGCCGCAAAGAGGATGCTTCAACAGCGCCAAAAGCTGCACAGGGGCCAGTTCCTCCGCCACGGCGCGTATCAGCAGACGAAGGAAGACCGCAGGCGGCGACTCTGCCAACAGCTCACCCGCGCTGTCGTCGGCGACGATTCCGAAACGCAGCAGCGCGGCCGCTACCCGGCCAGCCAGATCGCGATCGGGAGTGACCAGCGCGGCTCGAACACCAGGTGTTTCCAACGCGTCGCGGAGCGCCAGCGCAATCGCCTGGGCTTCCTGCTGCTGGTCGGTCGCCGTCAGGCGAGATAACCCGGCCAAGGTGACGGGGCCTGGATGCAACCAATCGTCGAGAGCGCTGGCTGGCAGTAATGCACGGGACAACACCCTGAAGCGGTCGCGGGGCACGGCGCTCGCCCCGCCGCCGGCCCATTCCCGAACGTCCCCGCGGGTCGCACCCAGGTCTGACAGCAATCTCGCCAGACCGGCCTGAGCATGGGACGCCTCCAGGCCACGCCATGCCTCCTCGTCCATCCCCAAATCCAGTTGCGGCAGGACGACCTGCCCTGTCGGCATTCTCGCGACCACGCGCAGCAACCGGGCGACGGCGGGAATGCCGGCCGTGGTGCCGGCGATCAGCACCGGGTCGTCGGGCGGGCTCTCTTCCCAGGCCTGCGCCTGTGCCTCCAGCAACGCCACCTGTCGCGCGGCGGAATTCATGACTCCGTTCTCGGCGAGCCAGGACGGCCAGATGGCAGTGACGATCTGCAGGAACTTGAGTGTCTGCGTCCAGTGCGAAGCGTATTCGGGATCCGCGGCATCCGGCAGACGTTCCGCCAGATCGATGCCGGCGCGGTCGGCCTCGTCCATGAGCGACGCCAGTTCGCGGGCCAGCAGCCAGGCGCGATCGGCGGTACGCGGCGCGCCGCCTTCACCCTTCATTGCCAGGATCAGCGTGGACAGCGCCGCCAGCCGCTGCATCGGCTCCACGGCCGGTGGCAGGTCGAGGGCGCCGGTCAGGGCCAGCGGCGCCTCATCCAGCGCACCCAGAGCAGTGATGCGCGGTAGCAGCATGGGCTGACCGTCGCGGACACGCAGGAACGCGTCTGCCAGCGCGCGGGCGGAGCGGCGGGTCGGCAGCAGGATCAGGCCCCGGCTGATGGTCAGCGGGCCGTCCCCGCGCGCAAGCCATCCGCGCGCCAGGGCATCAAGGAATGGAACGTGCGGCGGAACAGTGAAAAGATTCAGCGCCACGGCCACCGGGCGTCGCCAGTGAAGCGGGCCTCCAGGATCTGCTCGGCCTCTTCCAGGTCGGGAGGGGTGGAGAGATGGAACCAGATGCCGTCATGCACAACGGCACGAAGCCGGCCAGCCGCCAGGGCGAGGTCCCAGGCACGGTTCATGCTGAAGGCGCCGTCCGGCATCCCGGCCAATAGACGAGGGTGCATCAACTGCACACCGGCGTAGATGTAAGGGACGACCTCGCGTTCCTTGCGCCGGCGCGGCTTGCCCCATTTGTCCAGCGCGAAGTCGCCCAAGCCGACATCGGCGTGCACGTGGGACGCCCGATGCACCAACAGTACGCCATCGACGGAGCTGTCGAACTCCGCCGCCAGCCGGAGCAGCGCGGACATCGGTCCGTTCAGCCAGAATGCGTCGCCATTGACCACGAAGAACGGACCAGGGCCCAAGACGGCCAACGCCGCTCGCACGCCCCCTCCGGTCTCCAGCAGATTATCTTCGCGCAGCAACACCGTCCGGGGTGGCGGTGCCCGCTGGGTCAAATGCGCCGCGACCCTGTCCGCCTGCCAGTAGGCGTTGACGGCGACCGTTTCCACCTTGGCCTCGACGAGATGGTCCAGCGCGTGGTCCAGCAGCGTGCGGCCACCCAGCTTCAACAACGGTTTGGCGGTGGTGTCGGTCAAAGGCCGCATGCGGGTTCCGAGGCCAGCGGCCAGAACCATAGCGGAACGAGGCGACACAGTCATGATACGAGTCCTGGTGGGTTGCCACGGGCGGCAGGCGGGATCCAACGGTCCAAGGCGGTAGCCAGCGGCGCAACGGCCGGTTGGGACAGGGCCTCCGTCAGCAGACGCCAGGTCCGAGGCCCGTGGACGAGGTATTGCGGTCGCCCGTCGCGCAGGGCAAGCCTTACCCACTGGCAAGCGACACGAAGATGGCGTTGTGCTGCACAGGCCGCCAGAGCCGCTCGAAAATCCGCTGCGTTCAATTCAGGTCGGGCAGCGAGATACCGGTCCACTGCCCGATCGCGGCAGGCGTTCGGGATGTCGCGGCGCGCGTCCTGCAGCAGCGACACAAGGTCGTACGCCGGGTGTCCGATCGCCGCGCCTTGAAAGTCGATGATCCCCACACGATGATCCGGCAGTTGCAGCAGGTTGCCGGCAAAGAAATCCCGATGGACGAAGCCCCTGGGGGCCGGATGCGACAGGTTCCAGCACGGTTGCCAGGGCAATTGCCACGTCGTCGCGCGCCGCCTGGGGGGCGGGGGCGCCGAACCGCGCCGGCCACCACCAGTCGAACAGTGTGCCCAAGGCGGTGGAAGCCATCGTCGCCGCATCCCACAGCGGCAAGCCGTCGGGGACGGGAGCCTGCTGCATGACCACGAGCGCGTCGACCGCCGCGCCGAGCAGGCCGTCTGGAGGTTCGCCCCGGTCCAGCAACAGCGATAGCAAATCGTCGCCGAGATCCTCCTCCAGAACCAGGCCGCGCGCCTCGTCGGCGGCAAGGATCGCCGGAACCCGTAGCCCGATGCCGCGCAGATACGCAGCGATCCGGAGAAAAGGGCGTACGTCCTCCGGCGGCGGTGCATCCATCAGCACGGCGGGGCGATCCCCCCGGATCCGCAGGTATCGCCGGAAACTGGCATCCTGCGCGAGCGGTTCCACCTCGCTCGGCGCGAAGCCGTTGCGGGCGAGGAAAACAGCGATGAGGTCGTCACGGTTCATCCCGGCAGGTCTCTCCGGTCCGATTCATCCCCTCGTCATGGCCGGGCGTGTCCCGGCCACCCACCTCCGCTCGGCCGTCCGTGGATGGTCGAGACATGCCCGACGACACGATGGAAGGTCCGATCCTTTCCGGCCACCCGGTCAACGTCGCCTCCCGCGCCTCGCCTTCGCCCATCCGCAGCGTGATCGTCAGCGAATCGCGCGGTCGCAGCGACCCCAGCCGGTCGGGCCATTCGACCAGCACGATCGCGTCCAACGCGTCGTCCCAGTCCAGTTCAGCCAACGCATCGGACCCATCGAGGCGCCACAGATCGTAATGAAACACCGGACCAATCTTCGTGTCGTAGATCTGCACCAGGGTGAACGACGGACTTGGCACTTCCATCGCGACATCGCCCGCCGCTTCCCGCAAAAACGCACGCGCGAGCGCGGTTTTGCCGGCACCGAGCGGTCCTTCGAGCAGGATGCAATCGCCTGCCCGCGCAACGGATGCCAGCCGCCGCGCCAGCGTTTCCGTCGCGGCCAGATCGGGCAGGGACACGACTAACGGGTCGGACATCGGATCAATCTGAACCACTGCCCGAGTCGCACACAACACGCCGTATGCAACACTTCGGGTTTGTCGCGCATGCACCCCATGCTACAGGTCAGCCTCACACTGAGACCGTGGAAATTCCATGAACCAGCATAGCACCGCTGCCAGCACCCAGCGCTTCTTTTCCGCCCCATTGGCGGAAACCGATCCCGAACTCGCTGCCGCGATCGGAGCGGAGTTCGATCGCCAACAGGATGGCATTGAGCTGATCGCATCGGAGAACATTGTCTCCGCTGCGGTGCTCGAAGCACAGGGGTCCGTGCTGACCAACAAATACGCCGAGGGTTATCCCGGCCGCCGTTACTACGGCGGGTGCGTTTATGTCGATGTGGCGGAGAACCTGGCGATCGAGCGCGCCAGGCAGCTTTTCCAGTGCGCATTCGCCAATGTGCAGCCGCACTCCGGCGCTCAGGCCAACCAGGCGGTGTTTCTGGCGCTGCTGCAACCCGGAGACACGGTGCTTGGCATGAGCCTCGCCGCCGGCGGCCATCTGACCCACGGCGCCGCGCCCAACCTGTCCGGCAAATGGTTCCACGCGGTACAGTATGGCGTCCGCAAGGAAGACGGCATCCTGGATTATGAGGAACTCGAGCACCTCGCCCGAACCGAAAAGCCGAAGCTGATAATCGCCGGCGGGTCGGCCTATCCGCGCTTCATCGATTTCCCCCGCATCCGGAAGGTCGCGGACGAGGTGGGCGCCTATTTCATGGTCGACATGGCGCATTTTGCCGGCCTGGTGGCGGCGGAACTATTCCCCAGCCCGCTGCCGCACGCGCATGTCGTCACGACGACGACGCACAAGACCCTGCGCGGCCCTCGCGGCGGCATGGTCCTGACAAACGACCTGGAAATCGGCAAGAAAATAAACTCGGCTGTATTCCCTGGCCTGCAGGGCGGCCCGCTGATGCACGTCATCGCCGGCAAGGCGGCGGCATTCGGCGAAGCGCTGCGGCCGGAATTCCGGGCCTACCAGAAAGCCGTCCAGGACTAACGCCCGCGTGCTGGCGGAGACGCTGAAGCAGCAAGGTCTGGATATCGTCAGCGGCGGCACCGACAGCCATCTGATGCTGGTCGACCTGCGGCCCAAGCGGGTCACCGGCAAGGCGGCCGAGGCCAGCCTTGAACGCGCGCACATGACCGCGAACAAAAACGCCATCCCGTTCGATCCGGAGAAGCCGGCGATTACCTCCGGCGTCCGGCTGGGTTCGCCCGCCGGCACGACGCGCGGCTTCGGTCCGGAGGAATTCCGCGACATTGGTCTGATGATAAATGAGGTTCTGGAAGGTCTCGGTCGGTCCAATGACGGCACCAACACCGCGGTCGAACAAGCGGTAGGTGCTCGGGTGAAGGAATTGTGCGCCCGCTTCCCGCTGTACCAGGTCTCGGTAAGTCCGCGATGCGCTGCCCGTTCTGCGGTTCCGACGACACCCAGGTGAAGGACAGCCGCCCCACCGAGGACAATGGCGCGATCCGCCGGCGTCGGTTCTGCGGCAATTGCGGCCAGCGCTTCACCACGATCGAGCGGGTGCAGTTGCGCGAACTGACGGTGGTTAAGTCCGACGGCCGGCGGGTACCGTTCGACCGCGACAAGCTTGCCAGGTCGATCCGGATATCCATGCGCAAGAGGCCGATCCAGGAGGAGCGGATCGAGCGGATCGTCAACTCCGTGGTGCGCCAGTTGGAGGCGTCGGGCGACAGCGACATCCCCAGCAAGCAGATCGGGGAACTGGTGATGGATACGCTGAAGGAGTTGGACAAGGTCGCCTATGTCCGGTTCGCCAGCGTCTACCGCAACTTCCGCGAGGCCAAGGACTTCGAGGATTTCGTCGGCGGGTTGGGTCCGGCGGCGGAGGAGGAGGCGTAAGTTGTCCCATCGCTCCGGCGGACACGGGCCGGCCAAGCACGGGTTGCGGTGCGAGATCAAACAATGCTGTGGGTGGCCGGCGCTTGGCCGCGGGGGCCCGCCGCTCCCACGACGAGGGTCACTACGCTCTCTGAGGCCTCGCTCGCCCGACGATGACCCGCGCCGACGACCTCCCCCACATGCGCGCCGCCCTGGCCCTGGCGCGCCGGGGCCTTGGCACGACCTGGCCCAATCCCGTCGGTCGGCTGCGTCATCGTCCGTGACGGCCGCGTCGTCGGCCGCGGCAACACCGCAGCCTGGCGGCCGCCCGCATGCCGAACCGACTGCCCTGGCGCATGGCGGGCGACAGGGCCAAAGGCGCCACCGCCTACGTCACGCTGGAACCATGCTGCCACTGGGGCCGCTCCCCACCCTGCACCGACGCACTGATCGCCGCGGGCATTGCCCGCATTGTCGTCGCTGCCACCGACCCGGACAACCGCGTCAACGGCCAGGGGCTCCAGCAACTGAGGGCCGCCGGCATCGAAGTCGAACACCGGCCTGCTGGAAGCCGAGGCCCTCGAAACGCTGATCGGCTTCAACCACCGCATCACCCTCGGCCGCCCGATGGTGACGCTGAAACTGGCCTCCACCCTCGACGGCCGCATCGCCACGCATGGCGGCGAGAGCCAGTGGATCACCGGCACCCCGGCCCGCCGCGTGGCCCATGCCATGCGCGGCCGGCACGACGCGGTCATGGTCGGCGTCGGCACCGTGCTGGCCGACAACCCGGACCTGACCTGCCGCATCCCCGGGTTCCGCCCCACGCCGAACGTGCGCATCATCGCCGACAGTCATCTGCGCACGTCGCTGACCTCTCGCCTGCTGACCACCGCCGCGGACATTCCGACATGGTTCCTGCTGCGCGAGGGCACCAACCTCGCCCGCGAGGACGCCTTCGTCGATCTCGGCGCCAAACTGATCAAAATCCCCGGGTCCACGGCCGGCGTGGACCTGACGGCCGCATTCAAGGCGCTCGGCAGCAGCCGGCCTGACCCGGGTGCTGGTCGAAGGCGGCGGCCAGCTTGCCGCCGCCCTGCTGCGCGCCGATCTGGTGGACCGCATCGCCTGGTTCCATGCGCCTTCCGTCATGGGCGGCGACGGCTGGCCGGCGGTGCAGGCCTTCGGAACCGAGACACTTGACCAGATGCCGCGCTTTCGCCGGGATTGCATAACTGTCATCGGCGACGACATGCTGAGCGAATACACAAGGCAGCAGACCATGTTCACCGGCATCATAACCGCCCTCGGCCAGCGTCCGGTCCATCGACCCGATCGCCCAGGGCCACGACATGCGCCTTGTCATCGAAACGCCCGCGGCGTTCCTGGCCGAACCGCCGGTCGCGCTCGGCGCCTCGATCGCCTGCTCCGGCTGCTGCCTGACCGCGGTCGAGTTCGGCCCCGGGACCTGGTTCGCCGTCGATGCCTCCGCCGAAACCCTCGCCCACACCAAGCTGGGCACCTGGACCGTCGGGTCCCGCGTCAACCTGGAACGGTCGCTGCGCGTCGGCGACGAACTGGGCGGCCACCTGGTGTCCGGCCATGTCGACGGCGTCGGAACCGCCATTTCCGCGACGCCGGAAAACGCCTCCACGCGCTGGGTTTTCGCGTGTCCCGGCCGCGCTTTCCCGCTTCATCGCGGTCAAGGGCAGCGTCGCCGTGGACGGCGTATCGTTGACTGTGAACGAGGTGCGGGGCGATACATTCGGGGTGAACATCATTCCCCACACCGCCTCGGTCACGGGATTCGGCACGCTGAAGCCGAACGACCCGGTGAATATCGAGATCGATACCCTCGCGCGCTACGTCGCTCGCCTGGCGGAGACCGCCTGATGGAAAACCTGCACGAGAAGTTCGTCACCGCCGAACTGTCGCAATATCTCTCCTCCGCCGAGGAACTGATCGAGGAAGCCCGCAACGGCCGGATGTTCATCCTGGTCGATGACGAAGACCGCGAAAACGAAGGCGACCTCGTCGTCCCGGCGCAGTTCGCGACGCCCGACGCGATCAACTTCATGGCCCGCCACGCCCGCGGCCTGATCTGCCTCGCGCTGACCCAGCAGCGCGTCGAAAAGCTCGGCCTGCCGCTGATGAGCCAGCAGAACGGCACGCGGCACCAGACCGCGTTCACCGTCTCGATCGAAGCGCGCGAGGGCGTCACCACCGGCATCTCCGCCGCCGACCGCGCGAAGACCATCGCCGTGGCGATCAACCCGGACAGCACGCGCGACGACATCACCACGCCCGGCCACGTCTTCCCGCTTGCTGGCGCGCGAGGGCGGCACGCTGGTGCGCGCCGGCCATACCGAGGCGTCGGTCGATATCGCCCGCAAGGCCGGACTGACCCCGGCGGCGGTGATCTGCGAGATCATGAACGACGACGGCACCATGGCCCGCCTGCCGGACCTGGTCACCTTCGCCCAGCACCACAACCTGAAGCTCGGCACCATCGCCGATCTGATCGCCCACCGGCGGCTGACCGAACGGCTGGTGCGCAAGGTCGAGGAAGGCGCCTACTCGCATCCCGCCGGCGGCGACTGGCGCGCGGTGGTCTATGCCAACACGGTCGAGTACCAGGAGCATCTGGTGCTGGTCAAAGGCGACGTCAGCGGTCCCGAACCGGTGATGGTGCGGATGCACGCGGTCGATCTGCTGGACGACATGACCGGCTCGCCGCACTGGATCGCCGTGCACAACGCCATGCACATGATCGGCAAGGCCGGCCGCGGCGTCGTGGTGCATGATCCGCGAGCACCGGCCCACCGCGCTGGCCGAACGGGTCCGGCTGCTGGCGGCCGGCACGCCGCCAGGCCGCAGCGGGAACTGCGCGATTATGGCATCGGCGCGCAGATCCTGCTCGACCTGGGCGTGAAGAACATGATCCTGCTGACCAACCGGCGCCGCACCGTCATCGGCCTGGAAGGCTACGGCCTGAACATCGTCGAGCAGCGGCCGATCCCGAACATCGTTGGCGTGGACTACGAAGGATGAGCACGCAGGACGCCGAACTGCCGCGAGCGCCGCGTGTCGAGGGACCGTCGCCGCATCTGCTGATCGTGCGGGCGCCGTATTATCGCGACGTGGTCGATGGGCTGACCGCGGGCGCCTATCGCATCCTGGGCGAGGCCGGCGCCACGGCGGACACGCTGGACGTCGCCGGCGCCTATGAGCTGCCGCAGGCGATCCGCATCGCCCTGCGCGGCAGCCGCAAGTTCGACGGGTTCATCGCGCTGGGCTGCATCGTCAAGGGCGAGACCGACCATTACGACTTCATCTGCCGGGCGACGATGGACGGGATCATGAGCGTGGCGCTGCAATTCGGCATCTGCCTCGGCACCGGCTTGCTGACCTGCGACACGATCGCGCAGGCCGAGGCTCGCTCCAGCCAGGACGGCCACAACAAGGGGGCCGAGGCCGCCGCTGCGGCACTTGCTGCAGATCAACGCCGCCCGCCACCTCGGCGCCGCCTGATGGCCCGTCCCCCGAAAACCCGGACGCGCACGGCGTCCCGGGTCGCTGCCGTGCAGGCGCTGTTCCAGGCCGAGCAGGCCGGCGACAACCCGGAGACGGTGATCGACCAGTTCGTCCGCCATCGGCTGGGCGAGCTGGAAGGCCAGGATGGGTTCGAGGACGGCCGCATCCCCGATGCCGAGGTGCCGCTGTTCAGCCGCGTGGTGCGCGAAGCGGTGCGGCGTCAGGACGTCATCGATCCGATGCTGGTGGAGGCTCTGCCCGACGGATTGGCCGCTGGCGCGGATCGACCCGGTGCTGCGGGCGTTGATGCGCGCCGGGGCGGCGGAACTGTCGATGGCGGATGGGCCGCCGGCGAAGGTGGTGATCAACGAATATCTGGACATCGCCCGTGGGTTCTTCACCGGCCCGGAGCCGGGCCTGGCGAACGCGGTGCTGGACCGGCTGGCGCGGTCGTTACGATCGGCGGAATTCTAGACCCCCCTGCGTCGGGTTCAGGGCTCGGGCGCTCAGGCCCCGATTTGCGAGGAACGCGACAAGACGCCAATATCCCTTAAAGGATCGTCGCGGCCGCTAGGGATTTGTCGCAGGCTCTGGCCTGCGGCCGGCGAACAAGAGCGCGATATTTCGGGAGAAAACCAATGAGATCCAGCCGCGACCGCATCCTGACCAGTCACGCCGGTAGCTTGCCGCGCCCCGATGCGCTTGATCGAAGCAAACCGAACGCGTGCCTCCGGGGGTGGCGCTGACGAAGCCCAATTCCAGGTGCAGCTCAGGGCGGCGGTCAGCGATGTGGTCGGCCGGCAAAAAGAGCTTGGCATCGACCTTCCGGGTGACGGCGAGTACGGCAAGTCGATGGGGCACCGGGTCAACTACGGGGCGTGGTGGAGCTACTCGTTTCAGCGTCTGGGGGGTCTCGAACTGTCCGGGCCCGGTCTGTACGCGATGCCCGTTCACCGGTCGCGTCCAGGCCATGTCGTGCTCACCAGCTTTGGCGATCGGCGGGACCGCACGCGGTTTGCCGCCGCCTACAATGATCCGGACTCTGGGATCACCACCGGACCACGTCCGCCCAATTCTCCGGTTTGCATCGGGCCGCTGACCTATACAGGCCAAGCGGCCATCAAGGCCGATATCGACAACTTCAAGGCGGCGCTTGCCACCCACGGCATCGAGGAAGGCTTCATGACATCCGTTGCGCCGGGCAGCGCCTCGCGTATAGGCAACGCGTATTACAAGACGGACGACGAGTTCCTGTTCGCCTGCGCTGACGCGATGCGCGAGGAGTACAAGGCGATAGTCGACGCAGGGCTGATCCTACAGTTCGATGATCCGTCGATCGCTGAGAACTGGGACCAGATCAACCCCGAACCGACGGTCGAGGAATACCGGGCATTTTCCATGCGCCGCGTCGAGGCGCTGAACTACGCCATCAAGGGCCTGCCCCAGGATCGTATCCGCTTCCACCTCTGCTGGGGTAGCTGGCACGGCCCGCACACCACCGACATTCCGATGTGCGACATTGTTGACGTGATGCTGGCGATCAACTGTCAGGCCTATTCGTTCGAGGCCGGCAATGTCCGGCATGAACATGAGTGGAGCGTGTGGAAGGACGTCAAGCTGCCCGATGGCAAGCTGATTCTGCCGGGTGTGGTGAGCCACGCCACCAACGTTGTCGAGCATCCGGAACTGGTGGCCGAACGGATCGTGCGCTTCGCCAATGTGGTCGGACGGGAGAACGTCATCGCCGCGACCGATTGCGGCCTGGGCGGGCGCGTTCACCCTGACATTGCCTGGGCCAAGCTCGCCTCGCTGGCGCAGGGCGCGGAACTGGCCAGCCGGCAGTTATGGGGGCAAGCAAAAGCGGCTTAAACATTCGCTCCCAGGCTTACCGGTGGCGTGGGAGCGCGCGGCCCCGCCCTTGACGGTTCTCCGTCTCGCGATGTTAGTGTTTCTTGCCACGGGATGTCTGTCCTCGCGCTGGAACAGAGGAGCGTCGCATGCGTGGCAACGGCGCTGATCTGACCTTACGGAGCAAGAACGACCATGGATCTCGGACTGCAAGGACGGAAAGTTCTGGTGACCGGCGGGACCAAGGGGATCGGCCGCGCCATCGCCGATCTGTTCGCTGCGGAAGGTGCCAACGTGGCGATCTGCGCACGCGACAAGACAGAGGTCGAGGCAGCCACCGCGGCGCTGGCGAAGAAAAGCGGCAAAGCGTTCGGGGCCGCAGTAGACGTATCTGACGGTCCGGCGGTCGCCGCGTGGGTGGGTGAAGCCGCCGCCGCGCTCGGGGGGATCGACATCGTGGTGCCGAATGTCAGCGCGTTGGCTGTGGCAGCCAATGAGGCAGCATGGCAGGCCGGCTTCCAGACGGACCTCATGGGAAGTGTCCGCGTCGTCGATGCGGCGATGCCGTGGCTGGAGAAATCCGACGCCGGCAGCATCGTTATCATCAGCAGCGTATCCGGCCGCGAGGTGGACTTCGCAGCCGGCCCTTACGGTGCCTTCAAGGCAGCGCTTATTCATTACGCTCAAGGACTGGCCTATCAGCTTGCCGCGAAGAACATTCGCGCCAACACGGTCTCGCCGGGCAATACTTACTTTCCGGGCGGCGTGTGGGAGAAGATCGAGCAGGGCAACCCGGAGTTGTTCGCCCAGTCGCTGGCACTCAACCCGACGGGACGGATGGGTACACCGGCGGAGGTCGCGCGCGCTGTGGTCTTCCTTGCCAGTCCGGCGGCGAGTTTCGTCACCGGCACCAATCTGGTTGTCGACGGTGCGCTCACGCGCGGTGTGCAGTTCTGAAGAGAGGTATCGAACGAAATCATCGGGGTCGAAGCGTCATAAGAGTTCATGCCCGCGCAAGATTGTCCCTGCTGCCGCTGAAGGCGCGCCGTGGTATCCGCGGAGGCTATCGAACCTAATATTTGGTACGATCTTCCAGTCTTGGGGGCATCGAACTGACAGGCGATCGGCAAAGCCTCCGGTGGATGGGATTTGGAGAGTATTCACTGTTTCCGGGAGCGGCGGGCGAACTCAGCTTCCGCAAGGGGCTCAAGGACGAGGGTTGACGCCACTGCCTACCTTAGCTAGAAATATAGCTAAGGAATGTGGAATATGGAACATATTGTCAATATGCACGAGGCTAAAAGCCAGCTATCGAAGCTGGTTGCGCTTGCCCAGCAGGGTAAGTCGGTCACGATCGCCATCCATGGCAGGCCGGTGGCCAAACTTGTACCGATTAAGCCGCAACCGGTGTTCGGGCTGGGGAAGGATCAATGTCCCCCGGTCCCGTGGAGCGCCTTCGAGCCGATGTTGGACGAGGAAGCATCGGAATGGGGCCTCTAAGGCTACTGCTCGATACCCATACGCTCTATTGGTGGCACCGAGGCGACCTGGCTCTGTCGGCGTCTGCGCGAGCCGCTATCCAAGACAGCCGGAACGAAAAATACGTTAGCGCAATCACTGCCTGGGAGTTCGTGGCAAAGTTCCGCTCCGGCAAGCAACCGGAGTTTGCCGCAATAGCTGCTAACGTGCCTGCAGTGGTTTCCTTGCACGGTTTCGTCGAAGTACCGATCGCTATGCGTCACGCCCACGCTGCCGCCAATCTGCCGTTTTATCACAAAGATCCGATGGATCGGCTTCTCATTGGCCAGGCAATCGTTGAGGACATGACCATCGTCACGGCCGACGCTGCCTTCGCCAGCTACGCGGCGAGATTGTTGTGGTAAAAGGACCCGTCTTTAGACGCTGAGTGGTCGGATTGGCTTCAACGCTCGATCAGATTTGACGATCGCCATTCTGGATTTGTCGAGCCTACAGTTGAGCACAGCGGACAGTCTGGAACTTTTCGCCCGGGTGGACGTGCTCGCCGTGCTGACCCCCATAAGTCTCATTTGACTTTCGGCCCTCCTCCAGCCATAAGCCGCCGATCCGGGTCAAATTCAGTCACCCGGTCCCCGCCTGACGCGGGGGCTACGCCGCTCCGCGAGGGTTCGCGCAGCGGCGCTTAATTGTTTGGAGAATCGCGCGCGGCGCGGAGGAGTTACACCACTCGTGTTCGAAGCACTTTCGGACAAGCTGTCAGGCGTCTTCGACCGGCTCCGCACCCGCGGATCGCTGAACGAGGCCGACGTCACCGAGGCGCTGCGCGAAGTCCGCCTGGCGCTGCTGGACGCCGACGTCGCCCTGCCGGTGGTGCGCGACTTCATCGCCAAGGTCCGCGAGCGCGCCGTCGGCGCCGAGGTGCTGGGCTCGGTCACCCCCGGCCAGCAGGTCGTCAAGATCGTCAACGACGTGATGATCGAGGCGCTGGGCGGCGAGGGCGCGGTCCCGATCAACCTGAACGCCGCGGCCCCGGTGCCGATCCTGATGGTCGGCCTGCAAGGCTCCGGCAAGACCACCACAGCCGGCAAAATCGCCCGCCGGCTGAAGGACCGCCTGAAGCGCCGCGTGCTGCTGGCCAGCCTGGACACGCAGCGCCCGGCCGCGCAACTGCAGTTGGCGCAGCTGGCCGAGCAGGCGGGCGTCCCCAGCCTGCCGATCGTCGCCGGCCAGACCCCGGTGCAGATCGCCAACCGCGCGATGGATGTCGGTCGGCGCGAAGGCTTCGACGTCGTCATCCTCGACACCGCCGGCCGCCTGTCCATCGACCAGGAACTGATGGACGAGGTGCGCAACGTCCGCGCCGCCACCAACCCGGCGGAAACGCTGCTGGTGGTCGATGCCATGACCGGCCAGGACGCGGTCAACACCGCCAAGGCGTTCAACGACGCGCTGTCCGTCACCGGCATCGTCCTGACCCGCATGGACGGCGATGCCCGCGGCGGCGCGGCGCTGTCGATGCGCGCCGATCACCGGCGCGCCGATCAAGCTGATCGGCGTCGGCGAGAAGCAGGACGCGCTGGAGGATTTCCACCCCGAACGCGTCGCCGGCCGCATCCTCGGCATGGGCGACATCGTCGGCCTGGTCGGAACGCGCCACCGAGACCATCGACCAGGCGGAGGCTGAAAAGCTCGCCGCCAAGATGATGAAGGGCAAGTTCGACCTGGAGGACTATGCCGCTCAGCTTCGCCAGATCAGCAAGATGGGCAGCCTGTCCGGCATCCTCGGCATGCTGCCGGGCGTCGGCAAGATCAAGCAGCAGCTTGAGGGCGCCGACCTCGACACCAAGATCCTCAAGCGCCAGGCGGCGATCATCTCGTCCATGACGATCAAGGAACGGCGCACGCCGGACATCATCAAGGCCAACCGCAAGAAGCGCATCGCCGCCGGGTCCGGGACCTCCGTGCAGGAGGTCAACCGGCTGCTGAAGCAGTTCGACGAGATGTCCACGATGATGAAGAAAATGGGCAAGCTGGGGCAGAAGGGCCTGATGCGTCACGGCCTGGGCGCCCTGATGCCGAAAGGCATGTCCCCGCAAAACCGCCGACCGTATTCTGAACACAGGAGTAACCGTTACATGGGCCTGAAAATTCGCCTCGCCCGCGCCGGCGCCAAGAAGCGTCCGTACTACCACATCGTGATCGCCGACAGCCGCAGCCCGCGCGACGGCCGCTTCATCGAGCGCGTCGGCAGCTACAACCCGATGCTGCCGGCCGAACATGCAGACCGCGTCCGCCTGCAGCCCGAACGCGTGACGCATTGGCTGGACAACGGCGCGGTGGCGACCGAGCGCGTGGCGAAGTTCCTCGGCAAGGCCGGTCTGGCGCCGATGCCGGTGTGGAACGAGCAGCCGCAGCAGTCCGCGCCGAAGAAGAAGGCGCAGGAGCGCGCCAAGGCCGCCGCGGCCGCCGCTGCCAGCGCAGACGAGCCGGCCAGCGATGCCATGAGGAGCCGCATCCAGTTGGGCGTGATCGGGCGGGCGCATGGCGTGCGCGGGTTGGTGAAGGTCACCAGCCACACCGCCGATCCCGCCGATCTGACCGCGTACGGACCGCTGTCCGACGCGGCAGGGGCGCGTCTACGCGCTGCGCTGGAAGGCCGAGGGCGTCGCCGAGGTGTCCCGGATCGTCGACGGCGCGCCGGTCAAGGTCACCGACCGCACCCAGGCCGAAAAGCTGACCAACACGAGGCTGTTCGTCGACCGCTCCGCGCTGCCGCCCCGCGGACGAGGACGAATACTACCTCGCCGACCTCATCGGCCTCGACCGCGGTGGACCCGGCCGGCCGCGCGATCGGGACGGTGTCGGTGGTGCACGATTACGGCGCCGGCGCCAGCCTGGAAATCGTCGGCGGCCGGCGCGCCGCTGCTCGATCCCGTTCACCGCCGCCTGCGTGCCGACGGTGGATATCGCCGCCGGCCGGCTCGTCGTGGTGATGCCGGACGAGATCGTCGTCGAGCCGCCGGCAGGAGCGGAGCGAGCAGCGGCATGACCTGGCGCGCCTCCGTCCTGACGCTGTTCCCCGCCATGTTCCCCGGTCCGCTCGGCCAGTCCCTGGCCGGCCGCGCGCTGGAAACCGGCGTCTGGTCGCTGGATGTGACCAACATCCGCGATTTCGCGCAGGACCGGCACCGGACCGTGGACGACACCCCGTTCGGCGGCGGCGCCGGCATGGTGCTGCGGCCGGATATCGTCGATGCGGCGGTCGCATCGGTCGCCGATGACCGGCCGGTGGTGTGCCTGACGCCCCGGGGCCGGCGCTTCACCCAGGCCGACGCCCGGCGTTTCGCCGCCGGACCACGGCGTGATCCTGCTGTGCGGCCGCTACGAGGGCATCGACCAGCGCGTCATCGACGCCCGGGCAGATGCAGGAGTTCAGCATCGGCGACTACGTGCTGTCGGGCGGCGAACTGGCGGCGCTGGTGCTGCTGGACAGCATCGTCCGGCTGCTGCCCGGCGTCATGGGCGCCGCCGAAAGCGCGACCGAGGAAAGCTTCTCCAGCGGCCTGCTGGAATACCCCCACTACACCCGCCCCGCCGAATGGCAGGGGCGCCGCGTGCCGGACGTGCTGCTGTCCGGCCATCACGGCGCCGTCGCTGCCTGGCGGCAGGCGGAAGCCGAACGAATCACCCGCGAACGCCGGCCCGATCTCTGGGCTCGGCGACGCGCGACCCCATAGGAAAGCAAGAGGACAAAGCCATGAACATCATCCAGCAGTTCGAGGCGGAGCAGATCGCTCGCCTGACCGCCACCCGCGCGGTGCCGGACTTCATTCCCGGCGATACGCTGCGGGTCTCGGTGAAGGTCGTCGAAGGCGACCGCACCCGCACCCAGGCGTTCGAGGGCGTCTGCATCGCGCGCTCGAACAAGGGCCTGAACAGCAACTTCACCGTGCGCAAGATCAGCTACGGCGAGGGCGTGGAGCGCGTGTTCCCGCTCTACGCGCCGACGATCGCCGAGATCACGGTGGTGCGCCGGGGCGATGTGCGCCGCGCCAAGCTGTATTACCTGCGTGGGCGCAGCGGCAAGTCCGCGCGTATCGCCGAACGGGCCCGCTCCACAACGTCCGCTGCCCCAACCGAAAACGCCGAAGACGCCGCGGCGGAATAAGGTGGACTCTGTCAGGACCAGCGCGGGCCGCTGGACGTGGGCTCGGGTAACTCGGCGGCCGTTCCAGGCGGCGCCACTTCTCACGCTGCCGTCTGCTCTGTCGACGTCGGACCCAACTCAGAAGTAGCGTAAGGCACAGCGCTCCCCACTCGGAGCGCCGTGGTCTGTTTGACGGCGCGGGCAGGTAGAGCATTAGGGGCAGACCCTCCCGCGCGATTATCCTCTACGACACCACGATCGGCGACGTGACAAGGGCGCCGGTCGTGACACCACCCGCGCCCTGCGCCAGCATCCAAAGGTAGAAGGTGCCAGCGGTGGCTGGCGTGTTGAACCACTGCCCCCATCCATTGGTTTGTCCGTCAGTCGTCGCCGCTATCAGGCCGGTGGCTGGGAGGGTCGACGGGCTTGTCGACCAATAGAATGCTCCGCCGGTCACTGGAGTTGGCGCGGGGGTTGCGAAGAAGTTTACCCCGCCGTTCGGACCAACGCTCGTGTTGTGAACTTGCGAGGCCGCTGCCGTCCAGGGGCCCAGCGCCACGGCGGCACCCCAGGTCGTGCCGGTCGTCGTCGCAGACCACGCCCCAGGGCTGGCCGCGGCGTTGGTGGCCTGGACTTCGATGTCGATCGCGGTTGCGCCGGCCAGGCCCGTGAGCGTGTACGGGCTGGTAACACCTGTCACGGTGGTCCATGTCCCCGCGCCCGTGGGGCTGGAGCGCAGGTTGTAACCGGTTGGGGCGCCGTGCGTGCTGTCGGTGGCCGGGGCGGTCCAACTGACGGTGAGCTTGCTGGTGGTGCCGTCCGGCGGTGGTGAGACGGCGGCGATTACCGGTGCGTTTGGGGCGTTCGTCGCCGAGGTCGCCGTGGTTAGCGTGCTGGTGGCCGACCAGGCGCTCGTGCCGGCCGCATTCGAGCCTTGCACCCGAACATCAATCGCCGTGTCGGCTGCAAGACCCGACAAGTCGTAGGGACTAACAACATTCGCAACGATCGTCCAGGTACTGGCGCCGGACGGGCTCGATTGCAGGTTGAATGTGGTGGCGGCACCATGTGTGCTGTCGATCGCGGGGGCTGTCCAGGTCACGATAAGGTCGCTGCCGTTGCCCTGCGCCAGCAACACGCCGCTGGGCATGTTTGGTATGGCGGTGATGGTTGATAGCGTGGAGATGGGTGACCACCCGCTGGTGCCGGCACCATTTGAGCTCTGGAGCTGAACGTCGACGGCCTCACCGGCCGCCAGCCCGGACAGGACGTAAGGGCTTGTGACACCTGACACGAGGCTCCAGGCGGCGGCGCCCGAGGGGGAGAACTGTAGGTTGAACCCGGTGGCAGCGTCGTGCGTGCTGTCCGTCGCTGGCGCCGTCCAGGTCACGATGAGGCCCCCGCCGGGGGCTTGCGCCAGCGACACGTTGCTGGGCGGGTAAGCTATCTGGATCGTTGGTGCCGGCGTCGGTGTTGGCTGGGGCCGCGGCGTGGGCGTGCTTGACGGCCTGGAGGGCAGCATCGTGGCCATGCCCCGGTTTGCCGGGACTGGCGTGGGACGATAAATCGACATTTAATTGCGGTCCTGTAGATGGGTCTCGAAATGGGCCTTTATGAGCGGGCTGGCGCTGGCCATATGTTAGTTATACTAACTCAATTCAAGGTTCGGACGCTTTGGAAAGATTGAAATGTAGCATAAATGCATCCATTTTTGCAGTTGCTTATCGACGGGCCAACGGTCAGATGTTATCGCAGCTGTCTCAGAGATCGACCAAATCGCGCCCCGCGCCCAGAGACGTGCTGTATCCAACCTGAGACCCCTGAGATCTCCTTTCAGCCTGACCACTTATGAGGGCCCCGCGAATGAAAAAGTCTGCAGGCTGATACGCCTCTCGCTACATCTTCATGTGGTCGTGATCGCCCATCGGGGCGGTGTGACGAACCGCCTGGACCTTCACATCCACCGTAACCGGCGCTGCATGCGCGAACATCAGGGTGAGCGGGAAACTCTGGCCAGCCACCAAGGGGTGCTTCAAGCCCGTCAGCATGATGTGGTAGCCGCCGGGCGAAAAGGTCACCATCTCATGGGGCGGAATTGGCACCGCTGTAATCGCCCGCATTTTAATGATGCCGTTGTCGTTGACGGTTTCATGCGCCTCGGCCGATGCGGCGATGGGTGTGCTGGCCCCGATCAAACTGTCGGGTTGGTTGCCGCCCATCAGCGTGACATAAGCCGCGCCAGTGGTCGCCGCACCCGCCGAGGCGCGGGCCCAGGCCTCATGCGCCATGACGCCGTCGTCAGCAGTAAGGACGATACCCGCCTGCGGAGCCGCCTGAAGCGAGGGGGCGAGCGCGCATACAGCGATACACGCCGCGAATAGGCGTAGTGAGAGATACAACATAAGAGATCCTATCTGGCCGAAGGAGCGGGCATGACAAGGGCGTGCCATCGGCATTCCGAGGCCGCGGCGTCAGGAACGCGGCGGCCCGTTAGGCGAAGCGGGACATAACGATCACCCGTCGGTTGAAGGTTTCGGCGGTTGGTGCCATGTGTCGGGTCGAGGTCCACCGAACAACAGGACGGATAACATGTACTCTGACGTTTCGCTCTTCATCAACGGGACCTGGGGTCCGGCCGCGGGCGATCGAACAATCGATGTGGTCAATCCGGCGACCGGGGACAAAATCGGCACCGTTCCCCATGCGAGCATCTCCGACCTCGACCGCGCCCTGGAGGCTGCCGACAAAGGGTTCCTAACCTGGCGAAAAGTGTCAGCCTTTGACCGCTCCAAGGTTATGCGCAAAGCAGCCGAGATTTTGCGGGAGCGTGCAGACAGCATCGCGCGTCTGTTGACCATGGAGCAAGGCAAGCCGCTCGCGGAAGCGAAGGGTGAAGTATTGGCCGGCGCCGACGTGATCGACTGGTTTGCCGAGGAAGCCCGCCGCACCTACGGCCAGGTGATCCCGGCCCGCGCCGAGGGCGTGTACCAGTTGGCAATCAAGGAGCCGGTCGGACCGGTCGCGGCGTTCACGCCGTGGAACTTCCCGATCAACCAGGTCGTTCGCAAATTGTCATGCGCGGTCGCCGCCGGGTGTTCCATCATCGTCAAGGCACCGGAAGAGACACCCGCGTCCCCCGCCGCACTGATCCGAGCGTTCGCGGATGCGGGTGTGCCGGCCGGGGTGATCAACCTGGTCTACGGCGTGCCATCTGAGATTTCCGAATACCTGATCCCGCACCCGGTCATTCGAAAAATGTCGTTCACCGGCTCGACTGTTGTTGGCAAGCAGTTGGCTGCGATCGCCGGCGCTCACATGAAGCGGGTAACCATGGAACTGGGCGGTCACGCCCCGGCCATCGTATTCGACGATGCGGACATCGATGTGGCGAGCAAGCTCCTGGCGGGCGCGAAATACCGTAACGCCGGGCAGGTCTGCGTTTCCCCGACCCGGATGCTGATCCAGGAGAAGGTATACGAGCAGTTTGTTGACGGCTTCGTCGCCCACACCAAGAAGTTGAAAGTTGCCGACGGACTGGAGCCCGGCACGACCATGGGGCCGCTGGCCAACGCCCGCCGCATCACCGCCATGGAGACCTTTATTGGCGATGCCCAGCAGAAGGGCGCCACCGTTCGCACAGGCGGCAGCCGCATCGGCAACAAGGGCAACTTCTTCGAACCCACCGTACTGACCGACGTGCCGACGGAAGCCCGGGTGATGAACGAGGAGCCATTCGGCCCGCTGGCGATCATCTCGCCGTTCCGTGGATTCGACGATGTGGTCGCCGAGGCCAATCGGTTGCCGTTCGGCCTGGCATCCTACGCCTACACGCGGTCGGCGAAGACGGCGAATGCCATCGCTTCAGCGGTGGAGGCCGGTATGGTCGCGATCAACCACCATGGCCTCGCGCTTCCCGAGGTTCCCTTTGGCGGCGTGAAGGACTCCGGCTATGGCACGGAAGGTGGCTCAGAGGCGATCGAGGCCTATCTTAACACCAAGTTCGTGACCCAGGCCGGCCTGTAAGCTGGCATTCCCCGGCTCGCGGCTACTTCCGCGGGCCGGATTCTTCGCCCGAATCCGGGGTTGGGGACAGGACTTTAGACGCCAACCGTCACGTCGGACGCCTTGATCACGGCGAACGCTCTTCATGCCGGGCTTAAGTGCCATTTCCGCGGCGGCCTCATTGGTGATCGACGCCGTGATTGTTACCCCGTCGCTGATATCGATCGTGACGTGGGTGGTTGTCGCACCGGGCTTCACCGCGTGGATGGTGCCGGCGATTTGGCTGCGAGCGGAAAACTTCATGTTGGTCTCCGAAGCAAGGAGCCGGTTATCGTGCATATGTGACCTGCCGGTAAAGCTTAAAATTGTTCATTACATATAAAACATGTTAGTTTACAACTTATTACTGCACTATTACGGCATAGTAATCTTGTCTCGCCCTCCCTAGCCTTGTCCTGCTTATCTGTCGGGTCTTCCCTATCCGAGGGACCGGCCGCGCGCGAGTTGCTGCAGCGCTGCCAGATGCTTTTTGGCAGCGGCCCCGCACTCTTCCTCGATGGCGCGATAACGGACTACCACCGCCTGCCCCAACACTGTCAGGCTGGCACCTCCGCCGCCGCTACCACCCGCCGCCGTTTGCACCACCGGCGCGCCCAGCGTGGCGTTGAGATCCTCCACCAGTTCCCACGTTCGCCGATACGAAATATGCAGCGCCCGGCCCGCCGCGGATATCGATCCGGAGCGGGCGATCTCCTCCAGGACCGCGACCTTGCCGGGCCCGATACGGGCGCCGGATGCCAGGTCCACGCGGATGCTCAGCCGGTTGGCACTCTTGCCCGATCCCGGGGACGGGGCCTTTGCCGGTGGCGATACCCGTGCGGCGGTGCCGCCTTTGACAGTGCCATGGCGCACCGAAACACGCCGGGCGGCAGAGATCAACCGTCCTGTCGGACACGCCGCGCGGCGGGTGGTTGCCGCTCTATCGGGATGAACATATCGTCTGGCCGCAGGAGGCCACCCGATGCATCGCTTGATCCTGATCTTGGCTATTGTTCTACGTCTCGCCCAGCTGCGCGGCAGAGGTCACCGATGCGACCGGGCGCAGCGTCACGATTCCCGACCGGATCGAGCACGTCCTGCCCGCCGGGCCGCCTGCTTCCGTTCTGCTGGCAGCGATCGCGCCCGGCCAGATGCTCGGATTTGCGGGCCCGATCAGCGAGGCGGCGCGGTCGGATCTGGCACCGGCAGCGAGCGGCCTGCCCAACGTGCCCCGCCTGACGGGCCCGCAGGACACTACCGCTGACGTTCAAGCACTGCACCCCGACTTGATCATCGACTACGGCACCGTCTCGCCGCGCTACAAGCAATTAGCGCAGGAGACACAAAAGAAGACCGGAATCCCGACACTGCTGTTCGACGGCGCGCTGGATCAGATCCCCTCCGTCGCCCGCACCCTCGGAAACATCCTGCACCAGCCGGATCAGGGCGAAGCGGTTGCCCGCGTCGCCGAGGCGATCCTGGCGCTGCCAATGCCTCCGGCCTCCCACCCGAGCGTGCTATTATGCCCGCGGCGCCGACGGCTTGCTCGCGGCCGCGCCAAACACAGACGTGACAGCGATCTTCGCCCGCCTAGGGCTGGCGTGTCGTCGCGCCGGAGGGCACCGGTACCTTTCGCCCAACTACGATCGAGGCGATCCGGACGCTCGATCCGGACATCATCATCCTAGCGGACCCGGAGGCGAAGGACGTGTCTGGCAAAGGCGCCGTGGTCCGGTCTGCGGGCGGTGCGTGATTCCCACGCGTATATCGCGCCGTCCGAACCGTTCGGCTGGATCGAGGGACCTCCGTCGGTCAATCGCCTGCTCGGTCTTGCCTGGCTACGTGGCAGCGATCCGCTCACTCTAGCGGCGCTGTTCAATGCAAGCGTCTACAACCACGTCCTGACGCCGGCGCAGCTTCTGGCGGTTGCGGGCACCACTCCGTTGTTCAAACCCTGACCGGGCGAGGCTTCCATGCGTTTCCTGTTTATTCTTCTGATGGTTCTGACCCCGCTCCAGGCCCACGCCCAGGCGCTGACGGTATTCGCAGCCGCCAGCCTGACGGATGCGATGAAGCAGATTTCCGACCTGTGGGCGAAAGCCGGGCATGAGGCGCCGCGCCTCTCCTTCGCCTCTAGTTCCACCCTGGCTCGACAAATCGAGCAGGGCGCGCCGGCTAACCTCTTCGCGTCCGCAGACGAGCAATGGATGGACTATCTGGCGAAGAAAAACCTGATCGCAACCGGCACCCGGAAGGACCTGCTGGGCAACGACCTCGTGCTGATCGTGCCGTCGACGCACCCGATCCATGTGGACATCGGGCCGAGCTTCGATCTGGCCGCGCTGCTCGGCCCCGACGGACGGCTGAGCACCGGCGACCCGGCCCATGTGCCCGCCGGGATTTACGCCGAGCAGGCGCTGCGCAAGTTGGGGATATGGGACAAGATTGCGCCGCGCATCGCGCCGGCGGCCGATGTGCGCTCGGCCCTGTTGCTGGTTGAGCGAGGTGAAGCGCCGGCCGGCATGGTCTACGCGACCGATGCGGCGGCTTCAAAGGCGGTGTCAGTGGCCGGCGTGTTCCCCGACAGCAGCCACGACCCGATCACCTATCCGTTCGCGGTGATCAAGGCCGGTGATACATCGGACGCCCGCGCATTCCTGGCCTTCCTGGCCACACCGTCGGTCCGCGAGGTCTGGACGCGGTATGGTTTCAAGGTGGAGTAGTAACGAGTTCAGCCGATCGAAACCCGACCATTTCGACAGCAAACCGAGCCATCTGGGCGCCGACATCGTCGATCGAAAGACGGCCGCCGGGCTGGTACCACGTGTAGGCCCAACTGACCATCCCGCCGATGGCGAGCGCGGCCACGCGGATGTCGGCGATGTGGAATTCGCCCGCGTTGACGCCTTCCTCCAGCAGATCGCTCAGAACACGATCGAACGCCTTGCGCAGTGCATTGATATCGTCAAGGCCGGCTTCCGACAAACTCTTTTCTTCACGGAAATAGACGGCGATGTTGGCCTGCCGCTGCAGTACGACCTTGGTGAAATTGACGATGCCATTGTACAGCCGCTCGGATGCGCTGCCGCGCTGCTCCGCGGCATGGGCGATCGCAGCGAGCGACATCTCGATCGTCGGGCGGCAGATCGCTTCCAGCAGTTCGACCTTGCTGCGGAAATGCGTATAGATGAACGGCTTCGTCACCCCCAGCTTGCCGGCGATGTCGTCGAGAGTTGTGCCGCTGAAGCCGCGCTCATAGAAGAGTTTGACCGCCTCTTCCAGGATGCGTTCGCGCTTATACGCCGATATTTCTTCACGCATGACGTCTTACCAAAAAAAGCCCCTGCGGCAGCTAAGCAGAGTTTGCCGGTTGGGGCCACGTCACCCGACCGTTTCATGTCCCATCGCCAGGTATTTCTCCCGGCGTTTAGCCCGCAACGTCAGGGCATCCATTCCGTTCAGGCTTGCCAGCGCGTCCTGGATGGCGAGACTGACCGACTGCAGGGTCGCGGCCTTGTCGCGCTGAGCGCCGCCCAGCGGCTCCGGCACGATCTGGTCGATCAGCTTCAGGCGCAACAGGTCCTCGGCGGTCAGGCGCAGGCCTCGGCCGCCACAGACGCCTGCGCCGCATCGCGCCACAGGATGCTGGCGCAGCCTTCCGGAGAGATCACCGAATAGACCGCGTGCTCCAGCATCAGGATCCGGTCGCCAGTCGCCAGCGCGATGGCGCCGCCGGAGCCGCCCTCACCGATGATGGTTGCCACGATCGGCACCGGGGCTTCCAGGCACGCCTCGATGGAGCGGGCGATCGCTTCCGCCTTGCCCGCGGGCCTCGGCGTCGATGCCGGGAAACGCGCCGGAGGTATCGACGAAGGTCAGCACCGGCAGCCCGAAGCGGCCCGCGAGTTCGACCAGCCGGCGGGCCTTGCGATAGCCCTCCGGGCGCGCCATGCCGAAATTGTGCTTAACGCGCGATTTGGTGTCGATGCCCTTTTCGGTGCCCAGCACCATCACCGGATTGCCCGTTGAACCGGCCCATGCCGCCGAGAACCGCCGCATCGTCGGCGAACGCACGATCGCCGGCCAGCGGGGTGAACTCGGTGATCAGCTTGTCGATGTAATCCTGCGCCTTGGGCCGGTCGGGATGGCGTGCGACCTGGGTCTTCTGCCACGGGGTCAGACGCGCGTAGGTGGCGCGCAACTGCTTGTCGGCGACCGTGGTCAGTCGCGCGACCTCGTCGGCGATGTTGATGCCGTCGGGCTCCGACATTCGCCGGAGCTCTTCGATCTTGCCTTCCAACTCGGCGATGGGTTTTTCGAAGTCGAGGAAATGACGCATAGGGCCGGGGCTTTAGCACACTTCGCGGCAGGGGGAAGACCGCTGCGGAAAACGCCAGGTGTTGACTTCGGCCGAACGCTTCCAATCTGCTCGACTTGGGATGTAGCCTAGGCTACACTCTGTGGTGGAGGGCGCAATATATGGCCGACGCTTCAATTTTTGGGACTCGCGCATGAGCGAGGCGGTGAGCCGCCCGACCCTGTCCGATCGCTCCACATTGTCCGATCGTACTGCCAGCGCCGGCGAAGCCGCCCTCAGCGGCGGCCGCATCAGCCTGCGCGGCCTGTTGCCGTTTATCGGGCCGGCGGTGGTCGCCTCTATCGCCTACATGGACCCCGGCAATTTCGCGACCAACATCCAGGCGGGCGCCCGGCACGGCTATATGCTGCTGTGGGTCGTGTTGCTGGCCAACGTCATCGCCATGCTGTTCCAGGCGCTGTCCGCGCGGCTGGGGATCGTTACCGGGCACAGCCTGGCCACGCTGTGCCGGATGCACTTCCCGCGGCCTTTGGTCATCGCCATGTGGCTGGCCAGTGAGGTCGCGGCGATGGCCACCGACCTTGCCGAGTTGATCGGCGCCGCCATCGGTATCAGCGTGCTGTTTCATCTGCCGCTGCTGGTCGGACTGCTGATCACCTTCGCCATCACCTGGGGGCTGCTGACCTTCCAGTCGCGCGGCTTCCGTCCGATCGAGCTGATCATCACCGGCTTCGTCGGCATCATCAGCCTGGCGTATCTGATCGAGTTGTTCATCGCCCCGCCCGACTGGGGCCAGTTGTTCTACCACACTGTCGTGCCGCAACTTGACCGGCGCGGACAGCGTGACGCTGGCAGTCGGCATCGTCGGCGCCACGGTCATGCCGCACGCGATCTACCTGCACTCGGCGATGATGACGAACCGGGTGAAGGCGTGCACCGACGGGCAGCGGCGGCGGCTGATGAGGTTTTCCAACCTGGAGGTGCTGATCGCCCTCACCCTGGCCGGGTTGGTCAACATGGCGATGGTGGCGATGGCGGCGACGATGTTCCACCAGGGCCACGCCGACGTGGGCGAGATCGAGACCGCCTACCACACGCTGCTGCCGCTGATGGGCGTGGTCGCGGCGGGCGCGTTCATGACCTCGCTGCTGGCGTCCGGGCTGTCGAGTTCGGTGGTCGGGACCATGGCCGGCCAGGTCATCATGCAGGATTTCGTCGGCTTCCGGATCCCGATGTGGGTGCGGCGCTCGGTGACCATGGTGCCGGCGGTGATGGTTGTGGCGATGGGCGTGCAGGCGACCGACGCGCTGGTGATGAGCCAGGTGGTGCTCAGCCTGGTGCTGCCGGTGCCGATGATCGCGCTGCTGGTGCTGATCCGCCGGCCGGCGGTGATGGCGGGAGCTCGCCATCGGGCGCGGGATGCAGGCGCTGGCGGCGGTGGCGACGGTTGTCGTGCTGGCGCTGAATGCTATCCTGCTGTTGCAAAGTTTCGGCAATTAGGCAGACCCTGGGACGGCGAACGAACATGTCTGGCCTGATGGTGGAAAACCCCATTCGCACTGGTTCGGTCCTCCCGGAGGAGCCGACGCAGGCAAGCCGCTTCGGCAAGGCGCGGTCCGCCCAATCCGGCGCGCTGCTGGAGGACTATGTCGAGCTGATCTCCGACCTTCTCACCAATGGCGGCGAGGCTCGGCCGACCGATATCGCCCGCCGATTGGGCGTGGCGCACGCGACCGCGATCAAGACGATCGGCCGCTTGAAGCGCGAGGGACTGGCGGTCGCCAAGCCCTACCGCGGGCGTGTTCCTGACCGAAGCCGGCGAAAGTCTTGCCGCCAGGGTGCGGGCCCGGCACCGGGTGGTGGTCGATCTGCTGCTGGCGGTGGGCGTGCCGTTCGAGGCGGCGGAGTCGGATGCCGAGGGGATCGAGCACCACGTGTCGGACACGACACTGGCGGCGTTCGCGCGATTCCTCGCGCAGGAATGAGCCCCAACGCTGCCCATCCGCACGCACGCCAAGACCATGGGGTGTCTCGTCAACTCGCCGCGAGACGCGAAGTCGAAAGTGGCGGAGTATCGCCGTGAGGTCTCTAATCGGTTGGTGGCCTGCCGCCGAAGTTTTGTCGCAGTTGCGACAAACCCTGAGGTGGAGGATAGATGAAGCGCGGCGGAGACCGCACATTGAATACGAGGGGCGGGGAATACGAGGGGCGGGATGAAACCGAATATGCAAAGGGGCGGCGGAGATCCTGACGTTCGCCCTTTCCTTATGCAGCCTGGCCGATGGCTGCGCTGGCGCCAATCAATTCCACGACACGATGCCAGGCGAGCTTCCACCGACCCATGCATTCGGCTGGAGGATGGTTGGGTGCGGCCGCCATAGGATCGCGTAACGACTGACTATAACAAGCATCAGGTAAGGGGAGAAATACATGCGAAAATTTCTGTTGGCGGCCGCGTTTGCCGCGTTTCTGCCGCTCAGCGGATACGCTCAGACCGACGCCGATCTGGTCCAAGGCGCGCAGAAGGACACGTCGAATGTTCTCAATTACGGAATGGGTTACGACTTGAAGCGGTTCAGTCCGCTCAATCAAATAAACCGCGACACAATCAAGCGATTGGTCCCAGTGTGGAACTACAGTTACGACGATAACAAGAGCGAGGAATCACAGCCTCTCGTCTATAAAGGCGTGCTGTACGTTACGACCAATTCCGCGACCATGGCAGTGGACGCAAAGACCGGCCAGCAGATCTGGAAGTCGAAAATAGAATATCCGCCGGAAACGCCTCGAATCGTCTGCTGCGGTATCATCAGTCGAGGTCTTGCACTCTACGACGGGAAGATCTTCCGTACAACCCTCGATGCGAACGTGATCGCGCTCGACCAGCAGACCGGGAAAGAACTCTGGCGGTCAAACGTTATCGATTGGAAAGAAGGCTACTCGCAGACGGTGGCGCCGCTCATCGCGGACGGCGTGGTCATCACCGGCATTTCCGGCGCCGAATACGGCATTCGCGGCTTCCTCGACGGGTGGGATCCCGGTACCGGCAAACATCTGTGGCGGACTTACACAGTCGCTGGTCCGGACGATCCAAACGGCAAGTCCTGGCCGGGCGATACCTGGCAGCACGGCGGCGGATCAACCTGGATAACCGGCTCGTTCGATCCCGAGTTGCACACCGTCTTTTGGGGCACGGGCAACGCTGGATCATGGAATCCGACCCAGCATCCCGGCGACAACCTTTACACCTGCTCAGTTTTGGCTCTCGACCCCAAAACCGGAAAACTGAAGTGGCATTTTCAGTTCTCGCCAAACGACCCGTACGACTACGACAGCGTCGCTGAAATGGTGCTTGCCGATCTGAATGTCGGTGGTAAACCGATCAAGGCGGTGATGGACGTAAACCGCAACGGCTTCATGTATGTGCTCGACCGTGCCGACGGAAAGCTGATCGCCGCCAACCAGTACATCACTAAGCAGACCTGGGCAAAGGGCATCGACGAGAGCGGGCGCCCGATCCCCACTGATATCACCGACCAGGTTCGACAAGGCAAGGAAGTCGACGTGTGGCCAGGAGCGATGGGCGGCAAAAACTGGAGCCCGGTTTCGTTCGATCCGCAAACCGGCCTGGTCTATGCCAATACTTTGAATTTCGGCATGCACTACAAGCCTGTTGACGCCCAGTTCCGCGCCGGACTGACTTACTGGGGCGCGGACATCAGTTGGATCTGGCCCGACGGCGCACGCGGCGGCCTCAAGGCGATCGATCCGCTGACCGGCAAGGCCAAGTGGGAAGCAAAGAGCGATATCCCACGCTTCTCCGGCGTATTGTCTACGGCTGGCGGGGTGGTATTCGCCGGCAAGCTGACGGGAGAACTCGAAGCGTTCGATGCCGACAACGGCACCAAGCTGTGGCAGTTCAAAACCGGATCCGGCATTGAGGGGCAGCCAATCACCTGGCAGCAGGACGGTGTTCAGTATGTTGCCGTTTCCAGCGGTATCGGCGGCGTCTATGACCTGTTTTCCGGGGACGAACGCCTCTCCGGCGTTCCGGCCGGCGGCTCGCTTTGGGTATTCGCGCTGGCACCACAGTAGCCTGGGGAAGGCGCCCCGGCAGCGAGGCGCCTTCTTTGCCGCTTACAGTCAGGACGAAAGTGCTCTGGCGGAGGACCGAATGAAAATTTCTGACTACTTCCTCGCCGGAGCCTTGCTCTGCGCTCTTGTCTTGCCTGCACACGCTGAAAATGGATCGGAGCCGCCACCGTCGCCGGAGGAGTTCACCAAGGGTGCCGACCTCTTCTCAAGTATTTGTTCACACTGTCACGGACCCCATATGGTCAATCCGGGCACGATCTCGTTCGACTTACGTAAATTCCCCCACGACGACCGGACGCGCTTCTTCAATTCCGTGCGGAACGGGAAGAACGCCATGCCGCCGTGGAAGGATATTCTCCATCCTGATGAAATCGAGGCCGTATGGGCTTATGTTCGCACCGGTGGCGTAGCGCCGTGATGAAACCGGCGCGTACGCTTGCCTACCTCATTGCGCTGGCCTGCCCCATCTCGCTTGCCGGTCCCGCAAAATCTCAGAACGCTTCGAGACCGGACGAAGCACTCACAGTATGCCTGCAGTCGAACGATCCGCCACTGTCAAGCCATGGCGGCGAGACCCCAGGCGGTTTCGATCTCGCCTTGTCGCAACATATCGCCCAAGATCTCGGACGCGAGCTGCGCGTGCAATGGTTTGTTAGCCGAGACGACCCGGACGCCAATTTGGCTAAAGATGCCAACGCGCTTCTGTCCGACGGACGGTGCCAGCTCCTGGCGGAATATCCGCTGTTAAACAGCACCCTTGAACGACCCCATGCCCCGACGGCGAAACTACCGCCGTTCGACGGCGCCACGCCTGAGGATCGCCATCGATGGGTCAAGATGAACGCACTGGCGGCGACCCGGCCCTACCGCCTTGATACACGGACTGTGGTGCTGTCCGAGCACAATGCGAACCGCACGGTCCGGCATTTGGCCGACCTCGATGACTTGAGAGTCGGCGTGCAGATCGCGACACTCCCGGACGCCATCGCCATGAATTATGGTAACGGCCGGCTCATCGAGCATGTCTTACATATGCCGGATGCGCGCGATCTGTTCCGGGCGCTCCAGGCAGGCAAAATCGACGCAGCGTTTGTCGACGCTCGCGCATTTGACGCATGGCGAGACGCGCACGGTTCCGCCGGCCTGGCGGCTTCGGGCTACGTTCACTCGGTGGCGTTCAATATGGGTTTTATTGGCCTCGCATCGAACATACCGCTGATAACTCAGGTTGATGCGGTCCTGGCCGATCTTCAGGCGCACTATGCGGTCGCGCCGATGGCGGCAAAAGCCGGGCTAACGTTCATTCCGCCAGAAACACCGGCCGTACGTCCGGACGTCGGCCCGACCGCGCTCCAAGGTGATTGATCCCCATGCCCGTCGCCATATTCAACCCGCGTGGATGGAGTGGCTCAACCCCACTCGACCGGCAATTCCGTCAGTCCGCGTAACGTAAAGCTGGTCCGCCACTTTGGCTGAACCGGCTCGGTCAACCGCAGCGACGGCAACCGGCGAACCAATGTGTCGAATACGACGGCCGCCTCGATCCGGGCAAGCTGGGCGCCGAGACAGAAATGGATGCCACCACCGAACGATAATGGCTTCAGATCCTTGCGAGTGATGTCCAGCCGGTGCGGTTCTTCGAACACCATTGGATCGCGATTCGCCGCGCCGACCAGCGACACCACGATGTCGTTTTCCGCCAGTGCAACGCCGCGAAGCTCAAGCGGCTCGCTTACAGTCCGGCCAACCGCCTGAACCGGAAACTCGTAGCGCAGGATTTCCTCGATCGCGTTCGGGATCAGGGCCGGATCGTCTCGCAGCCTCCTCCATTGATCCGGGTGCCGTAGCAACGCCAGAATACCGTTGCCGATCAAATTCACTGTCGTCTCGTGACCGGCCGCGAACAGCAGGTTGACGTTGGCCCGCAGTTCCGCGGTGCTTAATCGGTCGCCCGCTTCCTCCGCCTGAACGAGTTGTGTGATCAGGTCGTCCTGTGGCTCCTTGCGCCGCTGCTCGAACAGCGCCTCGAAATAAGCACCGGATCGTTGCGTGCCCGCATTGGCGGAATCAAGTTCAGCACGCGTCGGCGGCGTCGGATTGAGCAAAGCGCCACCGGAACTCGATTGCATAACGAAGTAGGCCCGATCCGCCTCCGGAATGCCCATCAACTCGCAGATCACCAGCACCGGCAGCGGAAAAGCCAGGTCGCGGATTGCATCCATCCGGCCCGTGGTCACCACCTTATCGAGCAGGCGGTCCGTCAGGCTCTGGATCTGGTCGCGCAAAGCCTCGATCCGCCGCGCGGTAAAAGCCTTGGTCACGAGACCGCGCAGACGAGTATGGTCGGGCGGATCGCGCATCAGCATCATATGGGACAACTCGACCACGGCCGGTTCATCCATGGCGGTTGGTCCAAAGCGCCGCATCAAGGCATCAGGATTGTCATATCCGCGGCCGAACCGCTTGTCTTTCAGCAGCAGGCTGGTGTCCTCATAGCCGGTTAGGAACCAGCGATTCATCGGCGCCTTCCAGACCGGCGCGATCTCACGCATGCGGCTGAAGACCGGATATGGGTCGGCCAGAAAGGCCGGATTCCGCACATCGAACGGTGGTTGAGCGGTCTCAGACATCGCCGCCTCCGGCAGTTCGTGAGATGGCACTATGACAGGTCTCCCGACCTCGGACTATCCGGCTAACGCGGTCTCAAAACGGCCATGGTAAAACTGCCGATATCTGGTGCCAGCAGCCCGGCGATTTCGGTTTTCGGCGTTCGCGCTCCAGTTATCGATTGCGGCTACGAGGTGGCCTGGAAAGCGCACGGGCGACTGGACAGCAATCTGAAATATCAAGACTTGCACGACTCGATAACGTGGCGCTGAGTGTCGTGCCACCGGCTAATGCCGAGTCGATTCCACTGGCATGGTGACTAGAAGTGAAGTTCAGCGCACGATTGAAGGATTTGGCGCCTCTGTCGCTCAGACGTCTGTCTCGCCGGCTGAAAGCGGACTTCAAGGCCTCGCGCAACCGGCATCTCAGCGCTCAGGACGTCTTCACGAAAGTTTACATTAAAGGCATGTGGGGCGGCGATCCAGGAACGTTCTTCTCCGGTCCGGGATCAAACGACGAAGCGGCCAGACCTTATGCCGACTTCGTGATCCAGTTCATGACCGAGCACAACGTCACGAGTGTCGTCGACCTCGGTTGTGGCGACTTCCGGGTAGGCAGCCTGATCGCGGCCTCCGGTGTCAGCTATACCGGGGTGGATGTCGTCGAGCCTTTGATAGCGCAAAACAGGCGCCGCCACGCCGGCCCCATCGTTCGCTTTCAATGCGCGGATATCACCTCGGACGCTTTACCGGACGGCGAGTTATGTCTGGTCCGTGAGGTTTTCCAGCATCTGTCCAACGCACAGGTCCGCGCCGTCCTGGCGAGATTGGCCAAGTACAAGTTTGCCCTGATCACCGAGGTGCACCCGGAAGACTTGCAGCATTATCAAATCAACCGGGACAAACCACACGGGGCAACGTCTCGCCTGGTCCATTATTCGGTCCTGTGCCTGGACCACCCCCCGTTCAATGTTGCCGATGCGCGGCTGGTGTTTGAAAATGATCCCCCGCAATATACATCCTACGCGGTATATGGGCGAAGCTTTAAGTTGCGAACCTTCCTGATTACGGGATCCGATCGGCGGACCAGCAATCGACAGCATGCACTTGATACTGCCGCTGTGGCACCACGAAGGGCGTGGAGCGATGATCGGGTAACCCCTGACCTCACCGCTTAACCAGACGCTCGATCTCCAGACGCAGATTTGCAGAATTGAGCGGCAGGCAAAGCCACAGGCCGGTCGCCCTCAGGTATTTGATGTACTGCGCTCCCGCGCCTCCTTCGCCATCCGCACCAGCTCCCGGCGCACATCCCCAGAATCCTTCACTGGCTCGGACCAGGCGAACCGGACCACCGTCTCCCCCAACGCCAGATCGAACCCGTCCACATCCGCGGTGACCATCCGCCAATCCCCCGGCAACCCGGCGATCGCGGCCAGCGCATCGGTGTGATCACGGTTGCAGTGCGCCAAAATCCCCGTCTCCGAAGCCAAAACAGTCGCCGCGGCGTCCGCATCCGGCACCAAATCCGCCGCCTTCAGCCGCGCCGCCTTGCCGAACCCGGCCACCAGCAGCCCGGCAGCCGGTGCGATCCGCCACGTCGCGAAATCCCCGAAATCGGCGTACAAAGAAGCATAGGGATGCACCGCCAGATACCGCGCCTTGAGCGCCGGGTCGTCGACCACCTCGGCCACACCTGTCACCGTCACCCGCGGAGTCGTCTGCGGATTCGTCGTTTCCGCCACTCCGCTGACCATCACCGAGCACCGCGGATCGGCAGCAAGATGACGTGTATGTTCAGACAGCCTCGACAACAGCAACAGGAGTGACCCATCCGGCATACACGCCGGCGTCACCAGAGACGCGAACGGCTGGCCCTTCGCGCTCGTCGCCAGACAACCGCTGCGCGCCGCCCGCAACAACCGCCGCGCCTGCCAGCCAGGGCTTTCCGTTGCCATGTCAGATGCCATATTCCGTTCACTCCACGTCCGCAATCCGCCCACAATCGTCCGCCATTATCGTGCTAGGTTGGCGAACGGACTCGCAAGGAACACATGATGAAGCAGACCATCGCCCTGGTGGATGACGACCGCAATATCCTCACCAGCGTCTCCATGACCCTGGAGCAGGAAGGCTTCACGGTCCGCACCTACACCGATGGCGAAAGCGCCCTCCAGGGCCTGGCCAGTCGGCCGGTCGACCTTGCCGTGCTCGACATCAAGATGCCTCGCATGGACGGCATGGAGCTTCTGCAGCGCCTGCGCCAGCGCAGTTCGATGCCAGTTATCTTCCTCACGTCGAAAGACGAAGAGGTCGATGAACTGATGGGGCTTCGCCTCGGCGCCGACGACTACATCACCAAGCCGTTCAGCCAGCGCCTATTGCTAGAGCGGATCCGCGCGCTGTTGCGCCGGAACGAGGCGGGCAAGGCCGAGGGGTCCGGCACCGCCCCGGGTGGCGTCATGACCCGCGGCGACCTGGTGCTCGACGAGACGAAACATCAGTGCACCTGGAAAGGCCACGACATCCAGCTCACCGTCACCGAATTCCTTCTGGTCAAGGCACTGGCGGCGCGTCCAGGCATGGTCAAAAGCCGTGACCAGCTCATCGACGCCGCCTACGGCGAGAATATCTACGTCGATGACCGCACCATCGATAGCCACGTCAAACGTATCCGCAAAAAATTCCGCACGGGCACTGAGGAATTCACCCATATCGAGACGCTCTATGGAATTGGCTACCGCTATAAGGAGCAGTAATTGCCCGACGGCGCCATGCTCTCCGGGCTGACACGGTCCGCCGCGCTGAACACACGCTTTCGCCAGCGTTGGGTGTCGCCATTACTGCGTCGCATCTTGTCCGTGAACGCCCTGCCCTTGGCGCTGCTGGTCGTGGCGCTGCTGTATCTGGACCAGTATCAGAATGGACTGCTGGAGGCCCAGGTCGCCGCATTGCGTGAGCAGGCCAGGGTGTTCGCCGGCGCCCTGGGCGAGAGCGCGGTCCGCACCACCGACCCGGACAATCCCAAGCTTGTGGCGGAAGTTGCCGTCTCGCTGCTGCGCCGCCTGACCGAACCCATCCCGGACGCGCAGGCACGCCTTTACGCGCCGGACGGCACCGTTTTGGCCGACTCGCGTGAGCGCGCGGGTCCGAACGGCATCATGACCACCGAACCGCTGCCGCCGCCGCCGAACTACGGGCCGGTGCTGGCGATGATCGGCTGGATCTACGACCACGTGCTGGACCTATTGCCGCATGCGGCGCCCACGACTTTGGTCGATATCGGCCCCTCGGCTGGCGGACCTGACTGGCAACCTGATGTCAAAGAGGAATTGCGCCTCAACAGCGCCGGTAACAGCAATGAAACCGCGCCTTATATCCGCCGCACCGAAGGACAATCGCCTGCTGGTCACCGTCGCCGTCCCGGTCGAGCGGGACAAGCACACGGTGGGGATCATCTCCTTGACCCGAGAGGCCAGGGAGGTGGACGAAAGCCTGTTCACCGTGCGCATGTCGATCCTGGCGCTGTTCGGTCTGGCGTTGGCTCTGACCGTCCTGCTGTCCTGGTACCTGTCGCTGACGATCGCCCGCCCAATCCTGCGCCTGGCCGAGGCTGCGGCCGATATGCGTGAAGGCCGTGGCCGCTCGGGCAGCGTGCCGCTGTCCCTGCTGCGGCGGCGCGACGAGGTCGGCGTGCTGGCCTCGGCGTTTTCCGACTCCTCCGCCGCGCTGTGGGCGCGGATGGACGCCACTGAACGGTTCGCCGCAGATGTGGCGCATGAAATCAAAAACCCGCTGTCATCGATCCGCAGCGCGATCGAGACCTTGCGCCGCATCGATGAGCCCGGCCGGCAACGCCAACTGTTGACGATTATCGCCCAGGATGTGGTGCGGCTGGATCGGCTGATCAGCGATGTCTCCGACGCCTCGCGGTTGGATGCGGAACTGTCGCGCGTCACCGCGCAGCCGGTCGAACTGATGCCGATCCTGCGCACCTTGCAGGAATTGGATGAGGCTACGCGCGATGACGACAACTGATCCGAAGCTGGAAGTTGTCGCCCCACCGAACGGCCTGAAGGTCTGGGCGGTGGAGGACCGGCTGGTGCAAGTGCTGCGCAATCTGATCGGCAACGCGCATTCCTTCAGCCCGCCGCGCGGTCGTATCGTCCTGCGTGTGCGGGAAGTTGGCGGAGTTCGCGGAATTGTGCGTGGAGGACGATGGACCCGGAATACCCGACGCAAGCCTGGAGCATATCTTCGACCGGTTTTACTCCGAGCGACCCAGCGGTGAGAGTTTCGGTCAGCACTCCGGTCTCGGCCTGTCGATCAGCCGACAAATCGTCGAGGCGCTGCAAGGACAAATCTCCGCTGAGAATCGTCGCGATGGCACAGGCCGCGTGCTGGGTGCCCGGTTTATCGTGCGGCTGCCAGTCGCGTGATGTGCGATCGCCTGATCTGTGATCGCCTGATCTGTGGCCGTCCGGTATGCGGCGGCTGATATACGATCGCATGCGGACGTTTGATACGCGATCGCGTGCGGTTCCCCGGGGCTGGGATCTTGATGACGGTCCGAGGGCGGTTTAGGGTCGCTATCGGCCCGATCGCTGGTTAACTTATCGTGCACGGCGAACAATCGGGCCGGGAATGTGCTTTAACTATCCGTCACCCCGCAACCAGCACTTTGCAACATGGGAGGCACCCATGCCGTTTGATGGACTTGGTTATGTAAGCACTACTACGACCCCGATCTCGAAACCTTCGATCTGGACGCGCTTGTCGCATCTTATGTTTGGAGCCCCTCCTGTTTCGAAGTCAATTCCGCTGCATGCGTTTCAGCCATTGCCCGCCGGCCAGCCGGACGCTGTGACGCTTCAGGTTCTCACGGTCGGACGCGCGCTGATCGAGGATCGCAAGGATTGGGTGCAGCGGCGGTATGAAACCAGGGACGGGCGGCGTTGCGCCGTTGGCGCCCTGCGCGGAGCCGCCCGGTTGATGAATCTGCACGGTCCTCAAACCGGGGCCAACACGATTCTGCTATCGGTAGCGATGAGCCGCGGCTTCAACGACATCGAGAGCATGAACGATAATTCGAGCCATCGTCAGGTGATTTCGGCGTTCGACGAAGCCATCGGGCGGGCGCGGCAATACATGCAGTAAACGCGGTGAGCCCCTAACGTCATGGCCCGGACATATCGGGTCATGCCGCAACGGGCTGATGGGCGTATCGCGTGTCATTGCGATGAGCGTCAGCGACACATCAGCCCGAGCCACGCAGCGGGCCGGTTCGCGGGTTGTTGACGCTCCTCGCAATGACGACCGGACAATAAACCAAAGGCCGCCATAGAGGGAATTGACGGCGGGACGCTAACTTCCCTTACCGTTATCCATCACCGGACGCCACGCATGCCCTGCTCGCTGGAGTAACGCGTCGGCCTCCGCCGGGCCATCGCTGCCAGAGGCATAGTTCGGAAACCCCGCCGGCCTTTCGTTCGACCAAGTCTCCAGCACCTTGCTCACAACCCGCCAAGTTTCCTCGACCTGATCGGCCCGATTGAACAGTGTCTGGTCACCTGTCATGACGTCGTAGAGCAAGGTCTCGTAGCCGATGTTCGGTTCCTTCGGAAACCAGTCGGCGTATTTGAACGACATCCGCACCGCCGCGAGGTCAACAACCGGGCCCGGCCGCTTCACGTCGAATTGCAAGGCGATACCTTCATCCGGCTGGATTTGCAGTAACAGCCAGTTCGGCGCCAGGGCCGCGACATCGGTGTCCTCAAACGGTGCAAACGGCGCCGACTTGAAGTGAATGGCGATTTCGGACACGCGGCGGGACATGTGCTTCCCGGTGCGCAAATAGAATGGCACGCCGGCCCAGCGCCAATTGTCGATTGCGAGTTGCATCGCGACATAGGTTTCGACCCCGGAGTCCGGCGCAACATCCTTTTCCTGCCGGTAACCGATTACGTTGTCCGGGCCGGGACCGTACTGGCCGCGGACAGCATTTTCCGGCTCTACCGTGCGCATTGCCGAAAACACATCGGCCTTGCGGCCGCGGACAGCTCGCGCGTCGAAGCCAGCCGGCGGTTCCATCGCCACCATCGCCAAAAGCTGAAACACATGGTTCGGCACCATGTCCCGCAGCGCCCCGGTTTTTTCGTAGAACCGGCCTCGGGATTCGACACCCACCGTTTCGGCGACGGTGATCTGGACGTGGTCGATCCGGTCCCGGTTCCACAGCGGTTCGAACATCCCGTTGGCGAAGCGTAGTGCCATGATGTTCTGCACCGTCTCCTTCCCGAGGAAATGATCGATCCGATAGATCTGGTGCTCCTCCGCGCAGCGCAGGATGGTGGCGTTCAGCGCCTTGGCCGATGCCTCGTCGTGGCCGAATGGCTTCTCGATCACCACGTGGCGCCAATGTTCCGGTTTCTTGCCGTCCTGATCCCAGTTTTCCTCGAACAGCCCGGCCTTGCCGAGATGCGTGACCACCGGACCGAAGAAGCGGTCAGCAATGGCCAGATAGAACAAGCAGTTGCCGCCAGTGTCGGATTTTTGGTCGAGATGCTGCTTCAGTTTCTGGTACAGCGCATCGTCATTGAGGTCGCCTTTGAAGTAGGCAATGCGGCCGGTCAGACGCTTCCATGTATCCTCATCGACCCGATCGATGCGGCTTTCGCTGGCAACCTTGCCGACGAAGCTCTCCATCATCTTGTGTAGGCTGTCGCGCCAAGAATCGGCATTGAGGTCCGCGAGATCGACACCTATGAGCTCAAAGTGCTCCGGCAATAAGCCGGTGGTAGCCAGGTTGTACAACGCTGGCACTAGCAGGCGCTTGGTCAGGTCACCACCGGCCCCGAAAATGACCATGCTGCACGGGCCGGGCACCGGTGCGGTACGCCGCGGCGGTGCTCGCACCACCTCCCCCTGGGGCTGAGCGGCTGCTGGTTTCGCATTACTCGATTGCGGGTTTGGCATACCTGACACAATGAGGTCCACCCGGTTGATGTTGGCTACACGTTGGCGTGAGTAGGCTTGTACCACGACGGTTTGCGCTTCTCCCGGAAGGCGGAGGTGCCCTCGATCCCTTCCGGCGAGGCGCGTTGCGTCCAGCCCTCGTGCGCCAGTATCGCGATCTGGCGTTGATCCAACAACAGGTTATTGGCCCCGAGGAAGCTGGCCTTGGTCATTGCGATCGCCGTCGGGCTGCCAAGGAAAATTGCATCGAGGACGCCGGTCAGTTTTGCCTCCATCGCATCCGCCGGCACCACTTCATGGATCAGTCCGATGCGCTCAGCCTCGCTCGCACCGAACCGCTCGCCGGTCAGGGCATATCGGCGGGTGTGTCTCAGCCCGATGGCGTTGACCATGTGGGTGGAGATGGGTGTGGGGGCGACCCCGACGCGGACTTCGGTAATCCCGAACTGCGATTCCGGGGTGGCGAAGGCGACATCGACACAGCATACGAGGCCCACTCCCCCGCCGAAGCACGCGCCCTGCACGATCGCGATCGTCGGCTTGGGAAATTCGTTGAGCAACTGCATCGCTCGGGTGGTGGCGATGGAGGCGGCGTAGTTCTCGGGCGGTGGATAGTGGGCGACTTCACCGAGCCATCTGATATCGGCACCGGCCTGGAAGTGCTTGCCCGCACCACGAACGACCAGACAGCGCACCGCGGGATCGGCGCCGAGATTGATCAAACCGTCGGTCAGTCCGTCCAGCATGGCGGCGTTGTAGGCATTCCCGACCTCCGGCCGATTGAGGGTGACGGTGGCAACACCGCGGCCGTCGGTCGAAAGCAGGACGGGAGAAAAGGTCATGGGGTTCCTGTCGTGGCGCCTGGCGTGTGAGATTGCCGATGTTGCGGGAGAAGGCAAATGCCAAAGCTTACCATCGTGACCCTCACCCGTCTCAACGTCGGCGATCGGGCAAAAATCGAGGCTGTCGATCCGGCGGTGCAACTGATCGACATGGGCGGCTGGTTCGATGGCGAGTACCGCGAGACCTGGCCCGCCTTCACGGCGAACCGCTATCTCACGCCGGGCGCCAACGGCCACGGCACGCGGGCGGAGCGTGACCGGCTCCTGGCCGAAGCGGACATCGTCATCGGCGGCTGGCCGTTCCCGCTCGACTTGCGCTCACGGACACCGCGGCTGAAATGGTTTCACCAACGTCCTGCCGGTGCCAGCAACCTTCTCCGCGGCGATCTGTGGCGCAGCGACGTGATCGTAACGACTTCGCGCGGGTCGGCCAATGCTTTGGCGATCGCCGAGTATGCCGTGGCCGGTATCATGCACCTCGCCAAGGGCTTGCACCGAGGCGCGGTCGACCGCGATGCCGGGGTTCTGAGCGCGAGGTCCTACCGGCCGCTAGCGCTGACCGGGAAGACCGCCTGCGTTGTTGGCGCCGGCGGTATCGGGTCGGAGGTCGGTCGCCTGTGTGCCGCGCTCGGCATGCGGGTCATCGGCACCCGCCGCCACAGCCCTCCGGATCTGCCGACAGGCTTCAGCGAAATTGGCGCCGCCGGCGATCTAGATCGTTTCTTGCCCCTCAGCGACATCGTCATCATCTGCTGCCAGTGGACACCTGAGACAGATCGCCTGTTCAACCAGGATCGGTTCGCCGCGATGAAACCCAACAGCATCCTGGTCAACGTGGCTCGGGGCGAGATCGTGGACGAGGATGCCCTCGCAGACGCGCTGGCTCGTGACCATCTGCGCGGTGCCGCTCTCGACGTCTATGTCGGCGAGTTCGAACGCCCGCCGCCCGAGCGCTTATGGTCGGATCCGAGGGTGATGGTCACACCGCATATCTCCGGCCAAAGCGACCAGGACCGGCATGGCTCGGTCGACCTGTTCTGCGAAAATCTGCGTGCCTGGCTGAATAGGTGTCCGATGCGCAATGTGATCGATTGGGATCGGGGATATTAGATGACCGCCCCGCTTTGTGTGCATTGCGTCTTTTCGGTGGAAAATGTGGGAATGAGGTGGCACCGAAGTCCTTTCGAAGTCCTTGATCTCGTCTTGCGGGAACCCCCCTCGCTGGCCATGATCACGGTCCCCTCCAACCAGGTCGGCGCTTGACCAATTTTTCCCTCACCCCCATCGGCACCCTGCACACGCCCTGGCGTGCCATCCACGAATGCCCGCGCAACGGCCGGCAGCCAGACCCGGCGCCCGTTTGCTCGGTTGAAGTATTGCCCGAATTCCAGGACGGACTGCAAAGCCTGGACGGCTTCTCGCATCTCATCCTGCTCTACTGGCTCGATCAGCCGCGTCCGGTCCGGCTGCGCTTCACGCCGCCGTTCGACGCACAACCGCGTGGAGTGTTCGCCTCCCGCGCCCCGTGGCGACCCAACCCGATCGGGCTGTCGGTCGTCACGCTCGACGCATTCGACCCGCCGAACGTGCTGAAAGTGCGCTACCTGGACTGCCTCGATGGCACGCTTCTGCTCGACATCAAGCCCTACCTGCCGACCACCGACAGCGAACCGCATGCCGCGATGGGCTGGCTCGACCCCCATGCCACCCGGAACAGGAATACCGAGGTCGGAGCGGGATGATGATCTTGCTGGGCAGAACGCTCCCGGCGTTGGGTTACGCTGGCGTGTTCAACCGAATGCTTGGCCGACGTGACACCTGGCGATGCAAAGAAGGCAGCAGCCGAGGCGAATAGGTCTCGACGAGTTCCGCCCCCCATTCGGCCTCCGCGCATAACGCGAGCGTCAAAACACGAAGGGTGTTGCCATCCTCGAGGATAGCAACTGTTAACGGTGTCCAGGACTACCCACGGAAGACTTGTTAGTCGAAATCCGCGAAGCCAGGCTATCTGAAGAGTGCCGCCACCTTGTCGAGCGTGATCCAGACGCCCCAAAGGATCGGGAGACCCACCGCCGCCCAGGCAAGTATCGAAGCCACGCTGGGCCCGCCAGCTACGGTGGCAGGCGCCGACACGGCCGCGCCGGTCGTGGCTTGCAAGGCGGTCACCTCGGCATCCGACATGAACCATCGATGCGGCACCGGCCGCACCAGCAGGTTCGCCACTAGGCCGATCACCAGCAACCCAGCCAAGAGATACAGCGTGACGTCATAGACCGATGAGCGTGGCACGCCCGTTGAAATCGCCGCCTCTCGCATATAACTGACGAGCACCGGACCAATCACCCCCGCGGTCGACCACGCGGTCAGCAGGCGGCCATGGATCGCGCCGACGAACTGGGTGCCGAACATGTCGGCCAGGTATGCCGGCACGGTCGCGAAGCCACCGCCATACATCGACAGGATGACGCAGAAGAAGGCCACGAATAGCACTTTGCTGCCGGCATGAGCCGCCCACGGCGCCAGCGCATACATCGCGATCCCCAGCAGGAAGAATACGAAGTAGGTCGCCTTGCGGCCGATATGATCCGACAACGAGGCCCAGAAGAACCGGCCGCCGATATTGAATAGCGACAGCAGTCCAGCGAACCCGGCCGCGATCGCCGCCACAGCGCCGCGCTGCGAATCACTCAGCGCCGTAAACGGTATCTCCGAATGTCCAAGCAACGATCCACCGAAGATCTCCTGCAACATTGGTGACGCCATGCTGATCACCCCGATCCCGGCCGAGACGTTCATGCACAGCACTACCCAGATGCACCAGAACGCCAATGTCTTGTGGACATCCTTCAGATGCACCTGACCATGGGTGATCATTGCCTTCACGTTCGGTGCGGGCCGCGTCCATCCGGCGGGGCGCCAGTCCGGCGCCGGCAGCCGGTAGCCGAATGCGCCGCCCATCATGAATACAAAGTAAATCAGGCCCATCACCACAAAGGTCTGCCAGACCCCAGGCGATCCCGGGGTCGCGAAATGCGCCATCAGCATCTGCGCCAGCGGAGCACCGATCATCGCTCCGCCCCCGAACCCCATAATGGCCATGCCCGTGGCCATGCCGCGCCGGTCGGGAAACCATTTTATCAATGTCGATACGGGTGAAATATAGCCAAGTCCCAGGCCAATGCCTCCAAGGACGCCGGTGCCGAGCCAGAGAATCCAGAGCTGGTGGGTGATGATGCCGACGGCGCCGAGAAGTAGCCCTCCGCACCAGCAAATGGCGGCGATGACGCCCGCCTTACGGGGGCCGGCCCGCTCCAGCCATCCGCCCCAGACGGCGGCGGCAACGCCCAGAACCACGATGAACAGAGTGAACACCCAGTTCAGGTCCGCCACCAGCCAGTCGCAGCTCGTTGTGAACAAAGCGTTCAGGATGCCGGAGCCGGCGGGGCAATTCACCGGCTTGTTGCCGCCGATCGCCCGCGACAGCGGCAGCCAAAAGACACTGAATCCATACGCCATGCCAATACAAAGATGAATAGAGAGCGCAGCCGGCGGCACCAGCCAGCGATTGTATCCTGGTTCAGCAATGATACGGCTACGGTCCAAGACGCCGGCTACGGACCGCGCCGGCGCATCCGCCCGAGCTGGCGAAGTGCTCATGAGATGTGCCTCCCCTTGAAGTCTTTTTGTTGATGCGTAGGCGGTATCAGGCTGGCATACGACTCCTTATTCTCTCGACCGCCTGCCGTACCAGCGGATCGAGTGCGACATGTCCTCCTGCGAGCTGCGCGACAATGGCTTTGCGCATACGCGGGTCCCAGAACTTCAGGATGTGTTCCTCGATTCCGTCAATGGCGGTGTCGGGCTTCTGTGACTGAAAAAAACGACCAATCTGGTTGGCCATGTAAGCGAGTTTGTCATCCGACATGGCGAGCCATTCTTGGGGTGACCCTGTCCAAATGCGTAAATACTTCAAACCCATCGGAGCGGGCAATGCAGATCAGCGTGATGCCGGCGCCATCGGCGGTCTCAATCGCCAGCGAGGTTGGCGCGGAGATCGCAACGATCACCGGAGCCCCCAGTGTCGCCGCCTTCTGCACCATTTCGACGGATACACGGCTGGACAACAGGAGCAGCCCCTCGGCCGCCGCCACATCAGCCTGCAGCAACGTGCCCGATAGCTTATCCAGGGCGTTGTGGCGGCCAACATCCTCCCGCAGCGCGAACAGTCCTTGTTCGGGCGTCCAGAATGCCGCCGCGTGGACCGCATGGGTCGCTGCGTTCAGCGTTTGCGCCGCCGGCAGAGCGCGCATGGCGTCCTGAATCATCGCTGGCGTGTAGCTGCGGCCCAACGGCACGGAAGGAGCTGGACGTATCGCCGCCGCGAGGCTGTCCAGCCCGCACAGCCCGCAACCGCTGGGACCAGCCAACCGACGCTGGCGCTTGGTCAGGGCCTCCAACCGATCGACCGCCAGGTCCATGCGGCACTCGATTCCCTCGGGCACCTCGACAATGTCCAAAGCCAGAATGTCGGAGGCTTGGTCGATAATGCCCTCGGACAGACTGAAACCGTAGCCAAAATCTACCAGGTCGGCAGGCGAGGCCAGCATCACTGCGTGGGTGGTTCGGTTATAGGTCAGAGCGATGGGGGTTTCCCCCGGCACCGCGCGAACCCCATCCAAACCGCCGTCGCCACGCCAGGCAACCCGCGGCGCTCGGACGATCGGATCAGGCATTGTGGACACCCCGTGGTGTAGTCGCCCTCGGGCTTGAACCGGAGATCAACCAAACCACCGATGGACTGCGATGACGCGACCAACCGGATGGACCGAACCGAACCCGGCGAAGACACGTCGGCGTTCTATTCATCGGCTGGCACCACCTCGATCCGGCGGTTCTCCGCCGACAGGGCCTGATACTCGACCTGCCAATCCGACGGCCCGTTCGACGGCGAAACTTGCACCGCTGTCACCTTATATTCCGGGCAGTTCGTCGCCCAGTCTGAATAGTCGGTCGTGACCACGTTCGCCTGAGTAACCGGGTGATGGAAGGTCGTATATACAACCCCCGGCGCCACCCGTTCCGTCACCACGGCCCGCAGCGTCGTCTCCCCGGCCCGGCTTCGCAGCCGCACCCAATCGCCGTCCTTTACGCCGCGCTCCTCGGCGTCGTGGGGATGAATCTCCAGGACATCTTCCGTATGCCACACGACATTCGCCGTGCGCCGCGTTTGGGCACCCACGTTATACTGTGACAGGGTCCGTCCCGTAGTGAGCAGTAACGGAAAGCGTGGCCCGACCTTCTCGTCAGTCGGCACGTACTCGGTGACGACGAAATTACCCTTCCCCCGCACGAAATGGTCGATATGCATGATTGGAGTGCCGTCCGGCGCGGACTCGTTGCATGGCCACTGCAACGACTCTCGCTCGAGTTTCTCATACGAGACGCCGGCAAAGGTGGGCGTCGTGCGCGCAATCTCAGCCATAATCTCGGCGGGATGGTTGTAGTTCATCGGGTAGCCCATTGCGTTGGAAATCGCCTGGGTCACTTCCCAGTCCCCCAAGCCGGCCCGCGGCGCCATCACCTTGCGCACGCGATTGATTCGCCGCTCGGCATTGATGAACGTTCCATCTTTCTCGAGGAACGTGGCGCCCGGCAGAAACACATGCGCATAATTGGCCGTTTCGTTCAGAAACAGATCATGCACCACCACGCACTCCATCGCCGACAGGCCGGCCGTGACGTGTCGGGTGTCCGGGTCGGACTGGGCGATGTCCTCGCCTTGAACATATAGCCCCAGGAATGATCCCTCTACGGCCGCGTCCAGCATGTTGTTGATGCGCAGCCCGGGTTCGGGATCGAGCTTCACGCTCCATTCAGCTTCATAGATCGCTCGCACACCGGGAATGCCGACATGACGGTAGCCGGGAAGTTCGTGTGGGAAACTGCCCATGTCGCAGCTTCCCTGCACGTTGTTCTGACCGCGCAGCGGGTTCACGCCGACGCCACGCCGCCCGATATTGCCGGTCGCCATGGCCAGATTGGCGATCGCCATCACGGCTGTGCTGCCCTGGCTGTGTTCGGTGACGCCGAGGCCATAATACAGCGCGCCATTGCCGCCGGTCGCGAACAACCGCGCCGCGCCTCGGACCAGAGCGGCGGGCACGCCGGTGGTGGCTTCCAACGCCTCGGGGCTGTTCCGCGGTTCCGACACGAATGCCGCCCAGTCGGCGAACGCCTCGATGTCGCACCTCTCGGCGACAAATGACTGCGCCACCAACCCTTCGGTCACGATGACATGCGCGAGGGAGGTCAGCATCGCCACGTTGGTTCCGGGCCGCAAAGCCAGATGATAGGCTGCCTCCACGTGCGGCATACGCACCATGTCGATCCGCCGAGGGTCGATGACGATCAGCTTCGCGCCCTGCCGCAGCCGTTTCTTCATGCGGGACGCAAACACCGGGTGTCCGTCGGTCGGATTGGCACCGATCACCACGATTACGTCGGAGTCTTCGACACTGTCGAAATCCTGCGTTCCCGCCGAGGTCCCGAACGTCTTGCCAAGCCCATAGCCGGTGGGGGAGTGGCACACCCGAGCGCAGGTGTCGGTGTTGTTGTTGCCGAACGCTGCCCGCGCCAGCTTTTGCACCAAATAGGCCTCTTCATCTGTGCAGCGCGAGGACGTGATGACGCCGATCGAATCTTTGCCAGCCTTTGCCTGGATGCGCTTGAACTCAGAGGCAACTCGCTCGATCGCCACGTCCCAGCTGACTTCGCGCCACGGATCGGAGATCTTCTCGCGGATCATAGGCTTCAGGATGCGGTCGCGATGCTGCGCGTATCCCCAGGCGAAGCGGCCCTTGACGCACGAGTGGCCGTGATTCGCCTTGCCGTCCTTCCAAGGCACCATACGCACCACCTGATCGCCGCGCATCTCGGCCTTGAAGTTGCAGCCGACGCCGCAATAGGCGCAGGTGGTGACGACCGAGTGCTCCGGCTGGCCCATCTCCACGACGGATTTTTCCATCAGCGTCGCCGTCGGGCAGGCCTGCACGCATGCGCCGCAGGAGACGCACTCGCTGGTCAGGAACGGCTCATCCATCCCCGCCGCCACCTTCGACGCGAATCCGCGCCCCTGAATAGTCAGCGCGAAAGTGCCCTGCACCTCCTCGCAAGCGCGAACGCAGCGCGAGCAGACGATGCACTTCGACGGATCGAAGTTAAAATAAGGGTTCGACCCATCGACCGGCGCGGACAGGTGGTTCTCGCCCTCGTACCCGTAGCGGACATCGCGAAGGCCGACTTCGCCGGCGGCCGTCTGCAACTCACAGTTGCCGTTTGCCGAGCAGGTCAGGCAGTCGAGTGGATGATCGGAGATGTACAGCTCCATCACCCCTCGCCGCAGCTTCCGCAGTTTATCACTAACGGTGTGAACCTTCATTCCAGGTGCGACCGGGGTGGTACAGGAGGCCGGCGTCCCGCCGCGGCCCTCGATCTCGACGAGGCACAACCGGCAGCTGCCAAAGCTGTCCAGCATATCGGTGGCGCACAGTCTGGGTACCTTGATGCCGGCTTCCATCGAAGCCCGCATGATGGAGGTGCCCTCCGGCACCGTCACATCCCGGCCATCGATCGTCAGAGTCACCGCGGTTGCGCGGGACATGGGGGCGGTAACGGCTTTCGTGCCGTAGTCGATCTCCTGTACCATGGACATCGGCGGAGCCCTCCTTCTTCTATTCGGCCGCCACGGCCGGGCCGCGACGGAAATCTTCCGGAAAATAGTTCATCGCACTGAGCACAGGATAGGGGATGAACCCTCCCAGGGCACATAACGATCCAAACTTCATGGTGTGGCAAAGGTCGCGCAGCAAGTCCAGGTTCGCATCGATATTGCGGCCAGCCAGTATTTTGTCGACGGTTTCCAGCCCCCGCACGGAACCGATACGGCACGGCGTGCATTTGCCGCAGGATTCCGCGCCGCAGAACTCCATGGCGAAGCGCGCCTGCCGCGCCATGTCGACAGTGTCATCGAACACCACGATGCCGCCATGGCCGATCAGCCCGTCCTTGGCCGCGAACGCCTCGTAGTCAAACGGTGTGTCGAACAGCGACGGCGGAAAATAGGCACCCAGCGGGCCGCCGACCTGCACCGCCCGCACCGGTCGCCCGGACAGTGTCCCCCCACCGATGTCGTACACCAGTTCCCCCAGGGTTACGCCGAACCCCGCCTCGAACAACCCGCCGTAGCGAATATTGCCGGCCAACTGGATCGGCATCGTCCCGCGGGACCGGCCCATGCCCAGCACCTGATAGGAAGCGGCCCCATCGCTCAGTATGACCGGCACCGTTGCCAGCGTGATCAGGTTGTTGATCACCGTGGGCATGCCGAACAGACCCTTGTGCGCCGGCAGCGGCGGCTTCGCCCTCACCTGCCCCCGCCGCCCTTCCAGACTCTCCAGCAACGCGGTTTCCTCGCCACAGACATAGGCGCCCGCGCCAACCCGCTGCTCGATATCGAACCCGTCGCCCAGAATGCCGGCCCGCCGAGCGATCGCCAGTGCCGCGTCGAACGTGGCGATGCCGTGTGGGTATTCCGAGCGGGTGTAGACGAAGCCCTTGCTGGCTCCAACCGCCATACCGGCGATCGCCATTCCCTCGATCAGGCCAAACGGGTCGCCCTCCAGCAGCATCCGGTCGGCATAGGTGCCGGAATCGCCCTCATCCGCGTTGCAGACGATAAACTTGCGGTCACCCTTGGCCTCGGCCGTCGTCTTCCACTTGATGCCGGTGGGAAAGCCCGCACCACCGCGGCCACGCAAACCCGACGCCAGGACCGTCTCGACGATCGCGGCGGGGCCGATGACGCGGGCCTTCTCCAGCCCCGCCAAGCCGCCATTCGCCCGGTAGTCGTCCAGCGACAGCGGGTCGACCACTCCGCAGCGGGAGAATGTCAGCCGCGTCTGGCGCGCAAGGAACGGGATCGCTTCCGGGGTCCCCAATCGCAGCCGTTGCGCCGCACCGGTCAGCAACCCCTTCGCCAGCATCTCAGGGATGTCGGAAGCCTCTACTGGGCCGTACGCGATGCGGCCCCCGGGCGTCTCGACCTCGACCATCGGCTCCAGCCAGAATAACCCGCGAGACCCGGTGCGCACGACATCGGCATGATCCGCCAGCGCCGCAGCAACGTCATCGGCGCCAACCGCCAGCGCGGCCGCGTCGCGCGGAACAAACACCCGGGTCAACACAACCCACCCAGCATCCGGTCTATCCTGGCTTCATTGAGGCGGCCGATCGGATGCCCGTCAACAAGGCACGCCGGACCCGAGGCACAAAGGCCGAGACAGAACACCGGCTCTAGCGTCACCGCCCCGTCCGGTGTGGTTTGATGCCAATCGACGCGCAGCGCCCGGCGGAGATGTGACGCCGCGGCCTCGGCACCTACGGACTGGCAGGCCTCCGCCCGGCAGACATGCAATACGTGTCGCCCTGGCGGTGTCCGCCGGAACTCATGATAGAAAGTAACGATCCCATGCACTTCCGCCCGGGTCAAATTCAGCGCAGCGGCAACAAGCGGCTCCGCGTCCAGAGGAACGCACCCGAACGCAGCTTGCAACGCGTGCAGGATCGGCAGGGCTGCGCCTTCCGTGTCCGCGCGAGCGGCAATAATTTCGTCCGCGCGAATTTTGCTCCATGGCTCGTAACTAGCCACCGGTCCTCCCAAGCAAGACATAATTTTTGCACTCTACGCAGAATAGAGGCGCCCCTATGGGGAAATGCAAGAAGGTCCGATCGTCGAAAAATTCAGGTCTCCTCCCCCCGAAGCTCATCGCCTCTCGCGAATGAGCGCAGAGGGGCACCAAAGGGATAGGCTCGCGACCCAGATTGCGGGTTCGCCCACGAGAGCGATCCAGGTCCGAACTCTAGCGATAGGCAGGCCCGTCGCCCTTCTCCATGATCATAAGTGCGCTGCGCAGCCGCATGATCCCACCGCGGGTCTGGCCATGATCGCACATCCGCTGGCCTTCGGCCGTCAGGTCACTCGCGTCACGCGGAATCGGTGCCGTTGCCAGCCGTACCAGGTCGCCGATCCGGTTCAGTAATTTATGGCAGTACTCCGGTGTATCAGTGGTGATTTCCATGGGAGTCGTTTGGACCAGGCTGACCTGTGCGGAAACCGAGGCACCCGTGGCCAAGAGCCCCGCACCTATCAGGCAAAGACCGGCGACCGGGGGTAAACTCAATTGAGCCATGCGGTTGTCTTTGACACATCCGGGCTCTCGTTGTCCTGTTTCAAACGTGACAAAGTCGTTAGGATCAGACAGCAAGCCTGGCAGCAGCCGGATAAACCTCAGCCGCCTCGGGAAGCGGCAGCGAGAGGATCGCGCGCAGGCCGGGACGGTTGTCCTCCAGCCGAAGCGTGCCGCCGTGCAACTGCGCCACCGCGAGGACCAACGACAAACCCAGCCCGGACCCCGGCGTGCTGCGCGCGGACTCGCCGCGGTAGAAGCGGTCGGTCGCCTTCTGCCGATCGGCCAGCGGAATACCCGGCCCCTGATCCTCCACCGTGATGAGCACCGTGGCCGACATCGTGGCGGTCAGCCGCACCGTTCCGCCATCGGGCGAGAACTTCACTGCATTGTCCACCAGGTTGGCGATGGCTTGGTGGATCATCGCCCGGTCGCCATAGGCCGGCACCGCGTCGGGCGTTTCAAGCCGCAATACGATATCGCGCTCCTCCGCTACCGCGCCATACAGTTCGGCTACCTCACGCAACAGCGGGGCAAGGTCGAGGCGTGCGAACAAGGATCGACGTGACCCGGCCTCGATCTCTGCGATCCGCAGCAGGGCCTGGAACACGCCGACAATACCATCGAGATCGATCGTGGCGCGCTCGATCGCGGCTCGCAGATCTTCCGCGTTCTCGGCGTGCAGCGCGGCGTCCTCCAGCCGCGTGCGGGCGCGGGTGATCGGGGTGCGCAGATCATGGGCGATGGCATTGGACACCTGACGCACCCCGTCCATCAGGCGGCCAATTCGGTCCAGCATGTCGTTGATGACATCGGCGACCTGATCGAATTCGTCGCCTCGGCCGGTCAGCTTGACCCGCTGTGCGAAATCTCCGCTGGCAATGGCGATGGAGGTGGCGGAGATGTTGGACAGCGTCCGGCGGAACAGATTGCGGATCACCAGCGCACCCACCGTCGCCATCAGGATAACCACCACGGCGGCCCAGAGCAGCGCATCGGTCAGCATCTTACGCAACTGCGCCCGCACCTGCACGTCGCGGCCAATGAGCAGGTGGAAGCCGTCGGGCAACTCGAAGCGCTGGACGGTCGCCAGCGACTTCATCCCGGCACGCATGACGGGCAGCTCGTACCACCCGCCGACCGTAGTCACCGACGACGGCCACCCCGCGAGGTTGCCGGCGACGCGTTTCATGGCTGGGTCGACCAGCAGATAAATCGCGTCGTCGTCGATATTCTGCGCCAGGCGGTCGTCGATAGTGACGACCAGTGCCGGCAGCCCGCCCTCGGCCCAATGTTCGGACAGACCCTGGGCGTCGGCGCTGATCGCGGCTTCGGTCTGGCGGTCGAGCAGGCCGGCCGTCGCCCACCACAAAAATACCGCCAGTGCCGAGGCGCTGACGGCCAGCAACAGCGCATAGACCGCCCCGAAGCGGAATCCGGCGGATCGGAAGAGGCCGCGGTCGATCATGGTTGATCCATCACTTTGCCCGCCGACGCCGGGCAAATACCCCTGGCGCCTCGAGCGAAACCGCTTTCGCATGCCGGATCACGGCCACTTCAGTCGTCATGGGAGGTGAAGCATACCCATAAACGATGATCTCAGACACCCGGCAAGGAGGCGCCGCCTATCCACCCCCCCGCCCACACAAAACTACGTCTGTTCTGCCCGCAACATGTACCCAGCATTTCGCACGGTATGGATCAGCCCGGTCGCGAACGGCTTGTCCACCTTTTGCCGCAAGCGGGAGACGTGCACATCGATCACATTGGTTTGCGGATCAAAGTGGTAGTCCCAAACCCCCTCCAACAGCATTGTACGGGTCACGACCTGTCCGGCATGGCGCATCAGGTATTCCAACAGGCGGAACTCGCGCGGCTGCAGATCGACCTTCTGCCCGGCGCGCTTTACCTGACGCGACAACAGATCCAGTTCCAGGTCCTCGACCACCAGCTTGGTGACCGGACCCTCGCCCTTGCCACGGCGGTTGAGCGCCTCCACCCTGGCCAGCAGTTCGGCGAAGGCGAAGGGCTTCGTCAGGTAGTCATCACTGCCGGCCTTAAGACCTTTGACGCGATCATCGACCTCGGCCATGGCTGACAAAATAAGCACGGGCACGGTGTTCTTCTGCGCACGCAGGGTCTCCAGTATTTTCAACCCGTCGATCCCGCCGGGCAGCATCCGGTCGAGGATCACCGCATCGAACGTCTCGCTCGCGGCCATGAAGAGACCGTCGCGACCGTTGTCCACCTGCTCCACGACATGGCCCGCCTCGCGCAATCCGCGCACCACAAATCCGGCGACGTCCTTGTCATCTTCGACCACCAGGATGCGCATCTTACTCTCCTCTTTTTCTAACCCGCCGTCTGTTCCGCCGGTCGGCGGCCAACATTCAGTAGAATTTCCATCTCCCGACCCTGGCGGCGGACAGTCACGCGAACGCCACCTCCCGGCGGAACCGCGGCCACGGCACGAATTCAGCCCGCGGGAGCTGTCGATATGGTCGCCGTTGACCGCCACCACCACGTCGCCAGCCCGGATACCCGATTTCGCCGCCGGCCCGTTGCGGTCCACGCTGGCGATGGTGACGCCGCCATCGCGGTCTTCCACCGCAACGCCCAGCCAGCCGCGCTCGATCGAACCCTTGCTGAGAAGCTGGGTCACGATGCGGCTGACTGCCTCGCTGGGTATGGCAAAGCCGATGCCAACCGAGGCACCGGTCGGCGATACGATCACCGAGCTCACACCGATCACCTGGCCGTCCATGTTGAACACCGGCCCGCCAGAATTGCCCGGGTTGATCGGCGCATCCAGCTGCAAGAAGTTGTCGAACGGTCCGGACCCCAGGTCGCGCCCTTCGGCCGAGATGATACCGACGGACACCGATCCGCCCAGCCCGAACGGGTTGCCTGCCGCCAGGATCCAGTCGCCGACCTCGGCCCTGCGGGAATCCCCCCACGGTACGCTGGGCAGAGCCTCATCGCTCTTCACCTTGATGACCGCGACGTCTGTCAGTTCATCGCGTCCGATTACCGTGGCAGGCAGTTGGCGGCCATCGGTCAGCGAGACGACAATCTTGTCAGCGTGGTCGACCACGTGATTGTTGGTGACGATGATCCCCGCCGGATCGATGACGAATCCTGATCCGGCGCCTGCAACCTGCTCATGCCTGTTGCCGAAGCGGCGGCGGAATTCGCGCCCCAGTGGCGTATCGCGCAGCTCCGGGGGCAGCTCACTGAGCATATCGCCCCCTGAGACCGTCTCAGTGACGGCTATATTCACCACCGCCGGCAGTACTTTCTTGACGAGCGGCGCCAGGCTGTCCGGAGCGCCTCGCGCGCTGGCCATCTGCGGCGAGCACGACGAGGCCAAAAGCACCAGGCTAAGGGCCAGATTTTGAAAAATCTCTGCCAGGACGGAGGCATCGGCCGGATCGGCGATGGGGCGGCTGGCATGAGCGGGCAAATTCTCCAAACAGTCGGCACTAGTCGAAAAGCATATCCGCAGTCAGATGGCACGGGACGAAGGCTGTAACAAGAATCCCCGGGACCAGATTGTTGATCAGTTTTCGGAGGGATTCGCCCCGTCTTCCGGCCAGCGGTGCTTCGGATAGCGTCCGCGCATATCGCGGCGAGCGTCAGCCCAGGCGCCTTTCCAGAAACCACCGAGGTCCGCCGTCACCGCGATCGGGCGTCCGGCGGGGACAAAAGCGCCAGTCGGAGCGGGACGCGGCCGCTGGCGAGTGTCGGCGTCGCCGCCATGCCGTAGAACGCCTGCGCTTTGGCGGAAGCCAATGGCGGCGCCTCTGTATAGTCGATCGCCGCTCGGCCCGTCGGCAGTTTCAGGTGCGGCGGAAGTTCGCTGTCCAGGCGCAATGCCAGCTCCCAGGGCAGTAGGCCGCGCAGGATGGCGTGTATGTCCAGCTTCTCCGCATCGGCCAGCCGGGTGATACCTTTCAAGTGCGGGGCCAGCCAGTCCTGGATCGAGGTTCTCAGCGCCGTGTCGCCGAGGTCCGGCCAACCGCCATCCGGTTCGATCGCCCGCATCAGCGCGACACGCGCCTGGAGTTGCCGGCTCGGGTCGCTCCAGGGGAGCGGGCGTAGGTCTTGCGCAGCAACCGCGTTCGCCAGCACCTTGGCGACCTGGGTGGGATCACCCGGTTCGCTGCGGTCGGACAGGACCAGCGCGCCCAGACGCCGGCGTCTGCGGGCTAGGACCGTCCCGGCGACCGGATCGAAGCCTTCCTCCAGCTGTTCGGTGACCCGAGCCGCGAGGGATGGCGGCAGGGCATCGGGATCGAGCGGAGCAGCCAGCCGGATGCGCGACGCGGCCTTCAGCTCCAGCGACGCGGCGACAATCAGGCCAGCTTTTGACAGCGGATCGGTGATCGGCAAGCGGGCGCTGCCGCCGCCGGAAAGGCGGAATGAGCCGGGTTCGCCACGTCGCTGGGCGATACGGTCCGGAAACGCTGCCGCCAGTAGCTTGCCAGGTTCTCCAGCGGCCTTGGTATTGCGGGGGGCGCGCATGCGCCGCCGGTACTGATCGGCCGTTTGGCGGATGCGATGCAGGGCGCCCCGGTCGATGGTGGGGTCGGCTGCGCGATCACGATTTGCGATTGCTGCGAGACGGGTCGAAATATCGGCGGACGCATCCTGGTTGCGTAGCGGGTCACGCTCCTCCAGCAGAGCGGCCAGGTCGGCGGCGAGGGCGGCCTGTTCCGCCGTTTCGGCGGCCAGCATCATCGCCGCTAGCCTAGGATTCGCGCCAATCCAAGCCATTTCTCGGCCAGCGGCGGTGATGCGGTCGTGCGGGTCAAGCGCGCCGAGGTCTTTCAGCAGCGCGGCAGCCGCCGCGAGCGCTCCGGCCGGAGGCCGGTCCTGAAAGGCAAGATCGGCCAGCGGTGTCCCCCAAGCGGCGCATTCCAGCAGCAGCCCCGACAGCTCGGCTTCAAGGATTTCCGGACGGTCGAACGCAGACAGTCCCCGATGCAGGGCCGGAGACCAGACACGGATCGCCGTGCCAGGAGCTTCGCGGCCGGCGCGGCCGGCGCGCTGATCCGCCGCTGCGCGCGAGATGCGGACGGTAGTCAGCCGGGTCAGGCCGGTCGCCGCATCGAGGCGCGGGCTCCGGCGCCAGCCGCCATCGACGACGATGCGAACGCCGGGGACCGTCAGCGATGTTTCGGCAATGGAGGTGGCCAGGACAACACGGCGCGACTCCGCGGGACGCAACGCCCAGTCCTGCTCGGAGGGCGGGAGATCTCCGTGCAGCGGCAGCACCAGTGCGCCGCAACCTTCAAGAGCGGACTGGGTGCGGCGGATTTCCGCCATACCCGGAAGGAAAGCCAGGATGTCGCCGGCGTGCTTGGACAGCGCTGTCCGAATGGCACGGGCAATGGCGTCTGGAAGCTCGCGGATGTGGCCAATGTCGCGGTTTTGGTGCTCGATCGTGACGGGGAATATTCGGCCGGCGCTCTCGATGACCTCCGCATCCATAAGGCCTGACAGGCGGGCCCCATCCGCGGTGGCCGACATTGCCAGCAGGCGCAGATCTGGCCGCAGCACGCGTTGCAAATCGAGGCACAACGCCAGGCCGAGGTCAGATTCCAGCGAACGTTCGTGGATCTCGTCGAGGATCACCGCAGCGACCCCCTCCAACCCAGGGTCGCTTTGCAGCCGGCGGAGCAGCAGACCCTCAGTGATGACCTCCACGCGGGTTTCCCCCGATCCGGCGCCATCGAGGCGGGTTCGGTAGCCGATAGTGCCTCCGACCGGCTGGCCAAGCATGTGCGCCATCCGCGCTGCAGCCGCGCGGGTCGCGAGCCGCCGCGGTTCGAGCATCAGGATGCGCCTGTCACCTCGCCAAGTTGCGTCGAGCAGTGTGAGGGGGACGAGCGTTGTCTTGCCCGCACCAGGCGGCGCGACAAGAACGACATTGCGGCCGGCGGCCAGGGCGGCGTGCAGCGCGGGGATTGCGTCAGCAACGGGAAGCGTTGGGTCAAACACGATGTGCGGTTGATAACCTGCCTTCGCCTTGCCGTCTTGATCTGTGTTTCGGAGCCCCGCGGCGACCTGTTCGACTATTCCCTCCGCGCGAGTGTATTCAAGTTTCATCCGAAACTGCGTTGGGCACCCCTGACGTACGCCTTTAGCCAAACTTCGAGGGCTGTAGCCCGACCGTCACTTGCCAACACGACCGACAGACGGATGTCAAATTGCCGGTCCGAACCGCCCATGTCGCGATCCGGATCGCTGCCGCCTGTCTATGTTTCCTCGCGATTGGACCCACCTCGGAATGATAGTCGGGTGGTCTCGGGAAGAATCCGTGTCGGGGAGGGTTGCGAAGAACCGCCACCGCTATCACACGACGCTTCGTCAACTTCACGAGGTCGGTTCGGTTCGTGCGCACGTATCCGACGAGTGCCATATCAGCGGTTTTCCTAATGGTAGCGGTGGCATTCGTTTGTTTGGCCGGCGCCCCTATGGTGGAAGGGCTCCGGTCTACTTCATGCCGCAGTCGCACTAGCGGCGGGGCTTGGAAGCAGCTTCGTGGCCTTCGTTCACCAAGAAGCTGACACCTAGGCAAGACGCCGCGAAACTTCGAACACGATCCATTCTTCGCACGATGCCGCACGCGACCGCAGCGAGTAGGGCGATGACCGCATGAAAAGCGCCACTGAGACCATTGCAAAAAGGCACTCCAGGAAAATAGGTAACCGGACGTTCCTGGCGCGCTCACCTGTGTCCGTCGAACTCACGAGAACTTGTCCTGTTTAAAGACTGCTTGATCGGCACGCGATAAAGCCAATCGCCAAATCTAGCTCAGCGCTAAGTGCCGGCTATATCTCCTTTTTATGACCTTCACTCACGCTTCACCTTTGTGCGGCATCTGTAGCACTCTGTTCAAACAACACTCTCTCAGACTTAATCCAAGAGTCGCTTTGCGACGCTTGGACCGGTCCTTGCTTAGTGCATCCGCAGGCGCCTCTGGGCTGTCAGACTTCTCCCCGCGGGTGACGCGTTGGTCAGGTTCGTGGTTTTCTCGCGTTCCCGGGCCGATCTAAAACAAAGTCCACAGCGATCTGGACCCAAACGTTGCCTCGGTCCCATCCTTACTGGAACGGCAAGTAGCGCACGCTAAACAGGAACATGTTTTCGTTGGAGGACACGTGCACCGTGCTGCCCTTTGTCGCCCCGACACCAGAGAACGCGTCCCGGTCTACCCATTCATACTGCGCGCCGATTTGCGCCGTGCCGTAAGACGGACTTGATGAGGCGCCACCAGGCACCGACTGTTCCCTCAATGACGGTCGAGGTGACGGCGCTGCACGATCCGAGCTCGACCCGGCAGCCAGCCAGGTTGACCGCCGGATTGCCGTAGCCAGCGGTGGTGCCGTAGGACTTGCTGTCCGCACTCTCCGCCCCGCCGTAAGCGTAGATGTCGACGGTCGGGATCGGATGGCCGACAAATCCGCCCATGATCGAGTATTCGGACAACGGTTTGATTGCTCCGGTCGCGCCGAACGTGGCGTCGGCGAGTTGCGCACTGCCGTATCGGCCCACGCCCTGACCGATCAGGCCGCTAACCTGGAAGTCCAGCATCTTGGGAATCACCGGCACGATCATGCCGGCGCCGATGCCCTGGCCCGTGGTGTTGTGGTTGGCGCCGGTCCCCGTGGCGGCAAAGGATGTTCGGCCGTCAAGAAAGCGGAGGATACCCCACAGCTCGTAGTGGCCAAAACCCGGGTCCGCCGCGATTTTGGCAATGATATCAGGCGCCGAGTTGTCGCTGTAAGCCTGGATGGAATTGACGTTCGACCCACCGCATTGGGTGTTTTCCTGCGTCCCGCCGCCGACCGCGGTGGTGGGCTGGGTAGCGGTGAGGCAGTTGTCTGAGCTGCTGAAAAGCGTCTGCGGCTCCTCGATCGAGAGCCCGGCCCAGAACATGTGGTTATCGAAGTCCTTGACCACGCGCAGTTGGGCCTGGCGCTCCCAGTTGAAGCCCACGACGTATTGCGCGTCGATCGTCAGCGGTATGTTCTCCTGCCGCGGCACCAGACCAATCTCGTACATCGTCGCAAGGCTCCAGGCCTGGCCGCCGAGCACGTGCAAGCCCCAGTCTGTATTATCGTAGTTTCCCCAGAACTGGCGCAGCCGGAGGGTATAGCTGTTGCTTTGGTTCGAGTTGGATGAGGAGCCGGCGCTCAGAAAGTCCGTCTCCAGGTAGCCGGTCAGCTTTTGCGCGTCGTCCAACTGCCCTTCCGTCATTAGCGAGAACCGGCTCTGCTGCGCGGTCTCACGGTATTCGGGGATGTGATAGTTGGGGCTGTTCGGGAACGGGAGGCTGTTAAAACTGGTGTCGATGCTCGAAGCCATGTTGCGTGACCGATAAATACCTTCAACCGCCGCGAAGCCGCCCAGCGTGACGGTCAAGCCGCCGACGCGGAACTGCCCCTGGGGCAGCGGCGGTGGCGGAGGCGGCGCGGCGGCCACTTGCGCGGCCTGAGCCGATGCCGTCGCGGCCTGGCCCTGTGCTGCCGCGGCTTGCTCCTGTGCGGCTTTGGCTTGCTCCTGGGCAGCCTTGACAGCGCGATCACGCGCCGCCAGGTCCGACTTCATCTGATTGAGTTGGTTCTGCAGCTGCTTGATCTGCTGCTGAATGGTCTGGATCTGCGCATCGGTCTGCGCCTCGGCTGGATGGCCGAGCATAAGGCCACCGACGGCGGCAGCACAGAAAAGGGAATACTTCAAACTTTTGGTTTTGTTCATCGAGCCCTCGGAGTGACGCTTGCCTTTCGGCAGCTGATACCTACGGCAGGGCCCGCGGTCGGGTCGGCGGCGGTTTGATGACAATATTATAGATATTCTTCTGCTCTCGGATTCTGTGATGACAGGAGAGCCTACGGTGAAACCGTTCAAGCGGCCGGATGGCGCTTGCACGCAAGCCGCGCCATATTGTGGGCACCATTGCCCAGGCCCGCCATGAGCTTCCGCTCCCTATACCGTCACGGCTTCGCCCGCGTCGCCGCCTGCACCACCCGCACCGCGTTGGCTGATCCAGCGACCAATGCGCAGTCAATCCTGACAATGGCGCGGGACTGCGACCGCCAAGCCGTGTCGGTGGCGGTATTTCCGGAGCTCGGCATTTCCGGCTACGCGATCAGCGACCTGTTGCAGCAAACGACCCTGCTGGACGCGGTGGAAACCGCGATCGAGACGATCGTAGAGGGGTCCGCCGAGCTGATGCCGTTGCTGCTGGTGGGCGCGCCGCTCCGCCATCGCGGCGCGCTTTACAATTGCGCCCTGGCGATTTACCGCGGTGATTTGCTTGGTGTAGTGCCGAAAATCCACCTGCCGAATTACCGTGAGTTCTATGAACCCCGCCACTTCGTCAGCGGCGACGGCACCGACGGTGATTCTGTCACACTCCACGGCCGCAGCGTGCCGTTCGGCACCGACCTGTTGTGGGAAGCGTCGGACCTGCGCGGCCTGATCGTCCACGCGGAAATCTGCGAGGACGTGTGGGTTCCCAACCCCCCGAGCGGGGAAGCCGCTGTCGCGGGAGCGACGGTGCTGGCGAATTTGTCGGCCAGCAATATCACCATCGGCAAGGCCGAGACCCGCCGTTTGCTGTGCCGGTCGCAATCCGCGCGGTGCATCGCTGCGTACCTGTATGCCGCCGCCGGGGCCGGCGAATTCGACCACCGACCTCGCCTGGGACGGCCAGGCCTCGGTGTTCGAGAACGGCAACACTTTGGCCGAGACCGAACGGTTTCCCGTGGCGGACCAGGCGGCCATCGCCGATATCGACCTCGACATGCTGGCACAGGAGCGCTTGCAGATGGGGTCGTTCAATACCAATCGTCGCCGCCACGCGCGTCCATTCCGGCGCATCGGCTTTAGGGTCGCGCCGCCAGCCGGTGATGTCGGCTTCCGTCGCCGGGTCGAGCGGTTTCCTTTCGTCCCGGCGGACGTCGCCCGGCTGGAGCAAGATTGTTACGAGGCTTACAACATCCAGGTCTCGGGATTGGCGCAGCGGCTGCGCGCCACCGGGTTGAACAAGGTGGTTATCGGGATTTCCGGTGGCTTGGACTCGACCCAGGCGCTGTTGGTTTGTGCCCAGGCTTTTGACCTGCTCGGTCTGCCGCGCGACGGCATTTTGGCGTATACGATGCCGGGGTTCGCGACCTCGGGTCATACCAAATCCAACGCCTGGGCACTGATGCAATCGCTAGGTGTCACGGCGAGCGAACTCGATATCAGACCTGCCGCGAAACAGATGCTGTCCGACCTCGAGCATCCCTACGCCGGCGGCGCGCCGGTCTACGATATCACCTTTGAGAACGTGCAGGCCGGGCTGCGGACCGATTACCTGTTCCGACTGGCGAACCACCTGGGCGGTATCGTCATCGGCACCGGCGATCTCTCGGAACTTGCGCTTGGCTGGTGCACTTATGGCGTCGGCGACCAGATGGCGCACTACAACGTCAATGCCGGGGTGCCGAAGACACTGATCCAACATTTGATCCGCTGGATCATCGGTACGAAACGTTTCTCCGACGACGTGTTGGCAACGCTGGACGCCATTCTGTCGACGGAAATTTCCCCTGAACTAGTGCCAGTGGAGGAAGGCGAAATCCCGCAAAGCACCGAGGCCAAAATCGGCCCGTACGCGCTCCAGGACTTCACCTTGTTCCATATCCTGCGCTACGGGTTCGCACCCTCGAAGATCGCGTTCATGGCCCTGCAAACCTGGGAAGATCCCGGGCGAGGCGATTGGCCACCGCATTTTCAAGCGGATCGGCGCGTGGGCTACGATTTGAAGCAGATCCGCCATTGGATGACGGTTTTTCTGACACGATTCTTCGCCTTCAGTCAGTTCAAGCGCAGCGCGATGCCAAACGGGCCGAAGGTTTCGGCGGGCGGGTCGCTGTCGCCGCGCGGTGACTGGCGAGCACCGTCCGACGGCAATGCAGCCGCGTGGCTGACGGAGCTCGAACAGAACGTTCCTGTAGAATGACGTGCCACATTTTCTTCCCCTTGATCCTGGCCGGTTTGCTGGCCGGGACGATGAATGCGGTCGCCGGTGGGGGCTCGTTCGTTTCCTTTCCCGTGATGGTGCTTATCGGGTTGCCTCCCATCAATGCCAACGCAACCAGCACCGTGGCACTGTTTCCAGGAACGGTCGCCAGCACCTGGGCCTATCGGGACGATCTGCATGGTATCGCCGGGATCGGGCTGAACGTGCTGCTGCCGATCGGTCTGGCGGGCGGCCTGGTCGGCGCGATTTTGCTGTTGATCACTCCCGGCTCCGCGTTCGACCTCGTGATCCCCTGGCTGCTGCTGCTGGCGACTCTGACCTTTGCCGGCGGACGCCAACTGGGCGACTGGCTGCGCCGTTACGTCCGGATCGGGCGTCCCTCGTTCCTGGTTATTCAGTTTATCCTGTCGATCTACGGCGGCTACTTCGGTGGTGCGATCGGCCTGATGATGATGGCGGTCTGGACGCTGATCGACTCGTCGGAGTTGAAGTCGATGGCCGCGACTCGCACCACCGCTGGTCAGCGCCGCCAACGGGACCGCCGTATTGTGCTTCGCGGCGGCCGGAGCGGTGCGCTGGCCGGAGATGCTGGCGATGATGGTCTCAGCTATCGCGGGCGGCTACTACGGCGCCCGGTTCGCCCGCCATTTGCCGCCGCAGGTCCTGCGCTGGTTTGTCGTGGCGCTGAGTGCGACCGTGACGTTCGCGTTCTTCCTGCGGCGGTATTAGCCCGTCTTCGGGGACTCGCCCACGAAACGCGCGTTTCGGCGGACGGTGGCGATACGCGTAAGCCCGTCCTTGGAACGCGATCGAAAATCGGTTGTCTCTGCCGCGACGCGCACGGTGCGAGAACGGGCTCAACGGAGACGTACGCTTCTCTGCGACCTCAGAACCTCGCCGTCGCCTGCGCATAAACCGGGGGTCAAATCGGCATGAGGGGAGCAGGTGTAGCTACTGAAGCAACGTAGTACCATGCCATTATCATTACTTCCAGGCTTCGAAGCGTCGCATCAGCCGCTTAAACCTTTCCTGTATTCCTTCGCGGTTTGTACGAAGAAGTGCGTGGGAATACTGCTGACATGCTGTCAGATCCCCCACCGTCTCGGCTGCCCCGTACCTAAGCAGCGCAAAGGCCTACCAACACCAAGTGATTCGTCAACGTTCGCAGATTGGGCATCATCTTACCTCGCTCGGGCCATTTGGTCAGACTTTCGGCGCGACGCGAAAAAGACTTTCCGGATCCACGTCCTATCGATCACCAGCCGTTGGAATGACGGACTCAGTGCGCAAACACATCCGGCTCCTCGTACCCGAGCAAATCCAATTCCCCTCGGGTTGGCAGAAAGGCGAAGCAAGCTTCGGCCAGTGCCAGCCGCCCCTCGCGGATCAGGGCCGCCTCCAGTTTCGTCCACAGCGCATGCAGATACAGTACGTCAGACGCAGCGTAGGCGAGTTGCTCCGACGTCAGCTCCATTGCGCCCCAATCGGAGGACTGCTGCTGCTTGGACAACTCCACCCCCAGCAACTCCTTGCACAGGTCCTTCAGGCCGTGCCGGTCGGTAAAGGTGCGGATCAGCTTGGCCGCGATCTTGGTGCATTTCACCGGGTTCACGTTGATGCCGAGATAATGCTGCAGCATCGCTACGTCGAACCGGCCGAAATGCATCAGTTTCACCACCGCCGCATCGGCGAGAAGCTGCTTCAGATTGGGGCAGTCGTATCCGTGTCCGCCGCGCCCCGGCGGGATCAACTGGACGATGTGCGCGTGCCCGTCACCACCTGACAACTGCACCAGGCACAACCGGTCACGATGCGGATTGAGCCCCATCGTCTCGGTATCGACAGCGACGACCGGCCCCAGCACGAGGCCCTCCGGCAGGTCGTCCCGGTAGAGGTGAATGGTGCCGTTGGGCATGAACTGTGTGATGCTCATGAAAAATTTGGTGCCCAGAAGAAGACTCGAACTTCCACGACCTTGCGGCCACAGGTACCTGAAACCTGCGCGTCTACCAATTCCGCCATCTGGGCAGCCTTTCGTCCGCGAGCAGATGCGGACAAAGGGTGGGCGGGCGATGTAGCCGCCCCCCGCGGTGGCGTCAACCGTTTCCCGCGATAATTATGCTGCGCTCTTGAGAGGTGCGCTTGCGCGGCGTATCAGACCGGCGCGGACAGGGAGACTCAGGACCATGGCGACGCGGCGCGTGGCGACAGTGTTCGGCGGTTCCGGCTTTATCGGCCGCTATGTGGTCAAGCGACTGGCCCAGCAAGGCTATGTCGTGCGGGTAGCGGTTCGCGACCCCGAGGCGGCGCTGTTCCTCAAGCCGATGGGTGAGGTCGGGCAGATTGTGCCGCTCTTTGCCTCGGTGATGAACGAGGGCACGGTGCACCGCGCCGTCGCCGGGGCCGAGGTCGTGGTCAACCTGGTTGGCACGCTGACGGAAAGCCGAACCGCCTCGTTCCAGGCGGTTCATTTCGAGGGTGCACGAGCGGATCGCGCGGCTTGCGGCGGCCAATGGTGTCCGCCGGCTGATCCAGACGTCCGCCATCGGCGCCGACCCGGACAGCCCCAGCCAGTATGCCTCCACCAAGGGGAAGGGAGAACAGGCGGTGCAGGCGGCATTCCCGACCGCGACCATCTTGCGTCCGTCGCTGGTGTTCGGCGTGGAAGACAGGTTTTTCAACCGCTTCGCCGAGATCGCACGGATCTCGCCGTTCATGCCGGTCATCTCCGGGGACACGAAAATGCAGCCGGTGTTCGTTGGCGATGTCGCCAACGCGGCGATGGCCGTGTTGGCGTTTGATGGCTCGATGGGCAAGGTTTTCGAACTGGGCGGCCCGCGGGTTTGGACATTCCGCGAGATCCTGGCGTTCATCCTGAAGCAGACCCGCCGCCACAAGCGGTTGGTGGACATCCCGATGGGGATCGCTCGACTGCAGGCCGCCATCCTGCAACACGTCCCGGGCAAGCCACTGACGCCGGATCAGCTTCTGATGCTGTCCAAGGACAACGTTGTTTCCCCGGATGCGCTGGGGCTGGCCGATTTGGGGATCACCCCAACGCCGGCAGAGTTGGTGGTGCCGACGTATCTGAGCCGGTACCAGCCGGGCGGTGGCCGCCGACCGACCATCCCGCTGACAGCCTGAGCGGTCGGTCGCCAAATTTACGCGATCCCGCCGGCGTCCTTCAGGCGAACGGGTTCAGGATTGTTACGCCGAACGGCTTAAAGTCCTTCACATTGCGGGTCACCACGGTCAGCCGGTGAACTGTCGCGACCGCGGCGATCATGCCGTCCTCGATCAGTTCATCCTGCTGGCCGACCATAAGGCGTGCCCAGGCACGCATCACGCGGGCGTCCATGGGCACAACATTCCATGTGCTGGCAACGCGATCGATCCAGAACTCGATTTCCTCGGCCTTTTCGGGATCCTGCGCGCGCGTGATCTCGACACCGGCCTGAAGCTCCCCCAACGTCAGCGCCGCGATGTAGAGGTTATCGGAGGGGACCGCCCGCAGCCAGTCGACGACGGCCGGATGCGGGCGCCGCTTGCGCAATTCCGAAATGACATTGGTATCGAGCAGATACACCAGTTAGCCGAGCGCTTCTGGCACCCTGCGGCGGCGATTGCCACGCGACGGGATGTCCAGATCCGCGCGAGCCGTGTCGGACAGCAGCAGATCTTTCAACGAGGGCTGGCTGGCGGCCTGCAGCTTGCGCCACTGGCCGATCGGCACGAGCACCGCGGCTTCGGCACCGCGGCGAGAGACGATTTGTGGGCCGTCTTCCAAGCACGTGTCGAGAAACTCGCTGAATCGCGCTTTTGCGTCCTGGACCGGCCAGATACCCATATGGGCCTCCTGCTTCATCGATGATGACTGGTCATATACCTAGTCAGCATGCGACTGCAAGCCAAATAAATAACCGGCTATTCACTTAGTTGCGATACCATAACTCAACCGCCTCCGTCGATCGTCAGCACCGTGCCGGTGGTGTAGCCGGACGCCGGGCTGGCCAGGAACGCGACGGCATTGCCGATCTCCCGAGGCGTCGCCGGACGACCGAACGCCATGCCGGCGCTGAGTTCTCGCCAGCGGTTCTCGTCACCCCACTTCTCCTTGGCCTCCGCCTTGCGCAGCATCACCAGACGGTCGGTTTCCACCGGCCCCGGATTGATCGCCACCACCCGCAACCCGTCGGCTGGCGCGCCCTTCCCCAGCGCTCGGGTGAACGCCATCAGCGACGCATTACCCGCGGCGCCGGCGATATAGTTGGTCGGAAATCTCTCTCCCGCCGCGCCAATCACGTTGACGATCACGCCCGCCCGCCGAGCCTTCATCTGAGCGTAGATTACCCGGCAGAAGGAGATGTAGCCGAACACTTTCAGATCCCAGGCCTGCCGCCACCGCGCATCGTCGATCGACAGCAGGTCGCCCGGCGGAATCGCGCCCGCATTGTTCACCAGGACGTCGATCTCCCCGGCCTCCAGCGCAACCTTACGAACGGAGGCATCGCTGGACAGATCGGCGGCGATAGTGCGCACGTTAACCTGGCGCTTGGCGCGGATCTCTGCCGCGGCTTCGTTCAGCAGATCCGCGCCGCGCGCGACCAGGATCAGGTTGCAGCCTTCCTCGGCCAGCACCTCGGCCGCCGCCTTGCCGATGCCTTTCGAACCGCCCGTGATCAGTACGGTCTTGCCCGCGAGTTGGAGGTCCATGGTCAGGACGCCTTTCTGCTGAACGTTGTCATTTGGGGTTTAGTTTACGCGCTACGCCACGCACGCTTCCTCTCCCAGGACTGGCAGGCATCGCCGAAAGCAGTGAAAATAGCAACACTGTGCGGGTTGCCGGCGAACGCCCACTCCGGATGCCATTGCACGCCCAACAGCCAGCCGGGAGCGGACGGCATCGCCACCGCCTCGATCGTGCCGTCGGGCGCGCGGGCCTCCACCACCAGACCGTCAGCCGAGTCGGTCGATCGCTTGGCCGTGCAGCGAGTTCACCTCGATAGTCTCAGCCCCGACGATGCGCGCCAGGCTGCCGGTGACCGTGATCGGATGCTTCGGACCATAGCGCGTCTCATGCGGGCCGGGGCCGCCTCGGTGGTCCCTGAATCCCGGTCGGGCGTGGACGCGTTGGATCAGGGAACCGCCCAGCGCCACGTTCAGCTCCTGAATACCGCGGCAGATCGCCAGCACAGGAAGACCGCGGGCGATGGCGGCGCGAATCAGCGGCAGGGTCGTTTGGTCGCGCTCCAGATCGTGGGAGTCCGGCGTCTCGCTCTCGCCCCCCTCATAGTGGCTGGGATGCACGTTGCTCGGACTGCCCGGCACCAGCAGCCCCGCCAAGGTAGTCGAGCAGGCCGAGCATCTTTTCGCCCAGGGGTGGGATCAGGACGGGCAGCGCGCCGACGCCACGCAGAACGGCTTGGGCGTAGCGGGCCGGGCTGTGGTGGAACGGCATATCCGCAATTGTTTTAGCGCAGGCGGGGATACCGACAATCATGAGCGGTGGGCCTCGGGGCGGGGACGGAATCGGTCGACGGCGACAGCCCCCAGCATGCCACAGGCCATCAGCGCCGCCATGCCCCTTGGCGTGCCATCGGTCAGAAATCCGACCAGCACGCCGGAGAGCGCGCCAAGGCTGAACTGGAACGTCCCCATCAGCGCCGCCGCGCTGCCGGCGTGGCCTGCGTGGCGGGACAGCGCTCCGGCGGTTGCGTTGGCATTGTTGAACCCCTGGCAGCCGATCACCACCACCAGCGGCGCGACGATAGCCCACAGCACGTGCACGCCGCTGAACGCCAGCGTGACCAAGACAATCGTTGCACAAAGCGACATCCGAGCGACCGACGTCAGCATATGGCTCAATCCGAACCGGGGCAGCAGCCTTGCGTTGAGTTGCGAGCAGGCAATCAGGCTGACGGCGCACAAGCCGAAGATCAGCGCGAACTCGGAGGGATTGAGGCCGAACCCGTCCTCAAACACCGGCGAGCAGCCGGACAGGTAGGCGAACATGCAGAAGGTGCTGCACCCGCCCATCACGGCGTGCGTGAGAAAGGTTTTCTCGCGCACGATCATCAGGTAGCGCGCGGCCTGGCCGGCCAGGGACAGGCGCGTTGCGGCGTTCCTCCGGCAGGGTTTCAGGCAGCGACTTGCCAGGCGGTGATGACGCAGCCCGCGCCGTAAAGGCTCAGAAACCAGAAGATGACCCGCCAATGCGCGAAGGCCAGGATGGCGCCGCCGATGGTCGGGGCGAGGATAGGCGCCACACCCATCACAAGGATCAGGCGTGACATCATGATAGCGGCCGCCTGGCCTTCGCTCAGGTCGCGGACTACGGCGCGCGAGATCACCATCCCCGCGGACGCGCCGAACGCTGCGACCGCGCGGAAGATGGCCAGGATCGTCAGGCTGGGCGCGAGTGCGCAGCCGATGGTGCTGAGGGTAAAGACGATAAAGCCCGCCATCAGCGGGATGCGGCGGCCGAACCGGTCTGACAGCGTACCCTGCGTAATCTGGCCGACAGCGAGGCCAGCGAACCACGTCGCCAACGTGAGCTGCGCGGTGCCGGGAGCGGTGCCGAAGGTGGCCTCCACGGCCGGGAACGCCGGCAGGTACATATCGGTGGCGGCGGGACCAACCGCGATAAACAGACCGAGGAGGTTCGGCAGCCAGGTGGGGTGCTTGCCGGGAACGTGGCTGCTCATCCGGGGTGCTTGTGAGTTCGGGTGGATGGGCGTCGTCCCAGGTTAGGCTTCTTGTCCGAGAGGTGCGGGGAAAGTGGGGTTGGGTCAAGGGGTCCGGGACGGCGCCGAGCGCGGCAGCCACGACCTCGCTTGGTTTGCCGACTCGGCACGGGCCGATGTATCGGAGCGGACCAATAACGGCAGGCCCATGCGACGACCAGAAGCTGCCGTCGGAAAGAGGGCTCACGTTTGATACCTAATCTATCTTACTCGGCGCATAGCAGGGATTCGCTGGCGGATGTGCGGATGTAGCGTAACCTTTTGATTGAAGCAGAGATTTGTGTGTCAACGCCAATTCGCACCGCAGACATTCATTTCTCCGCATGATCGACATTCCGTAAACAATTCGATCTGGGGATTGGACATGACCACAATTCGCTTTGGACCTACGGCGGCGGCGCCTGGACAGGTCACGGGCCAGGCCTGGGACGCGCTTTGGGTCGGCATGTCGGGCTGGACAAGGTAGGACCTCCCGGCGGACGGGCTCGGCCAGACGACCCAGATTAATCCAATTACCTTCGGCACAACCACTTTTTGGGTGCCCTGGTCGCCCGAGGAACAGGGGCTGGTAACTGTATATTGCCGGGGAACACTGGAAGCGTCCGCGGAAGACTTCTCGCTGAACGCGCCATGGAACACCATAAAGGACATCGAGCTCAGCGAACTCGACACGGTCAATCTTAACGTAACCGGCTTCGTCGACACCTGGGTTGCCACCGCCGGCGATAACGCTTCCCACGGGATCACGGTCACCGGCGCCAAGCGAGGGGCGATCGACGTTGGCAATGGAAACAATACCATCAACGTCAACTATCTCAGCAACGACTACACGTGGTCGAACCACTTTCACATCGGCGTCGGCAATGGCAATAACACCATCGAAGTCCAACCCGATTCCCATTATTACTACGCCGCACCCCTCGGCACCCCACTGCCCTCCGGCTGGACTTTCAATACCGCGCCCGACCAGACGACGGTCGGCATTACCATGGGCAGCGGCGACAATACGGTTGAACTTGAGGAATGCTCCGGCACCATCACCGCAGGCAGCGGAACCAGCGACATTTCGCTGACGGACGGGCGCAACGCAGTGAATCTCGGCGGGGGCGCCGCCAAGGTTACAATCGCGGCCCTCGACGCGAACCAGCTATATATTATAACTTTGCCGTCGATAAAGACCGAGGCTCGGACATCGTGCAACTGGGGTCGGGTCACGCCGACATCTCGGTCGATGACACAATGACGTTCATGACACCGCTGACCACCATCATGGTCGCGCACGGCGATGCCGGGACACAGGCCAGCGGCGGGCCGGATGACATCCGTCATGGCCATACCGCCAACGGCGTCTTCGTCGGCGGCAACTGGAGCGCCCTGTCTCTGGACCTTGTCGGCTACAGCGCCGGCAGTTCGGCCACGTTGGCCGCCGCAGGCGACCAGTCAGTGCTGACGATCCAGGATGCCGCGGGCGGCGCGGCGGACGTGCTGAACCTGTATGGTGCCGTGCCCGCGAGCCTAGCGACTTTACATCTGCACTTCGGCTGATCCCGGCGTGGCCAGGTGGTAAGGGGCCTAGTGGTTCAAATCAGACGGATGGTGCCGTCCGTTTTGAACCACTAGCCTATGATCTTGTGGGCCGATTCCCCCGACCGCATGGAATGCTTCTGTCGGGATCGGACCACTAGCCGAACGCCCCGACTTCGTGGGTCACCGCTGTTGCGATTTCCCGGACCATCGAGAAGAGGCGGCGCATAGGTGCAAAGATTTCCTCGTGTTCGCGCACGTAGGCCGCGGTGCGGCGGTTCGGCGCCGGTTCGCCGTAATCACAGTCGGCGGCAGGGTCGGTGGCCGAGGGAAAGATTTCCGCCAGCATATTCAGGGAGGCGTCAATATCCAGGCGCAGGATGGCGGCCTCCAGCGCCAGACGGGTGACGCCGTGGCGCGGCGAGAAATCGGGAATCTCAGTCGCCAGCAGCCAGATCCGGTGGATCAGCGCCAAACGCAGCGCGTGCAGCAGGATTTCGCGGTTCGCCATGTGGGGGACATCCGGCCACGCTACCCGCAGGGCCAGATGATCGGCGGAAATGCGGCGGAACATCGATTGGGCGGCGGCCCAGATGTCCAGACGCTCGAGCGCCTTGGCGACGGCTACCAAGCCCTCTCGGCGGCCGGGCCGTCTGGTGTGTGCGGCGCGGTCCAGCCAGGTTCCGGGATCCAATGTGGCGATCACCGCGCGCAACACTTCGATATCGGAGTGGGCGAGCCCGTGGCTCGCCAGATCCATTGCGCGCTTGAAACGGCGGCTGTTCTGCCGGAGAGCAGTGAAGGTTTCGGGATGGCGGGCGGCGGCGGCACCGATGCCTTGCAGCGTGTTGGCGCACCAGCCAATCTGTTGCAGGATCGCGTTGTTCGGAATCGCGCGCAATTCGCTCGGGTGACGGATGCGGGTGGCTCCGCCCACCCCGTCGGACTGCCTTGCGGATGGACGCGATCCGGTCTTGTCAAGTAACGAAGGACCGAACGCACCGAGCAACGCGGCGTAGCCGGCGTCCTCGACTAGGCCTTCCATGTTGGAGCGGATCGTGGCGAAGAAATCAGCCGCGAAGTCGGGATCGGCATAGACCGGGTCCTCGATCGGTCCGGCTGCCGGGTGATAGGTCTGCTCGGCAATACGGGTGACCGTCGCCAACGCGAGTTCCGGTGTGCCGAACAGCAGATATCCGTCGCCACCTTGAATTGCCGCTTCCTCCCGCACCTTCAGGCCGGCGCGTCCGAGCGCCTGGCGGGAGGCGGTGGGGGATAGGTATTTGAGACGGTCGGCGAATGAGCCGGGATGGGCGCCGCGGCCGATGCTCTCGCCGTGGGTGTCGAACAGGATTACTTCGACGCCGGACACACCGTGACGCTGCAGCGTGTGCGCGATCTTCAGTCGTAACCGTTCGATCAGGTAACTGGCAGCCAGCTGACCGACATAGCGGCCGGAATCCGAATAACCGAACTGCAAGGCGAGCTTGCCGGTCTTTTTCAGGTAGTCACGATAGTGCGGGCTGCGGAGGGCTTCTTCGAGGACGGTCGAACCTTGCTCGAGCGCCTCGGCGGTCTCGAACAGAGGTGAGATCTCCACGTGCTGCTCGATGCCGAACAGGCGGGCCAGCCATAGCGCGGCCAGCAGGGTGTAGCCGGACTCGGTTTCGGCAATCAGAAAACGCACGGGGACAGAGCCGTCCACGTGCTTGACGATCTGCGCCACCGTCATCATCAGTTTGGCCGCCGAGGCCTGCTCGGCAACGAGGGCACCGAAATCGACCGGTTCCGACTTGACCGCGTCCAGCGCTGCATTGATAGCGGAGAACAGGGCGCGACGGTGGGCCGGATCTTCCGGGGGGTCGGCAATTCCTAACCGTTGGCGCACGACGTTATGGAGCTGCGCCGCATTCAGCCGCGTGTGGGTGTGCGCCAGCGCCAAGCCGTGCGAGACAAGCCCGGCGCGGGCGACGGTCAGCGCGAGTTTCTCGTGATCCGGGGCCTTGGCGATGGCGGAGCGAAACAACGCCAGCAGCGGCGCTGGCGAAGTCAGCGCGGTCTCCCTTGTGCCGACCAGGAGGTGTGCAAAGGCGGCGACCTTGGTTGGCTCCGGCTGATCCGGGCAAAGCTCGATCTGTTGGTCAACTGCGTCGCAGGCCTCGGCGACGCGTTCGGCGAGGGCGGCGGCGCTTGGGAGGACGGAGACCTGGGCGCGCAGACGAGCGAGCTGGAGGCGCTTCATTTCGAGCCGCAGGCGGATCGTGTCCCACCAGCCGATATCGGTGCGGCCGTCGGTGTCGTAGCCGACCCACGTGGACAGGATAACGGGGCTTGGGTTGAGTTCGGTCCAGCGATCGGCCCAGGCGCCGCGGGCCACGGAAATCAGCGCGGCGTTGAATCTGTCGATCGCGTCACGGCCGTTGGCGATCGCTGCCACGGACTGGTCGAACTCGCTGCGCAGCGTGATAGGTGGAGGGCGGTGGGTTTCGAAGGCGGGGGCAGGGCGGCCGCAGGCGGCCTCGGCAAGGGCCTCGTTGACCGGAAGCGGGAGGGAGAACGTGGGATGCGCGGTGAAGACCGCGGCGAAGCGGGTCCGTTCGGTCAACGCCTGGTATTCTGCCCAGCGGACCGGGCTGTCGTTGGGGTCGGGACGCAACAAATGGTGCGCCAGGCTCGCCAGGATGCCGTCATTTATGGCGGTGTCGATGCCGCCGAGATAGGCGGGAATGCGGGCGGCGCGGTCGTTGAACGCGGCGTCGCGGAGATAGCGGATCAGGCTGCTGATATCGGCCTCGGTCAGGTCGCCGCCGTCCAGTTGGCGCGTGATTGCCAGGGATACCGACAGGACTGGATTGCCGAATGGATCCTCGGTGGCGCGGGCACCGAGGCGGGCAGTCAGGTCCAGGAGTTCCTGGGCCAGGGCGGAGGTTTCCGAAGCGGCTGGCACATCCGGCATTGAATGAGTGTGGCGCGATTTGTGCGACGCAGCAAGGGGGTGGTCGAGCAACAAACAACGGCGACACTTTGGCCGTCAGTGCGTCGCTATATGCGCGACCGATGAAAGCGCCGTCTCCAGCCGCCGTGCCACGTCTGCTGCCATCGCAACCGGCGTCGCCGCGAACCCAATCACCAATCCGCTCATTCGCGGCACCCCAGCGTAGTAAGCCCGCAGCGGTGACACCGCCAGATCCCGTGCTCGGCACGCCCGCACGGCCGCCCCCTCGTCGATGCCGTCCGGCAATTGTGCCACCATGTGCAACCCACCGGGAGCGGCCAGCGGCGAGGCGTGCTGAACAATGCGAGCCATCGCGTCAAGCAGCGCATCGCGGCGCCGACTATATTCCGTGCGCATCTTGCGGATGTGCGGCGACAGCAAACCCAGTCGCATGAACTCAGCCAGAGTTGCCTGAGTGAATGCCTCCGTCCCACGATCGGTCAGCGTCCGCAGTCGAACGAACGCAGCGACAAGCGGCGCCGGGACGATCGCGAACCCGATCCGCAGCGCTGGCGCCAGCGTCTTGCTGAACGTGCCGCAGTAGATCACCTGACCCGCCTTATCCAGCGTCGCCAACGGAGGCAGCGGCTTGCCCTCCCAACGAAACTCCGAGTCGCAATCGTCCTCCAGCACCCATGCCCGAGCCCGCGCCGCCCAGTCCAGCAACGCCAGCCGGCGCCCGATCGGCAACGCACCCCCGAGTGGTGTGGCATGCGACGGCGCCACTAGCGCCAATCGCGCATGTGGTGCGATTCGGCCCCCCGCCGCTACATCCAGCCCGTCCGAGTCGCTTGGAACCGGGATGATGTCCGCCCCGGCCGCGAGCAAAGCCCCCCGCCCGGCAATGTATCCAGGATCCTCGACCCACACCGCATCGCCGGGGTCCAGGAGCAGATCCGCCGCCGTCCGCAGTGCTTGCTGCGTTCCGCCCGTCACCACGATGCAGCCAGGATCGGCGACGAGTCCCCGCGTCGCCGCGAGATGGGCCGCAATCTGCTCTCGCAGCACCAGCAAACCCTGCGGCGGTGGATAACTGGAAAACTCCCCTGAAAGCGGTTTCAGGACGCGGGATGCACACCGAGCCCAGGCCTTGATTGGGAACAGATCCGGGGCGGGCAGCCCACCAGCCAGCAGCAATCCCAGGGTGGGATCGCGCGCACTCGCCGTCGCCGGAACTTCCGCCAGACGGGCACCTCGCGCCGACAGTGCGACCGCGGCAACCGGCGGCGTCGAGGCAGGGGCAGGGGCCTGGTCCGGCAAGTCCGTCGCAACATACGTTCCGCTGCCAGTGCGCCCCCGGACATATCCCTCGGCCGCCAGCCGCTCATACGCCAGCACCACGGTTTGCCGGGCGACCCCGAGTTCCTGTGCCAGCGAGCGGCTGGGCGGCAGACGACCACCGCCTGGAAGCGCTCCGCTCAAGATACTGTGACGGAGATGGTCGAATACGGCGTTCTGCCGTGTTTGGTCCGGTGCGAGCATAAGACTTTGCCGCCTTCGATTGGTCCAATCGACCGAACCTAGACCCGATTATACGGGCGCCGCAATAGTACACACTGGAGCGGCGGCGCGGAGATCCCCCAGGCCGCACGCCCCTGAAACCTGCCACAGGGCCTTGTTAGAAGCCCTCGCGCTCCAGCCGCTTGCGCTCCAGCTTCCTGGCGCGGCGCACCGCCTCCGCCGCCTCACGAGCCCGCCGCTCTGACGGCTTCTCGTAGTGCCGCCGCAGCTTCATCTCGCGGAAAATCCCTTCCCGTTGCATCTTCTTCTTGAGCGCCTTGAGCGCCTGATCGACATTGTTGTCACGCACGAGGACTTGCACTTGGCAGTCTGCTCCTTTCCAAAAGCGCCTCCGCCGATCGGGTGCGCGGACACCCCCGTCGCCGGGAATTCCGAAAGCGGGGACTGGCGCTATAACACGGCCGTGGATAGTTACAAGCCCATTTTCCGCCATCGAAGGCACGACACGCTATGGCCATTCTGAAAATTGCCCGGATGGGTCACCCGGTCTTGCTCAAAAAGTGCGATCCGGTGGCTGACCCCGGCGCTCCTGAAATCCGCCGCCTCGTCGCTGACATGATGGAGACCATGATCGACGCTCCCGGTGTCGGCCTAGCAGCGCCGCAGGTTTATCAGCCGTTACGCCTGTTCGTCTTCCGAGTGCCCGGCGGTCGGGAAAGCGAGGACCCCGACGACACCACACTGGATAACACCGTCCTGATCAATCCCACGGTAGAACTGATCGGCGAGGAGAGGGTCGTGGGCTGGGAAGGCTGTCTTTCGATCCCCGATCTACGCGCCGCGGTGCCCCGCGCTAACCGCATCCGCTACCGCGGTGTCGATTGCGACGGCAACGTCACTGAGCGTGAGGTGACCGGCTTTCATGCCCGCATCGTCCAGCACGAATACGACCATCTGGATGGCATCCTTTATCCCATGCGCATGACGGATTTCCGGTATTTCGGCTTCACCGACGAACTCAACCGGGCCGGAGCGAGCCAATGATCGCCCACCCCGAACGGCTGCCCGAGCGCGACGACGCTATGTTCGGGATGCTCTCGCATGTGGCGTTCGACGGCTGGACCAAGCGCGCCTTGAGAGCAGGAATTGCGGAGGCCGGCATGCCGGACGATGAAGCCGACCTGCTGTTTCCCCTTGGCACCGTCGACATGATCGAGACGTTTTGCGACCTCGCTGACCGGCGCATGGAGGAAGCCGCCACCGGGTTGCCTGCGACGAGGCTTCCCGCGCGGGTCCGCGCCGTGATCGCTCTGCGGCTGGAGCAGAACCGGCCTTACAAAGAAGCCGTCCGGCGTGCAGTGGCCGTCATGGCACTTCCTCACAACGTCCGCGCCGCTGCCGCCTGCACCGCCCGAACCATCGACGCCATCTGGCATGCGGCCGGTGACCGCTCCACCGATTTCAGCTGGTATACGAAGCGCGCGAGCTTGGCGGTGATCTACAGCGCGACCATCCTGTACTGGCTGCGCGATCCATCGGAGGACGATGCAGCCACACTTGCCTTTCTTGACCGCCGTCTGGCCGGCTTCGGGCGGGTTCACCGATTGCGCAAGCGTGCCGAAGGCCTGCTGACTCATCTACCACGGCCGCCGCGCTTACGGATGGGTGACACGGGGTGACGGACACTTTATCTCTCCGCCACGACCGGCCGGCGTGTCGCCCGCCGGCTCACAGCGCAGACCCCCGTTAGCAGGTTCATGACCGACACTCCCATCGAGCTTATCCGCAACTTCGCCATCATCGCGCATATTGACCACGGGAAGTCCACCCTGGCCGACCGGCTGATCCAATTCACCGGCGGTCTGACCGCGCGCGAGATGACCTCCCAGGTCCTTGACAGCATGGAACTGGAGAAGGAACGCGGCATCACCATCAAGGCGCAGACCGTGCGTTTGAGCTACGCGGCCAAGGACGGACTCACCTACGAACTGAATTTGATGGACACTCCGGGTCACGTCGACTTCGCCTACGAGGTCAGTCGCAGTTTGGCTGCGTGCGAGGGCAGCCTGCTGGTGGTGGATGCCAGCCAGGGGGTAGAGGCGCAGACATTGGCCAACGTCTATCAGGCGATCGACGCCAACCACGAGATCGTGCCGATCCTCAACAAGATCGATCTCCCGGCCGCCGAACCGGAACGCGTGAAGCAGCAGATCGAGGACGTCATCGGCCTCGACACCTCGGACGCCGTGGAAATCAGTGCCAAAACCGGACTGAATATTGAGGGCGTCCTGCAGGCGCTGGTGACGCGCCTGCCAGCGCCAAAGGGCGACGGCAGCGCGCCGCTGAAGGCCCTGCTGGTTGATAGCTGGTACGATCAATATCTCGGCGTGGTTATCCTGGTCCGGATCAAGGACGGCCGGCTCAAACGCGGCCAAAAGATCCGGATGATGTCGTCCGGCGCTGTACACTCGATCGAGCAGGTGGGTGTGTTCACGCCGAAGATGGTTCCAGTGGACGATCTGGGGCCGGGCGAGATCGGCTTCATCACGGCTGCAATCAAGACCGTAGCCGACTGTAACGTTGGCGACACAATCACCGACGACCGCATCCCTGCCACCGAGGCTCTTCCCGGTTTCAAGCCCTCCATCCCCGTCGTTTGGTGCGGCCTGTACCCTATCGACGCCGACGATTTTGAGAAATTACGGGACAGTTTGGGCAAGCTGCGCCTGAATGACGCGAGCTTCCATTATGAGCCAGAAACATCAGCCGCGCTGGGCTTCGGCTTCCGCTGCGGCTTCCTCGGCCTGCTGCATCTGGAGATCATCCAGGAACGCCTCACCCGCGAGTTCGATCTCGAACTGATCGCCACTGCGCCCTCCGTTGTCTACCACATCCACAAAACCAACGGCGAGACGATGGAGCTCCATAACCCGGTCGATATGCCAGATGGTTCGGTGATCGACCATATCGAGGAACCGTGGATCAAGGCCACGATCATGGTCCCGGACGACTATCTCGGCAGCGTGCTGGGGCTTTGCACTGAACGCCGCGGCCAGCAGGTCGACCTGACCTATGTCGGCAACCGCGCCATGGCAGTTTACCGCATCCCGCTGAATGAGGTGGTTTTCGATTTCTACGACCGGCTGAAATCGGTCTCCCGCGGCTACGCCAGCTTCGACTACGCGATGGATGGTTATGCCGAAAGCGACCTCGTTCGCATCTCCATCCTGGTCAATGGTGATCTGGTGGATGCCTTGTCCTTCATTGCCCACCGCGTCGCCGCCGAGAACCGCGGCCGGCAGATCTGCGCTCGGTTGAAGGACCTGATTCCTAAGCAGTTGTTCAAAATCGCCATCCAGGCGGCGATCGGCGGCCGCGTGGTGGCACGCGAAACGATCAGCGCACTGTCCAAGGATGTGACCGCGAAGTGCTATGGCGGCGACATTACCCGCAAACGCAAGCTGCTGGAGAAGCAGAAGGAAGGCAAGAAGCGGATGCGCCAGTTCGGGAAGGTGGAGATCCCGCAGTCTGCGTTCCTCGCCGCGCTGAAGATGGATGCATGATTGGGGTTTGCGCCGGGCGCCCGGTCTGGTATTGACCGGCGTTGTTGCTGGAGAGATGGCCGAGCGGCTTAAGGCGCACGCTTGGAAAGCGTGTGTACGTGCAAGCGTACCCAGGGTTCGAATCCCTGTCTCTCCGCCAGACGCCCGTTCACCGACGTCCAAATCCATCCGTAGCCGTCTTCAGGACTCCAGGTTTCGGGCCAATCTCCCTACCTAACCCTTTCGCAATCGTCTCTTGGCTCCGTCTCCGTTCGCCTAGGTTTAGGGGACACAATAGGGGACAAAGTCATGCCCGTTTTGGCGACGCCGCTCAGCGCGGCCAAGGTTCGGACTGCGCAACCGGGCCGCTATGGGGATGGCAACGAGCTTTACCTTCTCGTTAGAGACAACGGCACCGCGTTCTGGCTGTTCCGATACGTGATGGCCGGAAGGATGCGAGAGGCTGGCTTAGGTCGTGCCCGAGGCACGAACTCGGTCTCCCTGGCTGACGCGCGTGCCGCCGCTGCACCGCTCTATCGGCTAGTGAAGAACGGTGTCGATCCCCTCGAACAGCGTAAGGTTGAAGCAGATGCGGCCCGTGCGGCTTCCCAAGCAGAGCAGGCTCGTGCGCTTACATTCAAGAACCGCAGCGGGATATTATATTGACGCCCACGACCTGCCGGTGGGCAAAGTAGGCACCGTGGAGATCCTGGCGGCCCTTGAGCCAATCTGGCGGGCCAAGCCGGAGACGGCCAGCAGGCTACGTGGGCGCATCGAGGCCATCCTCGACCACGGCAAGACGCGCGAATGGCGCACCGGGGAGAACCCCGCTCGATGGCGTGGGCACTTAGATAATCGGCTGCCCGCCCGGTCAAAAGTCGCGAAGGTCGAACACCACGCGGCTCTTCCCTGGCAGCAAATCGCGGCGTTCATGGCAGAGCTTCGTCAGCGGAGCGGCGTTTCGGCGCGGGCGCTTGAATTTGCAATTCTGACCGCTGCTCGGACCGGGGAGGTTATCGGTGCCCGCTGGTCGGAGATTGACCTCGCTGCCGCGGTATGGACGGTGCCCGAAGGCCGGATGAAGGCTGGGCGGGAACATCGAGTGCCACTGTCCGATGCCGCACTGGCCGTGTTGGCCGAGGCTGCGAGGATGCGGACCAGCGCCGACACAGTAGCGTCAAAGCCGTTGGCAAGCCGAGCGGGGTGGAGCGGAAGATCGCCGTTTCCTCCTCTGTCATGTCGGCGGAAATGTCACTGAACAGTGGTGTGCTGAGATAGCGTTCGCCGGTGTCTGGCAGCATGCACAGGACGTTGGCCCCCGGCTTGGCGTCGGCAGCCACCTGCAAGGTGGCGGCGAAGGTAGCGCCGGACGTGATGCCAACGTAAATCCCCTCCGTCCTCGCCAGATCGCGGCTGCACGCGAGCGCCTCGGCACCCGTGACCGTCACCAATTGGTGGACCAGCTTCATCGCCACCGCGTCGGCGGTGATTTTTGGGATGAAATCGGGGCGTCCAGCCTTGCATCGGGTGCGGCGTCCAGGCTGGGTGCCGACCATCCGGCGTGCCGTCGGCATGGTGCGGCTGCGGCGCTCCCGCTGGCCAGCAACGATGCCCCCGTCCGGTTCAGCCGACGATAATTCGGGTGGCTGGACTTTCAGTGGACCAGCACGCGTGCTACACCCTGTAACGTGCCGCCGGTGCCGTAGCCCGTTACCCAATAATCGAGTGTCTCGTCGGCGAAATCCGCCAAAATTTCGCGCGCGGTGGTGCGCTCGTGTATTTCCGGGTTAGCGTCGTTTTCGAATTGGCGGGTCAGATACCAGCCGTGGGTCGTGGCGAGCTCAATGGTTTTGTTGAGCATCCCAGTGGCCCCCATAAGCGGCCGGCGTCAGGACCACCTTGGCGCCCAGGAAGCGCTTCAGCTTACGCCGTTCGACGCTGAAACTCTCGGCCATGGTGACGACTTTGGTTAGCCTTTCTGCGCGCAGACCATTGCCAGTCCGATGCCGGTGTTGCTGCTGGTGGCCTCGATGACCGTCTGACCGGGTTTGAGTTCGCCCGACTTCTCTGCGGCCTCGATGACGCCAAGCGCCAGGCGGTCCTTAACCGAGCCGAGCGGATTGAACGCCTCGACCTTGACCCAGAGGTTTACCCTGGGCGGGCCAAGACGATTAATGCGCACGACCGGCGTGTTGCCGATGGTGCTGAGGATGTTGTCGTGGCGGGCCATTGGGATTTTTCTCCGCTATTGCTCGACTTATATTCTGGTAAAGGCCAGCACCGTAAAGGAACGCGCCTCGGCCAATCGCAGAACAGAAGCTGTGCTCGGACTACCCCAGTTCGGCGAGCAGCGCCTTCGCCTCCAGCAGATCCTTGGTGTCGAAGCCTTCCGTGAACCAGTCGTAAACCGGGGCGAGCAACTCATACGCGTCCTGGCGCTTGCCTTGGCTCTGCCACAGTCGCGCGAGGCTGGTTGACGAGCGTAGCTCCCACATTTTCGCCTGCTGGCGGCGCGCCCAGGCTAGCGAGGCAAGAAACTCCCGTTCGGCACCTTCAAGGTCGCCCTTGAGCGAGAGCACCCAACCCTTAAGGCGCAGGATCTCGGCATAGAAACAGCGCTCCTCCCACCCGGGGCGTTCGATCTGGGCAATGATCTCGTCGATCAGGTGCAGCCCATTGTCGAGATCGCCGGTCAGCGATAAGGCTTCGGCCACGAACGCTTTCGTGATCGGAAGATGGAGCTTGCCGCCGCTCGCTTCCCAAACCGCGATGGCGGCCTTGAGCGGGGCAATTCCTTCGGCGGGGCTGCCTTTCTGAACGAGCGCCTGGCCACGACACATGGGCGCCCATATCGCCCACAGAACGGGCAGACTGTTCTCCCGCCCCAGCCGCTCAATTTCTTCGGCGCGCTTCAGCAGGCCCCCGAGCTCACAGCGGTGATCGAACGTGTGCACCCCATTCGTCAGCGCAAATCCGAGGTCGAAAGGGTGACCAAGGCGGCGTGCGTGCGCTTCCTTCTCGTCGTTGAGCCGCATTGCCCGGTCCGGGTAGCCCAGTATCCAGATGCAGACCGAGCCGTGGCAACCGCTCTGACTTCTAGGATCCATATTGAGAAGGTCTACAAGATGGCGATGCTTCTCGTCGTCGTAGAGGTCCAGAACTTTGTCGAGGTGCTCTATAGACTTGATGAATTCGCCCGCATAAAAGTAGCAAACGCAGGCGGATTGGTGTCCTACGATCTGTAGATCGGCATCGCCGGTGGCCTTCGCGATGTCCAGCATCTCTTCCACCCGCGGCAGGCACTCGGCTACGCGCCCTAGTGTGAAGATGTGGTTCGTCAGTCCCCAGAGGATGGGCGTCAGAGCATCGTGGCGTTCTAGCGACTTCGCCAAGGCAAGGGCCGGGTGCAGGCTGGTCCAGACTTCAGAAACGCCCCAACCTTTGAGTGCCAGCCACGCTGTTCCAAGGCGGGTGCGCAGCCCTAGTTCGCTGGCATCTCGTCCGCGACGACTGAGGCAAAGTGGAAACGAGTTCGAGCCCCTGGTTGAGATGGGAGATGGTCTCGGAGGGCGATGCGCTTCAAGGCAAGTTCGCCAGCGGACTGCCACAGCGGAATGGCAGCTTCAGCGAGGCCCGCGGCGGTGAATGCTGCGCCAGCACCTCGGGTTCGGTAGTCTTGATGTTCGGGGAGTGTTGCTCCATCACGCGTGCGATCTTGCCGTGTAACTCCTGTCTGCGGCTCTTGAGTAACGAGTTATAAGCCGTGTCCCGCACGAGTGCGTGCTTGAAAGTATAGACGGCATCAGGCGGCGTGCCGCGACGGAAAGCCAGTCCCGACGCGCTGAATTGCACCAGGGCTTCATCGAGTTGGATCTGTGGCATCGGCGCGACCGCGGCGATCAGTTCGTAGCTAAACTCGCGGCCAATCGCTGCCCCGATCTGGGCGATCTCCTTTACGGGCATGAACCGATCCAGCCGCGACATCAGCGAGTCCCGCAGCGTCGCAGGAATGGTGACTGCGCGGGCCGGGCGACGATACTCGTAGTGATCCCCTGTCTTTTTCAGTTCGCCCGACTCCAGAACAGACTTGGTTAGCTCCTCTACAAACAGCGGCACGCCATCGGTCCGGGTCAGGATCTGCTCCCGCAGCGGCTCAGGCAGCGCCTTGCCCGCCAGCGTGGCGACCATCGCCGCACTCTGTGCCCGGGTGAGCTTGGACAGGTTCAGCGCACCGACATGGCCTTGCCGGACCAGCGCGACTGGACTCGGCGGGTGGGTCAGCACGACCAGCAGCGGCACGGCCTTCACCCGGTCGATCAGCAGATCCAAAACCTCCAGCGTGGTGGGGTCGGCCCAGTGGGCATCTTCGAATAGCATCACGCTGGGTCGTTGTCGGGCGGTCGCTTCAGTGATGATCGACCAAGGTCCGCAGCGTCTCGTCCTTGTGCTTCTGGGGCGTTATGGCCAGGGCGCCGTAGCGATGCATCGCAGGGGATGGACAGGATCGCCGCGACGAACCGGACGTTGGTCAACGGCCGGCCATAGTGGGTGACGATCAACGCTTCCAACTCGTCGAGTTTCGAGTCCGCGGTTTCGTCGCGGGCGAACTTCAGCGTCCGTTCAAAGTTGTCGATGATCGGCCAGAACGCGCTGTTCACGTAATATGGCGAGCATTGGAAGCGCGACGTTTGCACGCCTTGCGCTTCGAGCCGCTGGCGGAGCGCGTTTAAGATGCGGCTTTTGCCGATCCCAGGTTCACCAGACAGCAGCACCACCTGGCCCTCGCCGTCCCGTGCCTGCGACCATCGGCGCAGCAGCAGATCCAGCTCCACTTCGCGACCTACCAGCGGTGTCAGCGCATTGCCGCCACGACGTGGCATCGAAGCGGCTTTCCGTCACCAGGGCGTGCTCCACCCGCCAGGCGTGCACCGGTTCGCGATCCCTTTGAGGTCATGTTCGCCCAGATCGCTCAGTTCAAACGCATTGCCGACCAACCGACGGGTCGAGGCGGCGATGACGATCTGGTCGGCGGTGGCCAGTCCTTGCAGACGCGCGGCGAGATTGGGCGTCCTGCCGACCGCCAGCTTGGACTGGTCCCCGGTCCCCGCCTGTTCACCGACGACGACAGGGCCGGTGGCGATGCCGATACGGACCGACAAGTTCTCGGTGGACGACGCCCGCTTGACGGTCTGAACGATCTCCAAGGCCGCCCGAACGGCCCGCTCGGCGTCTTCTTCATGCGCCGTGGGCCAGCCGAAATCGTCAGGATGCCATCGCCGATGTAGCGGGCGACGAACCCTCGTAGCGGGCGATCACCTCGCCGCAGAGGGTTCGATATGCGTGAAACAGGCTCTGCAATTCTTCGGGATCGAGCTTTTCACTCAGCGCCGTCGAGCCCACTAGGTCGCAGAACATCACGGTGAGCTGGCGACGTTCGCCGGACGGGGCTGCCACTTCAATCGCAGCGGCCGCGCTGTTCGTATCCTCTTTGACATCGGATGTAGGCGCTAGCTTGGCAATCGCATTGCGTATGCGCAGCCGATGGCCGGCGCTCGTCACGCCGATGTCCTTCAGCATCTCGTCATCGACACCGTTTAGCAGGTCCATCTCGACGTTGTTGGCCTCGAAGGCGTCGGCATATTGGCCGAGGCCAATTTCAGCCAGCCACGTCCGGACGTCGCTCATGACGTGAGCTCATCGAGCAGCGCCTTCGAGTCCTGCAAATCCTTGGTGTCGAAGCCTTCGGTGAACCAGCCGTAGACCGGCGCGAGCAAATCATATGCGTCCTGGCGTTTGCCTTGGCTCTGCCACAGGCGTGCCAGACTGGTGGACGTCCGAAGATCCCACGATTTCGCCTGCTGGCGACGTGCCCAGTCCAGCGAGGTGAGAAAGTTCCGCTCAGCGCCTTCGAGGTCGCCTTTGAGCGAGAGCATCCAGCCCTTGAGGCGCAGGATCTCGGCGTAGGAAAGGCGTTCCCCCCACCCAGGGCGCTCAATTTGAGCGATCTGCCTCGTCGATCAGTCGCAGTGCGTTGTCGAGGTCGCCGATCAGCACCATGGCCTCGGCGAGGAACGCGTTCAGGGTCGGGCCGCGGGGAAAGCTGCCGCTTGCCTCCCAAAACGTGATACCGGCCTTGAGCAGGACGATGCCTTCGGCGACCTTGCCTTCCCGGATGATTGCCTGACAAATTCGTGATTTCGGCGCCGCAAAGGTCCATAGCGGGGGCAGACTGTCTTCCCGACCCAGTCGCTCACATTCTTCGGCGCGCTTACGCAGGTCCTCAGGCCCACAGCGATGATCAAACTCATGCGCCCCAGTCGTCAGCGCATAACCGAGGTCGAAGGGGTGGCCGCGCCGGCGGGCATGTGCGTCTGTTTCATTCTCCCAGGCGCGATGCCCGATCCGGGTAGCCCAATACCCAAGTGCAAATTGAGCCGTAGATGCCAGCTGCTGTTTTGGGATCGTGGTTAGGGATGTCTACCAGATGACGGTGCTTCTCGTCATTATAGAGCTCCAGCACCTTGTCGGCGTGCTCCGCGGCCCTGGTGAACTCGCCCGCCCGACAGTAGCAGGTGCAGGCAAGCGCGGGTCCGGTGACCAGCAGGTCGCCATTGCCGGTCGCGTCCGGCGACGTCCAGCATCTCCGCCACCCACCGTAGGGAATCCTCTACCCGCCCCTTCCGTCAGGAGGACGCTCGTCAGTCCCCAGAAATCGGCACCAGCGCGTCGTGACACTCAACTGACTTCGCCAAGGCAATGGCCGGATGCAGGGCTGGTGCAGACTTCGGTCGCGGACCAGCCTTTGAACGCCAGCCACGCCGGGGCCGAGGAGGCGACGCAGGCCCAGTTCGACGGCGTCTCGTTCGGATGACCAAGGCAGGGTGGCGACCAGTTCGAGCCCCCGGTTCAGATGGGAGATGGCCTCGGTCAGCGCCATGCGCTTCAACGCCAGCTCGCCGGCCGCTCTGCCAGAGCGGAATGGCGGCTTCGACAGGGCCCGCTTCCGTAAGGTGATGGGCCAGAACCTCGGGCTCGGTCGCGTCGACGCCCGGGAACCGCGCCGCCATCACGCGGGCGATCTTGCCGTGCAACTCCTGTCGGCGGCTCCTTAGCAACGAGTTGTAAGCCGCGTCCTGAACGAGCGCGCTCTCGAAGGTGTAAGTTGCCGCGGGCGGCGTGCCGCGACGGAAGGC
>CAVTFL010000011.1:0-58645 GCA_963733925.1 uncultured Alphaproteobacteria bacterium | reverse complement strand
TCGCACCAGCAATTCTCATTTTGATTTTCCGACAGATGGATGAGTTTGTCATCGTCAATGGCATACAGCGCGGCGTCAGGTTGAGGCCTCCCTCACGGAGGGATTGGCGGCGGCTTTGCGAAAGCAAGGGTGAGGAGCAGGTCATCCCAGGATGGGAAAATCAGGTAGATCGTAATCGCCGCCAGCTTGTTGAAGAAATTATAGCGTGGCCCGATTTATCGCGCGCGCCGCGCCAGAGTTCGTTGCCGATGTCGCAGACGGTGTGGAATGCGAACGCCAGCAGGTTCAGGCTCACCAGAATGGCTGCGAGATTATGCTTCCCGTGCCCGAAGCAGTGCTCAAGGTTGTAGCCCTTGTTCTTCAGGACGTTGAACGTCTCATTCTCGATCTTCCATCTGGCCCGGCCGCAGGCGGCAAGTTCGACGACATTGTCGGCAGCAACCGCCAGATCGGTGACGAAGCTGTTGCGGTAGGTCGTCTCGCCGCGCGCGTTGATGATCTCGATCTCGAACCAGTTGACCGTCAGTGCGTCGAGGCCGTCGCGCAGTGGCACGTCATGCAGCCAGCGGTAGCGATGGACGAAGCGCTGCTTGCCGCGTTTGACCGTCTGCTCGACCATTGGCAGTCCGATACCGGTGAGATAATCCTGGATCAGCGGATGCGACGATGGCTTGCAGACGAAGATGAAATGCCCGCCGGCGTCCAGTACCGCCTGACAGAGCGGCTGGCGAGAGAACAGATCGTCGCCGAGATAGACGGCCTCGAGTGCCGCGTAGCGCTGGCCGTTGGTGGCCAGCCAGCGCTTGGCCGCCATGTTCTCGCAATCCTGCTTCTCCGCGCCGTCCTGCGGGACGATGAATTCCGGCTCCAGCGGGATGACCTTCTCATGCCCGGGTGCCACCAGCGTGGCCGCCAGCATGGCATGGTAATATTCCGTCCGACCCCTGCCCCTGACCCGGGTCAAGCAGTGCTGGCAATGGATCTTTCGTGAGCAATGATACTCCGTGCCGTCGAGCGCGATCAGCACCCGTCGGTCGAGGCGGTGGAACACCTCCAGTCCGCCATCGATCCGCTGAAGCTGATCGACGGTTTTAGCGAATACCGGACGCAACAGCATCGGCGAGGCCGGATCGAGCATGTCCCGAATATGATTGTCGCAGGGGATTTTAGCGATGCCGAACAGACTGGCGCAGTTGGAGCGGCCATGCCCCTGCTCGAACCGCCGCTGATGTGCCAGGAACGACGGGCTCTGCATGAAAAACACCGAGAAGGCCGCCATTCCGATGTCGCCCATGCCAAAGGTCGTATTCATGCCACGCCGCTTGTCCGGAAACCGGTCCAAGCAGCCTCGCAGCGACCCAAGCAGGGAATCGAGCAGACCCACGCACCCGACAATCGCATTCGAGGGTTCTTGCAAATCCCCTATTTTGGTGCGGCCAAACGTTTCACCCCAACTGTTGTATTCGCGACTCACCGCCGTTGCCGCGACAGCGACTCAATCGCATTGAGAACTGCTGGCCCCATAGGCATTTTATCCAGATCTCTGCTATGCAGTGCATTGAATAAGATGGGCTAGCTAATTTGCGCCTTTACATAAAGATGACGGCCGGCCGTGTTTGCGCGAGGTGAAGGCCCGCCGCGCGCCCACCACCAGGCTGGTATCACACGGGTGTCAGCCGTACAAGCGCCGACCATCTTTCACGAACCCTGGTGGCTTGAAGCCGCGACCGCTGGGCGGATCAAAGAGGTCGTTACACATGATACCGACGGCGCGATTGCGGGACGTCTTCCCTATTTCCGTCTCAGGAAACAGAACGGCCAAAGCGCTATCGTGATGCCCACGCTGACGCACATGCTGGGTCCAGCGTTGTACGAAGGACCGGTGGAGGCCAATACCGTCCACCTGACGAAGCGCCTTGCAATTACGCGCGCCCTCGTCGCGCAGCTGCCTAAATCGTCGCATATCTCGTATCTCCTCCACGGCGGCGTAACCGATGCCCTGGCCTTTGCGGAGCTTGGCTTTTCCACTAGCGTCGCATTGACGGTGGAAATGTGCCCGGCCCCGGCTGATCTGCTATGGCGGCAAATGCGTGACAAGACCCGCAACGTCATTCGCCAGGCGCAAGACAGCCTGCAAGTCGGAGAACTTCACGACGTCGAAGCATTCATCAGCTTCTACGAAGACAACCTCCGGAGCCGGGGATTGCGAAATTATTATGACCGATCGGACTGCAAGCGGGTCATAGCCGAATGTATTGGACGCGGCGCCGGCCGCATTCTGGTCGCATCTGATCAGGCGGGCGCATATCAGTCCGCCATATTCACGGCTTGGGACCAAAAAATGGAATATTTCTTGATGTCCTCACGTAGGATGAGCTCCGGAAACGGGGCTGTCAGTCTGCTGGTGTGGACAGCGCTAACCCGTGCCGCGAAAGCAGGGCTGGGGTTCGACCTTGACGGCATAATCCCGGGATCGAACACACTTTTGCTTACCGGCTTCGGTGGCGAGGTGAAACCGCGCTATATCGTGGCAAAAAGCTGCCGCCGTGTGACCTGACTGCGGACGTCGTTCTCGCGAGGAAGTAATAGAACGCCGACTCAGACGCGGTGAACCGCAGCTGCATCAATCGGCTGGTCGCGTCGTCGACGAACGCCAGCAGAGTACAGCATCTCGCTGCAGTCCTCAAACCAGCGGTGTTCGGAACCGTCGATCTGCACGAGTTCGCCCACACATTCACATCGTCGTCGCGGCTGATGCGGGGAGGGCAGTTTGTGGCGGCGATCGAGCCACAGCTCTTCGGCCATCATCCATTGCCGCAGCGTCTCGACACCGATCCGCAGACCATGAGACGTGCACTCAAATTTTCCGCCGCCAGCGTGGGTCCGAAGTCGATGTAATGGTCGCGCACTAGGCTCAGCTCCGTGGCCCGGAAGGTCTTGCGACGCTTGCGGTTGCCGGTCGACCACGCTTGCGCGACGCCAGACCGGTCGGGCCATGCCCCGAGTCCGCCGCCGGAAGTGTCATCTCTGTTTCTGCACGGAGTGACATTTCTAACAAGGCGAAAAGTGACTTTTCAGACGGGCAGCGACACTCACGGACGCGCGAGCGCTGACTTTCCATGTCTCGACGCCGGCGTGGGAAAAGACCGGGCGCGTGTTTAACTTTCGAGGTCAACGGCGTCACCCTTGGCACTGGGTCAGTCGATCACGTGACCCGGCACTGTTGCGGCGAGGGCACGGGTTCGCTGGAGTGGGCTCATGTCACCTGCATCTGGACCGATACCGCCGGGCGACCAAAATTGTCGCCGCCGCGAATAGCGACGAGCACGAGCACGAGCACGAGCACGAGCACGACAAAGCCTACAACTGGACCGGTTTGTAACTACCCTTGACGGTCCATACTAGGATTAGAAAGATTGAACTTGCCTGAGCAACCCATAACCGCTGGCCAAAGCCGCGCAGCGAGAGCACTGGTCGGACTATCCCAAGGTGAATTGGCGGAACGCGCTCGCGTGGCCCGACAAACGGTGGTCGATTTTGAGCGCGGCGCCCGCACCCCTTATCCGAACAACCTTTCGGCCCTCCGCGCCGCCCTCGAGGCCGCCGGGGTCGAGTTCATTGACGAGAATGGTGGTGGAGCTGGGGTAAGGCTGAGGAAGGGCTAATTTTTCGGCTCGGATGTGCCCTCAGGACCTCTTATTGGTCCCACCTCTTGCTGGGTCTATCGAAGTGACCTAGATCTGCCCCAAGGCTCGCATCCCCCGAAGGGGTGCGGCCCGAAAATCTGTGGATAACTAATATATCGCTATGAGATTGGTTCGCGAATCGAGTTCACACCGCATACAGTGGTTGTTAGCGGTATCTGTCGTATATCTAGTACCATGGGCTGGGATAGTCGAAATGGTGGGGGACAACAAAATGCCCGACGGTTTGGTGCTTCCGCAGGGGAATCGGCTGTAACGATTACGCAACTAGAAGGCTGGCGAGGTAACCATCATCCCAGCCAGCGACCTTGCGTCGGATCCTGAGTGACTGCTTCCCCGGTGCGCGCCGGATCAGGTTGTGTGCCATGTGCCTGATCACGGCCAGATTAGCGGGTGCGTGATCCGTCCGGACCCGGCATTCATCGTCGCGGAATGCCATATCCATCACCCAATGCAGACTGTTCTCTATGCTCCAGTGGTCGCGGATTGCCGGTCCGACGAGACTCGCCGGCGCAGTCAGGGAGGTGATGTAAAAACGGGTCTCCTTCTCGGTCTTTCCGTTGATCTCGCGTGTGCTGTCGACGACGGCGACGGCTTTCAGCCCGGGCCAGTCATGCCGGTGGTTGAGCCAGGCCATGTCGTGGATAACGACGACGGTGCGTGTCTCGATGCGGCCGTGATCGCCATCAATGGTCTCGCTGTGGCTGACCGTGGCATCACGGAAGCCGACGGCCTTTGCTCGGCCACGAAGAGTTCGACGTCATCACGAAGACTGCCTTGATTGCCTTTCAGGGCCAGGATGTAATCCGCCTTCTTGTCGATGATCTTTTGCGCGATCTCGCGCTGGCACCCCATAGCGTCGATGGTGACGATGGCACCTTCGATGGTCAGCAGGTCCAGCAACTTTGGAATAGCGATGATCTCATTGGATTTTTCGGTTACCTTGACCTGACCCAGCACGAGACGCTGGCGCGCGGCGAAGGCGGACACCATGTGGATCGCCGCCTTGCCTTTGTTTTTTTGAGACCGGACCGGCGAGACGTCTTCCCGTCGATCGCGATGACGCCTTCCGGTATCCCCGTAATCGACGCAACCCATGCGGCGAAGCAGCTTTGGAACTGTCCGGCGTCCAGCACGGCGAGGATGTCGCCGAGATGATCGTGCGTGGGCGTGCCGTCACGGAACGAACGGAAGCGGCGGAGCAGGTCCAGCTTCTTGGCGCCAAAGATGGCTATCTCGGTGATGGTCACCGCCCCTGCGACGACCGCCAACAGGCAGAGAAGAAGGATTTCCTCCAGCGGATAGCACACCTTGCCTTGCTGCCTGGGATCGTGGAGATCCTTGAAGTAGTTTAGAAAAACCACTGTCTCGTCGACCGCGGCGCATTCGGTCAGTGTGTTGTCCATGGTCAGTGTCCTTTAGAGCGAATCGACAGAAGCCATATCGAATCAGCATCTAAGGGTCTGTCACCTATTCCTTCACCCGATTGCCCTGGGTGCTTCCGAAGGCGAGATTGACAAGCGGCCTGCCTATGGCAGAACGTCTTATTGTATCGTTAGACGTTCCCACAGTACAAGATGCGCTCTCTCTCGTAAGCGACCTAAGTAGCTGCATATCATTCTTCAAATATTCCGGAAACTGTTGGGCCTGCGGTAGCTGCTGCCGCGCGGCGAAAAATTGACTTTATCACCGTTCATGGCGATGAGATGATTATGAGGGCAGCCGTCGAAGCCAAGGGGGCATCGAGCCTCAAGATTTTTGCCGTGACAGTGCTGACAAGCCTGGATGACCACGATCTCGAAGCCATGGGCTAGCGACTGAAAGCCAAGGAACTTGTGCACCTGCGCGCCAATTTGGCGGTCAAGTGTGGCTGTGACGAAATCATTGCTTCTGCGGATGACGACCCTGACGGTATTCGAGAGCTCGCGAAGATGCCGAGCTTATTGATCGCTACTCCAGGTATCCGGCAGGCCGACGGGAATAGACAGGATCAAAAGCGGACGGCTACCCCAACACAGGCGATACAAAATGGTGCTGATTATCTCGTAGTCGGCAGACCCATTATCGATAATGCCAATCCGCTTGCAGCAGCGAAAAGCTTCATTGATGAGATGGAAGCAGCGCGGCCCGCTCGCTAGTGCTGACTACCGCTGCCAATAGCCCCGTTCACATCCGACTAACTGGGTACGACCTGGGGCGGCAGCGTCACCTCGCGCGCCTCTACATAGATCCTCCACCCCCACCGCCGATGTAGGGGCAGGACTGGCCGCGGTGCGGGCCGTAGTGTTAGATTCGCTGCGCCAGGTCCGCCGATAAGTTCAGGGCCCGCCTTTCGGGGCGTCCTTTTGTGACGGTCGCCTCCGACCTGCCGCCTCCCTAGCGATCTCATGCATCAACAGCCTCGCAAGACTTTCCGGGGACGACCTGTGTAGCTCGGCGCGCTTGCTTCCGTCCGCTGTCGTGACATCGATCCAGCCGTCATCATAAACTGCACGCGAGCCTCTGTAGGAACTTCCGTCCAAGTCGATCGAAACCGTCAGAGTGTTGATGATTGTCGGCGGCCGTCGCTTCCTGGGCATTGGCGGGCCTCTCTCCCTTGTCGCATCCTTGTCGGACGGACTGCCCGTGGAGGCCCGCCAACGCAAGCTTCGTCAATGACTGTCCAACCATATCCACGCCTGTATATTGGACAGATATTGGACAGAACCGGACTGAAAATCCGCTAACTCATTGATTTACTTGGCGTCCCGTCCGAGATTCGAACTCGTGTTACCGCCGTGAAAGGGCGGTGTCCTGGGCCTCTAGACGAACGGGACAGGCCGAGCCAACGGCGCAGACCGTCGGGCCGGCGGTGGGTAGCGGACCCGCCCGCGCCGGTCAAGCGGTCTTCCAACGCCGCCACCGTCAAGCCACCGCCGCGTCCGAAATCACGAAGCACGGACTGACCGGCTCCATTCCATTCCTCGGCCCGCAGATGCCCGGCCAGATGCAGCGGCACCCCCTCGGCCCGCGCCAGCAGCGCATCCGCCAGCGCCCCTTCCCGTGCCTCGGAACATCATCGCTTTCAGCCGCGGTCCAGCACCACCCTCGCCCTCCACGAACGCCCGGATCGCATCCGCCTCCCGCCCCACCCGATCCGCCCGCAGCACGCGCGCGCGGTGCAACACCAAAACCGGCTCCTCATTCCCGGCCCCAAACGGAGCCAGCCGTTCCAGATGCCGCGCCACCTCGGTCGTCGCACCGGACACCGCCAGCGTCCCCTCAACGACCAGATCGGCCGCGCTCGGCATAGCCGACGCCGCCGCCAGCCGCTCGTCAAGAAACGCGTGGAACGCATCCAGCCGGTCGGCCTGCACCGAAAACCCAGCCGCCATCGCGTGACCGCCGCCGGTTACCAGCAACCCCGCCTGCCGCGCCGCGATCACCGCCGCCGCCGAGATCGACGCCCGGAACCGAGCGGCCGGACCCCTTCCCGACGCCGTCGGCTGAAGCCCGCCACGCAGGCCGGGCGGTTGAAGCGTTCCTTGATCCGGCCGGCGACGATCCCGACCACGCCCGGATGCCACCCCTGCCCTGTCACCAGCACCGCCGCGCGCCCCGCCGCGACCTGGGTCTCGGCGGCGGACATCGCGGCTTCCATGATCCCGGCCTCGACGTCCTGGCGCATGCGGTTCACCGCTTCCAGCTTCTCGGCCAGCGCCAGCGCCTCCAGCCGGTCCTCGGCCAGCAGCAGGCGCAACCCCAGATCGGCCTCGCTGATCCGCCCGCCGGCGTTGATGCGGGGGCCCAGCGCATAACCACAGGTAGAGGCGGTCAGCTTGCCCCGCGCCTGAGTCACCTCCAGCAGTGCCGCGATCCCTGCGCGCGACCGCCGAGCCATAACTTTCAGCCCCTGACAGACGAACGCCCGGTTGACGCCGGTCAGCGGCATCACGTCGCAAACCGTGGCCAGAGCCACCAGGTCCAGCAGCCCCATCAGGTCCGGTTCCGGGTCGGCGCGCGAAAAACCCCAGCCGGCGCAGCGCCCGAACCGTCGCGATCGCCGTCAAGAACGACACGCCGGCGGCGCACAAATGGCTCAGGCCGGAGCCATCATCCAGCCGGTTCGGGTTCACCGTCGCCAGGATCGATGGCGGTGACCCCTCCGCCTTGTGGTGGTCCAGCACGATCACCTCTGCCAGGCCTGCCACCGCGGACAGCGGTACCGCCGCGGCGGTGCCGCAATCGACGCAAACGATCAGGCTAGCGCCCCGGGCAACCAGTTCAGCCAGTGCCGGAGCGTTCGGTCCGTAGCCTTCTTTGATCCGATCGGGCACGTGATGATGGACGGAACATCCCAGCGCACGCAGGAAACCCACCATCAACGCGGCGCTGCATGCGCCGTCGACGTCGTAGTCACCATAAACCGCCACGGTCTCTCCGCGCCGACGGCATCGGCCAGCCGGTCCGCTGCGACGTCCATGTCGGCCATCATGGACGGGTCCGGCAACAGCACCCGCAACGTTGGTTCCAGGAAGTCGGCGGCGGCGTCGATATCGATCCCGCGCGCAGCCAGCAGCCGGCTGACGATCTCGGGCAACGCCAGCCGCTGAGCGATCCCGGCAGCGACCCGTTCCTCACCTGTGCGCCACAGCCAGCGGCGGCCGGAAAGGCTCTTGGTCACCCCCAGGACGGTTTCGCCCACACACGGCGAGGGTCCAACAGCGTCCACTAGGTCGGCGTCCAGGTTTTCTGTTCGAAGTTGTGGTGCGCCTCGATGAAACGCACGGTACCGGAGTGGCTCCGCATCACGATCGAATGGGTGATCGCGCTGCCCGGCCGGCGCCGCACGCCACGCAACATGGCGCCGTTGGTCACGCCGGTCGCCGCGAACATCACGTCGCCTGCAGCCATTTCCTCGACGGTGAAACACCGCTTCGGATCGGGATGCCCCATGGCCCGCACACGCTCGATCTGCTCATCCGCCTCGTATAACAGCCGCCCCTGCATCTGGCCGCCGAGGCAGCGCAGCGCCGCCGCCGACAGCACGCCTTCCGGTGCGCCCCCCGATCCCAGATAAATGTCGATATCAGCGTCCGGCATCGCCGTGGCGATTACCCCCGCCACGTCGCCATCGCTGATCAGCATGACCCGCGCTCCGGCTTCCAGGCAATGCGCGACCAGCGCCTCATGGCGGTCGCGGTCCAGAATGCAGGCGGTCAGATCGGATACCTCACACTTCTTCGCCCGCGCCAGATTACGCAGATTGGCGGCAACCGAGTTGTCCAGACTGACCACGTCGGGCGGCAAGCCGCCGCCAACAGCGATCTTTTCCATGTAAATGTCCGGCGCATGTAGGAAATTCCCGTGCTCGGCCAAAGCGATCGTCGCCAGGGCATTGGCACCGGCCTTGGCCGTCGAAGTCGTCCCCTCAAGCGGATCGACCGCGATATCCATCTTCGGACCGCCGGCACCGACCTTCTCACCGATGAACAGCATCGGTGCCTCGTCCATCTCGCCCTCGCCGATCACCACTGTTCCTTCGATCGCCACGGCGTCGAACGCCTTGCGCATGGCTTCCACCGCCGCGCCATCGGCCTCATTTTTGTTGCCGAGACCGATCCAACGGGAGGCTGCGATAGCCGCCGCCTCGGTGACGCGGACGAGCTCCAGCGCCAGATTCCGGTCGGTCTGTATCGGCTTTTTATTGTCGGACATGGATTTCCTCTGTCAGGGCCCCGAATCGGGCCAGAGCAGCGCGATTCGGGTTCACACGAGTTTAGCACAGACCGCCTCGTTCCACAGCGGATCATCGTCCCAACCGCTTACCAAGGGATTACGTCAGCCCAAAATGTTATGCAACTATCGGAATGGATAAAGTGAAGTTTGGCAACTATCGGTTGTCTTAAGGATCATTACTCGATTTAAACGCAAACAGCCGCCCCACCCTTTGCATCCTGTTAACGCTTCGGCAATCACCCTTCTGGCATGAACGCAAACGACGCCGCGACATGAGATTGAGTAGTGCTCCCAGGAGCGGCCCCGACCCCAATCGTCTCCGTCCGAGGGCTGCTGTCAGTTCGCCTTCAGTATCTTCGCAACCCTGTTCTGGCGCAGGCGGTACGCGTCGGGCATGGACTTGCCCAGCAGCGGGCGGAGATACAGGCGGTAGGCGTCCGTGATGTCGGTGCCGCTCGCGGTGATAAACTCGTCCGGCATGGTACGTGTCTTGCCCGCGACGTCCTCGAGCGGGACGAGCTTGTAGTCCACCGAGTAATAGCCGGTCCGCTCGATCGTCACCGATCCATCGGTCTCGCCCCACATCGCGTACTGCACCGCTTTCTCGCCAGCCTCGCGCGCCTCGCGCTGGTCGACGTCCGAGACGCAGCCGATGAACGAGCGCTGCAGATAGCCGAAGGTGTCGCCACGCACGCGGTTGATGCGGAGCTTCTGCTTGACCTGGTCGCACAACAGGTCGGCAAGCGCGCCGGTGCCGGAGAGCTGCACGTTGCCGTGCGCGTCTCGCTCGACCTGCTTGGCGAGTTGGGTAATGATCGGCTTGCCGCTCTCGTCGTGAATCCCCTCCGACACGGCGACCACGCAGCGGCCGTATTGGTCCATCGCGCGGCGCACGTCGGCAAGGAAGCTGTCGACCCGAAAGGTGCGCTCCGGCACGTAGATCATGTGCGGCCCGTCGTCGGGGAACTTCTTGCCCAGCGCGGAGGCGGCGGTCAGGAAGCCGGCATGGCGTCCCATCACGATACCGATATAGACGCCGGGCAGCGCGCGGTTATCGAGATTAGCGCCGAGGAAGGACTGAACGACGAACCGCGCGGCTGATGGAAAGCCCGGCGTGTGGTCGTTCAGCACGACGTCGTTGTCGATGGTCTTGGGGATGTGCACACAGCGGATCGGATAACGGGCCTTGCGCGCTTCGTCGGCGACGATGCGGATGGTGTCGGAGGAATCGTTGCCGCCGACATAGAAGAAATAGCTGATCTCGTGCGCCTGCAAGACCCTGAAGATCTCGTGGCAATATTTCAGGTCCGGCTTGTCTCGCGTGGAGCCTAGAGCCGAAGACGGCGTCTCGCCAACCATCTCAAGGTTGTTGGTCGTCTCCTGCGTAAGGTCGACGAACTCCTCGTCGATGATCCCGCGCACACCATGGAGCGCGCCATAAACAAGGCTGACGTTGCGGAATTTCCGCGCCTCGAGCACCACGCCAACGATCGACTGATTGATGACCGCGGTCGGACCGCCGCCCTGGGCCACCAGCACTTTTCCTTCCAGCACGGCCATTTACTCCCGGAACGAGCTTCTGGCCGGCCGGCGATCGCTGGCGGCCGCAGCCACGCTACCATCCGCCAGGTCTGGCCGCTAGTAGGTCACTTGGCCAACGATCGCCGTCGCGCGGTTGGACCAACTCGCTCGTCCATGCCGCGGCCGCGGTATTTCATCCACCCGACGACGACAGCCAGGGATTGGTCTCCCAGAGCTTCGCCAGCACCGCCTGTTCGGCTTGCATGTGGGCCAGCCACTCCGTCCCCTCCGCCCAGGTCGCGTAGTAGCCGTTCGCCTCGGCCTGTTCGCCGAAAGCGCCATCCTGCGTTGCCGCCCGGATGGGCTCGACCAACGTGGCGACGATATTGGGCGGTGTGCCAGCCGGCACGCCGATCCCGCGACTGATAAAAGCCGAAAGCGGGATGCCGCCCTCGTCCAGCACGGGTGTGTCCGGAAGCAGACCGAACCGCCGCCGCGCCGCAATGCCAAGCGCGGTCAGCCTGCCATCACCCAAATCATGAATGATAGCCGACAATCCGAGTGCGGCGGCCGAGACGTTGCCATCCAGCACCGCCTGGCGTGCCGCCCCAACGGAGGGGAAGGTGACAATGTTCAACTGGCTCTGCGCCAACACCTGCAACCGCAGCGCCGCAAGATGAGGCGGGCTCCCGGCGGGCGGCGTGCCCAGCGGCACCGCGTCGGCATCGTCGCTGGCGCGCTGGATGATGTCCTGGATCGAATTCGCCGGTTCGCTCGCTTGCGAGACGAAGGCTATCGGCTCGCGCTCGACCTGTCCGAGCAATTGGATGCGCTGCCCGAGAGAAGGCTCCCCGCGGTCGATCATGCGCGCCGGCAAGGTCGGCATAACAACCCAGCCCGTTGTCATGCCGTCGGGAGCTGCGGTGCCCAATGCAGCCAGCATTGCGCGCCCGGAGTCGCCCGGCAGGTTGGTCAGCGTGATATCGGTGCCGGACAGACGCGGTGCCAGATATCCGACAAACTCGCGCGCGGCCTTGTCGGCAAAGGTTCCTTCCGGGACTCCAATCAGGATGGTCAAACGCCTTTTCGGCGCTCGAACAGCCCGAGCAGATGATGCCCACGCCAGCGCGGCCGAAGCTGAAGCGCCAGTGACCAGACTGCGCCGATGGACGATCATCGTGGCGGGGCGGCCACGGATCGGGTCGGCAAGGCTTTGGCGGCAACTGGCGCGGCGGCTTCACGGCGCAGGCGGTGCTCGCCCAGGAACAGCAGGATAGGCGCGGCGATGAAGATCGAAGAAGAGGTGCCGACAACGATCCCGAAAAGCATCACCCAGGCGAACCCCGAGATTGACTTGCCCCCGAACAGTGCCAAAGGCAGGCTAGCCAGGAACACGGTCATTGACGTGCCCAGCGTCCGGTTCAGAGTCTCATTGATCGACAGATCAATCAGCTCCCGCAGCGGCATGGACTTGTATTTTCGCAGGTTCTCGCGGACGCGGTCATAGACCACAACCTTGTCGTTGGTAGAGTAGCCGAGAACCGTAAGGATCGCGGCCACCATCACCAGATCGAACTCGATGCGGGTGAGCGCCAGGAAGCCGATCGCCTTGGTGACATCCAACACCAGCGTCACGACCGCGCCTACGGCGAACTGCCATTCGAAGCGAAACCAGATATAGACGAGGATCATCAACAGGCTGATCCCGAGGGCCAGCAGGCCGTTGCGGAACAATTCCGCGGACACGCTGGCGCCGACCGCATCGGTTCGCTGGATCGTTGCGCCAGGCACGCCTTTTTCCAGCGCCGCTCGCACCCGCGCCACGGCGGCCTGGGTGCTCTGCTCGCTTGGCTGAGCGCCTAGCCGGATCAGCACCTCCGACGCATCGCCAAAGCGCTGCACACCCTGATCGGGGACGTGCTCGGCACTCAGCGCGGCACGGATCTGAGCAAAATCGGCCGGTCCTTGCGTGCGGACCTCCATCACGACGCCGCCCGAAAAGTCGATCCCCAGATTGAGGCCGGGATAGAAGAACATCACAACGGATGCGGTGGACAGGATCGCCGAGACGATGAGGCCCATAAAACGGCCGCGCATGAAGTTGATGCGGGTGTTGTCGGGAACCAGGCGGAAGCGGGGTTTGACGAACATCGGCAGATATCCTCAGACCGGCAGCAGCTTCGGCCGCGTGGCGACATACCAGCGGGAAACCAGAAGCCGGGTCAGCATCCAGGCGGTGAACAATGACGTGGCGATTCCAACCGTGATGGTGACGGCAAAACCGCGCACGGGGCCGGAGCCGAACACGAACAGCATCACGTGCGCCAGAAAGGCGGTGGCGTTACTATCGAATATAGTGCTGTACGCGCGCGAGAATCCGTGCTCCAGCGCAGCCAAGGGCGGCCGGCCGAGCCTTTGCTCCTCGCGGATCCGTTCATTGATGAGAATGTTGGCGTCCACGGCCATACCCAGCGTCAGCAGGATGCCGGCCATCCCCGGGAGCGTCAGTGTTGCCTGCAGCAACGACATGATGCCCAGCATCAGGAACAGGTTGACCACCAAAGCAAGGTTCGCGAACCAGCCGAACAGCCCGTAGAAAACGCCCATGAACGCGATGACGAACAGGAAGCCGACAACCAGCGAGATCGCCCCTGCGCGAATGCTGTCCGCCCCGAGTTCGGGCCCGACGGATCTCTGCTCCACCACCGTCAACGGTGCCGGCAAGGCGCCAGCTCGCAGCAGCACCGCCAGGTCGTTGGCGGAGGCCGCGTTAAACGAGCCGCTGATCTGCCCCCGGCCGCCCGTGATCGCCTCCCGGATCACCGGCGCGGAAATCACCTTGTCATCGAGCACGATCGCGAACCGGTGATTTACATTCGCTCGGCTGATATCAGCGAAGCGACGCGCGCCAACCGAGTTGAAGGTAAAATTGACCACCCAGTCTCCGGTTTCCGGGCTAGTGCCGGCGCGCGCGTCGGTCAGATCCGCGCCGTCAACGTCGATTTGCTTCCGCACGGCGATTTTCTCACCTGGCCGGTCCTGCATCTGCAGGAAGTCGTCACCGGGTGGCGGGGGCCCACCAGCGTTGGCATTGGCGGTCTCGTCCACCAGTCGAAACGTCATGTGGGCGGTCTTGCCGATCAATTGCTTGATGCGGTCGGGGTCGCCCACCCCCGGTAGCTGCACGACAATGCGGCTTTGGCCCTGACGGGTGATCTGCGGATCGACTACGCCAGTTTCGTCTATGCGGCGGCGGACGATCTCGATCGATTGGTCCACCGCGCCAGCGGCCCTCGCCACGAGTGCGGGGCCGGACAGGGTCAGGGTGATGGTGCCGTCCGGGTCGGATCCGATGACAGTATCCGGCCGGCCGGTGGACGGGTCCGGACTGATCAAAGGCTTCAGCGCGGCAACGGCTACGTCAGTCTTGGTGGCGTCGCGCAAGCGAAGCAGCACGCGATTCTGGTCAGGTTGCGGTTCGAGCGTTTGATAGAAGACCTGGGCATTGCGAAGTGCCTGCCGGACGCCATCGGCGAGGCTGTCGAGACGCTCCTTTAGGACCGCCTTCATGTCGACTTCGAGCAGTAGGTAGCTGCCGCCACGAAGGTCGAGACCCAGATGGACGCTGCGCCAAGGCATCCAGGCCGCCGGCGCGGAGAACAGGTTCGGCACGCCCAGCAGTATTCCAAGCAGGCAGGCGCCCAGGATGAGCGTGGTCTTCATGCGGCTGAAGGACATCATGGTCGTAAGCGCTGGGCTCCTGGACACCGTATCGGTCGTTTGGCGCGGTGCTATGCGCTGCCATCACGCTAATTGTCCAGTGTGGGGTCGTCCATGCCGCTACCCGCCCCCGTGGACGCACCTACCTCGCCTGGGCGAGTGAGTGATGTCTCCACCAAGGTCTTCGGTCGCCTGCCTTCGTCGGCGAGGTCACCCTTGCTCAGGGTCCTCAAACGCATCGGCCGAGCCATCGAACATGGCGGACCAAAGTCAGGCACGACCAAGCGCGTCCTTGATGGCACGCGCGAGATCGGCTTGCTGGTATGGTTTCGACAACAGGGCCAGATCGGTCGTCGCCGCCTCAGATGCTGCCTGAACATGCCCGGCCGTGTAACCCGAGGTCAGCAACGCCTTGAGCTCCGGCCATTGAAGTCGCGCCTGGCGGACCAGTTCGACGCCGTTCATGCCGCCCGGCATCACAACGTCGGTGAGCATGAGATCGATCGACGGTGTCTCCGGTGCCGCAAGAATGGCCAGCGCCTCCGGCCCTGATCCGGCAATGATGGAGCGGTAGCCGAGATCCTCCAGTTGCAGGGCGACCAGGTCGCGCACATCCGCATCATCTTCAACAACCAGGATCATCCCCGATCCCACCTCCACGGCGGGCGCAGCGTCCAGCGTCGAATAGTCGGCGACGACTTCCGGCAGGTGAATGCCGATGCGGGTTCCCGCGCCGGGCGCACTCTCCACAGTCAGAAAGCCGCCGGATTGACGAACGAAGCCGTAGACCTGACTAAGGCCGAGGCCCGTCCCCTTGCCGGTTTCCTTGGTGGTGTAAAACGGTTCGGTGGCACGCTCCACCACCTCGGGCGGCATCCCAGCACCCGTGTCCTGGACCTCGACCAAGACGTACTTCGCCGGCCGGGCATCCGCATAATGCGCTGCCGAACGGGCATCGAGCGCCAGGTTCCGGCTGCGGATGGTCAGTGTCCCGCCTTCCGGCATAGCGTCGCGGGCGTTCACCACGAGGTTGAGCACCGCGGAACCGAATTGGGCCGGATCGACCTCGCACGCGCCTGCCCCCGCATCGAGGGCGAACTCGACAGTGATGGATTCGCCCAGCATTCGCGTCGTGAGCACGTCGAATTCCCGGATCATCTCGTTGATCAGGCGGGTCTCGGGCCGCAAGGTCTGCCGTCGGGCAAAGGCAAGAAGCTGGCTCGTGAGCTGTGCGCCTCGTGATGCGCCCTTGTGAGCGGTCGCCACCAGCCGGGAAAGACGATCGTCCGCCTCCACCGCACGGCCGAGCAACTCGAGATTGCCCATGATCACCAGCAATAGATTGTTGAAATCATGGGCGACTCCGCCAGTCAGTTGCCCGACCGCCTCCATCTTCTGCGCCTGCCGCAGCGCGTCCTCAGCCTGACGCCGCTCCGCAACCTCGGCTTCGACGCGCTGCTCGAGAGTTTCGTTTATTTGCCGAAGAGCATCCTCTGCCCGTCGCCGTTCGAGCGCGAGACCGATCAAATTGGCGACTGCCTGCAGGAAGTCGATGTCATGCTCCGTAAACGCGCCCTCCGCCTCACTGTCGACCTCGAGCACGCCATAGGGATGCCCCTCACCGAGCAAAATGACATTGAGTGCTCGCTGAACCCCATGTTGCAAAAGCAGTTCGGGCGTTTTGAAACGGTCTTCGTTCTGCAGACGATTCGCGATCACCGGCTTGCCGGTATGCAAAGCGTAGCCGGCTGGGGAGCTCAACTCGGCGCCGAGAGTTGCATGCCCGACCACACCTTCATTCCAGCCCACGCCGGCACGGAGCAGAAATTGGTTCTGGTCAGCCAGATATTCGAGCACTTTGCAGAACCGCACCTTCATCCCGAGCGCCGTCATCCGCGTGGCTTCTGCGAGCAGGGCGTCGAAGCCAACACCGGCCAGCGCCCGTCGGCCCAATTCTGCCAGCAACGCCTGCTGACAAAGGCGGGTCTCGAGTTCGTCCCGGTTTGCGGGCGGCGACTTGCCGGCCGGCGTCTGTTCATCCATGTGACGGGTCAACTACTGAATTGGCATTGCGCATGTGCGATTAACTGTTTGAGGTGTGTGTGGTTCCTATCGTTTCGCGTTCGGGTTGCAGAACCTATTTCAGGGATCCGAGTTTGTCCGCCGTAACGCGTCGGCGCTAGCGATCGACGCGCCCAGGCCACGTTTCCGAAAGCGGATGATGATCCTCCACCAGCTTCCGCAGCCGCTCGGTCTGGATATGAGTGTAGATCTCAACCGTCGAGATATCCGCGTGCCCTAACAGCATTTGCAGGCTGCGCAAATCCGCTCCGCGCGCAAGCATGTGCGAGGCGAAGGAATGGCGCAGGACGTGTGGGGAGACCCGCACCGGGTCCAGACCAGCCTCCAGCGCGATCTGTTTCAGCAATAGGAAGAACGTCTGTCGTGTTAGCGGGTGCTTCGGGTTGCGGCCCGAAAACAGCCACCGGCTTTGTGGCTCAGTGACCGCCAGCAGCGCGGCCACCGCCTCCTTGGCAGCATGGGACAGCGGCACTATCCGCTCCTTGCTGCCTTTTCCCTTAATGATCATTACGTCGGCCTTCGCGCCCAACGCCGCGCGGGGCAATGACAACAGCTCCGTGACCCGCATTCCAGTGGCGTACAACAGTTCCAGCGCCGCCCGGCCCAGCGTACCTGGACGTCCGGGCCTGCGCACCGCAGCCTCCAGCAGCGCATCGACTTCCTGCTCGGAGAGGAATTTGGGCAACGGCTTGGGCAACCGAGGCGTGTCGAGCTGGCTGGTAGGGTCGTCCGTCCGCACACCCTCCTGCAACAGGAACAGGTGAAACTGGCGCAACGCTGACAACCGTCGAGCAGCGGTACGCGCCGACAAACCACTTGCGTGCAATGAAGCGATGTAGCCATGACAGGTGGCCGCATCGGCCGCGCCGACGGCCTGGCCCAGAGTGGCGGCAAATCTGGCAAAGTCGCTGAGATCGCGAGTGTATGAGTTGATCGTGTTCCGAGCGGCATCACGCTCGACTGTCAGCATCTCCAAGAAGGCGTCAACCTTGGAATCCACTAGGGGGCTGCCCCAGAAGTCATCGTACAGTGGACGGTGAGGATCGGCCCTCCTTTACGAAAAAGGAGATTGTGTCCCGAGCCAGAAGCGGATTCTTCCGACACGTCAGCGCGGGGCGAACTTGTCGTTCGGTACGACCTTCTCTACCGCCTGCGGGTGCGGCTTCGGCGGGAAGATGCCCAGCACCAACATGCCACCCCCGAGGGCGACCAAGCCGGCCAGCACAACAAAGAAGAAAATACGAATCATCGAGGCTCCTGAAACCGTTTTCCCCGACGCCCAGACGTCGCTGCCCAAACTGGCGATCCAGACATGAGAGGCAATTCGACTCGCAGGCAATCGCCTGTTCCGGGGCCGATGTGCTAGCGTTCGGAGTTATGACACGCAACCATACTCTGCGGGAGACGATTCCAGTTCCCGACACGATTGCCGGGCGCAGCATCGTGCTGGTCGGCTTGATGGGCGCCGGCAAGACCTCGATCGGCCGCCGGCTGGCCGCGCGACTCGGTCTGCCGTTCCGCGATGCCGATCAGGAGATCGAGCTGGCGGCCGGCTGTACCATACCCGAATTGTTCGCCCGATATGGTGAGCCTGCTTTCCGTGACGGCGAACGTCGCGTCATCCGTCGCCTGCTGGCGGGTGATCCGATGGTGCTAGCGTTTGGCGGTGGCGCTTTCATGGATGAGCAGACCCGCGAGACCGCGAGGTCCGAGGCTGTCACCGTCTGGCTTCGATGCACCCTGCAGACACTGGTCCGTCGCGTGGCGACCCGAGACAACCGCCCCCTGCTGAACGGACGCGACCGCGAGGAGACGCTGCGCCATTTGATGGAGGTGCGCTACCCTGTCTATGCCGAGGCCGACGTGATCGTCGACTGTGGCGACGAACCACCTGACCATACGACCGCTGCCGTCACGAACGCCCTGCAGGCTTGGAAACCGGCCCGCCGCCTGCACGTCATCCTTCCCGCCACCAGCTACGACGTGGTGATCGGCGATAACCTCCTGGCGCGAGCCGGGGCATTGCTGGCACCGAAACTGCCGCAGAAGCGTGCGGTGATTGTCACCGACCAGACTGTTGCCGGGCTGCATCTGCAGACCCTGCTGGACGGGCTGGCGGAGACCGCCATCGACGCAAGCTCCATCGTCGTCAAGGGCGGCGAGGCAAGTAAGAACATGGACACCTACGCTGACGTGGTAGACCAGTTGCTGGAAGCGCGGGTGGAGCGGCGCACGGTGGTTATTGCGCTGGGCGGCGGGGTAGTCGGCGACCTGGCGGGGTTCGCCGCCGCGACCACCTTACGCGGCCTGCCATTCGTGCAAATTCCCACCACGCTGCTGTCGCAGGTGGATTCCTCCGTGGGTGGCAAGACCGGAGTCAATACCAGGCGGGGCAAGAACCTGGTCGGCGCGTTCTACCAGCCCCGCATGGTCCTGGCCGACACCGGTACGCTTGGGTACGCTTCCGTCGCGCGAACTGAGGGCGGGTTACGCCGAAATCGCCAAAGCTGGCCTGATCGGCGACGCCGCGTTCTTCTCGTGGTGCGAGCGGCATGGCAGAGGCGTGGTCTCGGGCGACCGCGACTCCCAGGCCGAGGCGATCAAGCGCGCCTGTGCCTTCAAGGCTGCTGTCGTTGGCGACGATGAGCGCGAGGAAAAGCCTAACGACGGACGGGCGTTGCTGAACCTCGGGCACACGTTTGGCCATGCCCTGGAGGCGGAATACGGCTACGACGGCGGATTGTTGCACGGCGAGGGCGTCGCCATCGGCCTCGGTCTCGCGTTCAAGCTGTCCGCTCGGTTGGGCCTGTGCCCGCCGGCTGACGCGCAGCGAGTGATCGCCCACGTATCCGCGATCGGGTTGCCGGCCGATCTGTCGGTGCTGAACCGCCGCTTCTCCGCGGCGACGCTCCTGGGCCACATGCGCCGCGACAAGAAGGTGCGGGACGGCGCGCTGCACTTCGTGTTGGCACGGGGGATCGGCCAGGCATTTACAAGCGCCGATGTTCCCCCGGACGCCGTGATGGAGTTGCTGAGGGATGAAGGATGCGGGGCTTAGGGACACGAGCGGCCGCGACGGCACGACGCTCTCTCCCCTTCATTGCGGCCAAATCGCCGGCATTCACGGCGTATCGGGCGGGATCAGGAAAAGACGTGGATGGTGCCCTTCAGGCGTCCTGACGGTCAGGGTTCAGGGTGGGCGACAAGCGGACCTGAGCCATGGAACCGGCTGAATACGCCCTAATGGCCGCCGCCGAGGACCACATGTGGTGGTATCGCGCCCTCCATGTGCGCCTCTGTCACGCCTTGACCAACGCGCGCGGTCGGGTCCTCGACGCCGGCTGCGGCACAGGCGGCTTCCTCGCGGTTTTGCGCGCGCGGCGCCCGGACCTAATTCTCTTCGGCATTGAATGGGATGCGACCGCGGCCCATCGCGCCCGAAACAAATCCGCCGCGGCGATCGCAAGGGGGAGCATCACCACCCTGCCGTTCGCGGACAACTGCTTCGACGCGGTCGTCTGCGCCGATGTGCTATGTCACGCTGCGGTCGACACGCACGCGGCCCTGACCGAAGTAAAGCGCGTGCTACGCCCCGGAGGAATCGTGGTCCTGAACTTGCCCGCCTATCAGTGGCTGCTGTCCGCCCACGACCGCCGGGTCCACAATGTCCGGCGGTTCACTGCGTCAGCGACGGCCGCGCTGTTGCGTCAGGCAGGCTTCGACAGCGTCCGCACGCGCTATTGGAACGGCCTATTGCTTCCGCTGATGATGATGCAGCGAAAAATCCTTGCACGCGGCGACGCTGCGTCCGATGTCGCCTCGTTTCCGCCATGGCTCGATGTCACATTACATGGCATGACAAAATTGGAACGGCGCCTCCCCTTCCCGCTTCCGGGTGGCGGGTCGGTGCTGGCATTGGCAGGGAAGCCATGAACGAAACGCTCACCCTGACAAGGGTACACCCATGCCGCCGAGGAAACCGCGACTCGTGGGTCCCCGCGACCCGGCCTGTCCATCGTCGTGCCAGTCTACCGCGGCGCCGCGACCATCGGGCGGCTATTGGATGCGCTCTCCGAACTCGATCCGGCAGGCGGGTTGGAGGTCGTGCTGGTCAACGACGGCAGCCCCGACAACTCCGGTGAGGTCTGCCGGAACCTGCTGAGTGGCGCGCGGATCCCGCTGGTTTATATTGAGCACGCCAGGAACTATGGCGAGCATAACGCCGTCATGACCGGTCTGCGCCACGCCAGCGGTGACTTCGTGATCACGATGGACGACGACCTGCAAAATCCTCCTGAGGAAGTCGTCAAGCTTTATGACCATGCCCGGAGCGGCGGATGGGACGTCGTCTACACTCGCTACGCGGTGAAGCAGCACAAGGGCTGGCGCAACCTCGGCAGTCGCTTCGCCAACGCCGTCGCCGATCGTCTTCTGGACAAGCCCAAGGGTCTCTATCTCTCCTCGTTCCGCTGCATGTCGGCGATGGTGGTGCAGGCGGTGACCCGCTACAGCGGCCCCTACCCTTACGTCGATGGCCTGATCATGCAGGTGACCCAACGCATCGACAACATCGAGGTGCGCCATCTGCCCAGGCTGGAGGGACGTTCGAACTACACCCTGGTCCGACTGGTGCGGCTATGGCTGAACCTCGCGACCAGTTTCTCGCTGGCACCGTTGCGGCTGGCGATTTTCGCCGGGCTGGGGATGTCGGTGCTGGGCGCGATCGGCGCCGTCGCGACGATCGGCGAGGCGCTCTTTGTGCACAAGACACCGTCCGGTTGGGCCTCCACTATGGTCGTGCTGCTTTTGGTATCCGGCGTGCAGTCGATGATCCTGGGCGTGCTGGGGGAGTATGTCGGGCGGACCTTCCTGTCGGCCAACGGCAAGCCGCAAGGGACGGTGCGCAGCATCGTCCGCAACACGGACCTGGCATGACCAGTTACTGGATGGTGCTGGCGGCAGCGATTTCCATCAGCATGGCGGGGCAGACGTTGCTGAAGGCCGGCGCCGGGTCGGCTGATTTTGTCACGCAATTGTTCGATCCGCGAACGCTTCTCGGGCTTTGTCTCTACGGGGGCTCGGCGTTGCTCTACATTCTGGCGCTGCGGCGCATCCCGATGTCCGTGGCCCTGCCATGTACCGCTTTTTCGTACGTCGCAGCGGCGCTGATCGGGCATTACGGCTTCGCTGAACCACTGGGCGCGCTGCACCTCGGCGCACTGGGCTTGATCTGCGCCGGCGTGGTGATGCTGGCCTTAGCCTAGTCAGACGGGGTAACGGGCCGCACATTGCGTGCGCTATCACAACGAAAATTGGCATCGAGCCCCTGAAACAGCTTGTCGGCGCCCCGGCCCAGAAGGCATTGATTGGTTCATGAGTGCAAATGTTCCTGTTCAGCAACCCGCTGGGCCGTCGGCTACCGGCCCGATCACCCCCGGTCAGCCCGCTGGCCCCCGCCCGGCCAGCGGTGGAGAGACCGTCGAGCAATCTTTAGCGCGGGCGCAAACCGCAGCCCACGCGAAGCGGCTGAACGAAGCGAGCGGCATTTGCGCCGACGTCCTGGCCGCGTCGCCGGATCACCCGGCGGCACTGGCTCTTCAGGGCATCGTTTCCGCCGCGGCAGGCGATCCGGAAAAGGGGATCGTGCTGTTACGCCGGGCGGTCCAAGTGCGCCCCGGCAATGCCACATGGTATGCGCATCTCAGCTCGCTGTGCCGCATGACCTATCGGATGGAGGAAGCGCTCGCGACGGGCCAGGAGTCCATCCAGCTTGACTCCAGCATTCCGGAGCACCTGGTGAACATGTCGCTCGTGTTTGTCGACATGGATCAGCGAGAGCGAGCGATGGCGTGCCTGTTGCGGGCGTTGGGCCTGAAGCACAACCATCCGGATGGCCACTTGGCGATGGCTCAGAACCTGCTGGCGATCGGGGATTTCGACGCGGGCTGGATGGAATACGAGTGGCGCAACCAGACCGAGGCGGGCAAGGCTACGATGCCGGCGATGACTTCGGCGCCGTGGAATGGCATGCGGATCCCGAGCGGGCGGCTGCTGCTTGTCGGCGACCAGGGTTATGGCGACACGATCCAGTTCGCTCGCTATATCCCGATGGCCGCCGAACGGTGTCAGGAATTGGTCCTGGGATGCAGCGCAGAAATGGCGCCGCTGCTAACGAATATTCCCGGCGTTTCGCAGTATTGCCACCGTTGGACGGATGTCCCCGGCCATGCCGCGCACTGCCGTCTCTCCAGCCTGCCGTACCTGTTCCGCACGCAGCCCGATACGATCCCGGCACGGGTTCCTTACATGATGGCCGATCCAGCCCGAATCGCGTACTGGCGGGAGCGCCTGGATGCCACGTTGCCGCCCGGGGTGAAGCGGATCGGCCTGGCCTGGAGCGGGCGTCCCACCCATCCGAACGACCGGCGCCGATCCATGCCGCTGGGGCGCCTCGCGAAGCTGGCGGACGCGGGACCTGCGGCGTTCGTTTCGCTACAGAAGCCGATGCCCTCGCGTGACCTGGAGACGATGGCACGTTTTCCTGGCATGACCGACCTGGCTGATGATCTGACCGATTTTGGCGAAACGGCGGCGTTGATGGAGAATTTGGATCTGGTGGTCACCGTAGATACCTCGATGGGCCATCTCGCCGGTGCGCTGAACAAGCCGGTATGGATTCTGATCCCGAAAGCCGCTGACTGGCGCTGGATGCTGGATCGCGAGGACAGTCCCTGGTATCCATCCGTGCGGTTGTTCCGGCAGCAGAGCCCCGGGGATTGGGATGGACCGCTCGACCGGTTGCGATCCGCGCTGACCCGCGAACTCGCGGGCGCTTCGGGAGGCGTCGCCAGCTATTGATTTCGATGAAGGAATTGAAATATCGCAAAACGTCCGGTCCTTCGGGCCAAGTCGAATGTCCCGTAGCGGATCGGGAGCAGCACTGGAAACGCGGCGAGACTTTTTGTCGCCGGGCGGGATCCGCGGTGATCATGACATACCGCGTTGACGTGACGGTGCGGGCAGCCCGAGATTTCAGACCCATCTACCTGACCATCACGCCGAGCCTCCGCTCACGGCCTTGACAAGCCCGTTTTCAGCCTAAACGAACATCCTGCTAGAGGCGTGCCAGCGCCCGCGGACAGAAGGCTCCATGGCCTACGAGCTACTCTGACGGGCGAACGGCACAGTTACCGGATCATCTGCGCGATTGACGAGTGCAACAGCATCGTGACGGCGCTCTATATCCGTCACGGCGCCCGCGACGCCTTCGTGCCGGAGCGACCAGATGACGACGTGTTACAGCGCGACCCGACGAGGACTGGCACTCGGCAGTATTCGAACGGTGACCTATGCAATCTTCAACCGAGCTGCGCTTTGGCATCCGCTTAGTCGGATCGCACCGGAACCTCAGCGGTGATGCCCTCCGCCGTGATGAAATTCGTGAGGTTCGTGGTGAAAGTGGTGAAACCCAACGAAGCCAAAACCGAGCACCCCGGGGCTGAAAGCATACGGATATTCATAGAAGTACGGGAAACAATAGTAAGGTCCGTACCCGTACGTACATCGAGGTGGTGCTTGCACGATATTCCCTTTGGAGTACATGCACTGGGTGTAGGCTGTATCATAGCGGGTTTGCGCATTGCCTGAAATCGCTTGCGCGTTATTGGCCCCCCCCGCGGCGCCCGCTATCAGGCCGGTGGCGCCCCCAATGGCCGCTCCGGCACCTGCGGCGCCGCCCACCGCTCCCAGTGCCGCGCCTGCGCCCGCTCCCAGCGCAGTGCCTAACAAGGCCGCCGTGGCAAGCGTATCAGCCGAGGTCGCCACGGGTCCGACGAGTTGCGCGGCGTAGCTTTTGCACGCCGCATCATCCTGCTGGAAACTTGCAAATGTTTTCCCGGTCGAGGGCAACGCCATGACTGACGTCCCAGATGATGGTGGTTCAGAACACGTAGCGACGGTTAGAACGGCGATAAGCGCTGTCGACCTCCACATAATCTTCCATCCCATGACTCTCCTAACCAGATTGGATCGCGAGGTGATGGTGAACCGCGCCGAAGGACAAAGCTTGTGTTTTTGTTGTATATACGGAATGTAGTTATTTGCAGTGGACGGCCCGGGCGGACGATCATAGTCTCGGATTTATGAAGAACATCGCAGTCCTAACGAGTGGTGGTGATGCCCCAGGCATGAATGCCGCCATACGCGCCGTCACACGTAGTGCACTCGATCAAGACATGACGGTTTACGGTGTCCTCCAAGGTTGGCAGGGGCTTGTCGACGGTCAGTTTCAGCAGCTGAGTGCGCGCGACGTGGGCGGTATCATTCAGGTCGGCGGCACTTTTCTGGGCAGCGCGCGATCCGCCGAGTTTCGTGAGGAAGGTGGCCGGATCAAGGCGCTTCGAAACCTCGCGCAGCGGGGGATCGACGGAGTGGTGGTGATCGGCGGCAACGGGTCCCAGACGGGCTCGCACATGCTGAGCCAGCTTGGGGTTCACGTGGTCGGTGTCGCATCCACGATCGACAACGATCTGTGCGGGACGGATATCACCATCGGCTCCGACACCGCCATCAACGTCACGCTTCAGGCGATTGACCACCTCCGTACGACCGGTTCGTCGCACAATCGAGCTTTTCTGGTTGAGACCATGGGAAGGGACTGCGGCTATCTGGCGATGATGGCGGGTCTGGCAGGCGGCGCGGAAGTTATCTCAACGCCTGAATTCGAGGTACCGGCGAGTGAGATTGAGCAGCGGCTCCACGCCGCATACCGGCGGGGCAAGACCCACGCGATTGTGGTGATCGCTGAGGGCGTCAAAGAAAATACCGCCAAAATCCTGGCTTATTTTGACGCTGACAAGCAGAGGACGGGATTTGAACTGCGTACCGACGACCCTTGGGCACGTCGTGCGCGGCGCTCCGCCCAGCGCTTTCGATCGCCTGTTGGCTACGAGACTGGGGGTCGGTGCGGTGAAGTGCCTGAGCAACGGCGAGGCGGGGGTATTGGTCGGGTTTCAGAACAACGAGGTGACGCGAACGCCACTGGCGGACATTGTCGGGCGGACCAAGCCAATGCACACGGAACTCTTGGAGCTTGCGCGCATCCTGGCGAAATGATTGCTTCGCGTGATTTGTGATCTGATCGAGGCCACCCCCAACCGGGGCAGACAGCAAGACCGACCGACGCAAGCGTCGTCCTGGAGCCCCCCAGGAATTGCGCACTTGCCGCAGGTGGCGCGAACGAGGCGGCCCACCCGGAAGCCTCAACCTTGACGCTGGCAAGGCCGGGTGCAAGCGTGACACTAAGGGAGAAAGCGATGAAATTCGGTGTCTTCTACGAACATCAGTTGCCGCGCCCGTGGACTGCGGCCAGTGAGTACGAGTTGTTCCAGAACTCGCTGTTGCAGGTCGAACTCGCAGATAAACTCGGATATGACTTCATGTGGGAAGTCGAGCACCATTTCCTGGAGGAGTATTCGCACTCGTCTTCACCCGAGGTATTCCTTGCGGCGGCCAGCCAGCGGACGAAGAATATCCGGCTGGGGCACGGCATTATCCAGTTAACCACCAACCAGCCGCATCGCGTGGCGGAGCGGGTGGCGACGTTGGACCTGATCTCCGGCGGGCGGGTGGAACTGGGAATGGGCGAAGGCGCGGGTCCCGCCGAGCTGCATCCGTTCGGAGTACGGGTGCGCGACAAGCGCGACCGTTGGGAGGAAGCCGTGCAAGCCATTATTCCGATGTTTACCCGGAACAGTTGGGAGTTCCACGGCAAATACCATGATTTTCCGGCGCGGAATGTCGTCCCCAAGCCGTATCAGAAGCCGCATCCGCCGCTGTGGGTCGCCTGCTCCAACATTCGCACGATTGGCGAAGCCGGGCAGTGGGGGATGGGCGCGTTCGGGTTCAGCTTCGTTTCGCCCGAGGCGGCGAAGGCGTGGGTGCACAAGTATTACAACATGTATCTGCATCAACCTCGGCGGCTGACCGAGTATGCGACCAATCCGAATGTCGCGATCGTCAATGGCTTCATGTGTGCGCCGACAGACGAGGAGGCGCTGGAGAAAGCGGCCGGCTGGACCTTCTTCATTTTCGCACTGTCCTATTACGGGCGAAAGGGCGTGGATGCTCCGGGCAAGGGCGATCTGTGGCGCGAGTATCAGGACTGGCGGCATACCGAGAAGGCTCAGGTGGCGTTGCGGAATGGACTGATCGGATCGCCCGAAACAATTCGCCAACGGCTGCGGCAGTTTGAATCGGCGCATGTCGACCAGGTGATTCTGCTGAACCAGGCTGGGAAGACCAGCCATCAGGACATTTGCGAAAGCCTCGATTTGTTCGCGAAGGAAGTGATGCCGGAATTCCATGACCGGCAAGCCGCGCAGGATACCTGGAAGGAAGATGTGCTGACCGGACGGATCGTGCTGGAGGATCTGGATACTGATCGATACGACCTGTATGCGCACCAGAACGAGGACATCGTCCGGATGACTCCGGAACAACTTAAGGCAGCGGATGGCGGAGAAGGAAAGACTGGCAGCCGGCACGTGAACGGCCGTTACGGAGGATTGCCATGAAACTTGGTCTTTCCATCGGCTATTCCAAGGCAACGATGGACCTGCCGGTGGCGCTGGTGCAGCGCGCCGAGGAGCTTGGGTACGACTCGGTGTGGAGCGCCGAGGCCTACGGGTCGGACGCGGTCACGCCGCTGGCGTTCCTGGCAGCATTGACGAAGAAAATTCGATTGGGCACCGGGATCATGCAGTTGGCAGCCCGTACGCCAGCCAATGCCGCTATGTGCGCGGGGACGGTGGATGCGCTGGCGGGCGGTGGACGATTCATCGCGGGGCTGGGCGTCTCCGGCCCGCAGATCGTCGAGGGTTGGTATGGACAGCCGTGGGGACGACCGTATTATCGCATGAAGGACTACGTCGCGATCATGCGCAAAATATTCCGGCGGGAAGAGCCGGTCACGCATGAGGGACGCCAGATCAGCCTGCCGTATACCGGTGAAGGCGCGGCCGGGGTCGGAAAGCCGTTGAAGTCGATCCTGCACATGAACCCAGATATCCCGATCTACCTGGCGACCGGCAGCGAATTGACCGTGAAGCTGACAGCGGAAATCGCCGATGGATGGCTGCCGATGGGCTTCGTTCCAGGTTGCATGGAGGAATACGGGCCCTGGCTGGAGGAAGGTTTTCGCACGGGCCGGTAACGGCAAAAGCCTGAAGGATTTCGACATCCAGGCGACCATCCACGTGGAGGTCGCCAATGACGTCAAAGCCGCGCTTGCTCGGTTGAAACCCGAGGTCGCACTTTACGTCGGCGGAATGGGTCATAAAGACAAGAACTTCCACAAGGACCAAATGATCCGCCGTGGCTTCGGGGAGGCCGCGGATCGAATTCAGGAGCTCTATCTGGCGCATCGCAAGGAAGAAGCGATCGCGGCGGTGCCCGATGAATGGGTGGACATGAAGTCGCTGGTCGGGCCACCCGATCGCATTCGGAAGCGGTTCCGCCCCTGGGAAGAATCGGGCGCGACCAGCGTGACCGTCCGGTCTCGGCAACCTGAAGCGATCGAGGTTATGGCACAGGCCGCTCGGCTGAATTGAAGGGAGGAAACAAACGATGCGCTTCGCGGACAAAGTCGCGCTGATCACGGCGGCGGCGAACGGGATCGGTCGAGCGACTGCGGACATCATGGCGCGCGAAGGTGCAGTGGTGGTCTGCGTGGATAACCATCCGGAGCGGCTGGAGACGGCGGTCCAGGCGTTGGGTGCGCGAGCGCACGGGCGGTTGTGCGATGCGCTGGATCAAGGGCTAGGTGGACGCCGTTGTGGACGGTGTGGTCGGCGAATTTGGCCGGATCGATATACTGGTCAATGCGGTTGGCGGCAGCACGATCATTTCCAAACCGTCGGCGTTGGTCGAGGAGCACTCATTGGATGACTGGCAGCGCATCATAAAATTCAATCTGGATGGAACTTTTCTATTCACTCATGCGGTCGTGCCGATCATGAAACGGCAGAAATCGGGCAAGATCGTTAATTTGGCGTCGATCGCCGGCCGCGGCATGAGTGTTGCCAGCGGGAGCGCCTACGCGGCGGCGAAGGGCGGGATCATCGCACTCACGCGGAAACTGTCGTTCGAACTGGGGCCGTTCGGGATCAACATTAATGCGATCGCTCCGAGCCTGACGCTGACTGAACGGATCAGGCCACATTGGAATCAACGCTCGCCGGAGGCGCAGGCGGAGCAAATTCAGACTACGCCGTTGCGGCGTGTGGCGGAGGCGTCGGATCAGGCGAAGGTGATCTGCTTCCTGGCTTCGTCCGACGCGGATTTTGTTACGGGACTGACGATCGACGTGACGGGAGGGTTGTAGCCGGATCAGGCGCCAAATCGCGGCAGATGCGCCGCCAGTTCGGTGTAGGCCTCGTCGTCGGTCCGGTCGTACCGCAACGGTGTCACAACGATCTTGCCTGCGCGCATGGCGCGGTAATCGCTCTCCGGCCCCTGCTCGATTTCGCCACGCCGGAAATTGAGCCAGTAGTAAGACATCCCGCGTGGATCGACGCGGGTATCCACGTGCATGCCAGCGACGGCGCCCTCGCCCTGGCGGGCCAGGGTCATGGGGCCGGCTTCGGCTGCTGGGATCGGCGGGAAATTGATGTTCAGAACCGCGCTTTTCCCCCAGCCCACCGCCCACAGCCGGCGGATCGTTTCGGCGCCGAGTGTGCGGGCGGTATCCCACGGGACCGCGTCGCGGTTGCGTGAACGCCTGGCTTAGGGCCAACGCAGGCACGCCCAGCATCATCGCGGTCATGGCGCCGCCAACGGTGCCGGAGAAGACCGTTTCCATGCCGAGGTTCAGGCCACGATTGACGCCGGACAGCACAAGTTGCGGTGGGGCGTCCTTCATGATGTGGCAGAGGCCCATGGCGGCACAGTCGCCGGGGGTGCCGGTGACGCCGAAGCGGCGCGGGCCTCGTTCGGTGAGGCGCAGCGCGTGATGCAGGCTGATGGCGTGGGACTGGCCGCTCTGATCGTGTTCGGGTGCGACGACCCACACCTCGCGGGCGATTTGGCCGGCGATTTCCTCCATAACACCCATGCCGGGGGCATCGATCCCGTCGTCGTTCGTCAGCATGACCCGATCCAGCACCGTGCGCGCTCCTAGTTGCCGCCCCTGTTTGACCCGGTTGCATCCCGGCGGGCAAGGGGCCAGCATCCGTGGAAATGGGAAGGAGGACGTGTCCATGGTGATCATCGACGCGCAGGTGCACATCTGGGGCAGCGGCAAGCCCAGCGGGCAGCATCGCCAGACATCGCTGTTTACAGCTCAGGAACTTCTGCTGGAGATGGGTCAGGCTGGGGTCGACGGTGCCGTGCTGCATCCCCCAAGCTGGGATCCGAAATCCAACGAGATGGCGATCGAGGCGGCGAAGCAGTATCCTGATAAATTCAGTATTTTGGGCTGGTTCCCGCTCGACGATCCGTCTCAGCGCAAGCGGATCGAGACCTGGAAGCGGCAGCCTGGCATGTTGGGTCTGCGTTGGTCACTGACTCGGGAGGGACAGGAGACCTGGCACCAGGATGGCACGATGGATTGGCTATGGCCGGCGGCGGAGAAGGCCGGCACGCCGGTCGCCACTATGGCCTGGCGTTTTCTGCCGCTGTTCAAGCAAATCGCCGAGCGGCACCCACGTTTGAAACTGATCGTCGATCATCTTGGACTGGTGCGGTCGTCGCAGGGTCAGGCGGCGTTTGCAACACTGGACGACCTGCTGCCTCTGGCGAAGCTGCCGAACGTGGCGATCAAGGCGACGGGGGCGCCTGGTTACTCAAAGGAGGCATATCCGTTCAGGGATATTCAGGACGGATTGCAGCGAATTTTCGATGCATTCGGTCCCGGCCGGTTTTTCTGGGGGACGGACCTCACGCGGATGCCGTGCAGCTATCGCCAATGCGTAACGTTCTTCACCGAGGAATTGCCCTGGCTGAAGGGCAAGGACCTGGAGACGGTGATGGGTCAGGGGGTGATCGACTGGCTGGGATGGAAGCGAGGGTAGACTTTCGGTCCAACGGAGAGTTTTACTGGGGTATGATTTTAAAGAATTTCGGACCATCCGGTAGTGCACTCCCCCATCTCTATCGACCCGCGTCACTTCGTCTGCAGAGCGGGCAGTATCAGATCCCGAAGCACTACCATCGGCGGCCGCCCTTGGTTCGGATCATCGTAGTTGCCGGCGGTGATCGCGACCACCAGTTCTAGTCGTGGCAACAGAAAGAGCCGCTGTCCGCCATTCCCAACGGCATGAATGGACTTTTCCCGGCGGACCCCGCCCGGTGTCCAATCGCACGGTTCTCACCCTCTCCCATCCGCCGCTTGCGAACACCGCTGACCGGGCAGGAGCAATCGCCCCATCCCGGCGTGGTGCAGGCGATGAAGCTCGCATGGGTCACGAACCGTTCGGAGATGCCAAGCCGCCGCTTTGCGGCTTTTCGACCAGGCGGCATAGCGGGCGAAGAAGGCTCTCAGTTTCAGGGCACGATCAGGCGCCACTTCGTTGTCGTTCTGACCTTCCATCATGGGTATCCACGCAAATGGGTACCGTCGCTACAATGCTCGAAGCTTCCGTCGTTTGCAAAGGGAGGATTTGCTTACGACCATGCGCTTCTACAGGTCAATGCGGTCCGCCACCTCGGGTCCCTGTGCCGTCCCCCGAATGTCCGGAGGCGTACGGCGTCGTGGCAGCCGCAAGAGCGCTGTTCGTCGCGGGTCCGCGCCACGATCTTTTGCCGCTGGTGGGGGCGGTTCTTCTCGTAACTTCAGGTTACCAGCGCCATACAAATACAGACTGTTTCGGTGGAAATAATTTGAGGTTTGTCTGGCGATCATGCTTGCTGCTATCTCTTCGTCGCTGCGACATTAATTCGTAGCCGACTGCAATACCTCGCAGCCGGCGTCTCTGAAACGCATTGTGGCCGAGGGTTCATCATGACCGTTATCCGATTTGGCTTCGCCGCAACGGCTCCTGGCCAGATTACCGGCCAAGCGTGGGACGCCTCCTGGGTCGGAATGTCGGCCTGGCAGGCATACGACTTGCCAGCCGACGGTCTCAACCAGTCGACCAGGATCTATAATATTAATTTCGGCATAGTAGATTTTGTGGTGGGTCTGCCGATGAGTCTGGTAACTGCTTCCAGCTCCGGATCGGCGCAGAGACTCCCAGGAAGACTTCACGCTGAATTATATATGGAATAGCGTAAAGGATATCGAACTCACCGAGCTCGACACGAACACGCTGAACGTGACGGGCTTCGTCGACACCTGGATCGCGGCGGCGGGGGATAACACTTCCCACAACATTACCGTCACCAGCGCCAAGCGAGGCGCAATCGATGTCGGCAATGGCAACAACACGATCTCAGTGAACTATCTCAGCAACGAATATAGCTGGTCCAACCACTTTCACATTGGAGTGGGCAATGGGAATAACACCATCAATGTCCAGCCTGATGTTTTCTCCGACTACGCTGGCGATATAGCCCAGCCGTCTGGGGCCCCAAACACGCCTGTCCCGGTCGGCTGGAGTTTCAACACGGCGCCCGACCTCACGACCGTCGGTATCGCGCTCGGCAGCGGCGACAATACGGTGGAACTTCAGGAATGCTCCGGCACGATTACTGCCGGAAGCGGGACCACGAACATCTCACTGGTGGACGGTCACAACGCGCTCGTGCTCGGCAGCGGTTCGGCCACCATCACGATCACAGCGCACAACACCGCCGAGCCAGTCGACTTTGCCCTCGCCACTGACCGAGGCTCCGACATTGTGCAGTTCGGGTCGGGCCACGCGGACATCTCGATCGATGACACGATGACGTTCATGACGCCGCTGACCACTATCGTTGTCACCCACGGCCAGGCCGGGACAGGGACTACCGATGGGCCGGATGACATCCGCTACGGTCACACCGCCGGGGGCACCTTCGTAGGTGGGGACTGGAGCGCTCTCGCGTTGGACCTTGTCGGCTACAGCGCCGGCAGTTCGGCCACGTTGACCGCCGCGGGCGACCACACGGTGCTGACGATCCAGGATGCTGCTGGCGGTGCCGCAGATGTGCTTAATCTGTATGGCGCTTCGCCTTCCGGCATCGCGGCGCTGCATCTGCAGTTTACCTGAATGGAGACCGCAACATGCCACAACATCTACGCATCTACGAGGGATCGTCCGATAGACGCGAGTTCGATGCAAGGCGACCGCGCCGTGCGCGGCGTGTGACCGCCATCTCAATCGCCCAAGATATCCACCGCCGCCGCGATTAGGCGTCGGGTCTCGTCTTCTGTTCCGACGGTGATGCGCAAATAGGGCGCCGTGCGTGGCTTGCTGAAATGCCGAACCAGCACCCCGCGTTCGCGTAGTGCCAGCGCGAATTCCCGGCCGCCCCGCGCCGGATGGCTGGCGAAGACGAAATTCGCGCTGGAAGGCAGAACGGCGAAGCCGAGCCTGATCAGCTCTTGGGTCATTGCTTCGCGTCCCGCGACGACCCTAGCGCAGCTCTCGCGGAAATAGGCTTCGTCGCGAACCGAAGCCGTTGCGCCCGCCTGGGCGATGCAGCCGAGCGGGTAAGAATTGAAGCTGTCTTTGACGCGACGCAGCGCCTCGATTAGCCCCGCGTCGCCGAGCGCATAGCCGACACGCAAGCCGGCCAGAGCGCGCGACTTCGACATCGTCTGCACCATCAGCAGGTTCGGGTGATTGGCGATCAGCGGAACCGCGCTCTCGCCGCCGAAATCGACGTAGGCCTCGTCGATCAGCACTGGCATGCCGGGACGCTGTTCGAGCAGTCGGGCGATCTCCGCGCGCGGCAGCGCGACGCCCGTTGGCGTGTTGGGATTGGCGATGACAATCGACCCCACCTCGCGCCGATAATCCTCGACCCTGACACGCATTTCGCCGTCCAGCGGCACGGTCTCGCAGGCGAGGCCGAACAATTGCGCCCACACGGGATAAAAGGCGTAGGTAACGTCCGGAAACAGCAGCGGCTTCGGCTGCTTCAACAACGCGACGAAAGCATGCGCGAGCACTTCGTCGGAACCATTGCCGACGAACACCTGATCGGGCTTCACGCCGTGATGGGCGGCGAGCGCCTCGCGCAGTTCCGTCGCTTCGGGATCGGGATAGAGCCGCAGAGTATCGGTGGCGACGGCTCGCATCGCTTCCAGCGCGAGCGGCGAAGGGCCGAACGGGCTCTCGTTGGTGTTGAGCTTCACCAGATTGGCGATGCGAGGCTGCTCGCCAGGCACATAGGGCGAAAGCTCACGCGCCTGGTCGCTCCAAAATGGGTTCATCGGGGAAGGCCCAGTATATGACGGTTGCGGGACTAACACGAGGAAGCCCTCGTTCGATAGCCGACGCGCTTCCTTGCAGGACTGAAGGATTCTGAACTTACGCGAATACCATCCACTCCTCAGCCTTTATCAATTGAGTTGTGAGCAACGAGGACGACCTTGCCACGATCTCGAATCTGCCGGGTGCGTCGGGCATCGAAACCATCGATGAGCCCGGCGGCGGCAAGCGTCCGCCTGATGGAACTCAATGGCTATAAAGGAGACCGTCCGCTGGTTCCGCGAGACACTTGGTCTGGTCTGCGCGGATGATGTCTATGCCGGGGACAAAGAGAAGATCATCGGCCAGTTCAGCCGGATCGATGCCGGAGACGACTACGTTGATCACCACGCCTTCTTTCCTATAAGGAACGAGCGCAATTTACCGGGCGCCTTCGCTACAACGTACAGGCGGGTGCAGCCGTACACGCATTGCATTCATATGAGCCGGTTCATGATCGATTACCAAATGAAGCGAGAGCGAAGTGTACTTCCAAATACATGGGCCATTGTCGCCATCGATCAAAACGGTGATGAGCGCTTTGTATGCGGGTATTTTTCGCAGGATCACGCGGCGATGTTGATCCGATCGCCTCGCGGCTATGATGGCCGCCGAGAAGGAAGTCGGATAACACAAAGTTGTGCAAGGTTAGGCTGGCTTGGCCAACGCATTGCCATACAAGCCGAATGTACCGAACTCATGGATAGGTGCCGTTAATACTCGTGCCTAGCGCAATGTATTGGCGCTGAAACCGGCCTTACTCCTAGCCTTCTTGCTTGTACGCAGGCTCAAACCTGCTTAAGAGGTCCTGTGTACGACGACTGAGCTGATCCCTAGCGGTGCAGGAGTACCTGGGTTGACACCGACCGATTGAACGCGCCCAACAGCGGCAACCTTGTCTCGGCCGAGAGGGACTTCGGTCACAATGGGGAACACGGCCGGCGGGGAAATTCATTGGTCACGTCAGCCCCTGACTGGACGTGGCCCGTCGGCCTCGCTCGATGGGCCACCACACCGCGATGCGTGTGGTTAATTTTGATTGATACAGATAGGTGCCCACCATCTCATGATCCAGAGCAACGTGGTCGCCCAGACACACGTGTTGGCGGAAACATTGAGACCTCGATGCGCCCGATCAGTCCTTCCCAGGCTATGCCCGCCCACTACCGATTAACATCTCGACCCCCATCGTGAGTTTGCCGTCGGCGGATTCGTATTGGGCTAGACGTGCATGGACCTCCTCACGTACGGCGCTGCGATTTGACCCGTCAAGGGCATAGTACGCCTGCGGGATTTGCCCAACCCCTTCTTCGATCGGCGCCCATATAGTCATCGAAGCTATCGATGGTGTCTTCACGCCTGACCCGTTCCAAACGGATGTCTTGGAAGCCCGCGTCGCTGAACAGTCGCTTCCAGCAGCATTGGATCGGCAAGGGACCATGACATCGCGAGGGCGTTGCGTTGTTCTTGCGTAAGAAATCGATCCATCGCATCGGCTAGGTTTCCCCACATGGGTAAGCGGTCTGACGTGGCGTTGACGCAAACCGCTACCGTCCCGCCTGATCGGACGACACGCCGGAATTCCTTGAGACCGACAGCGGGGTTGGGAAAGAACTGTAGGCCAAGCTGACACACGACGGCATCGAACGCAGCATCCTTGAACGGCAGCGCTTGGCCGTCGGCGTTGACAGGCCAATACAGTGCTTCGTTCAATCTGAGGCGCGCACTTCGAACCATCTCCAGCGAAATGTCGGCGCCAACGACAAAGCCCGTGTTGCCCACGATTTGGATAGCCATCAAGGCAGCCTCGCCTGTCCCGGACGCAATATCGAGCACGCGGCAGCCCTGTACGATCTTAGCGGCGGCTAGGACGTTCGGCACAGACAGCCGAGACCACCGACCAAGGTATCGATCGTATGCTGAAACAGCGACAGCCCGCCCAGGCGCCGCGTGCAAACCTCGTCCAAAATTCGTACCTCATTCCAGACTTCCCCCACCGATCCCTACCGGGATTGGGACGGCTGATTGTGATCCTGGCCGATCGTCTGGAGCAAGCTCAGCTTTGGCGCGTGGTGGTCCCTGCCTTCACCAACCGGATAGAGACAAATACGTAGAGCAACGGGCCGCCGGGTGCGGTTGTATTCGTCCAGCGCGGTAATGCCGGGGGAAGCGATGGGGGCGCAATGGTCGTCCAATCCAAGCTGACCGCCCCGACCCAGTGGTCAGCCCGGTTCGGATAGGAGTAATCCGCTTGGGTGACGATGAGATCGTGTTGGCTTAACCGGGAGTCTCGATCGAATTATAGGTCCGCATACGAACCTTCCAAGTTCCGCCATCATTCACATAAACCGCTCCCCAATTGCCGTGGTAGTTCTGAGTGGAATTGTTCGGACCCGGCCCGGTGACACTATATGACCCCACGGCCCACGCCATGTTATCAGCAACATGTACTTGATCGATTGGGCTAACGTTGTCAGTAAATCCAGCCTTAAAGCCGTCACTGTAGTTCTTCCGGATCGCCTCTTTGCCGGAAAGCATCGGCCCTTCCCCAACAAGAACGGCGTCCTCGCTAAACCCCACGACAGCGCCCGCAACGTCTTTATTGCTGACGCGGTCACGAACTGCTCAAACGACCTTATGATCTGCTGGCAGGCATCCTGCGGACCATCACAGGTCGTCGGTCGTTGAGCGGCGGTGGGTACGGCTAGACCGATCGCCAATAAGCCTGTCATAGCCACAAGCAAACGCGTTTTCATGGGACTTTCCTCCCTACGGGTTTCTGATACCAATCCCGGTTCTCGGCTCTCGAAGATACCACTGTACTTTCAAGAGGTCAGGGAGTTTGTAATTGGCCTGAAAATCTCCATACAAGGTCAAAATTCCCTCCTCCGCAGCCCGGAACTCTGGATCATGCAGTAGGTTCGTCAAAGTGCCGCTGATACGGGCATACTTTCCGGTGCCTGTCGTAAACGCACCCTTTGCGGGGATGCTCTTGGAGTTGGTTGGATATATCCCATCGCTGGCGATATCGGCGACGATTTGATCTCCCGTGGGGTCGGTCACCACGCAGTAGCCATTAAAGTGCCCCGCGCCGGTGATAATGCTCATTGTGCCGACGCAATGCCAAGTCATGTGGTCAAGGAACCCTTTGCCTATCGTAAAACTGTTCGCCTCGAATGTACCTAGCACCCGCTCTTTCCCGACCGGATAAGTCCTAAACGTACCACCACCGGCATACGTCCCGCTGAACGTCCCTTCTCTCGGCAGATCAGCGGCCATTGCCGCAGCGCCAAAGCTCGTGACGGTGATCAGCGCGCAGCCGGCCAAGATGCATCTGCGTTGTTGCATTGACTTTCCTCCTTCTTTTTACCCGGTGATTGTGGGCGCCACGCGGCGGCGGCGAAGGGACGCTCGCAACGAGCAAAGCGGACTGCATAACTTGATTATTTGGTCACAGACGCCGGCATCAACCAATAGTCCAATCAGCCGAGTTCGCTGGTGCCTGCAATCAAAGGCAACACCGCTCGGGTTGCATTGACCTAGATCAAGTTTTGTCGATTTTGCAGGGTTGCGTCGCACCCGGAATTACGTGACCCATGGGGAATTCACGACACGCCCACGTCGCCTAAGACTGCTCGCCGATCTCGGGCTGCGGATTTGCCGCTCGGCGCGCGGCTCGGCATGGCTTGATTACATTTCGAGGCCCAGTCAAACTAGCCCGCGAAAAAGTCGGCTCCTTGAAGACGGTGCAGCAGGTCACCACACCCTCAAGCAGATCGCCGCAGAACTGGCCGAAAGCCCTGACCTCTCGAAGACGGTGGCCAAAGCTGTGATGGGCGATCTAGTGACACTGACCACCCGGCATCTGAAGCAAGGAGACAAAATCCGCCTGACCGGTCTCGGTATCCTGCAAGTGAAGGGGTACCGGCTCGAATGGGGTTTCCATCCAGCCTGAGACTTGCGACCGGCCGGATAAGCGGCGGCTACGAGCTGGGCTCATGTGCCTCGCCGCACGCGGCAGCGTGGCGTTGCGGCCGGCGTGGGGATATGGTCTTGCAATAAGCAGAGGAAAATCCCCATGGCGCGCTATGACAGCATCCTCGGCACTATCGGCAACACGCCGGTGGTGCGCATCAATCGTCTCGGCCCACCTGGGGTGAACCTGTGGGTCAAGATTGAGGCGTTCAATCCCCTCGGCTCGGTCAAGGACCGGCTCGCACTCGGCGTCATTGAGGCGGCGGAGAAGTCGGGTGAACTCAAGCCGGGGCAGACCGTCATCGAGGCGACCAGCGGCAATACTGGCATCGGGTTGGCCATGGTGTGCGCGGAGAAAGGCTACCCGCTGGTCGTTACCATGGCAGAGAGCTTCAGCATTGAACGGCGCAGAATGATGCGGTTCCTAGGCGCCAAGGTGGTACCTGACGCCGAGCGCCCTAGGGGCCACTGGTATGCTCGACAAGAGCATTGAACTCGCCGCGGCACACGGTTGGTTCCTGACCCGTCAGTTCGAGAACGACGCCAATCCAGCGGTCCACGAGCGCACCACCGCACGCGAGATCCTGGCGGATTTCGCCGGCGAGGCGCTGGATTACTGGGTCACCGGCTACGGAACCGGCGGGACGTTGCTGGGTGTAGCCCGAGTGCTGGCCCGCGAATCCCCGGCCACCCGAATTGTCGTCGCCGAGCCGGAGGGGGCGGCGATGTTGGCCAGCGGGGCGGCGCAGGCGCGCCACGCCAACGGCACGCCGGATGGCAGGCATCCCGCGTGGAAACCGCACCCGATGCAGGGCTGGGCACCTGATTTTATTCCGAAAATCACCGGCGACGCAATGGCGTTGAAGCTGGTCCACCAGTTGCTTACCGTCACCGGCACCGAAGCGATGACCTGCAGTCGCCACCTGGCGACCAAGGAAGGAATCTTTGTCGGCATCACCTCCGGCGCCACCTTCGCCGCCGCCCTGCGGGTGGCCGCCACCGCCAAGCCGGGAGCCAACATCCTGTGCATGCTGCCCGACACTGGCGAGCGCTACCTTAGCACGCCGCTGTTCGGAGACATCGCGGCCGACATGACGGAAGCGGAAGTGGCGATCTTCCGTTCCACCCCGTACGGCGTGCCGCCAGCGGCCTGACGGCTGCTCAGTTACGCTACCCAGACCCTCGGTCAGCGGCGGCTGGCAGTAAGGGTGCGATCACCACGCGGTTTTGTAACCTTTGAACTGCGTCGGGATACTCTTGATCTCCTTGATCACGTCGGGTGGCACGTCGCCGCCGGCGGATGAGGAATCGGCCCGCAGGTTGAGGGCGTCACTGACACCGCCGAAGCGGTCCGCGATCTTGCGTGTAATCTCCCTATGGGTACCGACAGCCGCAAACAGGTGCACGACATCGTCCGGCACTCGGCTCGCCATCTCGTTCCACTTTCCGGCTTTGGACATCGCATTAAGTTCGCGGCCCAAGTCGCCATGTCCGTGCAATTCCAGCACGCCCCAATAGCCGGGTGTGGAGCCGTAGAATGCCACGCGGCCACGCACGATCTCGAAGGCTTTCGCGGTCGCTTCCTCGTCCTTGCCCGTGGCGACGAAACCGCCGCCGGTGATTTCGAAGTGTTCGCGGTCCCGCCCGGCGCGGGCCATGCCATCATGGACGCGGGGGAGGATCGTTTCCTCGATATAGCGGCGGGTACAAAAGCCGTGCAGGCGGACGCCGTCGGCGACTTCGCCGGCCAGTCGCAACGAATGTTCGCCGACCGCCGCCAGCGTGATCGGCACCATTTTCTCGCCGGTGGAGGGTGGCATGAAGTAGGGCGGCATCAGCGTAAAGGTGTAATGCTTGCCTCGAAAGTCCAGCTTTTCGTCGGTTTCCCATGTGGTCCAGATCGCCCGTAGGGCCTGCACGTATTCGCGTAGCCGAGGCGCCGGAGCGGTCCAGGGCACACTGAAGCGCTTTTCGTTGTGAGGGCGGATTTGCGGTCCGATACCCAGCACGAACCGGCCGCGCGACGCGATCTGCAGGTCCCAGCATGCGTTCGCCACAACCATCGGACTGCGGGGAAAGGCGATCGCGACGGACGTTCCGAGTTCCATCCGTTCCGTGCTCACCGCGGCGATCGCGTGCGCAAGGAAGGGATCGTGCTTGTTCTCCATCGTCAGCAGGCCGTCGTAGCCGGCCGCTTCGGATGCGATGGCCGAGGCAGCGGTCAAGCGCAAATCGGCCTGCGGCAGCGTGTTGAGGACGCGCATCGCGATCAGCGTCCCGTGAACACGGGCTTGCGCTTTTCCTTGAACGCCTGGACGGCTTCGCGGTGGTCCTCCATCTGCGAGCAGCGCGCCTGGTTGAATGCTTCCATGTCAAGGGAAGTGGCAAAATCGCCGGTCTCCGCCGCGGCCAGATTTTTCTTCGTGTAGCCCAGGGCCACATGCGGCATTGCGGCTATTCGGTGGGCCAGGGCCATGGTGGTCGCCAACAGATCCGTATCCTCGGTGACCCGGTTCACCAGTCCGATCAGCAGTGCCTCCTCGGCGTCGATCATGTCGCCAGTAAAGAATAGTTCACGGGCCTTCGCCGTGCCGATCAGCCGGGTCAACGTCCAGGTGCCGCCCCAGTCGCCGGAAAGTCCAATCTTGATGAATCCGGTCCCGAAACGGGCTGACCGCCCCGCCACACGCAAATCGCACGCCGCCGCCATGCTCAGTCCCGCGCCCACGGCAACTCCGTTGATCATGCCGATGATCGGCTTCGGCGTGGTGTGCATCAACATCGGGACGCGGCCGGATTGCTGGATGCCGGCGGCGCGTTCTTCGAAGACCTTGGCGGAACGGCTGCCCATGGTCTTGACGTCGCCGCCGGCACAGAAGCCTCGCCCCGCGCCGGTCAGCACGATGCAACCGACAGCGTTGTCGGCGCCTAAACGGGAAATCGATTCCAACAGGCCGAGGCGGATCTCGTCGGACAGCGCGTTCAGGTTCTCGGGCCGGTTGAGGGTCAGGATGGCGACGCCGTCTTCAACGGTCTCGATCAGGTCGGGCATAGGCGTTTTCTCCGCGATGGCAAGCCGGGGCAGCTTGGCGGGGAGTGGCCGTGGCCGCAACCTTGGGCTAGCCTGAAGTGACAAGAGCATTCCCGTGGGAGGAACCGCCATGAAGCTAGCCTATTTTGACGACTTCAGGTTGGGCGTGGTCAAAGGCCATCACATCCACGATGTCTCGGCCGTGGTGGGGGACATTCCGCATGTCGGACCGGGCGATCTGATCAGCAGCCTGATCGCGCGCTTCGGCGACTATCGCTCGGCGCTGGAAGCCGCGGCGGCGATCGGCACCGGTACGGCATTGGAAAACGTGCGTATACGGTCGCCGCTTCCCAAGCCCGGCAACATCGTCTGCATGGCGGTCAACTACATGGAGAACGGCACACTGCCGAAGCCCGCACCGCTCAACGCCTTTCATAAGGCGGCATCGGCGATCATCGGGCCAGGTGACACGATGGTGCTGCCTGATGCACCGGCAACGATCTTCGAGGGCGAGGCCGAAATGGCCGTGGTCATCGGCAAGCGCGCGAGCCATGTGCCCGCAGCTCAGGCGATGGACCATGTGTTTGGCTACATCAACTTTATCGATGGATCCGCCCGGGGGTTGCCGCCGGCCGGAAATGTGTTCTTCCAGATGAAGTCGCGCGACACCTTTGCGCCGATCGGTCCGTACCTGGTCACCAAGGATGAGGTCGCGGACCCGCAGAATCTGGCGATCAAGCTGTGGGTAAACGGGGAGCTGAAACAGTCGTTCAATACCGACGACATGGCGCACAATATTGCTCGGTGCATCGAGTGGGTGACATCCATCCATACACTCGAGCCTGGCGATATCCTGGCCACGGGTACGAACCATCGCGGCCTTTCCAGCTTCATGGATGGCGATGTGGTGGAGCTGGAAACGCACGGTCTCGGACGATTGCACTTCAACATTCGCGACGATCTCAAACGGACGTGGTCACGGGAGACACGGCTCGACCGGCAGAAGAAAGGCGAGGAAGGACCGACGCCACAACTCACCGGCAAATATGCGGCAGCGAAGTGACCGCCTACTTCGTCGTCCGCGCAGTCGTTGCTGATCCGGAAGACCGGACAGCTTTTGATCATTGGTATCGAACGGAACATTTGCCCGATGCACTGAAAGCGTTCAACGCCCAGGCGGCGATGCGTGGCTGGAGCACGATCGATCCTTCCGTGCACACCGCTCTCTATCGATTTAACACACTTGAGGAAGTGCAGGCGATCAGCACCAGCCCGGAGATCCGGGCGTTGATCGCCGAGTTCGACCGGGTGTGGGACACGCGAGTTGTCCGCACCCGCGACATCATTGCCATTGCCGACGAACTGAAAGGATAGTCATGGCCGACCGTGAGATCGCTGAAATCCGAGCCCTGATTGCGGCGCGGCCGCGGGCAACGGAAATCGCCCAAATGCGTCTGGACGCGGATGCGCGAGCCAAAGCCTTCCCCCTGCCGTCAGACGTGTCCGTGCAGCCCGTCACCGCGAACGGAGTGCGTGCCGAATGGACGTCGACGCGCGATGCCGATCCCTCCAATGCTATTCTTTACCTGCACGGCGGTGGCTACGTGATCTGCTCGCTGGACAGCCACCGGCATCTGGTGGCGGAGGTCGGCCGCGCGTCGGGCAGTCGCACCCTGGCGATCGATTACCGGCTGGCGCCGGAGCATCCGTTCCCGGCGCCGGTGGAGGATACGGTCGCTGCCTACCGCTATCTGCTGGACAGTGGCCTCAAACCGAGCCGCGTCGCGTTGGCCGGCGACAGTGCTGGCGGTGGCTTAGTGGTCGGCGCCCTGCTGGCGATCCGGGAGGCTGGTCTGCCGTTGCCGGCGTGCGGATGGTGCATCTCGCCCTGGGTGGACATGGAGGCGCTCGGTGAGTCGTTCACCGATCGGGCTGCGGCGGATCCGACGGTTCAGAAGGAAACTATTCAGATGATGGCGCAATGGTACCTGGGCGGCGCCAATCCGCGGCATCCGCACGCGGCGCCAATCTATGGCGACCTGCGAGGGTTGCCGCCGTTGCTGATCCAGGTCGGTGCAGCCGAAACGTTGTTGGACGATTCCATCGTCCTGGCAAGAAAAGCCGGCGCGGCAGACGTCCTTGTCGATCTGCAAATCTGGCCCGAAATGATCCACATCTGGCACATCTTTTTCCCGATGCTGTCCGCGGGAGGACGTGCCATCGCCTCCGGCGGAACGTTCGTGCGGAATGCCCTCAGAGGAGAATAAGATAAATGGATGTTCGTTTTGATGACCGGGTCGCTGTCGTCACCGGGGCTGGCGCGGGATTAGGACGCCAGCACGCGCTGCTGCTGGCCTCGCGGGGCGCCAAGGTGGTGGTGAACGATCCGGGCGGAGCGGTTGACGGCACCGGAGGTGCTCATGCGGCCGCGGATCAGGTGGTCGCGGAGATCAGGGCGGCCGGCGGTCACGCGGTGGCCAGCTACGCGTCGGTCGCCGAGGTGGAGGCCGCGCAAAGCATCATCGATACGGCTGTCGGTACATGGGGCCGGCTGGATATCCTGGTTTGCAACGCCGGCATTCTGCGTGACAAAGCGTTCAACAACATGGATATGGCGGACTACGAGTTCGTCAACCAGGTGCATCATTTCGGCACCGTCTATTGCGTCAAAGCGGCGTGGCCGATCATGCGCAAGCAATCCTATGGGCGGGTCGTGGTTACAACGTCCGGTTCAGGCACTGTGGGCAACTTCGGCCAGGCCAATTACGGCGCGGCCAAAATGGCAGTTGTCGGCCTGATCAACGTGCTGCGGCACGAGGGCGCGAAATATAACATTCGCTGCAACGCGATTTCTCCGTCCGCCTATACGCGTATGACCGAATCACTGCTGCCGCCTGACATTGCTCCCTGGATGAAGCCCGAACTGGTCTCCCCCGCGGTGGCGTGGCTGTGCAGTGAAGAATGCGACCAGAACGGCGAGATCATCGCTGCCACCGCCGGAGGCTATGCTCGGGTTCAGTACTTCGTTACCGAGGGAGCACAGTTCGACCCGGCCGAACCGGTGACGATCGAAATGGTGCGGGAATTCACTTGGCAAAATCCGAGATCTTGCGACGGCAAAGCCGTATACCGGGTTGATGGGGAATGTCGTAGAAAAGCTGCGGGCGATGGGACGAATCAAATAACCGCGGCCGCAACCGGTTCAGCGAAACACTGTAGAAACTATCTGTCGACGCTGGCTGCGGGGATGCCAAACACAGCAGGCAAGGGTGGAAGCGATGAGATCGGTTATCGCCGTGCTGGCGAGCGCGGCATTTCTGGCGACCGGTGCGGCGGTGCAAGGCGCAGAGCCGCCCTCTTGGGCTTATGCCGTTAACCCGCCGGGCCTGCAGCCCGCGCCGGACGACGGGTCGCTGCGACATGTGCCCGGCAGCTCGGCTGGCTTCACGCTGACGCAACTACGCGACCTGTTCAACGTGCCGGACTGGTATCCTGACGACCATCCGCCGATGCCAGAGCCAGTCGCGCATGGCAGCAAGCCGGGAGCGTTCGCATGTGGTTTCTGCCATCTGCCGAACGCGCTCGGCCGGCCCGAAAACGCCAGCCTCGCCGGCCTCCCAGCTGACTATATCGTGCAGCAAGTCGCCAATTTCCGAAACGGTATGAGAAAAAGTTCGGTTGCCAGTGTGCCGCCAACGTTGATGATTGCCACTGCGAACGGCGTGTCCGAGGCTGATCTCAAAGCCGCCGCCGTATACTTCTCCTCGCTAGAGCCGCGCCCCTGGATCAGGGTGGTGGAAGCCGCGACAGTGCCAAAAACGCGCGTCCTCGGCTTCATGCTGGTCCCCGACGGAAGCGGCGAAAGCGAGCCGATCGGGAACCGTGTGATCGAAATGCCCGAAGACGTTTCGCGCACGGAATTGCGCGATTCCCGCTCCGGATTCGTGGCCTATGCTCCTCCGGGCAGCCTGGCATACGGCGAGGCACTTGTCACGACCGGGGGTTCGGGCAAGACAATTCCGTGCGGGATCTGTCACGGCCCGGATTTGAAAGGTCTCGGTCCGGTGCCGGCGCTTGCAGGCCGTTCGCCTAGCTATTTGTTCCGGCAGCTATACGATATTCAACATGGCAGCCGCACCGGATCGTGGACGGCGCTCATGCAACCGGTGGTCGCCAAGCTAGGCGAAGAAGAGATGGTCGCGGTCGCGGCCTATGCCGCGTCGCGCGCGCCGTAGATCCGGAGGTTCCGAACCCCAGGTTCTGAACACTGGCTTTTTGTTCTCGGCGGCCTGTTTGCTCGCTGCGTCGCCCTTATAGTAAAGCCAACCTCGGGGTCAGGACACCCTGCCGGATACTGACGTCTGAACCCGCTTTTGCCAGGACGGTCTTGAGCGAGCTAGTATCGTCTTTAGCGTGAGGAGAGATTTGATGACCGAGGGCAAGAATCGGCAGTGGGTTCTACAAGCGCGCCCTACCGGTACGCTGACCGGGAGCGAATTTCGCTGGAACGAGGCACCTATTCCGCGGCCCGCGGACGGAGAGGTGTTGGTGCGGAACCTATGGCTATCGTTCGACCCAACGCAGCGCGGCTGGATGGCGCGCGACAGCTACATTCCCATGGTTCCACTGGGCGACGTGATGCGCGCCGCGGCGGTTGGGCAGGTCATCGAATCTCAACATTCCGATTTCAAACCGGGAGATCTCGTTCTCGGAGCGTTCGGCTGGCAGGACTACGTCGCGACCGATGGCCAGGGCTTCATGCCAATGCGCAAGTTGCCCTCCGGCCTGGCGCCCAACCTTGCACTGAGCCTGTTCGGCATCACCGGCCCGACTGCATATTTCGGGATAACAGACATTGGCCAGGTCAAGCCCGGCGACACTGTTGTGGTATCGGGTGCGGCCGGCAGGACGGGATCGGTTGCTGGCCAGATCGCGGAGATCAAGGGTTGCCGTGTCATTGGTATCGCCGGGGGGGCGGTCAAGTGCGACTGGCTGGTCAAAGAAGCGGGTTTCGACGGCGCCATCGACTACAAAAGTGAAAATCTCAGCGAGCGGCTTTCGGCGCTTTGTCCCAATGGAATTGATGTCTTCTTCGACAATGTCGGCGGGGCGGTCCTGAATGAGGTGCTCGCGCGGATCAACCTCAAAGCGCGGATCGTGCTGTGCGGCGCCATATCCATGTATAACGACGCCGTGCCGCCACCGGGACCGGCAAATTACCCCAACCTCATCGCACGGCGCGGACGCATGGAGGGGTTCATCGTCCTCGACTATGCTTCCCGTTTTCCGGAAGCCATCGAGGCGCTCGGTCGCTGGCGGCAGGAAGGCCGCCTGGTACAGAAAGAAGATGTGGCGATCGGCCTGGAGAATGCTCCAGCTACATTGATGCGTCTCTTCACTGGCGAAAATTTTGGGAAGCAGCTTCTCAAGATCGCCGATCGGCCGCTGCCCTAAGTCCTTATCTCTTAATTCGCGTGTCGAGCGTAGCGCGCAGATTTACGATAGACTAGCGTTAACGAGAGTAGAACATTTCAGCAGCCATACTGGCTCGAGCCATGGGGCACGCAAGAAGTGATGACCGCATCTGATGATATTGGCGCCTGGCTAGAGAGACTTGGTGTCGGAAAATACGGCGAGATATTTTTGACGCAAGAGATCAGTCTCGACGTGCTCCCCGAGCTGACCGATGCCGATCTGCGGTCGCTCGGCGTTCCGCTGGGTCCTCGTCGAAAGATCCTGACGGCTGCTGCGTCGCTGCGCGGACAGAGCGCGGCAAAGATAGTCACGGGCTCGAGGGGGTCTGCACCATCGGGCTCCCTCGAACGGCGAAATATGACGGTGATGATGTGCGACCTAGTGGACTCCACCGTGCTCGCGTCGCGCATCGACCCGGAAGAGTTGCGCGACATCTTGCACGCCTATCTGGAGGCGATGACCCATGCCGTGCGTGCCTTCGATGGCTATATCGCGAGGTATCAAGGCGATGGGATCCTCGCCTATTTCGGGTATCCCCAGGCAAAGGAAGATGCGGCGGAACGTGCCGTACGCGCGGGATTGCGTCTGCTCCAGGCGGTTCGGCGGGTGAAGGGCCGGGCAGATGCTCAGCTGCAAACGCGCATCGGCATCGCCACCGGCCTTGCGGTCGTTGGCGACCTGATGGCTGAGAGCGCCTCGGGAGTAGACGCTGCGGTGGGTGAGATACCGGCTCGGGCAGCCCGCCTGCAGACCGTAGCTCCGCCGGACAGCGTCGTCATCTCAGGCACGACAAGGGACCTTCTCGGCGAGGCATTCGAACTCGAGGCCCTTGGACTACACGAGTTGAAAGGCTTTCCTAGGCCCGAGCCGGTGTGGCGCGTGGTAGGAGAAGCCCAAGCTGAAAGCAGGTTTGCGGCGCGGGGCGGGGAGCACGCGGATCTCGTAGGACGGGACGCCGAGATGGCGCGGCTGGTCGAGCTGTGGACGTCCTCGCGCCGGGGGTACGGTCGCGCCATTGTGATCCAGGGAGAGCCGGGCATCGGCAAATCACACCTGGTTCAGGCCTTCACTCAGCGGCTCGCAGAGCAGGCCGCCGATGCTGTGTTCGTGCAGTGCTCGCCGTATCACATCAACAGTGCGTTGTATCCCGTGACAGCGTGGATCGAGCGCAGTGCCGGCTTCCACGCAGACGACGCTGAGACCGAGAGGCACGCAAAACTCACTGCGATCCTGAGCGACGCAGGTGTGGCTGAAGCGGAATTGGGCGAACTGCTGGCACTGCCGGCGTGGGAAGCCAAGGCGTATCCGCCGTCCGAACAGGAAGCGGTGGGCCGCAAGGAAAAGACACTGTCGGCACTTGCAAGGGTGCTTACGAGCATCCGTGGGGACAGTGGGCGCCTGATCATCGTCGAAGACGCCCATTGGAGCGATCCAACGACGCTGGAGTTGCTGGGCCGTGTCATCGCGTCCGTGGCGTCGCGGCGTCTCTTCATCGTCGTCACTTGCCGCCCGGAGTTCGTGGCTCCATGGCCCGCAGCGGCGCACCTGACGCTTAAGCTGGAGCGGCTGGACCGGCCGGACGCAGAGACTCTGATGAGGTTCCTGAATAGCGCACGCATCCTCCCGCCTGAGCTGCAGGCTCGGATCCTGGACAAGGCCGACGGGGTCCCGCTGTTCGTCCAGGAGTTGACCAAAGCGGTCGCTGAAGGGGTTGCTGCTGCCCAGGGTGACCCGGCGTTCAGGCCGGCGGTGGCTGTGCCGTCCACGTTGCATGATACGCTCATGGCTCGCTTGGACAGGCTGGCGCCGACCAAAGTCATCGCCCAGACCGGGGCGGCGATTGGCCGGGAGTTCTCCTATCGCCTGCTGGCGGCCTGTACCGGGTTCAAACATAAGCGCTTGCGCGAAGGCCTGGCGCAACTCGTCGAGGCGGAGCTGATCTCTTGTCAGGGGAGGCCTCCAGACGCCGTCTACAACTTCAGCCACGCGCTCGTTCGTGACGCTGCCTATGAGTTGATGCTGCGGAGCCGGCGAACGGAACTGCATAGCCGCATCGCGACAGTGCTCGAGACCCGGCATGCCAAGCTGATCGCGGCAGAACCCGAGTTGTTGGCTCATCATTACGCCGAGGCGGCACAACCGGAGCTTTCAATCGTCTGGCGGACACGGGCGGCTGAGCGCGCCATGGTTCGTTCGGCCTACACGGAAGTACGAAACAATCTCAATCACGCGCTTGAGCTGCTTGCGCACTTGCCCGCGACCGATGAGCGCGACGCACTCGAGCTCGACCTTCGTCTAAAGCTGGCCACACCGCTGCTTGCCACGACCGGCTTTACCTCGGCTGCAACCGACGAGAACTACAGAAGGGTTTCGCAGCTTACAGAAGGTAAGGCGGCGAGTGAGGTGGCACTTTATGTCCTATGGGGATTGGCGACCACCCGCCTGATGCGCTCGGAGCTCGACGCGGCGGAAGCGCTCAGCAGGCGGTATATGCAGCATCCAGTCACAGCACAAAACGCCAATGCAGCCTCAGCCGGGCATCATCTGCTGGCCTACAACCGGTGGGTCCGGGGCGACCTTGCTGGCGCACGCGAACTGTTCGAGTTCGCGCTCGCAAGCATCGATATGCAAGCCGACCACTCTGTGTTCCGCGATCTCCCGGTAAGTATTCTGGCTCATATAGCATGTGCAACCAGCGCCCTGCTTCGCCAGTTGGGCGAGGCGGACCGGGCGGCGGAACTTCAGGAATTGGCCCTGCGGGAGGCGATCGATACAAAGCGACCGGCTAGCCATGTCTTCGTGCTATACCACTCGGCGCTTGGTGCGATGGCGACCGGCGATGTCGATCGCACCAAACAGCTCGTCAGCCAGTTGTTTGGGATCATGGAGCGTCACAACGTCGTCTACTGGCGGTGGCACGCTGAAGCACTGATGGGTTGGGCTGAGGCGAAGTCGGGTGCCTTGGAGGCAGGCATCGGGCGTATACGATATGGCCTGGATTTGCGTCGCGCGACGCTTGCGGCTCTTTGGGTGCCGGTTTACCTCGCCGGGCATGCGGAGGTGCTGCTTGAACACGGTCGTGCGGACGAATGTCTGAGTGTGCTGGTCGAGTGCGAGCAGTCAATGCGCGATCTCCAGCAGCATTACGTCGAGCCGCAGTTGTGGCGGCTACGTGCACTGGCACTCGAGGCGACTGGGGCGTCGGCGGAAGCAATCGAGGCCTCCTTCGATCGAGCACTTGAAAGCGCAGATCGAAACGGCGCAGTGGTCTATCGATTGCGGGCGGCCACCGACCGGGCGCAGCGGTGGGCCAACACGCCACGTTCGGATCAGGCCTATGCTCTGCTTGCGCCGATTTGCGCGGAATTCGGGGACAAGCTTTTTGCTCCAGACCTGCCCAGGGCTCGGACCATTCTGGCAATGCTGCGTAAGCTTCCGGCCACGACGTCTTCTTGACCCGCGACGTCATGCCGATAGCTGGCTATCGACCGCTCAGCCGGCGTGTCTGCTCGACGAGTGAGAGCAAAGGGGCGGGATTGACGGAGAAGCGCCGCGCCTCCTCACACGCTTCGGCGGCTATGCCGTCCAGATAAGATTCTGCTTCTGGGAGCCTCGCTGCAAACGCATGGGCGATTTCCGCTAGCTCCTGCGAATTGGGCTCCGGTTTGCAGAAAAGGGCGGCGACCGCGGGATCGCGGATGGCGATGGCTGCCGGCAGCGTCAGGATTCCGTCCCGCACATCCTCCTCACCGCCACCACCAAGAGCGGTTGCCCCGCGGACATCGCCAACGTCATCGCAGCCATGGTAGAGCAGTCCGAGCAAACCTCCGAACCGGCGCAGTCGCCCGCTGCGATCGCCGAGGCAAGCACAAACCTCGAACATCGAGCCGGTATCTTCGCCGGCGATACGGCGCCAGTCCTCGATACCGAGCGGCTGGCGGCGCAGCCGCCACTGCATGCACTCCGCCACCGCCAGGCGGCGGAGCAGTTCGGAGAACAGGGCAACGCCCTGCAGATCATCGCCGAGTTGCTGATAGCCGTCGGCCACGATGTACCCTGATACCATCAAGGCGGCGAGCTCACCGAAGCGGGCATGCAGCGTGGCACGTGCCGCGTCGCGTATCGGACCGGTCGACAATGTCGTCAATCACCAGCGATACGTTATGGAACAGTTCGATCACCAGAGCCGAGGTCATCACGCGATCCGGCAGCGGCAGCCTCCGATCATGTGTCTCTGTCGCCGCATGACAGGAGAAGATGGTCAGTGGCCGGAAATACTTGGACCCGCCAAGAAATTGCCACGCCAACGCCTCCCGGACTTCGGAGTCACAGCCGGCGATCCATTGTCCAATGCGGTATCGCAACGTATCCATTTCGTTATCGAAGCCAAGCTTCGCGATCGTTTGCGACACCTCGTCCATGCCGCCGATCTCCTACTGTTTTGCCTTCCATCGCCGCTGGTAGGGAGCGGACGGGTCGGAAGGAGCGGCGGCGCGCGCTAGTTCCTCGCCTAAATGTTCAAGTTCGAGTTGCAGACTCAGTGCCTCTTGCACTGCCACTTCGCCGACCTCGCGAAAATAGGTGCGCAATGCCTCGGTCAGCTGTCGTGTCTGCTCGTCGGGGATCGATTGATTCGCCGCGATGCCCGATCCGACGGCCATCTCTCCCACCGCCGCCACAAACCCTGCCTGATGCCGAGCGGATACCTCCATAAGCTTCCGCCAGTAACTGAAAGCACTGGACGCCGCCACCACCGACGCCCGTGCCATCAGCGGCTGCAGGTCGGCAGTCCGGCACATCGGACCTTGCCCAACGGCTGACGCGCCGACGGCCTGGGATGCGGCGCCTAGCATCGCTTCCCAGGCCGTAGCGAATGGATTGCCGCTGCCAGCGGCAGACGTGTCGCCGGACATCCGCTCGGGCGCGCCCATCTGTTGTGCTGCCGCGCGCAACGCAAACATCCCAAGACCCCACGCGTCGCGCATGGCCCCGGCCACGGCGGTGAATGGGTCGGTGGCTTGGCCGCCGAATGAACTGTCCGCAAAAGGTCCCCTCGCGAAGTTCGAACCTGACATAGCCGTAGCTCCCACAGAAAAACCGGTCGTTGACCGGATGTTAGTCAAAAAGTTCGACCGTCAGATTTCCGCCGGCTCAGATTTCGACTGGCCTTCGACTTCTGGGTGAATGCATCCGAGGCACCGGATCACTAGAACGACAAGTCTGGCGGTGGCGGCATTCTGGGGCCGCGCATCCTATCGAGCTCGTTGAGAAACACCAGGGCCGACCGGCTGGGCAGCGCGGCGGTAACCCTCGCTACATCCACATAGCCTTGGTAGGCGGTGCTGACAGCCTTCTCGAGGCCGACCTGGCGCTGGTCCGAGGGCGCTTGGATTGCCTCGCCAGCGCTGGTCGCCAGCGCCCCGCCGGCGGCAAGGGCGCGTCCAGCGAAACGCGTAGCGGCATCGACATACGCGGCAGCGGCAGAGGTCAGAACATGTCCACACACCCGCAGCATGATCGCGTAACCCGGGGTCATCGCTGATGGTCCTTTCTGCTATTGCGTGCCGCCGGTAATCGGCGGATTTTATATCGAGAGTGTGCAAGAGACGGGGACATTATGCCAGACGTGATTGTCGTCGGTGCAGGGCTCGCCGGGATGTCGGCTGCACATCGGCTGCTCGAGCGCGGCTACAACGTAACCTTGATCGAACAGAATGCCTTTCTTGGCGGCAAGCTTGGTGCGCATCAAGACACTGCAAGCACCGACTGGCACGAACACTGCTATCATATGTATCTCAACTGGTATCACAATTTCTGGACTTTCATGGACGAGATCGGAGCGCGCAGGAAGTTCGTGCCGCAGCCGGAAGTCCATTGCCTCAGGCCGGGTGAATTTGGCAACACGCTGTCAATCGCCAATGTCGGTTCTCCCTGGACATACTGGCGTAACATCATGTCGGGGGTGGAGTCGCCGTCGGACACGCTGATTTCTATGATTTCACTGGCCGATCTCGTGGGCCAGCCGGATCAGCCGAACCGCCCGGATGATTTGCTCGAGAGGACCAGCGTTTACGGGTTCCTGGCCTCACGTCCCTACAGCACGCAAGGCGCGATCGAAAACGCTGGACGCACCCTAGCCGAGGCATTCGCGAGTCCGAGCTATTTGAGTTCCGCGCGCAGCTACAGGTCGCTGATTAGATACGGCGCACGACTGCCCGACCCGATGATGTGGCTGCTGGCCGAGAACACGGAAACGGGGATCTTTATTCCTTGGGGATCGCGGCTGCAGAAGATAGCGAAGGGCAAAGAAGCCGGCAAACTCGAGATCCGAACGCTCACTCGGGTCAATGGCCTGGAGGTGGTGGACGGTCGCATCGCCGCCCTTCGGCTTTCCGAGCTCAATGTTTCACCCACCATCGATACGGCAGAGAAGGTGGATGAGACGTCGCTGCCTAACCTTCCCGTAGACAACGAGGTTATTCTCGCGGTGCCGCTTCAGGCACTCTACAGCCTGCTCAGCCCAAAAGTATTGGATCTGGCGCCGAACCTGGTCAACGTGCGAAGATTGCGGTGCGAAGCGATGATTTCGCTCGACGTCTACTTTAACCGGCGCATTCCGAACGTCCCAAAGGGCATCACCGTCCTGCTGGAGTCGAGACATAATCTCAGCTTTCTGGACAACTCGCAAATTTGGCAAGGCGTGGACGATACCACCAAACTTAACGTGATTGCGTCTGACTGCGACACGCTCGTGGAGTATGGGAAGGTCCCACCCAAAACTGAACAGCTGAAAATTGAACAGCTTATGCTGCGTGAGCTGAGTCGATTCCTGCAATTCGATCCTGTGAAGGACGTGGCCCGCTGTCATTTGCAGACCAATGTTGGCGAAGAACTTTTCGTCAATCAGGTCGGAAGTTGGGAGTTTCGGCCGCGCACGTCATGCGGGATACCGAACTTGTTCATAGCCGGCGACTACTGCCGGACTTTCGTTGATGTTGTCACCGTCGAAGGCGCAGTGGTCAGCGGATTGATGGCGGCCGAGGCGATCCGGCGCCGTCATAATATCGGATCGCCGATAGAGATCAGGCGGCCCGATGCTTTTCCGACGCTCGCCATGGCGGCCTTCGCCGCGGCGCAGATGCCGACGGCTTTTGCGGCCCAGGCGGTATCGACCACGGACAGGGCTCTGAAGTCGGGCTTTAAGCGGATGTTTCCAAACGGTTAAACGGCATTATGTCCGGGCCAGAGAGCGATCCGACCATGTTTTCGGTCCAGCCGTTGGCGGCGGGTAAGCGCCCCACGACACCGAGATCGCGCAGTGTACGGCAGATACAGTCGGAGCCCGTGATTTTCGGACCAAGGCAGCAGCCGCTCGCGGTTTCGTCACCCAGCCGCAGCCGGACCGAGCCGGAAATTTGCATGCCCTCGCCTTCGCCGCTGCGCTGGATTGTGGCGCGCAGCGGCACCGTGCGGCCCTCGTCGTCCTCCACAGTGCTGTAGAGCGGCATCGGAACCGCGGTAGATCGTGACGATTGAAGGCGCGGATATAAAACCGAGAGGCATGATCGCTGACCGGCTGCCAGCCGGAACCGTACGCATTCCTCCTCGTAGGCGACGGCCATGTGGCGAGCGAGGTGCTTTTCGATGCCCCAGACAGCACGCGCGGCTTCCCGTGTGTAGTCCTGATTGACCGCCATCGTGATCGACGCAAGGCCGGGCGGGGCCGCGCTGTCGTTCCGAGGTACGACGCAAAGCCCGAGCGCCATTTCCAAATAGCGACCCAGATCTGTATTCCGATATTCGACGGCGAACAGCGTAAGCGACGTCCGGCCGCCGCCAAAATCGACAACACGCAGGAGGTCCCCGCGCTGGCCGAGTTTTTCCTGGGCGCCAGCTACTGGGACAAACCATAGAGCCCAGGCTTCTGAGGCATCGGTTATACGCGCGGGCATCAGCAACGGTTTGCCGCCGATCCAATACGTATGGCCGTGAGATACCGGGGCGTCGTCGACCGATATGTTAAGTTCACTCAGCGTCTCTGTTGCTGGTTTGGCAAGCCTTGAGGCGGCAGTAGCCGCCGCAATCGGAGCCACCCTCGCCATTGCGGTCACGGTGTCGCGATACTCTGTGAAGAGCTCGGATGCCAGCTCCTCCATATTCCAGGGGCCGAGCAGTCGGTGGATGACAAGTTGGGTGGCGCGTCGAAAACCGCCGCTAGCGACGGCCACGGAGTTGCTGAAAAGATCCTCCCCGAAACGGACATAGGTGTCGAATGCCCTGTACAGGTCACGGGTGGTCAATTCCGGTGTCGCGACGGGAGACATTTTTGTTCCTTCCGCACTCACATGCTGCAAATAGAGAAGGCGAGCTTATATTGCGGTTTTTGGGCGACAAGGGGACATGTACCCGTTTTGACGGTCGCCGGATCCTTGATCCAAATCATTGCGAGGCAGGCGGGCGGTCCGGCATCGGGGACAGATCGCGGGCGGCGAAACGTGTCACCCCCCTTGTGTATTGACGCAACGGGTAACTCGAATTTCAAGGGATCGGCTTCCGACCATAACCGCAAGAAGGAGATAACGCTCCGGCCATCTCGACGAGGGAAATCGGGCAGAGCGTCAAGGCAAGATGAAAATATACCAAACCATCACCAAAATACCCGGCGGTCTCATGGTGGTCCCGCTGTTTCTGGGCATTCTGGTCAACACTTTCTTTCCGCATCTGCTGAAAATCGGCGGCTTCACCGAGGCGCTCAGTTCCGCGGGATATCCGACCGCGCTGGGCATGTACCTGTTCACGGTAGGTACGAAAATGACCCTGAATGCCGCGCCTCGGATGCTCAAGCGCGGCTTCGGCATCATGGCGGCGAAGTTGGCCGTCGCCATGGGTATCGCGTTGATGGTGGCGAAGATCTTCGACGGCAGCCTGTTGGGTTTCAGCACGCTGGCATTGATGGTCGCGATGAGTGACACGAACGGCGGGATGTTCCTGGCGCTCACCAGCGTCATGGGCGATCCTGATGACGCTGGCACTTACGTGCCGCAAAGCATCGAGACCGGGCCGTTCATCACCATGATGTTTCTGGTAGGCGCCGGCCTGGCGAACATACCGTGGCTGACGATGGTGTCAGTGATCGCTCCAATCGCCGCCGGTGCCGTCCTCGGCAATCTCGACCGCGACTTGCGTGACTTCTTCGGCAAGCACGAGCCTGTCATTGTTCCGTTCATGGCCTTCATGCTCGGTCAGAACATTAATTTGAAATCGGTCGTGACGGCTGGGCTTTCCGGTGTTGGCCTTGGCGTATTCGTTGTCGCGGTTACCGGCTGTGTTTGCATCCTGGCGGACCGCCTGCTCGGGGGTTCCGGCGTGGCCGGCGCCGCCGCATCGAGCACGGCTGGCAACGCCGCAGCGGTTCCGGCGGCCATTGCACTAGCGGATGCCACCTATGCCAACGTCGCTCCGGTCGCAACCGTTCAGGTCGCGGCCTCGGTGATCGTGACGGCAATCCTCACGCCGGTACTGACCTCCTGGATGTATCGACGTGTACAACAAAGCCGCCGGCTCACCGGCGAAGGTCCCGGGTCCCCGCAACTGTCTCAGCCGATTGCGTTGGAGATGGAACGTCGTTGAAAGCCGCGGAGATCCGGCTTGGCCGCGCTCAGCGACTGGGGCGTTTCGCGATGGCGGAGAGGGCATTTTCAAGGAACTGGTAAAGGTCTCGATATTACCGATATCCGTACGCCAGGCGTTGACGCTGAAGAGGCCTTTGTAAGCGTCGAACGCCGATTTGTTCGTGGCCATCCGCACAGCAAACTCAATGTACGCCTGCAGGCTTGTAACTCTCCCTTGAGAGGCCCCTACTGCTGTCAGCAAACTGGCCGCCATACGTGACGCGAACGACCGGCCAGATAGGGTCAGGAGCGGGAGTCCCATCCGGATGGCGTCGCTGGCAATGGTTCCTGCATTATATGGGAAAGTATCGAGGAACAGATCGGCCAATGCAAGGCGCGCCATATAGTCGTCCGGCCCGACACGGGATGCGAAGATGATCCTGGCGGGATCGATGCCAAACGCCGCAGCGCGCGTCAGCATATTTTGCTTCGCCCATTCGTTGTCGCCGACGAGCCAAAGGACGGAGTCATCCGATTTCCGCAATATTTCCATCCATGCGGAGAATATTCCTTCCGTTGTCTTGTAGTGGTTCGAAAAACAACAGAACACGAATTTGTCGTCCGGTAATCCGGCTGCCGATCTCGTCGTTGCGGCACCGATCGTGCGCTTGCTGTCATTCGCCTGATAGTTGGCGGCTATGTACAACGGCTTTGGCTCGTAGGCGGACCTCAGGGTTTCTGGGACGACCAGTTCGTCACACAGCATATAGTCAAGCTCTGGCAATGGGACGGGACCGACGAACCCGAGATATGTTGCCAGAACCGGTGCGGGCCTAGAACGCAGAATTTGTGGCCGCGCGCCGGAGGTCAAACCGTTCAAGTCGATCAAAACATCAATTTCGTCATCACGTATCACCCGCGCGGCTTCGGCATCGGGGATGTGTTTGATGTTTCTGAACTGGTCGAACGACCGTATGACGCGGGCCCGAATTTCACTACCGTCCTCGGGGCTGGAGCAATAGCCGAAAACTTCAAATCGCGCTCGATCGTGCCGCTCGAAGAGTTCAGCGATGAGGTAGCTCATCGCGTGCCGACAGAAGTCGGAAGACAGGTAGCCAAGCCGGATCCGATCGTGGCGATAGCCGTCCGGCGGACAAAGAGCCAAGGGAACGGGAAAGGTCTTCCTCGCGATCCAATCGCGGCCCGCCTCGCGCTGAAGATCAATATCGTCAGTCAGCGCCAAAGTGCTCAGTGGCCCCGCATGGCGTAGCAGATCGTCTGTGGACAGACCGGCGATCTTCGTTGCCAAGACTGGCCATTTGCACATTTTCTGACGAATGTGCACCCAGTGCTGAATTACGTCGGGCTGATCTGGTTTGATCAGCAGGCTGCGACGCATTTCCTGCTCCGCTTCCTCGAACCTGCCCAACAGCTCGAGCACGCGGGCACGGTTGTTGAGTAGCGTGAGCCGAGCATCGTCCGGTTGTATCGCTCGGTCCCATGCTTGTAGCGCTGCATCGGGCATTCCGCGTGCTTCCAGTACAGTGCCGAGGTTGACTGCCGCGGAATGGAAGTCCGGCCTCAGGGCGAGCGCGCTTTCATAGGCTACGATGGCGTTTTGCTGATCACCGGCGTGGCAAAACTCGACCCCGAGGTTGAACCAGGCCAGATAGAGATGTTGGGAGCCGGGCAGCTGGCTGAGAATCCATTGTTGATACAACGCAATTACTGCGCGTGCACCAGGTTTGGGATTTGCCGTCTCGATGGCGCTAATGATCTGCATAAGGGTCGCGGCCCTCAGGCGATCCTGGCATTCATCTAGGGTTTGGTTACTTTCGCCTTCGGAGGAGTACCGGTTGAGAAAATCGGCCAGCCAGGTGTCGGTATCCATTGCGACTATCCGGCCGACTTGATGTTCGAGCGTGGTCATTCGTTTAAGTTACCAATTCTGGGGTCGAACATTTCTGCGCTCACTACGCTATGAGGGCGGAAGGTAGCCAGGAATTTGTTATTCATCCGTCATCAGCGCGCCCCGAGGCACGCCGTAGTCCCGCCCAGCGGCGCATTGTCAGCCAAAGATCTGGGTCGTTTCGGCCGGTGTCATTTGGGAGATCTGTTGGCCGGTGAAGGCCGCGATTTGGGAAGTGGTGAGGCCGCCGATGGCAGTCGTGGTCACGGCGTTGAGCTGGCTCGATGTAAAGGCGGCGATCTCGGTCGTGCTCAGCGCCGCCATCTCGCTCGAGGTGAGGCCTTGCATCGCCGCCGATGTGATGGCGGAGAACTGGCTCGCTGAAAGCGCCGACAGGTTCAGGGTGGAGAGCCCCGAGATTTCGGCGGACGTGAGTGCGGATAAGGCTTGAGACGTTAAGGCCATGAATTGGATTTTCGTAAGGCCGAGTACGTCCGCACTCCCAA
>CAVTFL010000010.1:0-113658 GCA_963733925.1 uncultured Alphaproteobacteria bacterium | reverse complement strand
GCGCCCAGCTTGTTCGAGGACAGCGCCCACTGCATCCAGGTCATCTGGGTTGCTCAGTTCCAGCCCGATTGTTTGATCCGAAGGGTCACCCTCGAAATAGACGAGGGTATGATCACGCGTGTCGCCGCGAACCGCTGTCTTGTCGCTTCGGAAGTAGGCCGTGTTGCCCTCGCGGGCGACAAGCTGCAAACCAACAATGCTGGTCGCGAACTTGATGGCCCCGTCCAGATCCTGTGTGCCGAGACGCGCATAGCGAATGTCGTGCAGATTGATCATTTTTTGCCTCGTTGAGCGTTGTCTGCCTGATTGTGTCAGTATCGAATGCGGCCGGTATTTCTTTCACCGGCCCGACTGTCGTCCGCCGGTTCAATTTTGAACGGTATTCAACCAGGGCCAGAGGTTCGAGAGCCCTTCCGTCAAAGTCAGCTCCGGCCGCAGCGCGCTCCGCCTTGTGCGTCGGATTGAGGAGGATGATCGTATCTTGATCGATCCGATCCGTCGCGGTGCTGCACTTCCACTGTCGCAGTCATGCCTTGGATTAACTTGTACTCCACTTGGCACTTGATCGATATGGATACGCACCGGCACACGCTGGGCAAGTCTCACCCACGTGAAGATCGGATTTACGGAAGCGAGCCCCGTCTGATCAGCTTGCGCATTAGCAACGTTGATACCGCGGGCGATGCTATCGACATGGCCGTGAACAACCTGGCGGTAACCCATCAACTTGATGTTTGCGGGGTCGCACAGCTGGATCGCCTCAAGGTTTGTCTCCTCGAAGTAGCCGTCAACCCAGAAGGAATTCGGCGTCGACGAGCGATACCCGGCTTTGGCCAACATTGGCGTAATCGCCCAGCCGCGCGAGCAGGTTGGTTACATACCCGTTGACCGGCGAATGGATATTTGTCCGCTGCAAATTGACACGGGCCTGGGCCAGTTTCGCGACAGCCTGTTGATAGGTCGCCTCTGCGACCTGAGCGTTGCTGGCGTAAGTCTGCTTCTCCTCCTCCGAGGTCTCGAGGCTCGTCAACTCAGCGCGCCGGTGGGCCTCTCTCTGGGCATTGTCGGCATTCGCCCGAGCCTGTGACACAGCGGCCTCGGCTAGGTCGACCGCGATAGCGTAGTCGCTCGGGTCGATCACCATGAGCAGATCACCCTTGTGCACAATTTGATTGTCGGCGAGCGGGAGCTGGACAATTCGTCCGGCCACCTCCGGCGCTATCGTGACGACATAGGCACGGACAGCGCCATCACGTGTCCATGGCGTTGCCATATATGCTCTCCACCCTGCCCAGCCGAGCAGGGCAGCAACCGCCACGATGCCAAAGGTGATCAGTACGCGACCCACCCACGGTCGCGACTTGATCGTTCGGACGTCGCCCGCCAAGGGGCGAGCAACATCGCCCCCTGCCCCCGCCCCGTGAGCCGCCTGATCGGATCTGAGTTCGACGTCAGCCATCTGCGCACCTCAAAGCGCGACGACGAGGACAATGGACGACAGCACAATTATGTAAACCGCGAACACGAACAGCGCCGGATGCCAGACGCGCCGCAACAGGCCGAACGGCGCCACGGCTCGACGCAGCCCGACCACGATCAACCACGCGGCCACCATCATCAAGGAGATCGGGGCGACATAGACGCCGAAAAGATTTATATCCGTAAACCTCACCCCGCTGCTCCCCTGTCGAAATAGGCGGCATGGTGGGTAAGTGCCTCCGCCAATGCAACGATGCTTGCACGCGCTCGCAGCCGGATTTGCGGCCCTGGCCTGGCGCTGTCGGGCAGCGCGGCCAATCGCCGGTCCAGTTGGGTAAGGCGTTCCGCTGCAACGACACTGTTGCCGCCTGCCACCGCCTTAAGGGCCGCCTCGAGACCCAACGGCTGATCGAACAGTGGGGGGACGCGGCGGAGACGGATGATGTCGACCCCCACGCAAAGTGCGGCCAAGAGTTGCCCGCGCTGCAACAGCTCGGCCTGATCCGGTAGCACGGACAGGCGGCTAAAGATGCGGCTTTGCCATTCATGCTCCGTTCCCCGGATCAGACCCGTCGCCAGACGACGCAATTCCCGCAGCGTGAGCGTCAGTAACCGTCGGGTCCGGAACGCCGGCGATAGTGGCGGCAGCAAACGGTATGCAAGCGCGGCGGTGGCTACTCCAACGACGATCGCCGATGAGGCGTTATAGAATTGCTGGGGATCGTAGTTCATCTGGTTCGCGGGCGCCAGCAGCGGTACGAAGAAGAACGCCATCGCCATGAACACGGGCGTATGCCATGGCTGGACCATGAGCGCACCGGCCGGCACCAGGACAAGCCCAAGCGCGACGCCGAACGCAGCAAAGCTCGCCAGGCTAGGGAGCACCGCGAACTGGACGATCGCCGCGAGAACGGCGGTCAGGCTAATGCCGACCAAAAAGCTCAACGCCGCAGCGTAGGCCTGGTCGGCACGCGGCGCGAGCAGGATGACCACAATCGAGGCAAAGGCGATGGCTTGGGCGCCGTTCGGCCAGGCGGTGATGATCCAGAAAAGCGCAGCCAGGCCGATCGTGACGAACGCACGTGCCGCGTTGACGAGGGCAGGCAGCCAATCGGGCACGCGCAGCCGGACACGGCCACGTGGAGGATTGGGGCCGGCAGGATCGTCGACCAGCAATCCCAGCATCAGGAGCGCTTGCGAAGTTGCGCTGAAGATGTCAGCCGCCTGGTCGGCCAGCAGCCGTAGTGACGGTGCATCGGTCGGCAAAACGCGCAACGCCCGTACCGCCTCGTCGCAGGCCAATCGCAGGCTGGCCGGGTGTTCTACCCAGCGTGTTGGCTCGCCCAGCAACGGCGCCGATAGTAGTGCTTTCGGGAACAATTGCAGGACGGCACCCGCCTCTGCCCGAGCCTGATCATGCGGCAGCCACTCGAGGCGTGTCGCGACGGTGCGCCAGCTTGCCAGGGCGGCGAACAGACCATCCATTGTCATCTGGAACACCGGAGAATGATATCGAAACTGGGCGGACTCGCCGAGCGCTTCGTCAATAACCGGATCGAGCGCTGCGACGCGCCCGATCAGCCCGCGCCTAGTCGCCCGTGTGTCCGGAAGCTCCGATCCGGCCAGGACCAAGGTGCTGGTAAATCGGCCCATGATCTCTGCCGCTATTGAGGCAAGCTGGACGGAGAGCCGACGCGCGGCGCCGCCGAAATCGGTCGCCGCCAGCACGACCCCGGCGCAGACGATACCGATACAAATCTCGCTGGCGCGGGCGACGGCGAGCCTGAAAGCAAGTCCGTTTATCCCCCCGACCGCGCCGAGCTGGTCGCTCGCGATGATCGCTGCCGTGATGCCGGCCAGCGCCGCCGAGTAGGACGCGAAGTTGCGCAGCAGCGTGGAGACGAGCGCGCACGCCGCGCCCCACAGGGCCAAGCCGACGAGGAAAGCCACGCGGTTTTGCGGAAAGCATGCGGTCAGCACGACGATCGCCACAGCCCCGACGATCGTGCCAACCATGCGGTACCAACCCTTCCGCAGTGAGGCACCTAGCCTCGGCTGACAGACGATCGCTGCGGACGTGCCCGCCCAGAAGGCGTTGTCAAGCTCAAGCCAGAATGCGATGTAGAGCGACAGACACACCGCAACCCAGAGGCGCAGACCAAAAAGCACAGCCGGTGTCGCGGACCGTAGCGCGCTCATCCGCCGCTGCGAATCCGGCCAAAAGGTCTGGCGCGGATCCGATGGAGAAAGTCCGGCTCGGCTCATGAACCCTGTCCACGATCGAGGTTGGTGGTTAGCCCCACTGCAGGGGCGGTCGACGGCTCGGAGCATGCCCTGGTTCTGGGCGCGGGGCGAGACCCGCGATGAATTGCTGTCGGGGACGGCCCTACAAGCCGGTCGACGCGAACCGCGGTCCGCGCTTTGGAGTCAGCTTCAGTTTGTTGGGCCAATGCCCAGTTTGCTCGAACCGGTCCGCGAGCATTCATAGCCGTAACTACCGGGCAGTGTCCTCTGAGACTTGGACCATCGCGGCGAGCACGGTATCCGAAGAGGTGCCCGGCGAGGGACGGCCCTGAATCGGAATTGCTCGACAATCGTGGTAGCGTCTGATGACCTGCCGCCGGACGACGACGCGGGCCGCGGCGACTGAACGCAAGGGCATCTTGTCGCTGTATTTGTTACGGATATAGATCTGCCGTAGTAAGCAGACATCATTGCGGCCGATCGGAGATCCACTCAATATTGACTCGCCGAACCCGTCCGAACCGGTTGAAGTTGTTGGTGTAGATACCGCCCGGTGTGGCCCGCAGGGCACCGAACACGTCGTTCGTTCCGGGGACCAGCGCCTGCGCTTACTGCGGCCGATATCAAGGTGGATCGAAGGACTATTTGCCGTACAGCCAGCCGCTGGTCCTTGTTGGCCGCCGCGAGCAGCCCTTCCATGACGCTGTTCATCGCTGCCGGGCAACAGGCCCAGGGCGCCACGGCGAGGCGCAACCCGACCACGATCAGCCAGGCGGCCACCATTATCTACCAGATCGAAGCGAGATAGACCCCGAAGAGATTCATATCCGCAAACCTCACCCCGCTGCTCCCCCATCGAAATAGGCAGCATGCCGGGTAAGTGCCTCCGCCAACGCGACAATGCTCGCACGCAGCGGAAGCCGAATTTGCCGCCCAGGGCCATCGCCGCCGGGCAGCGTGGCCAATTGCTGGTCGAGTTCGGCAAGGTGTTCCGCCGCAACTGCGCTGTTGCCGTCTGCCACGGCCCTAAGCGCGGCGTCGAGACCCAACGGCTCAACTAACCGCGGGGCGATGCGGCGGAGATGGATGATCTCGGTCCCCACGGAAAGCGCTGCCAAGAGCTGCGAGCGCTGCACCGGCTCGGCCTGCTCCGGTAGGACGGAAAGGCGGCTATGGATCCGGCTTTGCCATTCATTTGCCGTTTCAGGGATCGAACCCGTCGTCAAACGACGCATTTCGCGCAATGACAGCGCCAGCAGCCGGCGGGTTCGCAACGCCGGCGATAGTGGCGGCAGCAAACGGTATGCGAGGGCGGCGGTGCCGACTCCGACGACGATCGCCAATGATGCGTTGTAGAACTTGAGCGGGTCGTAGGTCATCTGATTCGCGGGCGCCAGCAGCGGCACGAAGTTGATTGTCATCGCCGTGAACATCACGTTCTGCCATGGCTGGGTCATGAGCGCGCCGGCCGGCACCAGGACAAGCCCAATCGCGAGGCTGAATGCGCCAAAACTCGCCAGCTTAGGCAGCAAAGCGAACAGGATGATCGCCGCAAATGCGGTGGCCAGGGCGGTGCCAGCCATAAAGTTCATTGTGGTGGCGTAAGCCAGTTCGGCGCGCGGCGAGAAAACGATGACCGCAATCGCGGCAAAGGTGATGGCTCCCGCGCCGTTCGGCCAGGCGGTCACGATCCAGAAGAGCGCGGCCAAGCCGATCGTGACGAAGGCACGTGCCGCGTTGACGAGGGCAGGCAGCCAATCGGGCACGCGCAGCCGGACACGGCCACGTGGAGGATTGGGGCCGGCAGGATCGTCGACCAGAAATCCCAGCATCAGGAGCGCTTGCGAAGTTGCGCTGAAGATGTCAGCCGCCTGGTCGGCCAGCAGCCGTAGTGACGGTGCATCGGTCGGCAAAACGCGCAACGCCCGTACCGCCTCGTCGCATCCCAATCGCAGGCTGGCCGGTTGTTCTACCCAGCGTGTCGGCTCGCCCAGCAACGGAGCCGATCGTAATGCCGCCGGGAACAATTGCAGGACGGCTCCCGCCTCTGCCCGAGCCTGATCATGCGGCAGCCGCTCCAGCCGTGTCGCGACGGTGCGCCAACTGGCCAGGGCGGTGAACAGACCATCCATCGTCATCTGGAACACCGGAGAATGATAGCGCAACTGGGCGGAACTCGCCGAGCGCTTCGTCAATGACCGGATCGAGCGCCGCGACACGCCCGATTAGCCCGCGCCGGTCCACCCGCGTGTCGGGAAGCTCCGACCCGGCCAGTAACAAAGTGCTGGTAAATCGGCCGATGATTTCTGCCGCGATCGGGGCAAGCTGGGCGGCCAGCCGACGCGCGGCGCCGCCGAAATCGGTGGCCGCCTGCACGACGCCTGCGCAGACGATACCGATACAGATCTCGCTGGCGCGGGCGATGGCGAGCGTGAATGCTTGCCCGTTCAGGCCCCCGACGGCGCCGAGTTGGTCGCTTGCGATGATCGCGGCCGTGATGCCGGCCAGCGCCGCCGCGTAGGCCGCGAAGTTACGCAACAGCGTGGCCACTAGCGCACACGCGGCGCCCCACAAGGCCAAGCCGAGGAGAAAAGCCACGCGGTTTTGCGGAAAGCATGCGGTCAGCACGACGATCGCCACAGCCCCGACGATCGTGCCGACCATGCGGTACCAACCCTTCCGCAGTGAGGCACCTAGCCTCGGCTGACAGACGATCGCCGCGGACGTGCCCGCCCAATACGCATTGTCAAGCTCGAGCCAGAACGCGATGTAGAGCGCCACGCACACCGCGATCCACATGCGCAAGCCAAAAAGCAGTGCCGGTGCCGCCGACAATACCGCGCTCATCAGCCGCCGTGCATCGGACCAAAAGGCCTGGCGCAGATTCGATGCGAAAAACTCGGCTCGGCTCATGAACCCGGTCCGCGATCAAGGTGGTGGCCACCCCTATCGCAGGGGCAAGTCGACGGCTCGGAGCATCCCCTTTTTTGTGGCGTCGGGCGAGACCTACACGCCGATTGATTGGTTGACGACGCGACGAGCCGCTTGATGTGAACCGGGATTCGTGGCCTCGGGTTAGGCGCCAGGTCGTTGCGGCACACCGGAGCAGCTACCCGGAGGTAGGGGCATCTCCGGGACAATCCACCGCGGGCCGCCACTGAACGTTGCAGGGCTGCCATTTCGGAAGCATCTCGCGGTGCCGACTGGTACTACAGCGCCCGGACCAACGGTAGCTTGGTCCCGGCCACCTGCCGCTCAGCCAGCACTTCGCGGCGGAAGCGGAACAGTTTGGCGGGGCGGCCGCCGGTTTCGGTCGTTACGTTGCCGGTCTCCTCGACCAGATCCTGCTGGTCGATCAGTCGCCGGAAGTTCTGTTTGTGCAATAGGCGCCCGGCCAGGGCCTCCACCGTCCGTTGCAATTGCAGCAATGTGAATGCTGCGGGCATCAGCTCAAAAACCACCGGCCGATATTTGATTTTCGCACGTAGGCGGGCGATTCCGGTAGCCAGGATGCGGCGATGATCGTGGCGCATCGGTTCGCCCAGCGCGTCGATCAGGGTTTCTGACAGATCAGCACCGTCGCGCCGCCCCTCGGCGACGAGGCCGGCTTCCCACAGCAGTTCGTAGCGCTGAAGAACCAGTTCCTCGTTCCATCGATGGCCACGTACGCCGAAGTTGATGGTGACCCGCCGTTGCCGCTCACGCCGGATCTCCGGTTCGTCGGCGCGGTCCGCCCAGTCGTACAGCGGCGGGGCCAGGATAGCTTCGGCCAACGCAGCACCGGGGCCGCGGAAATCCTCCCATGGGAAGAACCGATACCAGGGGTGCCAAGCGGCGTCCCAACCCTCGACGACGGGAGCCTCTTGTGTCAGGCCGAGGTAGCTCACCGACACGACGCGATCGATCGTGCCTTGTTTCCGGTCCTGATCGGCGAAGGTGTAGAGTTGTTCGACATAGCCAAGCGGGTGGTGGGTCTGGGTCTCCACCCAGGATCGCAGGCCGGCCTGCAGCGAGCGGTGGTCCGGCTCGAATGGCCCGGAAGGCAGGGCTTGGGCCCGTTCGATGGTCAGGACGCGCGGCTGTCCATTGGTGACAGCAACGATCACAGCGGTCAGTTCCGCTGCGACCGCGACGCTGGCGGCCTCTGTACTGGCGCTGTCGCCACGGGTGTCCGGCATAGCTTGCTTTTCGCATGGTGGCGGGGTGACCGCTACCGTCCATCCGCCCCTTGGAAGCAGGACCTACCACCCTTCCTTCAGCGAGGAGTCCCTGATCGCCGCCGTGGTACCGAGCATGATTGCCTGGGCTGCCATCGTCATGATGGCGGAGCCGATCATCATGCCCGCCAGCCAGTTACCGCTCGGTCGGGCCGGCGGTGTCGCTTCCGGGACCTTCAGCCGTCGCATACGAAATACCTCTTGACCGGTGGATGCCTCACTATTCGCGAATCATGACATTTTCTTCCAGCTATTTGTCGAAGTCACCTTCTTTTGAGCGTCATTGTTATGCCGGACGCCGAACCAGCTGTGGCGGCGCCATTGTAGGAAAGGAATTGCCCGATGCTCCCGACACTCCCGTTAATAACCGCCGTGGTGGCTGCCGTTCTCGGCTTACTCGGTGCCCTCTTGACCGCGAACGTCATCATCAACCGGGTGCGCACGGGCATCAATGCCGGTGACGGGGACGCGGCGACTCTGGCGCAGGCCATCCGCGCTCATGGTAATTTTGTCGAGCAGGCCCCGCTCACCCTGATCCTGCTGGCCATTGCCGAAGCCATCGCCGTGCGTCCGTTGATCGTTGGTATCGTCGGCGCGCTGCTGATCGCCGCTCGGTTAGCGAGCGCCTATGGCCTCAACCGTTCGCTCGGCGCGTCCAGTGCCCGGCAGTTCGGTGGGGGCATGAGCGTTCTGCTGCCGGCGGCAACCTCGATCGCGATCCTGCTGGCCCTGGCCGGAATTAGATAGCCGCTTATCAACTCGAGCGCCGGTCCGGGCGAGTATTCCAGGTCACAGGAAGGGAAAACATCGATGGAAGCCCTGCTGCCCCTGGCCGAGAAGATCGGCGCCAGGCTCAAGGAACGCAACGAGACGATCGGGATCGCGAAGTCTTCAACCGGGGGGCTGATTTCCGCCGCGCTGCTGTCGATCGGCGGTGCCTCTGCCTATTTTCGTGGCGGCGGCGTGATCTACACTGCTTATGCCCGCCAGGCATTTCTGGAGATCCCGAATCCGCTGCCGGCACCGATCGAGCGAGCTTCGACCGAACCGTATGCACTCCTGCTGGCCGACACGGTCCGCGCTCGGTTGGGCGCGCACTGGGGGTTGGGCGAGACGGGTGCGACCGGCCCGACCGGAAACCGCTACGGCGACAAGGCCGGCCACACCTGCATCGCCGTGACCGGCGCGCAATTTTCCAAAGCGCTCACGCTTGAGACGGGTAGCGCTGAGCGCATCGCCAACATGCGGGCATTCGGCATTCGGGCCTTGGAACTGTTGGCCGAGGCACTGGGCTAGCGTTTCTGTCTCCTTGTTTAGCGCAAGATCAGCCTGACGCGAATTGCGGAAGCGATCCCGAGCTGATGAAATTCCTCCCGACGAAAGCGCTAAGCACTCCACCTGGAGTGGGATTGCTCTAGCCGAGCAGCAGCGCCGCCACCCGCGCTTGGAGCATTTTGACCGAGAATGGTTTGCGCAGCAGCGCGAAGGGGCCGGACGCCGCGGCTTGCTGGATATCGGTATCGGCCGCCTCACCGGGATATCCCGTTACCAGGACCGCCGGCAGCCCGGGTAGCCGCCGTCGGGCTTCGCGGATCAGACCTAGTCCATCCAAATCACCTGGCATGCCTAGATCAGTCACCAGCACATCTACCGCCAAGCCGGAGTTGATGAGTGTCAAAGCCACGGCTGCATCCTCCGCTTCTGTGACCACATCTCCCTGGTCGGTCAGCAGGGCTGCGAGCACGGTTCGCAAGGCCGGCTCGTCGTCGACGAATAGTATCGCCGTACGACGCTGGGGCAGCGCGTTGTTATCATAGCTGGTTTCATCGGTCCGCAGGTCGCCGATGGCCTCGGCAGGCACGACCGGCAGCCAGAGCGAGACCGTCGTGCCCTGGCCAAGTGCGCTTTCAATCGTCAGGGCGCCACCGGACCGTTCCGTGAAGCCTCGCGCGATCGCAAGTCCAAGGCCGGTGCCCTGCCCTTTTGGTTTCGTCGTGAAGAAGGCCTCGGTCACGTGTGCCAAAACGTCCGACGACATGCCTGAACCGTCATCGACGACCGAGAGGCGGACGTAGCTGCCGGGCGCAAGCTCCGGCGGCGCATCACGAGGCGCCACGGCGGTTGCGGTCAAACGGATCGCGCCGACGCCCTTCACCAGCGCGTCGCGGGCGTTATTGGCCAGGTTCACCAGCACCAATTCAAGCTGCCCGATGTCAGCGAACAACGCAGGTACGGTCGGCTCGGCCTCGACCTGCAGTGTTACTGCGGGCCCATACGAATGGCGCAGCAGTTGTGCCACGTTTTCAAGCAAGGGCAACGCAGCGATCGGCGCGGCCGACAGCTCGCCACGGCGCGCGAAGGCAAGCAGGCGGCCCGTCACTGTAACCCCACGGTCCACCGCGGCGGTCGCGATTGCGAGGTAGGACTGCGCCGCCGCGGGGTCGGTCTGAAGGCGCTTACTCGCCAGCGTGACGCTCCCTTCCAAAGTCTGCAGCACATTATTAAAATCATGTGCCACGCCTCCGGCGAGTTGTCCGAGCGCCTCCATCTTGACGGCATGAAGAAGCTGCGCCTGTGTTTCCTCGAGGTCGAGCGTGCGCGCCCTCACCAGGCGCTCCAATTCCTCGGCGTGGCGTTCGACTGCCTCAGCTCTCTTGCGGTCGGTGATATCGCGCAGTACGCCCGTGAAGTAGCGCGTGTCTCCGGAGCGGAAGGAATTGACAGAAAGATCAAGGGGGAATTCGGATCCGTCCTTGCGGCAGGCGATCAATTGCCGCCCAGGCACGCCGATCACGCGGGTTTCGCCCGTTGTGCGGTGGTTAGCAAGGTAGCAGTCGTGGCGGACCGCCTCGAGCTTGGGCATCAGCATAGTAAGCGGCTGACCCACCAGCTCGGATTCGGCTGCATACCCAAACATGCGCGCTATCGACGGATTAGCGGAAATAATCCGGCCGTCCTCAGACGCCAGGATGATGCCTTCCGCGACCGCATCCATGAGCCCACGCAGCCTTGCCTCGTTCTGGGCCAGGGCCGCTTCAGCCGTCTTTCGCGCCGTCATCACCTCCGAGAACAATATTGCACCACCGACCGAGCAGTCCGCCTGGTACCACGGGGTCATTTCCCAACGCACCCAATCCGTGTGGCCATCTTGGCGCACGAACAGGTCGTCGTGAGCCGAGAGCGTCTCACCCGCCAGCACGCGGCGGTGGATCTCGTGCCAGGGCTCGGGAATGTCCGGAAAGACCTCATAATGACTGCGGCCGCACAAAGACTGAACCGTCTCGCCCCTGATCCGATAGTCGGACAGGAACCGCTGACTTGCGGCGACGTAGCGCATGTCCTTGTCGAACATGGCGATGGCCGCCGGGGCCTTGTCCACGAAGAGCTGAAGTCGCGCTTCGTGGTGCCGGATTTCCGTCAGGTCCATCACGAAGGCCGCGGCCTCCCCGCTCGCGCGATCCAGCACGGTGATGGAGACCAGTGCAGGCACGCGTTTGCCGTCTGGGCGAACGAACGCCGTCTCGTACGGACGGCATCGACCGTCAGGGGCGGCCAGCGCTTCAGCGACCGCTTGTTGCTGAGCCGGGAGGAACTCGGTGGACGACAACGCGTCCCAACGGACGAGTCCTGCCGTCAGATCCTCGTGTGTCGTGCCTAGCATGCGCAACAAGCCATCATTTGCGTCGTACACCCGCCCACCTAAATCGACGCGCGCGATGCCGATCGGACTTGCTTGAAACAAGGCGGTCAATTCATCGGCGTTGCGGCGGAGGGCTCCCTCGGCGGCGACGAAGCCGCGACGTAACTCTTCCAGTTCGGCGACCCGAGCAGGCGGTAGCGTTCCAGCTGAGATGCCGTCGGTCGCGGCCCCGCCGGATGAGGCGACGACGCGGGCGTGCATGCCCAGTTGCCGCAACGGCACCAGAATCTGTCTCGCCGCCATCGATACGAGACACATGCCGAGCGCAAGTGCCGATGCGGCACCGCCGCCGAACATCAGCAGGGGCGTGCGCCAGGCGGAGTCAAATGCCGAGGCGGGCTGCCCGACCACCAAAGTCCAGCCTGGCGCAGCGCTCAGTTTGTGAAAGGCGAAGACGCGCTCCATGCCGTCAACCGCCAGGGTGCGGTAGAGACCCTCCCCTTTCCCCCCGATAGCTCGGGCGTTTTCCGCCGTAATGGGGTGCCCGACACGGGCCGAGTGGAGCGAATCCGAGCGCGCCACGATGATGCCCTTGGCATCGGAAACCGCAGCCATGGCACCGGCCGGCATGCTTGCGGCGCGGAGCAGGTCGCGCAGCTTCTCCACCTCGAACAATGCACCGATCACGAGCGCCACCGTGCCGTCTGTCCGGTGAACGGGGACCTCGCCGGCGAAGATCAAGCGGTCAGCGACGGGGACGGGCGCGAGATCGCCCACTATCGGACGCCGGGTGAGGAAAACACGCTCGACCAGATCGATCGATGCCACAGGCTGGAGCGGCGTGCCTAGCGGCTTGCGTGTGGTCAGAACGTGGGACCCGTCACGGGCCACCACGAACACCACAACGCCAAGCTGCTCTGCGACGCGGCGGGCTTGTGCGTAAAGTGCCGGCAAGTCGGGGGTCGTGGCATTCGGGCCGAAGGCCGGAGAGGTGGCAAGAACGTTTAGCGCAGCAAGGCTGGCGTTGAGCTGCTGATCGACCGCGAGGGCGAGCGCCTGCGCTGTGTCCCGTAAGCGACCTTCGGCCGCAGCCCGCTCTCCTGTGACGGCATACCAGGTGGCCGCGACCCCGAACGCAAGCGTCGGCAACAGGGCAACCAGTACCAATCCGAGCAGGATGCTCGGGAGCCGCAGCCGCGGCAACTGAGCGGCCTGGCTACGCGGCGGTCGTCGATGACTTGCCAAGGGTCTCGAGGTCATCGGAAATTTTAGTAGGCCCCGGGTGCGGCGGGCTTCGCCGTAGTCTCCAGCATCAGAAACACATTCTTGATCGTTGAGGCTTATGTCGCGGGGCGGGATACGCCACTTCTTGTCTGGAGTCTTCTTGTCTGGAAGCTCTGCATCCGATCGCGATTGCCGCTCCAATACAGCGTTCTCCGACCTTTGATATTTCACGCTTGTGTGAGGTGCTGCTAAGTCTGGGGACGGGGCGACCGGTGCAGGGGATCAGTCGGCTGCGGTGATCAGCACCACCATGGTGATCTAGAACCCAACCGCGACCTTGGACCAAGCCAGGCGAGAGGAGCGGTGGTGCGCATGGCAAATCGCCACGGCGAGCGCGTCCGCAGCATCGGGTCGTCGAAGGGTGGCCCCAGGGAGCAACCGGCGGACCATCATCACGACCTGCCCTTTTTCCGCTCCGCCGGTGCCGACAACCGCCAGCTTGACGGTCTTGGCGGCATATTCGGTGACGGGGACGCCGGCCAGGGCGGGTGTCAGCAACGCCACTCCACGCGCATAGCCAAGCTTGAGGGTCGCGGCACCGTTGCGGTTGACATAGGTCTCCTCGACCGCGGCCTCGGCCGGGAGGTGGCCTGTGAGCAGCGCCATCAGCGCCTCGTGCAGCACCTTCAGCCGAGCGGGGACCGAGGCGGCGTTGTCGGTGGCGATGATGCCGTCAGCGACGTGTTTAAGGCGATTGCCGTCCACGTCGATCAATCCCCAGCCGGTAAATCGCAATCCCGGATCGATGCCCAGCAGCCTCACCATTGGCGAATCGATCCCCCGACGAACAATCCGTGCTTAGACCATCTCCCGGCTGGTCATGCATCCCGAAATATCTAACTGTCTGTTTGATCGCATGATTTCTACATAGCCAAGCGTTTGGTGCGGTGGCGGGCTGGGCGTCTCCGGGGTTGCTATAGTATGCGGTGACGAACGGGTGCCAAGTTTAGGCACGCCCCGAACGCCAACCTTAAGGAAACGCCGGATGGCTACAAATAAGCGCAAGGTCATGCTGCCTCATACGATGGGCCAGCAGGGCATCGATCTGATCAAAGCCCGTGAAGACATCGAGACGGTGATCTACCCGACAGGCATCGCCCCGGCCGATCTGCAGCTGCTGCTGTCCGACTGCGCCGGTATTGCTCTTTCGGTCACGCCGTTTCGACAGGCGGAGATGGATGCCGCCCCTGCGCTGCAGGTGGTCGCGCGCATCGGCGTTGGATACGATGCGGTGGAGGTCCCGGCACTGACTGCCCGCGGCGTGCCGCTGATGGTCGCCGGCGCGGCCAACTCCACTTCCGTTGCGGAACAGGCGTTCCATTTGATGATCGCGCTTGCAAAGAAGAATGCGGCATTGGATCGGCTGGTACGGGGAGGCCAATGGGGCAACCGTCACGGCGGGCTGCCGACAGAGCTGTCCGGCAAGACCGCGCTGATCGTCGGCTTCGGCCGTATCGGCACGCGCTCCGCCAGGCGCTGCCTAGGCTTCGATATGACGGTGCTGATATACGACCCCTATATCGATCCCGAAAAGATTGTTGCTGCGGGATGCCAGCCGGTCGGTGATCTCGACGCCGCCCTGCCGCGTGCCGACTTTGTTTCCATCCACTGCCCGAAAAACCCCGAAACGATCGGGCTTTTCAATGCGAGCCGTCTTGGGCGAATGAAATCGGGCGCATTCATTGTCAATACCGCCCGAGGCGGTATCATTGATGAACCGGCTCTTTATGCGGCCCTGAAGTCCGGGCAGCTGGCTGGCGCGGGGCTCGATGTTTTCGAGGAGGAGCCGACGCCCGTGAACAACGAACTGCTGGCGCTGGATACGGTTATCGCCTCGCCGCATATGGCCGGGGTGACGGTTGAGGCGGTCGCGGCCATGGCGATCGTGACTGCGCAAAACATTCTATCCGTACTTGACGGTGATCCGAACCGGGAGAACGTCATCAACAAGGAGGTGCTGGGCTAAACAGGCCCCCGACGCCTCCTCCGATTGGGCCACGGTCTTCAAACGGTGCAGGTGCGGTGCTTTGGGGAGACAAGCAGATGTCAAGCACCAAGGCGGTTCGGCGCCCGCGCCTGCGTGAGGTTGCGGCCCAATTCGGCGGCACCGAAATCGTAACCACGGACGCGTCTCGTTAGGACTGGCGCGATCCCTAGCGCGCCTTGCTGGCGTTGGGTTGAGTTCCGTTCTTCCTTGGGGTGCTCGGGTATTATCTTGTTTAAACGCCGCTTTCGGTACGCTCTATGCGTTGAGCCCCGGCAGTGTAGCCAACCTGCCACCCGGGCGCTGGGATGACGTCTTCTTCTTCAGCGTCGAGACGTTTGCCACGGTCGGCTTAGGCGTGATGGCGCCGCAGACGCCTTATGGCCATGTTGTAGCTACTGCCGAAATATTCCTTGGGTTGCTGTCGACGGCGGTGCTCACCGGCCTGATCTTCGTGCGCTTCGCGCGACCTCGCGCGAACATGGAGTTTAGCCGGCAAATTACGATTGCACCCCATGACGGCGTTCCGACGCTGTCGCTGCGACTCGGCAACCGGCGTACCGGGACGATCTTCCAAGGCAAGGCGTGTCTGACCCTGGTTCGACGATATCACACGCTGGAAGGGCATATGACGTGGCGCTCGCATGGCCTGCCGTTGATTTACGGCCAGGTCCTGGCGCTGTCTTTGGCTTGGACCCTGCGTCACGTGATTGACGCAGCCAGTCCGCTGCACGGGCTGTCGCTCGAGCACCTCACCGAAATAGATGCACAAATTCCTAGTCTCGATCAGCGGCACAGATGCCACGTCGGCCGCGCCGGTTCATGCAGTCTACGCGTACGAACCGGCCGACCTGCTGTGGGGATTTCGATTTGCGGATATGATGACGGTCGACGGGGGAGGGCGTACGCGCATCGAACTCGCGCGGCTGCACGAAGTGTTGCCGGTGCAGGCCGGTCGTCCGCAAGATTACGGCCGCCAGCCACTAGCTGCAATCTTGAGTTGATATTCAACGGTCCGACACTGAAGATTCGTGTTTCCTGACCTGTCTATGCACCTTATAGGGGTGCACGACATGCTATCGTACCAAAAATGACTAGACCGGCGGCCGCGCTTCGGACGGACCAGTGACCCAAGTGTCGCCGGCCGAACATTGGTCCGCGAGACCAAATCGCCCCGCCACGACGATGTCTCTCAAGACGAACACCCCTCGTCCGGGCGACGGCACCGGCCGTTGGGATGGCAAAACCCGCCGATGATCGCAAAACAGGAGAATACCTCAATGTCCTTCCCCGTCCTTACCACCGGAACGAAAAGCGGGGCGGTTCCCCTGCTCACCGGTCCTCGCCATGAAGAAATACTCGGCGCGCTGCATGCCACTCTGAAGCCGCGCACCTATTTGGAAATTGGCGTCGAGAAGGGCGAAACCTTGCGGCTGGCAAATTGTCCGTCCATTGGGATCGATCCGACCATGCAAATCGATCAGCAAGCGATCGGCGACAAATCGGCCTGTCTGCTTTACCGCATACCGAGCGACCGGTTCTTCGAGATATATGATCCGACGGCCCTGCTGGGGGACAAGATCGATTTTGCGTTCCTCGACGGGATGCATCTTTTCGAGTTCCTGTTGCGCGACTTCATCAATATCGAGCGGCATTGCCGGCGGAACTCACTGATCGTGCTGCATGACTGCGTGCCGACGGATTTGTATCTGGCTCGCCGTCACCGCCAGGACGAATCGCTTCGGGGCATCACCAGGATCGCGGGCGGCTGGTGCGGCGATGTGTGGAAAACAGTGCTGATCCTGCGGGCCTACCGACCGGATCTTCGCATCTACAGCTTTGATGCGGCCCTGACGGGCATGGTCGTCGTCACAAATCTCGATCCTCAATCCGAGGTGCTTGCCGATCAGTACGCCGAAGCGGTCGAGCGATTCGGGTCACTCGACCTGGGAGACTACGGCCTGCCACGTTACGTCGACGAATTGGCTCTGAAAGACGCTCGGCTTCTGACCGATCCGGTCGAACTGGCACGCTTCTTCTGGCTGTGAGCGACGGCGGCGTGCTGCGGCTTCAAACCGACAGCTTCTGCATAACCGCTTCCGGGATATCGAAGTTTGCGTAGACGTTCTGCACGTCATCGTTCTCTTCGAGCGCGTCCAGCAGCTTGAGCAAGCCGGCCGCGCGATCCTCGTCGAGCGTAACCGTGGTTATTGGGCGCCAGTCAAGCTTGGCGCTCTCCGGGGGCCCGAAGCGGGATTCCAGGGCATCGCGCACGGCGAAGAAGTCCTCGACGGGGCAGGTGATCTCGTGCGCCTCGGCGTCGCTCTCGGCGTTCTCGGCGCCGGCTTCGATGGCGGCTTCCAGCATGTCGTCGGCACCGGCGACCGAGGCGGGGTATCGGATTACGCCCAACCGGCTGAACAGGAAGCTGACCGAGTTGGTCTCGCCCAGCGCGCCGCCGTACTTGTTGAATGCGGTGCGCACGTCGGAGGCAGTGCGGTTCCGATTGTCGGTCAGGGCCTCGATGATGACGGCTACGCCGGCCGGCCCGTAGCCCTCATAGCGGACATCCACGTAGTCGTCGCCACCCCCGGCGCCGGCGGCCTTCTTGATGGCTCGATCGACCGTGTCCTTCGGCATGTTGGCCTGACGGGCGGCAGTGACAGCCGCGCGAAGGCGCGGGTTCGAGGCCGGATCGGGCAAGCCGTGCCGAGCGGAGACAGTGATCTCCCGGATGATCCGCGCGAATTGCCGAGCGCGCCGGGCGTCCTGGGCACCCTTGCGGTGCATGATGTTCTTGAACTGAGAATGGCCTGCCATTGGGTCGCCGATGTCGTTTGTTGGATCGATCGGCGCTTCATACAGCGCAATGCGCCGGTGAGGAAACGCGCGGTTTCGTCACGGCAGGTAGGGGCCGGGATGGAACGCGAGGCTTACATTTTGCCGCCCTGGAGGCTTCCGCGTACACGGGGAGCCGCGGCGCCGTCCTTTCGGATGTTCGGGAGCAGCAGCCGAAGCCGGCTCCATATCGCCTCCGCGATGCCGGTAACGCGCTTTCAACGCGTCATCAGGCGCGGTTTCCCCAAAGCCCCGTTCGGCCTGGCGGCAGGGCAAACCCCGCGCCCAGTGTGCTGAACTTGTCGGATACGGTCGCGAGCCGGTCGTCCCAGGCCTGGTTGATCGGCTGGTTCTCGGTCAGCGCATGAAAACGCACCATCATCATGATGAGGAACAGCGGCTTGATGAAGGCCGACCGCAGCGTGCCGGCCAGCAGGATGGCGATGAGCACGGTCACGATCCCACCGCTCTCGCGGACGTTGGCGGGCAACATGACGGTGATCGCTGCAGCGGGAGCCAGCAGAAGCAGCCACAGCACGAAGGTAAGCACTCGCTCCAGGATCACGATCCAGATCGATGTCATCAGGATCGGTTTGGCGTTCTGTGCGTAGTAGACGAGGCCCTCCCGAGCGCCGACCCAGGGATTGCCGTCGGTACGAGCAAGGTTGTAGGACAAGATGACCTTGTCCAGGTAACGCGTCGCGGCGCGCAGGATCATCGTGACGAGGCTGGACAGGCTTTCCAGGCCGGGGATCGGGATCATCTGGTCGATCCAGTCCACGGTGCGATGAAACGCGTTCAGGATGCCGCGCACCAGCATGTTCATTCCGAACAGGATGTTCACCTCGCCGAAGCGCGCCAGAACGACACGCTTGCCGTAGGACAGCATGGATTCGTCGCCGTTGCCGACATGGCCGCGCACGATCAGTTCAGTCAGCACAGCGACATGGCCACAGGCGAGCAGATGCAGGGCGTAACGCAGGACGATACCCCAGAACCAGCCGACCCCGACGACACATAAAACGAACCACAGCACGCCGAACGCACCGGCGATATGGGTCCCGAGCCAGGCGGCGCCACCGAACGCTACGACGATCCAGATGACGCAGGCAACCGAGTACGCCAGCAGAACGCCGAAGCGGGCGAAGGCATAAGGCATGGTCCTCACCAGCAGGCCGAACGCCGTCATCAGTCCGTGGTTCCGGACGGTCAGGCCGTAGCTATGACGCACCGGTGGCGGGACGCTTGTCCACGAACTTGGTTCGGGTGCGGGCGGTTCAGGTATTGCGCCCGCGCCAGTGTCCGACATGTCGGCTCCCCCAATGGAGTTGTTATGTTACATGCTACATCGGCCTCTACCGGGGGTCACGTGCAAATCACGAATGGTCGCGAATGAAACCGGTTCGCGATGAAATCAGTCCAGGGGCTAAGCCGCGAATTTCGTTGGTTCCCTTACCAGATAGCGTCGCAGCACCGCCATATCGGGATCGCGCCCGAGGCCGGGACCGCTCGGCACCTTTACCTTGCCATCCTTCGCCTCGACCATGTCGTGGTAGGGACTGGCCTCCAGATCCACAAACAATCGCTCGAATGGCGCGTCGGGGGCGAGGGCGGTGTTGACGTGGAGGCTGGCCAGGTAGCCTGGGCCGAAATAGGCATTGTGCGGCACCAGACGGACGGCGAAGGCCTTGGCCAGTGCAGCGACCTCCACCATCGCCGATGGCCCCCCGATCTTGGTCACGCTCGGTTGAGCGATGTCCTGTGCCCCCGCCTCGAACGCCGCGCGGAAATCGTTTAGACCGGCGGAATTTTCTCCCGCGGCGATGGGGATGCCGCCTTCCAGGCGCACACGGGACAGACCGTCGTGGTCACCGGGCGGCCAGACGGGTTCCTCGAGCCAGGTCAGGTCAAGCTCTTCCAGGTCGCGCGCAATTGCCAGGGCCTGCCAGACGGTCCAGGGGCAGTTGACGTCGACCATCAGTCTCGCATTGTCGCCGAGGGCGTCACGGCCGGCGGCAATTTCGGGAATGGTGACCTCGTGCAGCTTGACGTCGCGGTACCCCCGGCGTGGCCGCCCTTTCGCACGCCGCGCCGACCTGCTCGGCCTCACCGTAACGCAGCAGGCTGGCGTAGGAGGTCAGCGTCTCGGTAGGGGTGCCGCCAAGCAGGCGCCAGAGTGGCTGGTTGGCTGATTTGCCGGCGATATCCCAGAGGGCGATGTCGAGAGCGGACAGCGCGAAGGTATGCGGCCCGTTGCAGCCATACAGGTGGAACATTTGCGACAGCCGGTGCCGTAGCCCAGCGATGTCGCGGGCATCCTGGCCGAGGACGGCCGGGGCCAGTTGTGTGTCGAGGACTGCCAGGGACCCGGCAGCGGTGGCGTGCCCAAACGCCTCGCCCCAGCCGTCGATGCCGGTGTCGGTCATGACCCGCAGCCAGACTATGTTCATGCTTTGCCAGTTCAGCCCGCCCAACACTTTCGGCTTGCCGCCCATGTCGAAGGGCGTCTGCGTCCAGTAGGTTTCTATCGCGGTGATTTTCATGGTGTTTCCTTTCCCGGCAGTACGGGAGTCTGCCGCACGGCGGGTCGGAGCGCCAGTCGGCGTGCATCAGTCGGCGTCCCTCATTGCGACGAGGGCGCGGACGCGGCAATCTATAGACACCTGCACTATTCTCGGTTCCCCAGGGGGTTGCCGAGTCGCTTCGCTGTTCGCAATGACGGGAGGATCAACATGGCCGAACGTTCCTTTGCCCGCGAAGTGCAGCAACTTCGCCTGGGTGCCGGCGCGCGGTTCCGTGGTGAGGGCATCCTGGCGATCACCAAGGCGCTGCTGGAAAACGGGGTCGGCTATGTCGCCGGGTATCAGGGCGCGCCGATCTCCCATCTGATGGACGTGCTGGCCGACGCATCCGATATTCTGGCCGAGCTTGGGGTTCATTTCGAGTCCAGTGCCAATGAGGCCGCCGCGGCCGCGACTTTGGCGACGTCGGTGATGTATCCGATTCGGGGTGCGGTGACGTTCAAGAGCACGGCGGGGACTAATGTCGCCTCCGACGCGCTGTCGAACCTGTCGTCGAGCGGCGTGACCGGGGGCGCCCTGATCATTCTGGGAGAGGATTACGGCGAGGGGTCTTCGATCATGCAGGAGCGCAGCCACGCGTTCGCGATGAAGTCGCAGTTGTGGCTGCTGGATCCGCGTCCAAATTTGCCGTCGATCGTTCGGATGGTGGAGCACGGGTTTGCGCTGTCGGAGGCGTCGAACACGCCGGTGATGCTGGAGGTGCGGATCAGGGCGTGTCATGTGCATGGGAGTTTTATCGCCAAGGACAACCGCGCGCCGCCGTTCTCCCTGACCCAGGCACGCAATACGCCACGGCGAGATACCGGCCGCATTGTCTTGCCGCCGGCCAGCTTCGCGCATGAGCGGGATAAGATCGCGCGGCGATGGCCCGCGGCAGTGGACTACATCCAGGCGCATGGACTGAACGAATTCTTCGGCGGCGATCTGTCGGATGTTGGCATCATCCTGCAAGGCGGAATGTACAACGGCGTGATGCGTGCACTGATGCGCATGGGGTTGGCAGACATCTGGGGCGCAACGCGGGTGCCGCTTTACGTGCTGAATGTGACCTATCCGCTAGTGGACGCGGAGGTCGTTCGTTTCTGTAGCGGCAAGCAGGCGGTGTTGTTGGTCGAGGAAGGACAGCCTGATTTCATCGAGCAGGCTTTATCGAGGACACTGAGGGAGGCTGGGGTTCCAGCCCGGTTGCTGGGCAAGCACGTGCTGCCCATGGCTGGGGAATATACCGTCGCGGTGCTGGAAGAAGGCGTGCGCGGGTTCATGAGCGCGGCCGGGCTGGCGGGTGAGTTGACCCCGCCCGCCAATGCCGCCGCCGTGCTCGACGATGTGCCGGTGCGGGCTTTGGCCGCAGTGGTTCCCGCCCGGCCGCCGGGGTTCTGCACGGGGTGTCCGGAGCGGCCGATTTTCTCCGCGATGAAACTGGTGGAGCAAGAACTGGGGCAGCATCATATCGCGGCGGATATTGGGTGCCATTTGTTCTCGATATTGCCGCCGTTCAACGTTGGCACGACGACGATGGGGTATGGACTGGGCCCCGCCTCGGCGTCCGCGCTGAATGGCGGGGACGGGCGGCGGGTTATTTCCATCATGGGTGACGGCGGGTTTTGGCACAACGGACTGAATTCCAGTATTGGCAACGCGGTTTACAACAAAAGCGATAACGTCACGGTCATTGTGGACAATCATTACTCGGCCGCGACCGGGGGACAGGACTTGCTGTCCTCGCGGGCAGGATCGCGGCGACGGTCCACGGGGCATGCGATCGGTCAGGCGGTGTGGGGCGTCGGAGGCCGGTGGGTGCGGCAGATTGACCGGACGTACGACGTCGCCCGAATGCGGGATACCTTGCGCGAGGCGCTGACCACAGTAACGCGCGGGCCAAAGGTAATCGTTGCGTCATCCGAGTGCATGTTGAACCGGCAGCGGCGGGAGAAGCCACTGATGCAGGCCGCGATCAAGGCGGGAAAGCGCGTGGTGCGGCCTCGGTTCGGGGTCGATCAGGATGTTTGCACCGGCGACCATGCGTGCATGCGATTATCCGGCTGTCCGTCCCTTTCGCTGAAGCACACGGGAGAGAAGTTGCGAGACGACCCGGTCGCGGTGGTGGACAATTCTTGCGTCGGCTGCGGCCACTGCGGGGAGGTGGCGAACGCGGCGGTGCTGTGCCCGTCTTTCTACCGCGCGGACATTGTAGAAAATCCCAGTCGAATGGATCGGTTTTTGGCTCGGGCACGAGGCGCGGTGATCGGTGCGTTGCAACGGCGCCGGGCCGCCCGGCATTGGATGCCTGCCTGAGATGGATCGCCCGATCACCATCGCGGTGCTGGCGATCGGCGGCCAGGGCGGCGGTGTGCTGGTCGACTGGATAGTGGCGCTGGCGGAACGGGAGGGCTGGCGCGCGCAATCGACTAGCGTCCCCGGCGTGGCGCAGCGGACCGGGGCAACAATCTACTATGTCGAAACGATCGCCGATGTGCCGGGGCGCGAACCGGTGTTCTCGGCGATGGCCGCGCCGGGCGATGTCGATATCGTTATTGCGGCGGAGTGGATGGAGGCCGGGCGGGCGATCCAGCGCGGGTTAGTGACGCCGGATCGAACGACCCTGATTGCCTCGACGCATCGGACATTCGCCGTGTCAGAGAAGTCGGAGCCCGGGGATGGTGCGGCGAATTCCGGCGCAGTGACGGCGGCGGCGCGGGCCGCAGCCCGCCGGTTCGTGGCGTTCGACATGGCGGCACTGGCAGATCAGGCGGGGAGCGTTGTGTCGTCGGTACTGTTTGGCGCGTTGTGCGCGACCGGCGTTCTGCCGTTCGGCCGAGCGGCGTTCGAAGCGACGATCGCCGAGGCTGGGGTTGGCGTGCAGGCCAGTTTGCGCGGGTTTGCACTGGGATTCGAAGGGGTCGAGGCGCCCGTTGTTGCTTCGCCGGTGGTGGCTGCGTCGGGTCTGCGGATCGCGGGTCATGCCGGATACGATTCGCTGGTAAACCGAGCGGCGGCGCTGCCGGCGGAGGCACACGCGATGCTGGCGGAGGGGCTGCGGCATGTTGTTTCGTTTCAGGACGTCGCGTACGGGGCGGCATATCTGGATGCGGTAGAGTTGGTTTGTTGTGCTTCTCCCGGAGTGGCCGAAGTCGCGGCGAAGTATATCGCCCGAGCAATGGTGTACGACGACGTGATCCGGGTCGCTTGCCTGAAGACCCAGCCGTCCCGCACGATCCGTATTCAGCGTGAAATGGGCGGATCGATCGTCGCCACGACCGAGTTCATGCATCCTCGGATGGCTGAATTGTTGGGATTGCTGCCGCCTGGTTTGGGTGTGGCGTTGGAACGGCGTCCGCGGTTGGTGGGGTGGTTGGATCGCGCTTTTTGCGGGCCCAGGCGCATACGGACGGATCGGATCGGCGGGTTTCTGTTGCTTTACTTGCTGGCTGGCTTGCGTGGCTGGCGGCGCCGCACCTTGCGCCACGCTCGGGAATGGCGGCGGATCGATGCCTGGCTGGCGTCAGTGCGGGCCACGAGGGATCCGGCGTTAGCGGCTGAATTGCTTGCGAACCAGCGGTTGATCAAAGGCTACAGCGACACGCACGCCCGTGGATTGGACAAATTCACCCGCGTGTCCGCCGCGGCCGAACGTCTCGCAGGCCGGCCCGATGCACCGGCCTGGGTGCGCCGCCTGCGCGAGGCGGCACTGAAAGATGAGCAAGGAATCGCGCTGGACGAAGCCCTGCGAACCGTGGATTCCTTCCTGGAGGAAAGAGTGCCAGCATGACCCCCAGCTACCGCGACAACCCCGATGCAGTCCGAGCCCTAGTGCGTGATGCGGAAGTACATCGGGATGTGTATACATGTCCGGAGATTTTCGCGCTGGAGATGGAGCGGCTCTTCGCGAACACCTGGGTCTATGTCGGCCATGATTCGCAAGTTCCAACAACGGGCGATTACTTCACCACGAGTATTGGCATTGCAGCCTGTGTTAATGGTGCGGCATGACGACGGCGTGGTGCATGTGCTGTACAATCGCTGCCCGCATAAAGGAACGCGGATCGCCAACGAAACCTGTGGCAATACCGGGCGATTCTTGCGCTGCCCGTATCATGCCTGGAGTTTCCGGACCGACGGCTCACCCGCCGCGTTGCCGCTGCCGAGCGGCTATGAAAACACGGGGTTCGAGCAGAGCATCGCAGCCCGTGGCATGACCCCGGTGCGGCAAGTCCACAACTATCGTGGTTTCGTCTTCGCGAAGATGGCCGAGTGCGGCCCCTCGTTCGAGGCATATTTTGGCGAGTCCCTGTCCAGCATCGACAACATGGTCGATCGCTCGCCGGCCGGCCGGCTGGAGGTTGCCGGCGGCGTGCTGCGCTATATGCACAACTGCAACTGGAAGATGCTGGTTGAGAACCAGACCGACACGTGCCACCCGATGGTGGCGCATATGTCCTCGGCCGGTACGGCGATCGAGTTATGGAAGCGCGCCGGGGAGCCGATGCCAAAGCCGATGGCGGTGGAGATCTTTGCACCGTTCATTTCGGCCTACGAATTCTACGAGAAGATGGGCATCCGCACCTGGGATAACGGACACGGGCACACCGGGGTCAGTCACTCGATCCACTCGAACTATTCGGCAGTGCCGGGATATTTTGAGCAGATGGTGGCGGCGTATGGAGAGCAGCGAGCGAAGGCGATCTTAGACGAGAGCCGGCACAACACCGTGTATTTTCCCAATTTGATGGTGAAGGGCCCGATCCAGTTGTTGCGTCTGTTCAAGCCGCTGGCGGTAGACAAGACGTTGGTGGAAAGCTGGACGTTCCGGCTGGTCGATGCGCCGGATCTGCTGCTGGAGCGGACACTGGTCTACAACCGTTTGATCAACGCACCGACATCCGTTGTTGGGCACGACGATGTCGAGATGTACGAGCGCGCGCAGGAAGGGTTGCTAGCCAACGGCAATCACTGGGTAAGCCTGCATCGGCTGTATCGGCCCGGGGAAGCGGCGGTTGTGATCGATAACGGAACGACCGAGCGGCAGATGCGTAACCAATTTCGGGCGTGGGCGCGGTATATGGCGGGGGACGCGGCGTGATCTGTCGTGACGACGTCATCGTTTCGTCTACCGCGAAGCAAGGTTGCTGGATGAGCAACGATTCGACGAATGGCTGGATCTGTTCGCCGAGGACGGCCGCTACTGGATGCCCTTGGAACACGGGCAGACTGACCGGCGGCTGACGGCGTCGTTGATGGATGAAGACCTGCTGTTGCTGCGTATCCGGGTCGAGCGGCTGAAGGGGATCCGCACCTACAGCCAGAAGCCACCGAGTCGCTGCCACCATGTGCTGCAACAGCCTCAGGTTGATGTATTCGATCCTGACGAGGGCCGATTTACCGTCTGGACCGCCATGCATTACGTCGAAGCTCGGCAGGACCGGCAGGATCTATACGCCGCCTGGGCGACGCACGATTTGATAGCGGTGGACGGTGCATTGCGCATGCGGATGAAGCGCGTCGATCTGGTCAATTGCGACGCCGCGCTAGGCAATATTCAGTTATTCCTATGACGCGTCTTTGAAACCTTTGCCGAGAGCCGCCCGAATTCACGCCGACCGACCGTGGGTTTCGGTTACACCTGAAACAGCCTCGACCTATGGAATCGACGCTGGGGACACCACGTTTGCGTCCGCGCTGGAGATGGTGTTGCAACTTCGCGGGTCGTATGCCGAAGCGGGCTATCGGCCCCGGTCACCGGGTGGGGTTGCTGCTGGAGAACCGCCCCGCCTTTTTCCTGCACTGGTTCGCACTGAATGCGCTGGGATGTTCCATCGTTCCGCTGAACCCTGACCTGCGGGTTTTCGAACTTTCCTATGTGATCAGTCATTCCGAACTTGCGACGATCGTTTCGATCCCTTCGCGCCACGCTTCGTTGCGAGAGGCTGCCGGAGACCGTCCGGTGCCGATCGTTGGCCCGGACGACCCCCCCGGCGCGAGTGACCGCGGCTGGTTCAGCGTCCGACGAGGCGGCCCTGCTGTATACGTCAGGCACTACGGGGCGGCCCAAAGGCTGCGTCCTGCCCAACGAATATTTCCTCGCCGCCGGGGCCTGGTACGCGGGCTTGACCGGCCTGGGCGCCATGCGCCCCGGCGACTGAGCGCATGCTCACGCCGCTGCCGTTGTTTCATATGAACGCTCTCGCTTACTCGGCGATGGCGATGTTGATGACCGGCGGCTGCCTGATCCCGCTGGACCGCTTCCATCCGCGATCCTGGTGGCGGACGGTGCGGGACTCGCGAGCCACGATCATTCATTATCTCGGGGTCATGCCGGCGATTCTGATGGCGGACCCCTCCGACCTGGCCGACCGGGCCCACGCCGTTCGTTTCGGCTTCGGTGCCGGCGTGGACGGAAAGCTTCACGGCCAGTTCGAACACCGTTTTGGTTTCCCGTTGATCGAGGCGTGGGCGATGACCGAAACCGGAGCCGGAGCCGTCGTGGCGGCCAACCAGGAGCCTCGGCATATCGGCACGTATTGCTTCGGCCGGCCGGCCGGCGATGTCGAATGTCGCATTGTCGCCGAGGACGGATCGCTGGCGGAACAGGGCGAGTTGTGGGTCCGCCACGCCGGGCCTAACCCGCGGTTCGGTTTCTTCCGGGAGTATCTGAAAGATCCGGAAGCGACGCGCCGAAGCCTGGGACGGCGGATGGTTCCACACCGGCGACGTGGTGCGCCGCGGCCCTGACGGATCGTTGCACTTCGTTGATCGGCGCAAGAATGTCATTCGTCGCTCCGGCGAGAATATCGCCGCCGTCGAGGTCGAAAGTGCACTTCGTCAGCATCCCGCCGTCGCCGCGGTAGCGGTGGCGCCGATCGCCGATACGGTGCGCGGCGAGGAAGTGTTCGCCTGCATCGTGACGAAATCGGAGCCGGGCGCATGCGGCATTGGCGAACGAGATCGTGGCATGGTGCGTGGAGCGGCTCGCTTACTACAAGGCACCGGGATTCGTCGCGTTCGTGGCGGAATTGCCGCTGACCTCGACGCAGAAAATTCAGCGTGGCGAACTGCGGAATTTGGTCGCGTCGCTGGCCGCGGACGGCGTACGACACGCGGCCGCTGAAACGGCGGCCGGCGTGAAACGACGCGGCTACGACGGGGTAGCGGTTTGTGCGCCGGTCAGCGTGCCCTATCGGCGATACTCGGTGAACAGTGCGCATTGGTGGATCGGGCGGGCGTTGCATGGGCTGACCCAACGAACGGGGCTGAAGCCCAGCGGACATCGACGGCTTGTCGGTTTCGAGTTTTACACTGGCGCCCGATACGGCCGTTGGCCTGACGCAACATCTGGGGTTCTCGCCGCGCTGGCTGGATCATGTTCCCATGGGTGGCGCCAGCGGTGGTGTCGCCCTCCGTCGGGCCGCTCGGGCGGTGCAAGCGGGCGATGCGGATTTTGTTGCCTGTGTCGCTGCCGATACCAACCACGTCGATAGTTTTCGTAAGACGCTGTCATCGTTTTCGCGATTTGCGCAGGATGCGGTGTATCCGTACGGCTCCGGCGGCCCGAACGCCAGTTTCGCGCTGATCACGCGCCATTACATGAACACGCACCGGCGCGACGCGGGAAGATTTTGGCCGGATCTGCGTCGCGCAGCGCGCCAACGCGCAGCGATACGAGGGCGCGCTGATGCGCAAGCCGCTGACGATGGAAAATTACCTGGAAGCACGGGCCATTTCTGACCCGATCCATCTGTTCGACTGTGTGATGCCCTGCGCCGGGGCCGAGGCGTTCCTGGTTTGCCGCGAGGAAGATGCGCGCGCGATGCAACCTGCCATTCGTGCGGGTGCTGTCAACGATCGAGCGCCACAACGCCTATCCAGGACGATCCGATCCAGTATCGGGGCGGCTGGGCGGTGGACCGGGACGATCTATGGGGCGTGGCGGGCATCCAGCCGGACGCTGTTGATTTTCTGCAAACCTATGACGATTACCCGGTGATCGTGATGATGCAGATCGAGGACCTCGGCTTTTGCGCCAAGAATGAAGCGCCCGCATTCGTCCGTGCGCACAGCCTGACGACGGACGGGGATTTCCCGCACAACACGTCGGGCGGGCAGTTGTCGGTTGGCCAGGCGGGCGCGGCTGGCGGCTATCTCGGTTTGGTCGAGGCGATCCGCCAGCTAACCGATGAAGCCGGCGCAACGGCCGTCCCGAATGCTCGGATTGGTCTGGTCTCCGGCTTTGGAATGATCAACTACGATCGCGGACTGGCCAGTTCCGCTGTTCTGTTGGCCCGAGCATGACCGAGCCTTTGGGACGTCCCGGACGCAAGGACCCGCTGAAGAAAACGCGCGAGCCGTTACTGCCGCAAGGCGTGCGCAGCCGCACGGCGCACGGCCTGACCGCAGCGGCCGCGGAAGGTCGTTTCGCCCTGCAGGTCTGCGCCGATTGCGGGTTCACACTGTATCCGCCGCGCGACGCTTGTCCGCGATGTCTGTCTGCTCGTCGTGCGCGTTCCAAGACGTGCCGGCTGGCGGGGTATTGCTCGCGGAAACCACGATCCGCACCAGCACCGACGTCTATTTCCGCGAGCGGACGCCGTGGCGGATCGGCACCGTTGTGCTGGATTGCGGGCCATCGTTTGTTGCGCATCTGCACGGCGATGTTCGTGAGGGCGACCGCGTCCGCATGACCCTGCGTCTGGACAAAAGCGGCAATGCCGTCGCGCTGGCCATGCCCGACCGCCCGACCCCGTATCAGGAGGATGACGTGCAATTGCGGGAACTGACCTGCGACCCGAAATTCCGCCGTGTGCTGATCACCGATGGCCGCAACGCGACCGGGCAGGCGATGGCGCGTGCGATGGCCGGCGCGGGTGCCGTCGATCGTTTTCGTTGGCATCGCCGATCCGTGGAAGCCCTTTCCCGGCTGAGGCGGCATTGCGTGATATGCCCGGCGTCGAGGTCGTTGCACTAGATATCACCAACAGCCAGTCCGTCGCCGATGTGGCCGGGGAGATCGCGCATCGTGTCGATATCCTCGTCAATACCGCAGAGCATCCGCGCGTCGGCGGCATCATGCATCGGCACGGCCTCACCGTGGCGCGTGAAGAAATGGATATCCGCTATTTCGGCATGCTGCGTCTGGCGCAACATTTCGGTCCCCACGATGCGGGCGCGCGGGGCGGATGGCATCAACGCCGCGGCGGCATTCGTGAATTTGCTCTCGGTCCATGCCCTGATGAACTGGCCGCTATACGGGGCGTTTTCCGCTGCCGAAGCCGCGTGTCTGTCGGCGGCTCAAGCGCTGCGAGCGGAACTGCGCGGCGGTGGTGTCAAGGTGCTGAACATGTTCGCGGGCCCGCTCGACACGGAATGGTTCCAGTCCGTGCCCCCGCCGAAACTGTCCCCTGCCGCGCTGGCGTCCGCGACCGTGGATGCTCTGCGCGCGGGTGTCGAAGACGCCTATGTCGGCGACGTCGCGCAGGATATCCGCGCGCGCCTGGAGGTGCAGCCGAAGGCGTTGGAAAGGGAACTCGGCCTATGAGTGCGCTCGCCGCCTTCGCCGCGGCCTTGGCCACGGGAGCGGTTCGGGTGATCGACCTGACCCACACGCTGACGCCGGAATTCCCGACCATCGTCATGCCGCCGGAACTTGGCCAATGCGCGCCGTTCCGGATGGAGGAAGTGTCCCGCTACGATGAACGCGGGCCAGCCTGGTACTGGAACAATTTCTCCATGGGAGAGCACACCGGCACCCATTTCGATGCGCCGATCCATTGGGTCACCGGCAAGGAACTCCCGCATAACGCGGTCGATACGATCCCGCCGGCGCATTTCCTGGCGCCCGCCTGCGTAATCGATTGTTCCGCGGAATCGGCGGCGGATGCTGACTTCGTGCTGACCATTCCGTTCGTGGAGGCCTGGGAAGCCAGGCATGGCCAGATCCCGCCGCGATCCTGGGTACTGTTGCGCACCGACTGGTACAAGCGGCCGCCGCGAACCTACGTCAACCTGCTGGACGACGGCCCGCATTCTCCCGGTCCCGCACCCGCCGTGGTGAAATGGCTGGTGGAGGAGCGCGACGTTCATGGCTTCGGGACCGAAACGATAGGGACGGACGCAGGCCAGGCGGCACATTTCAACCCGCCCTATCCGGCGCATCATTACATGCACGGTCGCGGTCGTTACGGGCTGCAATGCCTGGCCAATCTCGACCTGCTGCCGCCGACCGGCGCGCTGATTCTAGCGGCTCCGCTGAAAATTCGCCAAGGCTCCGGCAGTCCGTTGCGGGTATTGGCGCTTGTGGAGGCGCAGTCATGAGCGTGGCGGTGGTGACCGGCGGCAGCACCGGGATCGGCGCCGCGATCTGCAGCCGGTTCCTCGACGACGGGTACCACGTCGTTTCGATCTCCCGTCGAGAACCCGCCGACCCACGCTGCGAATTTGTGGAGGTGGATCTGTTCGATCCCATGGCGACCGCGCAGGCGGCGCAGGACATCGCGGACCGTCACGCGGTCACCCATGTCGTTCATAATGCCGGCGCGATACGGGCCGCGTTGCTGCCTGACGTCACAGCAGCCGACATGACGGCGCTGATGCAACTGCATCTGAACACCGCGCTGACACTGGCGCAGGCGACGTTGCCGTCCATGCGCGCCGCCGGCTTTGGGCGGATCATTTTGATCTCATCGCGGGCTGCTCTCGGCCTTGCCACTCGCACCGCGTATTCAGCAACGAAAGCCGGCATGATCGGCATGGCCCGCACCTGGGCGCTGGAGCTTGCCCCCGACGGCATCACCGTCAATGTCGTTGCACCCGGCCCGATCCGAGAAACCGAAATGTTCCATGATGTGATCCCCGCCGACAGCCCGCGCGAAGAAGCCCTCGCCGCCGCGATCCCGGTCAAGCGGCCTGGGAGCACCCGATGACGTGGCGCACGCGGTGATGTTCTTCGCAAGCCCGGCCAGCAGCTTTATCACCGGCCAGACATCTGTTCGTCTGCGGCGGATCCAGCATCGGATCGATCACGATCTAAAGGAGGAGAACCCGCATGCGCATCTGGTATCAAAGCTATGTCGATTACGAGAACGGCGCGCTCTACTGGGACATGCTGCGCGCGCATCTCGCCCAGATCGTTGATCCCGGAACGGAAATCGAGGTCCATGGGATCACGCCGCACGATTCCTACGCTCATCCCATCGTGGAATTCCGTTGCGCACGCGAGGTGATCTGCAATGCCGTGCGAGCCGAACGAGAAGGCTACGACGCGTTCATCATCGGTCACTTCCAGGATGCCGGGCTATATGAATGCCGTTCCGTTGTTGATATCCCGGTCGTTGCCCTCGGCGAGGCGTCGATGCTGCATGCCTGCCAGCTTGGACAACGAACCGGAATCGTGACGATCAACCCGCGCTATATCTCCTGGTTTCATCACCAGATTCGCAAATACGGGCTGGAACATCGCGTCACCGGCGTTCATGCCATGACCTTCGAACCCGGCGAGATCCTGCGGGCCTATGAGAGCGACGACCTCGCCAAGGAGGTGGAACGAAAATATGCCGAACAGGCCAGGCCGCTCGTTGCACAAGGCGTCGATGTGCTGATCCCCGGTGGCGGCATCCCGATGCTGCTGTTCTCGCGGATCCGAGGCCACGCGGTGGATGGCGCGCCGGTCATCAACGGCATCCCGATCGTAGTGAAGGCCGCCGAGACCGCGGTAAAGCTGCGCCGCCTGACTGGGTTAGGCGTCAGCCGTACCTCGGACTACGTGAAAGCACCGCCGCACGTGATCGCGGAATTTCTGACAAACCCCACAGGCCTGTGATGACCGAGAAACAACCTGCCAGAGGCCGGCGTGGAATGGTGATCACCAACCATCCGCTGGCCTCGGCCGCCGGAGTGGAAATGCTGGCGGCCGGTGGTAATGCTGTCGACGCCGCCATCGCTGCGTTGTTCACGCTGAGCGTGGTGGAACCCATGATGGTCGGCATCCTCGGCGGGGGGATGGCGCATATTCGCCTCGCCGATGGCACGCACACGATCATCGATAATCAGAGCACGGCGGCCCTCGCCACTGACCCGACGATCTATGCGCCCGATCCGAATGCTGCTCCTGGGACGATGGAAACGATCGGACGCAAGAACGCAGTGGGTCCCACGGCCGTTGCGGTTCCCGGTAACCTGAAGGGTTGGTGCGAGACACTCGATCGTTACGGTACGTTCGCGCGGGCTGATGTGATGGAACCAGCGATCCGACACGCCTCCAAGGGGTTTCGGGTCACACCCTATTTGCATGAGTGCGTTGTGGACTGCGCCGCCGATATGGTGCGCGACACAGAAATTGCTCGGCTGTATTTGTCAGGCGGCTCGCCGATACCACCAGGTGCGCGGCTGATCACGGGGGACTACGCCGAAACCCTGCGCGACATTGCTCGCGAAGGTCCGGATCATCTATATACCGGGCGCCTGGGAGACCATTACGCTAGCCACATGGCCCAGGCCGGCGGGTACATCACCAAAGCCGACCTGACCGCATACCAAACGATTCCCCGCGAGCCTATCCGCGGCACGTATCGCGGCTTCGCGATTATCGGACCGCCACCGCCGTCCTCCGGTCCGCTGCACATCGTGCAAATGCTGAACATCCTCGAGGGCTACGACATCGGTGCTCTCGGCTTCGGCACAACCGAAACGGTTCACCTGCTGGCCGAGGTGATGAAAATCGCCTTCGCCGATCGTGCCGCGGCTACCGCAGATCCGGCCTTCGTGCGTGTTCCCGTCAAAGCAATTCTTTCGAAGGGGTACGCGGCCGAGCGCCGGGCGAGGATTGATCCGAATCGTGCACAGGCTTGGTCAGCGGAGGTGGCGCCGGAAGGATCCCCTTACACCACTCACGTCACGATTGCCGACGCCGCCGGCAATGTCGTTGCAAGCACGCAGACCATCAACAGCCTGTTCGGCGCCCGCTACATCGTTCCAGGTACGGGGATGATCCCGAACAACTACATGTTCGTGTTTGATCCGCATCCGGATCGGGCCAGCTCGGTTCAGCCAGGCAAGCGCGTGACGTCGTCGATGTCACCGGTAATCGTGACGAAGGACGGCAAACCCGTATATGCGCTTGGATTGCCTGGAGGACTGCGGATTTTCCCCTCCGTCATGCAGGCGCTGTCAAACCTGATCGATCACGGAATGAGCGTGCAGGAAGCCGTTGAGGCGCCGCGCGTCTGGACCCAGGGCCATGCGTTGGAAGTGGAAGCGGGCATCACCGAATTCGGTTTTCAGCGCACTGGGTGAGATGGGCCACGCCCCGGTTCGCGTCGGAAGTGTCGCTGGTGGCATGAGCGCGATCCGCTTCCACGAGGACGGCACGCTGGAAGGCGCTGCCTGTTGGCGCGCCGATGGCACCCCTATCGCGCTCGGTGGCGGACTTGCCCGACCGGGTGTCAGGTTCCGGCCGGAAGCGCGACGGTAATCTCTCGTCGCCGCACGCCATGCTAAGAACCTGCCGGGTGGCGCCGCGCGGCTGTCACCGTCGCAGCGCCGGGGATGGCGACGAGACCATCTTGCGCGAATGCGTCAGCAGCGCCCGCGGCGTGACGCCAACAGTTGCCTAGGACTGCCACATTCGGGCAAACCCCCGCCTCAGGGGAGCGATTCTTTCCGTTGCTGGGGCTACAGGCTATGATATCGCGCACTCTATAGGCACCATATGGCTGACACCGACTATATCCGCGGCATTGCTGATGCCGCCTGGGAGTTCATGCGGGCGAACGGCATCCCGCCAACGCCGCGTCACTACGAAATCTGGTACGCCTATAGCAGCGCCGAGAATCCCGCTCTAAGTAACCGGTTGGATGGCCTGCTGAGCGATAACACGGCGATGACACCCGGTCTGCTGGACGAGCTATACCGGGAATTTTTCGCCACTGGCCTCGATATCACCGCCATTCGGGATAGTGCGGGCGAATTACAGCAAATAACGACCGAAATGTCCGACCGGGTTACCGCCGACCGCACTGTGGTGGAGAGCCTAGGCAACGCTCTGTCAGCCTGGAACCTGGCCACCCGTACGCGGCCGACTGGTGAAGAGCTGGCCCGCGCCTCGGCGACGCTGAACAGCGCGACCGCCCTGACCGGTGAGCGGCTGGGTGCGCTGGAGCAGTTGTTCGCCGCTTCGGTGTTGCGGATCAGCGAGCTAAAGCAGAAATTGGCCGCCGCCGAGCAGGACGCCTCGCGCGACGTGCTCACGGGTCTGGCCAACCGGCGTAACTTCGACGCCTCATTGCGAACGGCGGCGCAGCAGGCCGTCGAGCGAAATGCGCCATTGGCGCTGCTGATGGTCGATCTCGATCACTTCAAACGATTCAATGACACTTATGGCCATCCGGTCGGAGACAAGATCTTGCGCCTGGTGGGCGCCTTGTTGGTTGACCAGATCAAGGGCCGCGATATTGCAGCACGTTACGGTGGAGAAGAGTTCGCTGTGATTTTGCCCGGCACGAATTTGGCCGGAGGTATCGCGGTGGGCGAGCAGTTGCGCCAGACGTTGGAACGACGGCCGATTTATGATCGCGGCACGGCACAGCACATGGGGGTGCTGACTTGTTCGGTCGGGGTCGCCGAGTATGGACCAGGCATGCGGGTCGGCGACCTGATTGATCAGGCCGATCGCGCTTTGTACCGAGCCAAAAATACCGGCCGGAACAAGGTGGTCGCCGAGGACGGGACTGAAGCGGACGTGGGCTGAGACCGATAGGCTGCTGCGGTCACTTTAATCCTCTTCAAGGCCACTAAAACTGCCTCGGTTCAGCCATGGTGACCGCCATCGGCTGCGAAGCTACGTCACTTTGATGGCGAAGCATTGTGGGGCACGCGGCTGAGGAAATCCTTCGTCAGATCAGCGATCTCGTCGGGTTTTTCGTAGAGCGCGAAATGACCCGCATCGAGAATATGGACTTCGGCCTTCGGCAGGTCCCGCTTGTAAGCCGCAGTCTCGGCCACCTGGAAGGAGGGATCGTACTTCCCCCAGACCACCAGAGTCGGCGGCTGCTGCTGCCGCAGCCACGCGTCCCAGGCAGGATAGCTCGCGACGTTTGTTCGGTAGTCGTAGAACAGGTCGGTCTGGATATCGGCCTCGCCGGGCCGGCTGAGGAACGCAAACTCGTCGGTCCAGCGATCTGGATCGATCGTGTCGGGATTGGGGTTCGAGCCAACATGGCGCTGCTTCGTGGCCGCGAGCGAAAGGAAATTCTCGCGTAGGCCGGCTTCATTGGTAGTCCGGTCTGCCCAGAATTCCCGACGCTTCTCCCACAATGGCCCCAGGCCATCCTCGTGAGCGGCGGCATTCTGGATCACGAAGGCCCGGACGCGTTCGGGATGGGCGAGGGCGAGTCGGAAGCCGACAGGTCCGCCATAGTCCTGCATGTAGAGGACATAGCTCTGCAGCCCGAGCGCCTCGGTGAAGTCCCTGATGACGGCTGCAATGTGATCGAAGGTGTAGCCAAATTCCTTTGCACTCGGCGCCTCACTGTGTCCGAAGCCAGGGTAGTCGGGCGCGATAAGATGGAATTGCGACGAGAGCCTCGAAAACAGCGGCTCGTACATGCGCGACGACGACGGAACACCGTGCAGGAGCAGGATCGCGGGCGCATCAGGCCCCCCGGCTTCGCGGTAGAAAATCGAGAGCCCATCCACCTCGACGTTGCGGTAGTGGGTTTCCGGCGCATCGGCGGGCGGACCCGCATGCCCAGGGACAGTCGACGTCATCGCGAGGAATGCGGCCAATGCGGCCATGATTGAGGGTTTTATCACCTTTGATCTCCCGTCGCGTGGCTGCCCTTACTGCCGGTTCATCAGAGCCCACGGCGGCCGTTATGTCACGTCGGGTCGGACCTCCTGCTTCGCTCATACTCATACGAGACCCCTGCCGAACCTCCATTCAGCGTGGGGTTCTGCGATCTTTATCCGCTCGACAGCACTCTCGTGACAGAGTGTGGGTCGTCAAGGTCGGGATCAAACGCTGGTGCGCAACGCCATATGCTGACACTGCGCAGTAGCGACCCAGAGGCGCGCCGATGAGGCTGCGCCGGGGGCGGCGGAGAGCGGCGACGCGAGGGCAAATCATAAACCCTCGGCGGACTTACGTGTGTGACGTTTCCACTTTCGCTCATCGACGCCATACGATCCGACCAGAGAATGAGGCTGGTAAGTAACGACCCTGACAAACCGCATAACGAGTGAGCTCGGCTGGGTAGCGATAGCCCGCATACGGGCGATTTCGGCGGGTCATCATCCGAGACAGACATCTGGCCGTCCTGGATCCGCACAGCAGGAAGCCGCTCAAGTTGACGGAGCCGCGGCCAGGAAGCCCCCACTATAAGCCTCACAATGGGGCCCTGGGTGTTACGAAAGATGCGGCCTAGCTCTCATCCGCCAACAGATCCTCGAGGGTGATGGGGCACTCCGTCGGAAACAGCGGCAGCTCCTCTCCATCGATGGTCCTGGGCAGGAACCGGATCGCCTTGAAATAGAATTCGTTGATATCGATTCGCTGTCGCATGTTCGGCGCGAGGATTTCTACAGCCTCTCTCTGAAGGCCGCGGGCCTCGGCTTGCCAGCGCGCAACCTCGGACGACCATGGCCATGCCCATGTCTTCAGCAAAGCCGCCAAAGCTTGGATGAGCAGAGATTTCAGCTCTGCCAGTTGGCGGCGCCCCGCGGACTCCACCTCGTCGATAACGTTTCCCCAGTCGATCTGATCGATAATCTTCTCCCCCGCTGCGAGGCGCCGCAGCAGCGATGACTGTCGTTCGGACCAGGTCAGGATGTCGGCTTTATAGTCACTCGGCCGAACCTCCTGTCGCAGCGCCGCCCAGTTCTCAAGGTCGGCCTGGCACTCGACTTCATCGGCTTTTCGACGCTGGGTCGCGTGCCAGGCGTCGCCATATGTTTTGAATCGAACGCGGCAAAATTCAGTTCCACGAGCGTCTGTCCCAACAAGCTGCCATGGCCTGTTGGGGTCAGATGCCGATTGGACGATCTCGTAGGACAACTGACGGCCGCTGTTTGCCGTCTTCGTCGCATCATCATTGCGCATGGGGTATGTGCTTGTGCCGCCCCTAGTGGTTCACCCGAACTTTACCCTCTCTCGATGGAGCACATTCAAGCATTTTCCAGCGCGTCACTGAGGCGCTCGCAGTCGCCCCGGTGGTCGCCGGCACTCCTGCGTGTCAGGCGGCGTGGTTCGACGTCGCTCGCGCGAAACGTTGGTGCGCGCAATCCTGGGTTTTCACGCGACACCACGCCGTGACCCAGCACATCGGACGCAGCTCTCCAATTGCGGATTTGGTAGCCCAGTCCAGGAGTGTCCGCTCGATTTAAAGCGAACAGTTCCGCAGAAGTTTCTTTACGAAATTGTCGGCTCGGCTATTCAGAGTTCGTGCGATCTCGCCAATCACCGCTTCACTTTCATCCCCTGTTGTTGTGATGCTGGTGAACGTGCCCCGGGGGCTCGCGAACGTTGTGGCGGTAAGGGGAAATCCCGCTCGTTGGGGGGTTTCCATGACGAAGGCTCCGCTCAGGGTCGTTCCATCGCCACACTTGGGCTCTTGCAGAATAATGCTTGTTTGCTCGCTCTTTATGGCCGCGAGGAATGATCCTGCCGCCGCAATTCCACTGGCCGGCGTCTGCTGCGGGGGATTGGCAGTAATGGCGGAGGGCGTGCTTGCCATCGCCGATGATGCGGACATGACAGCCGCAGCCACAGAGACAATCACGAAAGCCGACACTTTGGTCATAGAAATCCCTTTGCTAAATGTTCCCCCCTATCGTTGCTGATGGTTGAACGGTAAACGTTTCGGGACGTTCAAATCACAGTTATGCCAGCTGGGTGTTCTGCCACCTGGCGACAACGTCCGCGCTATACATCATCGCACAGTGGTAGCCCCGAAATCCACCAAATTGTCACACTTTCCGTCCCGCAATGCCTGCGACGCTACGCCGCTCACCCGTCGAGCGTGCAGGCGTGCGACGATGGACTTATAGTGACGCGACCATCGCGTCGGGGCGGGATCTGTCGCCGGCCGCCCACTTCATCGAGATGCCTGAGCAAATCGCCGGGGTCCTCGTAAACCGTGCCGCTCCCGGCCCGCTCCGGTTCCTTCTGGCCGTAGCCGCCAGAGAGCAAGCCGACACCGCGACACATGTACCAGATCACATCACCAGCCGTTTCAATCGGTGCAGTCAGCCGGGCGGCCGCGGCCAGGAACAGGTCCGGATCGGGCTTAACGTACCTCACCTGATCCCGTGTCACCACCGGCATCTTGTCCGAATCCACCCCGAACCGAGTGCTGGCAAATTCTAGGCCGCCGCCTCCGTCCGGCCCCTGGTCGCGATCGCCCCAGGATGGCCGCCCGCGGTCAGCGTGGAAAGTAGGTCCCGGGCGCCAGGGAGTGCGCGCTGCCCGGAGCTGACGGGTAGATCTCAGACCATGCTCCACGGGGCGTTAAATGGAATTCTCTGACCAGCCGCTTTTTCAAGGCCTCGATATTAGCTTGCACGCCCGGCAGGTTCGGATCGAGCGCGGCGGCGCGCTGAAAGGCCGCCAGCGCCTCCCTATCCTTGCCCAGCCTGATGTTGCACAAGCCCAGCCCGGACAGCGCGCCGAAATGCCGCGGCTCCAGTGCAAGCACCTTGTCGATATCCTTTATAGAAGTCTCAAACCGCCCCATCGAGTACAGAGTTGTCGCGCGTTTGTTCCAGCCCTCGGCGAATTTGGGCGCCAGCGCTACAACGCGGTCGAAGAATGTGAGTGCCGCATCGTTGTCGCCTTCGTTCAGGCGGGCGATGCCTTCTGCCATCAGGGTGTCGACCGAATCAATCCGGAACTCGGTCCAGATCTCCCAGATCCGCTGCTCGATCGGCCGTGCCGCTTCCATCGTCGGGGCGGTCCTGAGGGCGGTGGAGAGTTGTTCGAGGCGCGGATCATTCTGATCGGCCGCGACCGGCATACTAATGCTGACGCAGCATGCAAAGGCCAGAGAAAGGATCGGTCGACGGCGCATGCCCTAGTTCACCATCCATCCAGGAGGCAGCCCGGAGCACACAGTCACTGTTTGCTTAGCCCCAAAAGGTCCCTGGCCATGACGATTTGATACACGCGGGTCCGGTCACGCGCCATCCCCGGGCGCCAGCGCGACGCTGATCGAGACTAAAGCCCGAAAATGGCGAGGACCCGACGATGGCCGCGTTGTTGCCGCTCCAGCATTTCCCGCGCGGTGCGGGAGGATCATCCCTTGGCGCACGGCTCGATGAGGACCGGTCGGAACCCGCAGGTTGCGGCAAACGATGGCCCGGGCCTCATGTAGATCTCCCATTTTTGCGCGGGCTGGCCGCCCTCTGTGATCGGCCTCAGCGTTTGCCGGGGTCGTTCATACCCGTATAACGCGAATGGCTCTATCTTATGCACGTAAAGATTGATTCTAGACCGATACGTCGTCTAGGGTGTCCGCCGCTACATCGGGCCTGCGATTTGCAGCGTCCGCGGAGCGTTGCGGGAAGGGATGTCGGCACCGCCATGGTGGAACGCGTCAACCTCGAGCCCACGATGGAGGAGATTGTCGTAGCGCTTCGCGAGACGAGGCGGGGTGCGACCGGAACGCAGCCCTACGCTGTGGTCAGCCGGCCGTCCGCCGGCAACTGGACATCCGGCAGGGCCGGGCGCAGCGACAGCCCTAGCGACAGCGCCAAGGCTGCAGACGCTCAGAACGGGGCCGGCTCGACCGACATCGACGACCTACGCGATGGCGAGATCGAGCGGCTGTTGGCCGATAATATGCGCCTCAACGAGCGCGTCGTCTTTCTCCTCAAAGTCCTTGAGCGCGATCAAACGTCCAACAGTGAATTCGCAGCCGTGCAGGCCGCGCTCGAGACGGAGCGTGGCGCGCTCCTTCGCGACGTGAAGGCGGCCCTCGGCGCGGAACTCCGCCCCGTCCTTCAGGTCCTGCTGCGCCTGCTCGAGAAGCAGCGTGCCGCCCCGCTCGAGGCCGCCGCCCGCCGCACCGGACCCGAAGCGGCGAGCGTGCCAACGCCGGTGGCCGCGGCTCCCGACTGGATCGCCGACCCAAGCCGCGAGTTGGGCAGTCAAGGCGAGAGCCGCCCAAAGAAGACTGGCGCCGCAACAAGCCTCATGCCGCAGCAGCCGAAGCTGCGCCAGCGCATGGCCCGTTTTCTCGATGCGAGTGCGCTTCTGGTCCCGTTCTTCCAGGCAACACATTTGCAAACCTCGGTCGCGCGCTGGCGCCCGGTCGGATGGCAGGCGTGACGGCGTCGCAGCCTCCTGCGGCCGCGCCGCGTCGAGCCCCCCGGTACCTTCGCCAACCCCTTACGCATTCGTGATGAGAACACATGTCGATCGCCACCGGCGCACTGGGCGCCGCATCACGTCGCATTCTAGATCAGGAGAATTATCAATGACCATTGCAACCGCGTCGCCACAAGCCGTCAAAGGACTTGATCTTGGAACGAGTCGTATCGTCCTCGCCACCCTGAACGGGCAGAAGGTCGACTTCACCCCCAACTCAATGCCTTCGTCGACATCCCGTACAGCAAGATGACGGAGCAGATGCTGGCGCGTGAGAACATCCTGCACCAGGTTGAGGGCGCCCATATCTATGCCTATCGGCAACCGAGCCGACGAATTCGCCAAATTCCTCAACGGCGATACGCGCCGCTCGATGCAAAGCGGCCTGCTCAACCCCTCCGAACCCAAGAATCTCCAGATGATCGAGCTTCTACTGACGCAGCTTTGCGGCAAGGCCGGCCCGGAGGAGAAGCTGTGCTTTAGTATCCCAAGCGCGCCGTCTGACCACGCTTCTGATCTCATTTTCCACGAGCGCTCGGTTCAGGGCATCTTCGAGAAGCTCGGCTACCAGGCGCAGTCGGTCAATGAAGGACTGGCGGTGGTCTATTCCGAGCTCAAGGACGCCAACTTTACCGGCATCGGCATGAGCTTCGGTGGCGGCATGTGCAACATCTGCCTCGCCTATCTCGGCCTTCCCGTGCTCACGGTCGCGACGACCAGGGCCGGCGACTACATCGATCAAAGCGCCGCCTCGGTGACCGGCGAGACGCCGACCACGGTGCGCCTGCACAAGGAAAATGCCGCCGAGACCGGCTTCGTCCTCGACGGCGGGGCCGGCGGCTCGATCGATCGCGCCCTGTCCGTTTACTATGCCGACGTCATCGAGACGGCGGCGGCGGCGCTGCAGACCGCGATGGTTGAATCGAAGAAGCTGCCGCGCTTTACGGCACGATCCCCATCGTGGCCGCCGGCGGCACGACGATGGCGAGCAACTTCCTCGCGAAGCTCAAACGGTGATCGCCGGTACCGATCTGCCGGTCGGGATCAGCGATGTTTATCTCGCCAAGGACCCGCGCAACGCCACCGCCAAGGGCGCACTGGTCGGCGCCATGCTCAACATGTGAGGCAGCAATAAAACACCCATGTGAGCCCCCCTAACGGATTGGCTTGGGCAAGCACTGATGGAAGCGGAAGGTCCGTAGCGATGGCCGACGAAACCGAAAACCCGCCATGACCACGGCATCCGGCCGTCCTGTGGAGGACAACTAGCATTCGCTGACGGCCGCCCAGCGCTGCCCGGCGCTGACCCAGTCATCTCGCGGAAAAAATGGCCCACTTCAACCGCGTGCGGGTGCCGGAACGCGTCGTGCATGCAAAGGGGTACGACGCCCTACGGAACATTCCGTGTGACACGGGACATCTCCAGGCACTCCTGCGCAAAGATCTTCAGCGCCGTCAGGAAAGACGACGGAGTTGTTCGCCCGCTTTTCCACCGTGGCGGGCGAGAGCGGATCGGCCGACACCACTCGCGATCCGCGAGGTTTCGCGATGAAGTTCCACACCGAGGATGGCAATCGGGACCTCGTAGGAAACAACACACCGATCTTCTTCATTCGCGACCCAATGAAGTTCAGCGACTTCATCCGAACGCAGAACCGTGACCCCGGCACGCATCTCAGGGCCGCAAGGCCGGCGATTTCCCGCAATGGAAGGTCTCAATCCAGGTCATGCCGGAGACCGACGTCGAAACCTATAAATGGAACCCGTTTGACCTCACCAAGGTCTGGCCCCATCGCGACTACCCCCTGATCGAGGTCGGTGACTTGGAACTGAACCGCAATCCGGAAGACTACTTCGCCGAGGTGGAACAAGCGGCGTTCGCGCCTTCATCGTGCCCGGCATCGGCTTCAGTCCGGACGAAGTGCTACAGAACCGAATTCTCGCTTATGCGACGCGCATCGGCACCGCATCGGCATCAACTGTCACCAGATCCCTGTCAATCAGGCGAAGGCAGCAAAGTCCACCCTTACCACCGCGACGGCAGCATGGTGACCGGTAACAACGGCGGTGGTTCGGTCGACTTCGAACCGAATTCCTTTGGCGGCCCCGGCGAAAATATGGCGATGATGGAGCCGCCGCTGAAGATTGACGGCACCGGCGGTCGCTACATCACCCATCCCGGCGACGATAACGATCTGTATGGCCAGCCGCCCGTTCCGGAAAGCGTGCTGGACGACAAGGGGCGGGTGCGTCTCGTTGCAACTATCGTCGCCAGTATGACCGAACCCGCGATGGACATCACGGACAACGTCAAACGTCATGAAATTCAGCAGCGCATGGTGAAACATCGGTACAAGGTTCACCCGGACTTCGGCGCCGCTGTTGACAAGGGTATCGGCCGTGCTCGGGAGGACATGGAGTGGAATGACGCCAATCGCCGACGACTGGAAATGGTTGGTTTGAAATGATAATGGCCAGCGGAACTCGATTCTCTCCATGTCGGTTATCGAACTACTATTAGTTTGAGGTCTACTAAGCTGAGCCGTTCAACCAATTTGGCGCAAGCTCCTTAATCACCAGGAGCGGGCGACGTGGCGATCCACACCTTGGCCGCAAGCAGGTAGCCTAGGGAAGGTTGGCGACTGCCCGCCCGGCTAGGCCCCACCGGCCTATCCCGCCAATTCCCGCCTCACGATCGCCGCCCCGTCCGCCATCGCCTTCAGTTTGCCGAACGCGTATCGCGCGCCAGATATTTCATTCCGCAATCGGGCGCCGGAACCAGCTTGTCGGCCGCGACAAACCGCAACCCGTCCCGAATGCGATCCGCGATCACCGACGCCGTCTCCACCGTCGCATCTCCCAGATCCAGCACACCCAGCATGATCGTTTTTCCGGCCAGCTCGCGCAGCACGCCCAGATCCAGCCGAGGCTGCGCCGCCTCGATGGAGATCTGTTGCGCCACCGTATCCCCCAGTTCCGCCAGAAACCCGTAGCCGCTGGGCTTTTTCCGACACCACGGCGGCGTAGCCGAAGCACACATGCACGACCGTCGGTCCCTCGATCCCCTCCAGCGCGCGGTTGATCGCGCGTATCCCGTAACGGATCGCCTTGTCGGGCGCGGTGCGCACCCAGGGCTCGTCCAGTTGCACCACGTCGACGCCGGTCGCCTTCAGCGCCCGCAATTCCTGCGTTCACCGCGACGGCATAATCCATCGCCAGTTCTTCCTCGTCCTCATAGAAATCGTTCTGCACCTGGCGCGACAGAGTAAACGGCCCGGGCAGAGTGATCTTCGTCGCCCGCGTCGCATTTTCGCGCAGGAACCGCGCGTCCCGCGTTTCCACCCCGGCGACGCGGCGGATCTGGCCGACCACACGCGGGCACTTTCGTCACCCGCCCGCTAGCCTGCGACCGCATTTCGCCCGGCGTTTCCGCGTCGACGCCCTCCAGCGCCAGGGCGAAGCGGTTGGAATAGCTCTCGCGCCTGATTTCGCCGTCGGTGACGATGTCGATCCCGGCACGCTCCATGTCGCGGATCGCCAGGATCGTCGCGTCGTCCTGCGCCTGCTCCAGCAGCGTCGTCCGGCACGCGCCACATATCGTGCGCATGGGCGCGCGGCACGCCGTGATGATGCAGCGTCGCTCGGTCCACCAGCCATTCCGGCTGAGGATAGCTGCCAACGACCGTGGTCGGCAGCAGATGGGTGGGATAGGGCATCGAACGGAACCTCCGGGCGCAGGATTGCACCCTAAGCCGCCTCCTCGCAAACTCCCGCTGAAACGTCCCTGGAGGCAAGTGGCATGTGGCCCATCCGTTCCGCGCTGTTCGTGCCCGCCCATCGCCGCGACTGGGTGGCGAAGGCCATCCGCGTATCTCCCGGCGCCGTCGTGCTGGATATCGAGGACTCCGTCCCGCCACAGTTCAAGCCCCAGGCAATGGCGTATCTGAAAAGCGAGATCGACGAACTGCGCGCCGCCGGCGTCGGCGCCTTCGTCCGCATCCAGCCGCTGTTCGAAGGCACGCCAGCCGAGATCGAAGCCGCCGTCACCGAGGGCCTCACCGCGATTGTGCCGCCCAAGGTCGCCGCGCCCGACGAAATTCGCCGGCTGCACGATCTGCTGAGTTACGCCGAGGGGCGTGCCGGCGTCCCCCCCGGCATCAGTCGGCCTGTTGCCGTTGCCGGAGACGGCGCAGGGGATGTACGACGCCTATAACCTCGCCAAGGCCAGCCCGCGGGTGCGCGGCATACACGGCGCTCTGAGCGGTCCGGTGGCTGGCGATTTCGCGTCGGGCGTTCGGATTCCGAGCGACATCCGGCGGCGAGGAGCAACTCTATCTGGCATCGAAGATGGTGCTGGACAGCCGGGCGGCAGGGGCAATGCATCCGATGGCAGGCGTTTTCGGAACCGCGCAGGACGATCTGCCGGCGGTCGAGCGGTTGATCCGCAAGGCCCGCGATATCGGCTATTCCGGCGTCACAGTGATGCATCCCACGCATGTGGCGATCGCCAATGCGGTGTATCGCCCGACGGCCGAGGAAGTCGCCTACTACAAAGGGTTGCTCGAAGCGTTTGAGGCGGCTGAGAAAGCCGGGCTGGGCGCGGTCAGCTATCAGGGCGCAATGGTGGATTACGCGATGCTGCCCCTTGCGAGGGAGGTACTCGCCGAGGCCGCCCAGAACCAGTAGGTAGTAACTCGATCAGACGCCGGAGAGACCATGCCAGCCGATTCAGTCCGCACCAAGTCATCGTCGCAGGAAATCAGGCTGGCGGACTACGCCCCGCCCGCGTTCCTGATCGACACCGTCGACCTGACCTTCGAACTCGACGAGGCTGCAACAAAAGTTGTTTCCAGACTGGCACTGCGGCGCAACCCCGCCGCGCAAAACGGAGCAGGATTGCATCTGGATGGCGAGGCGCTGACCCTGGTTCGTCTGACCCGCGACGGATCCCGTCTCGCCGAGGGCGATTATCACGAAACCGAACATGGCCTGACGATCCCGAATATGCCGGATGAATGCTTGCTGGAGATCGAGACGCGGATTTCGCCCAAGGCCAACACGGAACTCAGCGGTCTGTATGTCTCGGGTGGCAACTATTTTACCCAGTGTGAGGCTCAGGGATTCCGCCGCATCACCTTCTTCCCCGACCGCCCGGATGTGATGTCGCGTTACACCACAACGATCATCGGCTCCTGCCCGGTGATGCTGTCGAACGGCAATCCCGGCCCGGTAACCGACCTCGGCGACGGCCGGCGGTCCATCACCTGGATCGATCCGCACCCCAAACCCTGCTATCTGTTCGCATTGGTGGCCGGCGATCTTGTCTCGGTAAAGGACAGCTTCACCACACGCTCGGGCCGGAAAGTCGATCTCGGCATCTACGTCCGTCGCGGCGATGAGGACCGCTGCGACCATGCGATGCGGTCACTGAAAACCTCGATGACCTGGGATGAGGAAGTCTTCGGCCTGGAATACGATTTGGACGTGTTCAATATCGCCGCCGTGTCGGACTTCAACATGGGCGCGATGGAGAACAAGGGGCTGAACGTGTTCAATACGAAATACGTTCTGGCACGTCCGGAGACCGCGACCGACACCGACTATCAAGGTATCGAAACGGTTATCGCCCACGAGTATTTCCACAACTGGACCGGCAATCGCGTCACCTGCCGAGACTGGTTCCAGCTCTCGCTGAAGGAAGGCCTGACAGTCTATCGCGATCAGGAATTCTCTGCCGACCAGGGCAGCCGGGCGGTCAAGCGGATCGCGGACGTGCGTGGGTTGCGGGCCGCGCAGTTCCGTGAGGATGCCGGCCCGCTGGCGCATCCTGTGCAACCCGCGAGCTACCTGGCGATCGATAATTTCTATACCGCGACGGTCTACAACAAGGGCGCCGAGGTCATCCGCATGATGGCCACTATCATCGGCCAGCCCGCTTTCCGCCGCGGCATGGACCTTTATTTCGAACGGCATGACAACCACGCCGTCACCGTCGATGATTTCGTGCAGGCGATGGCGGATGCCTCCGGTGTCGATCTGACCGACTTCAAGCTGTGGTATCATCAGGCCGGCACCCCGGAACTCTCTATCCAGGATGAGTACGATCCGGATACCAAACGCTATTCCCTGACCATTCGCCAGGGTACCAAGCCTACCCCAGGACAGCCTGACAAGTATCCGTTGGTCATTCCCGTCGCCATGGCGCTGCTGGACGGGAACGGTCAGGAACTCGCGACACGGTTGGACGGAGAACCGGAATCGGTTGCCGGTACCCGCGTTCTCCTCGCCACGCAGGCGGAAAGTCGTTTCGAATTCGTTGATGTCGCCAGTCCACCGGTTCCCTCCTTGCTGCGTGATTTCTCGGCGCCGGTTAAACTGTCCGGATTGTCGCAGGACCGCCTCCGCTTCCTGGCGGCGCACGACACTGATCCGTTCGTGCGCTGGGAATCCGGCCAGCAGTTCGCCACTGTCGCGCTGCTGGAAATGGTGAAAGTCATCCAGGCCGGCGGCGAACCGGACGTCGACCCGGCGCTGATCGCGGCCGCCGCCTCAACCCTGGATCAGGAGCCCGCGTTCGCGGCTGAAGCGTTGGCGCTGCCAGGCGAGGCAACCCTCGCCGACAGAATGGATATCGTCGACGCCGATGCGATCCACACCGCGCGCGACAAAGTGCGGGCTGCGATCGGGCAAGCGCTGGGCGACAGGCTCCGGGCGACCTATGACAGGCTGACGGATCGTGGGGGATACACCATTGATGGTCCGGCGATTGGCCGAAGGTCCTTGCGCAACACCTGCCTGAGCTATCTCGTCGCCGGCGGCGATGCGGCGGCGGTCAGGCTCGCCAAGGCGCAATTCGATACCGTTCAGAACATGACAGATGTTTTGGCGGCCCTTGGTATTGTATCGAGCATCGACTGTCCGGAGCGGTTGGATGCCCTGGCCGCCTTCTATCAAGCCTGGCACCGCGATCCTCTTGTCCTGGACAAGTGGTTTGCGATCCAGGCTCTGTCGTCGTTGCCCGGCACACCGGCGGCGGTAGAGGCGTTGAAGACCCATCGGGACTTTGATCTGCGCAACCCAAATCGGGTCCGGGCGCTGGTAAGTAGTTTCGCCGGTAACCAGGTTCGATTCCACGATGCGTCCGGAGTGGGATACCGCCTCTACGCCGACACCATCATCCAGCTCGACCCTACCAATGGTCAGGTCGCCGCTCGGATGGTCTCGCCGCTGGGCCAATGGCGGCGTTTCGACGCTGGCCGGCAAGGTCTTATGAAGCGTGAATTGCAACGAATCCTCGATCTGCCGGGCCTGTCGCCGAACACCTTTGAAATGGCATCGAAGAGCATAGCATGATTGGGTTTTGTGACCGCGCCTGGCAGCGGACGACCGAGCTGCGGGCCGCCATCCACAACTTGCCTTTCAACCGCGAACTCGCGGCCGGTACATTGGATATCGCGCGATTTCGGTTCTATATCGAACAGGATGCGCAGTATCTAGACCAATATGCGCGTATCCTGGCGATGGCCGGCGCGCGAGGACCTGACGGAGCAATCTTGCGCCTGTTTGCGGAATCCGCTCTGGAGGCTGTCGCTGTCGAGCAAGCGCTGCACGCCCAGTATCTCAGCGAATTTGGCGCCGCGGCGACGGAGCCATCCCCGGATTGCCTGGGCTACACCAGCTTTCTGCTCGCCACGGCCTACCATGAGCCGTGGGAAGTATTGATGGCGGCCGTTCTGCCATGCTTCTGGATTTACTGGGATGTCGGCAATGCGATTGCTTGCGAGGCCGCGGCCGAAAACCCCTATCGCGCCTGGATCGATACGTATTCTGATGAGGGCTTTGGCAACGCCGTGCGCGCGGTTATCGCCGCGACCGATACCGCCTCCGCGGGCGTATCGGCTGCGCTGCGGGAGCGGATGATGACGGCGTTCTTCCGATCGACCCAATACGAGTACTTGTTCTGGGATGGCGCTTATCAACTCCGAGGGTGGCCTGGCGCGTGAGAACGACAACAGACCGTCGTGGCCTGGCCCCCCTCTTCGTCCCCTGTTGCATCAACTCTCTTCTATAGATGGCTCCGACATGCCCGCTGGCGACGGCGAAAGCAACGCGAGGGATATTCATGCAAGTCGGCCGCCGCTGCATTGCATGAAGTAGCCGCACGTTTAAGTCGGCGCCAAAACACTACTCCTCCCTATAACCGACCTCCGGAATCCCCAGTTCATTTCCGTAGTATTTGTACGGCAGGAACTTCCCGGACATGGTGATTTTCACGCGGTCACCTTTCGGGTTCGCCTCGCGGTCGATCTGCATATCGAAGTCGATCGCAGACATGATGCCGTCGCCAAACTCTTCCTCGATCAGCGCCTTCAGGGCCGGCCCGTTTACCATCACGAGCTCGTGAAACCGGTACAATAGCGGGTCGGTCGGTGGCATCGGGGTGCCGCGATACGGCACCTCGCTCAGCATCCGCTCCTCGGCTGTGGTCAAACCAAACAGTGCCGCGGCCTTCCTCGCCAGCGGTTTGACGAGCTTCATCTGGCCCAGCAACGCGCCGACGATCAGAACTTCGGACATGCCGCCGATCTGCTCGCAGATGGTGGCCCAACTCCAGTTGTTCTCGCGTTTGAGGTCGAGGATCTTCTCGGTCAGGTCCGCTCGCTTCATCACCGCTCCGTCGTGGTTACCGTCACGGCCACGCATGGCTGGCCTTTCGGGAACCATCGTAGCAACGCCGATGGCCGGGACAACTCCGCTCGCCGCTTGCTCGCTCGACCACGACGGTGACGAAGCGGCCGCGCGGAATGCTACGGCAAATTCTTATGCGATCCGTCGCAACGAGGCTTGTTGCCGCTGGTCTTGCATCCGCAGAACGACACCATCCCCGTCTCCTCCGCGTCGAACTTCAGCGGCGAAAATGCCGAACCCTTGTGCGATCCATCACAGAACGGCTGCTTGCCGCTTTTGCCGCAAGCGCACCACCAATAGGATTTTCCGGCCTCGACCTCGATCTTGTAGGACCCCTTCTGGGCGACAACCGCAATCGATTCGGACATGACATACCCCTTTGTGTTTTAAAACCCATATCTCTCCCGCTCCGCCCGATTGTCCACCCAGCGGATCCAGGCACCCCAGCTACGACCAAAGGTCCAAGGGCGCCGCAGGGATCGTTGTGAATGAAAACATGGCCTGGCACTACATCAGAAAGCGCCCAAAGCGTGAAGATCATGTCCTCAAGATTTCAGCCTGGGCCAGGGAGTCCCGCACCGCCATCAGCGGCGCCCGCCGCGATCGCTGCCTCCGCGCAAAATCTTGCTTTGCTTCGATCCGAAGACCCTGCCGCCAGGAGCGATCGACTGCGCGGGCGATTGCGCTAAGGACCGCCGCCTCGCAGTCGCCGGATACCGAAAGCAGATCGTGGGCCTCATGCGCTGCGCCAAGGTGTTGGCAGTGCCCGAGCAGTCTCCCGGACGCAGCGAGGCCTCCAACTGCTCGGGGGCTGGCGGTTCGGTGTCCCCGTCCTCGGCAATCTTGAGTTCGCGTACGGGCAGAACAGGTTGCACCGGCTGCTGATCGGCCGCCGACGACCCGACCCACCGAAACGCCGCGTCGTTTCCAGCAGCCCCTCGCCACAGTCAGGGGGCGGGCCGGACGCAACCCCGGGATCTCTCCTCCGAGTGGCAAAATCACGCGGATTGAGGAGCCGTTGCGAACCTTTCTCGTGCTCGGGGTGTCACCGGCGGCGTGAAGCGTTGGTTGAGGGTGTGGTCCGGACATCGGCGACTAGCGCACTGCGTCGGTCAGAACGAAAGGACATCTGTCGAGCGGCGAAAGGTCAGCTCCGGCGGTGGGACCTGTGGGTCGTCTTACGGTTGGACAGCGACAGCGAAAGGCCGACGCAAACCAACCCTGCCGACGCCGGGACCAGCCAGGCGGGGCGTTCCAGCAACGGCTGGATGATGGAGACCCACGTCCAGCTCCCCAATGTCCGGCTGGACCACACCGGCAGCTTGTCCAGGACATCGTGGTCAAGCAGATAGATTGCCTGCCCCAGAGATATGCTTTCGGACCCGAACGTCGCGATGGCAACGGCGGTGACTAATAGGATGGCGGCAATCACGGCCAGGACGCGTTGGGCAATCACGTGAACAGCTTCTCTGTCTTGTGGTCGGTATATAGGCCAGCCACCTGCTCAGCATAACCATTAAAAGTCCGTGTGGGCACCCTTTCGTCGCTTGCCAGTAGTCGGTCCGACGCCTGACCCCAGCGCGGGTGCGGCACGACCGGCCTCACTTTCGCCCAAACGCCATACTCCGATGGCCCGATCGATTCCCAGAAAGTTGAGGGCCGCTGCTCGACGGAGCTGATCTTGATGAGCGCCTTGGCGGATTTGAAGCCGTATTTCCACGGCAACGTCCCCCGGACCAGACCGCCGGCCTGAGGCCCCAGGAGCTTGCCGTACAGACGGCTGGATATCAATGCCAGATCGTTCGCGGCTTCGTCGATCGTCACGCCCTTCAGATAGGGCCACGGATAGAAAGGTGCATTGAGACCGTCCATCACTTTGTCCTGTGCGGTCCCGAACACACTTCGCGGCCACCAACGGTTCGGCAATCTTCATGAGCTGAGACAGCGGGAAGTAGGCCCATGGGCCGCTCCGCGAGTTCCTGGCCACAGCGCCGAAGGCCATGCGTGTTCAAGTGCTTTGCTGGTCCTCCGGAACGCGCCGGAGATGCCGGCCGATCCCGGCTACATTGCCGTATGACACCGAATGAGCGAGATTACAGCTCGACATGCGACCGGAAGAAAAATTCCTGGCGCGCACCGTTGGGAGACGTTTGATACACCTCGCGCGCTGAGTTCGGCCGGTTCCTGCACCCGCGCCGCGGCGGCCAGCTGCACGCTCGGCGGGGCGGGGTCCATACCTATTCGGCTGCGCCCCATTCCTGGAAGGACCCGTCTGATGCTGACCAGCGACGCACGTATCTTGACCACGCATACCGGCAGTCTACCGCGGCCCGCAGCGCTCACCGAGTTGTATGCAAGGCGGGCAGGTGGTGAGGCCATCGACGAGGCCGAACTCGACGCGGAAGGCAAGGCCGCGACCCGGCATGTGGTGCGGCAGCAGATCGCCTCTGGGATCGATGTCGGCAACAACGGTGAGCAACAGCGGGAGGCATTCTTTCTCTATGTCCGTCGGCGCATGAGCGGGTTCGGCGGAAGCTGGACGCGGAAGATCATGGCGGATGCTCTGAAATATCCGGGGTTCCAGACCTGGTCCGCCGAGCACGAGGGCGTGCGGCGGTCTGTCAGCAACCGTGATGCCGTGCCGAAGGCGATCGGAGCGATCACCTATTTGGATCCGGCTCTCGTCAAAGCGGAGTGCGACGAGTTTCTGGCGACGTTGAACGAGGTCGAAGGCGGCTTCGCGGAACCCTTCATGACCGCGCCCTCGCCGGGCATCATCGCGGCCGCGCTCCTGAATGAGTATTATGATACCGAGGACGCGTATTTGCGCGCCCTGGGCCTAGCGCTCCAGGTGGAGTACGAGGCGATCGTAGCCGCCGGCTTCCTGTTGCAGATCGACGCGCCGGATTTGGCGTTGGAGCGGCACGTCTCCTATCAGGACCGGCCGCTGGGGGATTTCATCGGTTTCGCCGAACGGGTGGTAGCGACGATCAACGAGGCGCTGGTCAATGTGCCGCGTGACCGGGTCCGTATCCACGCCTGTTGGGGGAACTATGAAGGACCGCACGACTGCGACGTGGACCTGCAGGATATCCTGCCGGCGATTGCGCAGGCCAAGGTAGGCGGTTGGGTGCTGCCGTTCGCCAATCCTCGGCACGCGCATGAATACCGGTGTCTGAAGAATTTGCCGCTGGATGCTGGCCAGGTGGTGGTCGCCGGGGTAATCGACCCGCTGACCAATTTCGTTGAACATCCGGAGGTCGTGGCGGATCGACTGGAGCGGGTGGTGCAGGTTGTTGGCGATCCGACGCGGGTGCTGGCGGGGACTGATTGCGGGTTCGACACTTCGGCGGGACGCGGACGCGTGGCTGAAGATGTGGTGTGGGCGAAGCTGCGCTCGATGGCCGACGGGGCACGGATCGCCTCAGAGCGGTTGGGGATGCGAGGGTAGCTGGGTTATCCGCCGGGTTGAACCGGTATCCCCACCTGCTTCGGGGCATCATTCATGGCGCCGGCCCATAGCCGCTTGTTCCGATCCTCGGGCATCGTCGGGTGTGTCCCGGGCCAGGACGCTCGTTCGGGAGGGTTGTCGGCGGCGGCACAGGCGCGCTGGGGGCCCCGGCAGCATTTTGGCGCGCGTGCGGCGGCGTGGTTCTTTCCAAAGCGATTGGAGACCATGGCCAGCTTCCGCCTATCGCGCGCCACGCGCTGGGTGAAACGATGCGCCTGTCCACTGTCACCGCCCAGGGAGGTCCGGTGACGACCGCAGAGGCCGCCGAGCGACAACTCGCCGCTTGTTGCGCCCAGAAGGGGATCGTCGAATACTGCCGGCGCGACGCCCTCGGGCTGCAAAGCGTGTCACCCCAGCTTGTGATGACGATGACGAGGCCCGACGAAGACGCAAGACCCGGCCAAAGGAGGAAGATCGATGTCATTCTATCGAGGCATGACCTGCGAAAACGTAACCATCAAAGGTGACAAAGGAACGCCGATAACGGCTTACGTTGCCAAGCCATCCGGTCCCGGCCCCTTTCCCGGTGTCGTGCTCATCCACCACCTCCCGGGCTGGAGCGAGCTCTACATTGAGACGACTCGCCGGTTCGCCCACCATGGCTATCTCGCGATCTGTGCCAACCTCTACGAGCGCGAGGGCGGAGGCAGCGACGGCAACCCTGACGACGTAGCCGCCAAGGTCCGGGCCGAGGGCGGCATTGCCGACTCCCAGATGGTCGGCGATACCGAAGCCGCTGTGAAGTGGATGCGCGCGCAACCCGAGCACAACGGCAAGGTTGGTCTGATCGGCTCCTGTTCGGGCGGCCGGCATGCCTTCATCTATGCCTGTCAGCGCAAGGACATCGACGCTTGCGTCGAGCAATGGGGCGGCCGCGTGGTGATGGGCAAGGAGGAGCTCAATGCCAAGACGCCTGTCGCGCCCATCGACATGACGAAAGATCTCAGCTGCCCGCTGCTGGGTCTGTTCGGCAACGACGATCGCGCGCCGAGCCCGGAGCAGGTGAATGAGCATGAGGCCGAGCTCAAGAAGTTCGGCAAGACTTATGAGTTCCATCGCTACGATGGGGCTGGTCACGGCTTCTTCTACTGGCACCGCCCGCTCTATCGGCCAGAGCAGGCGATGGATGGCTGGAACAAGATATGGGCCTTCTTTAGCAAGTATCTGGCGAAGTAGGAGGCTCGGGCATGTGCACGTCCATCATCGAGATCGCACGCGCCGAAGGCATGGCAAAACGTGGGGACGAGTGGTTTCCGCTATCTCAGGCGGTGGTCGCCTACGACCATGCTCGCCATGCGCCGCTGGGTGACGTCATTACGCTCGACTTTATCAACTCGGCGCTCGACCCGGGGGCGCGAGCGGGGATCGAGCTGACATTGGAGACAGCCAGGGAGCTGCGCGCCGCTCTCGACCGAGCGATCGCCGCCGCGGAGTTTGAGGAGGCTGAGGTGCGGGGCAAAGGCGCCGTGGTCAGCCTCGTTCAGGCGGCGTGAAGAGCCAGCCCTCGTCGCTTCGGGCGGGCGAACGATGGGTGGCCTGGTTGGGCGTGTTTTCGCACCGGGGTGACGCGAACGCGGCCGTTCTGCGCCGGGCGCGGCGCGTTACCCCTCCCCGAAGGCCTTGCGCAACGTCGGCTTATGGACTTTCCCGGTCGCATTGCGCGGAAGCGCGTCGGTGAACACGACGGAATGGGGCAACTTGTAGCGGGCAAGGTTGACAGCGCAATGAGCGACGACGTCGTCTTCGGTTAATTCGTGTCCTTTGTTCAGCACAACGATAGCTCGCCCGACCTGTCCCCAGCGCCGGTCTGAAACGCCGATCACCGCTGCCTCGGCGATCGATCGGTGCTGATAGAGCACATTTTCCACCTCGGCCGGATACACATTCTCGCCCCCCGAGATGTACATGTCCTTCCAGCGGTCCACGATGAAATAGTAGCCCTCGTCATCGACCAACGCCGCGTCGCCGGTATGCAGCCAACCGTCGGTGAACGATGCGGCGGTGACCTCCGGCTGCTGCCAATAGCCCTTGGTGATGTTCGGGCCTTTGACCCACAATTCGCCGACCGTGCCGCGCGGCACGTCGGAGCCGTCGTCGGCGACCACCCGCATTTCCATGTTCAGCACCGGCTTGCCGGCGGACCCGGCCTTACGAACCGCGTCCTCCTTGTCGAGAATCAGCACCAGGGGACTGGTCTCGGTCATGCCATAGCCCTGCTGCAGCATCGCGCCCCGCTCCTGCCATGTCCGCAAGATAGCGTCCGGCGTCGGCGCACCGCCGACCCCGGCATACACCAGGCGGCTGACGTCGGTTTCGGTAAAGCTGGGATGCTGCGCCATGAACTGATAGTTGGCCGGCACACCGAACACGTGGGTCACGCCCACCGCTGGATCGCCGATCAGCCGCAGCGCCTCACCCGGATCGAAATTCCGCATGATCATTACGGTGCCGCCGGCCTGGAACGTGGGATAGGAAAACACGTTGAGCCCGCCGGTGTGGAACAGGGGGAGCAGTCCAAAAAAAACCGTCGAGCGCTGGATGCCGGCGAGGGCTAGGCTGTGCACTGTGTTCCAGAAATTCATGCCGTGCGAAATGATCGCGCCCTTGGGTAAACCCGTCGTACCGGATGTGTAAAGAATGGTCGAGATGTCGTCCAGGGTCACCGCCGCGGGCTGATCCAGCCTGGTTCCCTGGAGTGCGATCCGCTCGAAAGTCGGACCGAGTGAAACCAAACGCCCAATACCGCAGCTTCGCCCGAGGTGTTCGGCCCGCTCTGCGAATTCCGGATCGTAGATCAGCATCGTTGGCGAACAATCGGCGAGGATCGCGCGTAGCTCCGGGTTCGCCAGCCGCCAGTTCAGCGGAACGAAAATCGCGCCGAGACGGCCACAGGCAAACTGCACTTCGAACGTATCCGTAGTATTCGGGGCGAGAATGGCGATCCGCTCACGGCCCGCGATTTCGAAATTCTCCCGGAATGATCCTGCCAGCCTGGAGATCCGATCGTCGAAGGCCTGGTAGGTGTGGTGCCGACCTGTTGCCAGATCGACCGCGGCCAGCGAATCGGGACGCCGCATCGCATGATGGGCGATACAGTCATAGTACGGAATCGACATGCTCGTCCTCCGTCAGCCCGCGGGAATACGCACGGGCAGCGAACCGATCGAGCGGAGGATGTTGGAGTAGCCCCTGGTTGGCGGCCCGACGACTTCGATCATCGGCAGGCTCCGCTTGAGAATCTCCTCCCACAAGATGGTCAGTTGCATCTCGGCCAGGCGGTTGCCGACACAGCGATGAATGCCGAAACCGAACGACAAATGCTGCCGTGGGCGCGGCCGGTCGATGATGAAGGCGTCGGGTTGCTCGATCGCCTCTTCATCGCGGTTGCCAGACAAATACCACATGGCAACCTTGTCGCCCTTGCGGATCGTTTTGCCGGCGACCTGCGTATCTTCCAACGCGGTGCGCCGCATATGGATCACCGGCGTTTGCCACCGGATGATCTCCGGCACCATGCTGGTCACTAACGATGGATCGTCACGCAGTTTCCGGTATTGATCGGGGTATTCGTTCAGCGCCAGGACGCCGCCCGAAATCGAGTTGCGGGTCGTGTCGTTGCCCCCGACGACCAGCAACATCAGGTTGCCCATGAACTCGTGCGGGCGGGACGGCAGGTCGCGTGTGGCTTCGCCGTGCGCCAACATCGAGATCAGATCCGGGCGTGGAGGTTGCTTCGCTCGCAGGTGCCAAAGGTCGGTAAAATAGGCCACTGCCTGGTCGAGAACCGCGTTTCGCTTGGCTTCCGAATCGATCTCGGTGCCGGCCCGGGTGTTCACCGAGGCGACATTGGACCAGTAGGTCAGTTTGTTCCGTTCCTCAAATGGGAAGTCGAACAAGGTTGCCAGCATCTGTGTGGTTAATTCGATCGACACCCGCTCGACCCAGTCAAATGTCTCGCCGCGCGGGAGCCCATCGAGGATGCGGCCGGCGCGTTCGCGGATGGTGTCCGACAGCTTTGCCAGATTTCCGGGCGCGACGATGGGCGAGACGGTCTTTCGTTGTTCGTCGTGCTTCGGTGGGTCCATCGAGATGAAGCTTGGCCGCCGGGAGTCGACCGGCAAGTCGCGCAGCACAACGCCGCCCATCAGCGCGTCGGATGAGAACGCTTTATGATCGGTATCGACCGCCATGATGTCGTGGTAGCGGGTGACGGACCAGAACGCCCCGTAGATGCCGTTTTCGCACCAGTGTACCGGGTCCTCCCGGCGCAGGCGTTCGAAGTACGGCCGCCAGGTGTCGTCCTGATACAAATGCGGGTTGCTGACGTCGATCTGCTCGATCGGCGTAGCATAGGCGCTTTCACAAGGGTCGGTGGCAACCGGTGCATTCATCGTCGGCCTCCCTGCTTTCCGGGCATCACACGCCTGGAGTGGTACGGGCCTTCTTGTCCGGTCCCGCGTTGAGCGATCATAGCGCGAAATCTGCGGGGAAGTGGAAGACCCAATATGCGCGTTGCCGCAGGCCCTCAGGGTCGCCCGAGTAACCCGTGGCCGCGCAGGACCGTGACAATTCGCAGCACGCGACCTTCCAACCGAACGGAAGATTGGGTTAAGGTATCGACGGCCGCAAACCACGTCTTGGCCTCCTCCAACGCTCGTTCGGCTGGGTCGACCGATAACAGCAGCACATCCTGGCCCGCACGGTTGCGCGGCGGATCGGCGTAGCCAAACTGCCGGGAGTCCGAATTCAGGCAGAGCATGGTGACATCCGGGCCAAGTGCGTGGCCAATCTTGCCGGCGTCGCGCCAGTTGAAGGCCGCCACGAGGGTCCCCGGCGGCAGCAGACCGCGCGCTCGGAGGTCATCTCGGAGTGATGTCCAATCGAGACCCTCGGCGGTCGGGTCGCCGTGCGTGACGCTGGACAGAGCTCCGCCCAGCCAGTCGAACTGAATTTGGCAACTGATCGCCAACATCGCCGCCAGGACGACGGCCGCCGAACCAGCCAGCATGTGGCGCATCCAGTCACGATCCAACCGGCCCGCAATCGTATCGCCGAGCAAGGGGAACAGCATGAGGTAGCCGGGGGCAGCCCAGTGATAGAGGATGCGTTGGCTCGACCAGGCTGAAATCAAGACAAAGACGACGATGGGCGGTGCCGCGAGGCTCGCCAGCAGACGATGCGGCCAGGCGACGCTCGGCCGGAAGCCGTGGACGAAAGCGATCATCATCGGCACCCAGAACCAGGGCAGCACAAAGAGCGCCTCGCCGGCCAGGGTTTGAAGCGGCATCAGCGGGCGGAACCGGAAGCCCATCGCCCGGTCGCCCTGAAACGCGAACGAGGCCCAGTCATGCGCGGCGTTCCAAATCAGCACCGGCGAAAACACCAGGAGCGCCAGCGCGGCGGCCAAATAAGGTTCCGGTCGGCGCAGCCAACGCCGATGCGTCGGACTGACCGCCAGATAGAGGAACGCTCCGCCGATAGTCAGCGCCGCAGAGTATTTGGAACACAGCGCCAGGCCGGCGCACAGTCCCGCGGCGGCCCACGAAGCCGCGGACCGCGGTCCGTGAGCAGGCAGCGCGTAGAGAAGACAAAGCGCCGCTCCGAGCAAGGCGGTATCGAGAGGACCGTCCGGCAGGACCCAATCTGCGGTGGTGACGCCGAAGACGGGCGAGATGTTGAGCGCCACGGCAGCCCAAAAGCCGGCGCGTGGGTCTGCCACAGCGCACCCGATGCGCCAGACCAGGAACTGCGATGCAGCGAACAACAGAATGAAAGGCAAGCGTACGGCGATCGGCGCCTCGGTTCCCAGCAAATGGGCAGCGCCCCACGAGAGCCACCAACTCGCGGGTGGGTGATCAAAATAGCCGAGACTCAGCACGCGACCGGCAGTCACCATATAGCTTTCGTCGACCCCAAGGCCGGTTGTGGCGGCGAACGCAAGCCGGATCAGAGTCGTGGCGGCGATGAGTTGAAAGATTGGGAGCTGGAAGATCGGAGAAAGCCTCATGGAATGCGGCTGCTTTTGTTGTCTTCAGACCTTCTCGGCGGCCGAGGTGATCGACTGGATCGACGACGGTGACACACCATTATGCCCGCATTGCGGGATCGCCGCGGTGCTGCCCGGGCTGACCGATTTGGTGGAGCTTTTCCGCCTGCGCGAGCGCCGGTTCGGTCCGCGCGCGGGCATGCCGATGCCGGATGAGGAGGTGTAGGGCCAGATACCCTTGGGTCGACAGGTCGGTTACCGCGGAACCGGCGGCCTTCAACGCCTGGGACCCGGGATGTTGGGCGCCCAAGTTCCGATCCGGCAGGCGAGGCGGCGGCTCGGAACCGCGCGGGGTGCATCACGGCGTTCGCCCATCCTCATTGCGGCAGGCGAATGGCAGGCCTTTGCCCATCGCGAGAGAGCCGCCCCCTCCGAGCGAGTTTGTTTTGCGCCCCGGCCTAAGCGGCGACGATCCGTTGCGTCTGGATACCAAGCCCCTCGATACCCAGCCGCATCACATCGTTAACCTTCAGGAATACCGGCTCCGGCTTTACCCCGCTGCCCACGCCCGGAGGCGTTCCCGTAGCGATCACATCCCCCGCGTGCAGCGTGATGAAATGGCTGACGTAACTCACCAGCTTGACCACGTTAAAGATCATCGTCTGGGTTGACCCGTCTTGGAACCGCCGACCATTCACCTCGGTCCACAGCGGCAGATCCTGCGGGTCACTGACCTCGTCTTTGGTCACCATCCAGGGGCCTGTTGGGCCGAATGTCTCGCAACCTTTGCCTTTGTCCCAAGTGCCGCCGCGCTCCAGCTGGAATTCTCGCTCACTGACGTCGTTGCAGACGCAGTAACCGGCGACGTAGTCCATTGCCTCGTTCTCCGGCACGTAGCGAGCGGTCTTGCCGATCACCACGCCGAGCTCGACTTCCCAATCCAGCTTCTTCGAGCCACGCGGCAGCCGCACGTCGTCGTTGGGACCGCTGAAGGCGCTGAGCGACTTCAGGAAGATGATTGGCTCCTTCGGCACCGGCATGCCAGCTTCGGCGGCATGATCGGCATAGTTCAAGCCGATGCAGACGTAGTTGACCGGGCGCGCGACACATGGTCCGAAGCGGGGATTGCCCTCGACCCTTGGCAGCTTCAACGGATCGACATTGGCGATCATGCCCAACGACGCTTCGGACAGCGCAAAACCATCGATGTCCCGGACGAGGCCACTCAGATCGCGGATGGACCCGTCGTGGGCCAAGAGGCCTGGTTTTTCGGAGCCGGCGGAACCAAAGCGCAGCAACTTCATAAGACGTTCTCCCCTATCTACTTCCGGTTCGATCGCACGAATCACGCGCCGGGGACGTTTCGTTCGGCGCGATCGTGCGCTAAAGCGTCAAGCCGCCATCTATGACGATGGCCTGGCCGGTAATGAATTGGGCGTCGTCGCCCGAGAGGTACACTGCCAACGCGGCGATTTCCTCGGGTGTGCCTAAGCGGCCCATTGGCTGTCGCGCGACAAATGCCGCTCGAGCCGCGTCGATGGAGCCAGCAGCGGCGGCATTCGCGGCAATCCGTTCGTCGAGGCTGGGCGTTCCGACGGTGCCCGGGCACAGGCAGTTGCAGCGGATTCCGCGCGTCACGTAATCGGTGGCAACCGAGCGGGTCATGCCGATGACGGCGGCCTTCGATGCGCTGTAGATGAAGCGGTTCGGCACGCCCTTCAGGCTGGATGCGACCGACGCCATGTTGAGAATGGACCCTCGGCCGCGTGCCAGCATCCCAGGCAGGAACGCCTGCATGGTACGGAACATCGAGCGGCAGTTCAGGTCGATGGCGAGCGACCACTCCGCCTCGGTGGCGTCCATCAAGGTGCCCTGATGCACGACTCCGGCGCAGTTGAACAGGATGTCTACCGAGCCGGAGTCGCGCGCGACGTCCTCGATCGCGGCAGCGTCGAGCACGTCGAGAGCTCGCGTGCGGATCAGATCCGATTGCAGATCGCTCAGCTTGGCGGCATCAACATCGGTGGCGATCACCTTCGCTCCAGCGGTGGCGAAGGCCACGGCGGTCGCGCGGCCGATTCCCTGGCCTGCAGCGGTGATGAAGGCGGATTTACCGGCCAATGATGCCATATGACCCTCCCCTTGCCGCACCCATCGGCGCGGCGGGGCGGGTTTTAGGCTATTTCGCGGCCGAGGTCACCCGGCCGCATGAAATTCAATCTTCCAAGGTGAAGCCGACCTTCATCGTCACCTGATAGTGGCGGACTTCCCCTTGCTCGATCTCGCCGCGCATCTGGGTGACCTCGAACCAGCGCAGGTTGCGGGTCGTCTTGGCTGCCCGGGCGATGGCGTTTTCGATTGCGTCGGCATGGCTGATCTCGGATGAGCCTGCGAGTTCGATGACGCGGTAGATATGTTCGGACATGCTCTCACTTTCCCTGATGGTTGATTGCGGCCTTAACCGGTGGGATGGGCAGCAGTCGCATCGACAGCGGCATTGTGTTCGCGCCTTCGCGCAAACTTGCCTCGGAACGGGGACCGCGCTTCAATTGCCTTGACAGATGCGAAACGAAATGTGGGGCGACAGCTTGGTAGGCTGGATAAAGGATCTGACGCTCACGCGTCGCACCATGCCGGCAGTCTGACGATGTTCTCGCCGATGGGACCCTGATGACGGAGTTGTTTCCCACCAGCGCGTGGCGTCGGGCAAGGATTTCGCTACAATGTCGGGCGCGGCGTAGGGGCGGTGTCTCCGGCGCTGGTCGGCATTCTGGCTGCACGTCTGGGGTTAACGATCGCGATGGTCAGTAAGTGCGGCTTTGCGCTGATGATTGTGGCGTTGCTGATGCTGCCGGAAACCAAGGGCCGGTCCCTTGCCAGCCTGGAACGGCGACCCGACAGGTAGCGACGGCGACAAACTCGCGCAAGTGTGCTGGCACTTCAGTATCGTTGGGGAACCAGACTGCTTAGTTGTCGTTTGGTTTCGCAGTGGAATTCGAGAGGAGAAAGCCCATGGCTTTTACCAATGACACGCGGGGAAAACTGGATGATGCGCAGGCGCAGATCGTCCGGCTGCGGGAGCAGGTCGAGGCGCTCATGAAGGATCGGGTCACTCCGGCCGTGGCTGAATACGCGGGCCGGGCGGAGAACGCCTACAATACCGCGAGCGGGGTGGTGCGCGATCAGGCTCAGGCGGTGTCGGGGCGGGTGAAGGATCAGCCGTTGATTGCGATCCTGATCGCGGCTGCCGCTGGGTGGCTCATCGGCCGCGTGATGCGCTAATCCGTGCGCCCAATTCGGCTTGCTCGCATCGCGGCGGAAGCCGAGGGTGTTCGTCTGCGTGGCATGATGACCCGGATAGTGACCCGGGTCATCTTTGCCGTTGTCGCTTTGTTTTTTGTGTTGGGGGCAGTGACGTTCGGTCACGTCGCCGCTTGGTATGAGATCAGGGTCGGCCTGGAACAGTCCTTTCTGGTGACGGCCGGGATTTTGGGCGGTGCCGACCTGCTGATTGGGATCATTCTATTGCTGCTGGCCAGCCGGTCCCGTCCGAGCCGGGTTGAGCTCGAGGCGCGGGAGGTACGGCGAAAGGCGTTGGAGGGAATTGGCAGTGCCATGAGCCTCGCGCAACTGATACTGCCGATATTGCGTATTGCTTCGGGCATGAGACGTGGGAGACGGGCTTAGGCGTATCCGATTTGGCTCTCCGCGCGCTCCCTGGCCCCGACGGCGACGATGAGCAGTTCCCTGGTCAGTCCTGAGACGGTAGAGACTTGATGTATTTTGCCATCAGGGCGATCTGGCCGTCGTTCAGGAATTTGCGGAACGACGGCATGTAACCGGGCTTGCCGTTACGGATCCGCTCCTCGACCTGCTTTTCAGTCATCTGCGTGCCGGCCAACCGGGGGCCCTTGTCGGGCTTCATGCCGTAGTCGCCGTGACACCAACCGCATTGGGCGGCGAATATCGCTTTGGCGTCGGCCACCTGTTGTGCGTCCACGATGCTGGCGTCCTGCTTGGCCGGTTCGGCTTGAGGGTCATCAGCCGCCACGGCGGTCCACTGAGCGAGCAGGATGCCGCAGGCTGCAAGCACCGGAAAAAGGGGAGCACGAAACATCTTCTCGCCTCTACACTTCAAGGAAGAAAACCCACGACGCAGCCGCGGGTTTTCTGCCGACACGCCATTTCACCCTGACTACGCAAGGCGAACACGGTCTACATCTGGGTTGATCGCATCATTCACGAGAACCAGCGTTTCGGCAGCCTAGCTGCACCGACGAAACGCTGGTCACCGCGACTATGCTTTCGCCACGTCCGCTATGGCAACGCGTAGACGTTGAGGGTACCGCCGTCCAACGGCATACTCTTGAACGGCTCGCCGTACAGACTCGCCAAGTTCTGCGAGACGTAGGTGCCCCATCCGGTCGTCACGGCGAGATACTGCTTGCCGTTCACCGCATAGGTAATGATGCCGCCGTCGTGGCCGATGCCGTCGTTGCGCGACCAGAGCTTTTCTCCGGTCTTTGCATCGAGGGCATCGAGCATACCGTCAGCGCCCGGTACCAACACAAGCCCCCCCTTGGTTGTTAACAGGCTCGCCATCGGCGGATATTTATAGACGACTTCCCATGCTTTCTTGCCGGTGACAGGGTCTACTGCATTGATATGGCCATAGGCCGCATCGTGCCCCGGCGGCGGAATCGCATTGTAAGTGGCGCTCATGTACAACTGGCCAGAAAAATCCGCTGGCTTTGGAAGCCGCTGCGCTTCCATATTTTGGCACCATTCCTGGCCAATTTTGTAGTAGAAACCGGTATCGGGATTGTAGGCGCCGGTGTTCCAACTGATCGCGCCGTCGACCGCCGGACAGACGTTGTCATGTTTACCGATTGTGATGTCGTGGCGGCCCTGGAGTTGGCCTGTGTGTGGGTCAACACCTGAAATAAAGTTCGATGTTTCGCCGAGATGCCAGACGTTTTCGATTTTTAGCGGCGGTTCGCCAATATCACGATTATAGACGTAAACGTACCCGCCCTTGTTGGGATGAACCGCATAGTGCTGTCCTCCGCGGTCGATCATGATGAATTCGCCAACAGAGCCGTCAAAATCCCAACTGTCGTGCGGAACCTCCTGGAAGAAGGATTTCAGCACGCCGGTGTTGGGATCGAGGGCGACGACGCCCGAGGTGTACAAATTATCGCCCGGCCGCCTGTCGATATCATAGTCCGGCGCGGGATTGGCCGTGCCCCAGAAGACTGTGTCGGTGTTCGCGTCGTAGGTGCCGGTCATCCAGCCGCCGCCGCCGCCGGTCTTCCAGCTATCGTTACCCCAGCTCCCCCGGGAGCGATCGTCACCGGCTATCGTATCGAACTGCCAAGCCTTCTGCCCGGTGTGGGCGTCGACGCCGAAGATGGGACCGCAGCATCCCGCGAGCTCGCCGCCGTTGGAGCCGACGAGGACCTTGTCTTTCACCACCAGTGGCGCGCCAGTGAAGCCTTTGGCACCTTTGGCGACATCGATCAACTTCGCGTCCCAAACCTGCTTACCGGACTTCATGTCGACTGCGAGCAAGCGGCCGTCCACGGTGCCGATATAAAGGTTGCCGTATGCCGCTGCGAGCCCCCGGTTATAAGGGTTGTACGGGGTAGCCTCGGCTTGTTCTGTGTTGATCTTCGGCTTGAATGTCCACATGAAAGCGCCGGTTGCGCCGTTGACCGCCCAAATTTGATCGTTTGCGGTTGTGTAGTACACGACGCCATCGATTGCCAACGGGAATGACTGAATGCCGCCGTGCGGGCTGCTGCCCGGATTGTGCATCCAAGCCAGCTGAAGCTGCTTTACGTTGCTGCCATTGATCTGATCGAGAGCGCTGTAGTGCCAGGACTTGTAAGATCCGATGGTACATAACCCAGTCATTCGGGTTCTGGTCGGCGTTGAGAAGCGCCTTACCGTCGAGCTCCGCGGCTCTCGCCAAGCCGCCCGATCCGGCCAGTAACGCAGCCGCAATTCCGCCAAAAATCCATTGCTGTCGTTTCATTTAAAGATTCCCCCATCGTTTCTTGTCGCGCTTTTAATAGTCGGTAGACGCAACGGCCAGCCCGATAGCGATGGCTTAGTCGTATCCGGTCATGCGTCTGCTGGAGCATAGAGTTTTCGCACGGCCTGGGCAATGGGCCGGCAAAAATCAGGCTGAACAGGCTTGCACCGGCGTCGCGCGCCGAACGGCATGATGAGGGTGGCGACATTAGGCAGGCGACCACTCGCAGCGCCTCCGCAGAGACCGTGCGCTGATGAGCCCCTCAGCCCCGCCGTCAGGACCGCCGCGAGACGGCGCGCCCAGTTGCTTCGCGGTCAGTGATTGTTGCGCGATTCCCCCCGCGTCTCGATCACGTCCAGGAACAGCGTCGCCGGTTCCAGGCAGGCGCCGGTGCCAAGCTGCCCAACCATGGAGCGGTAAATTTCCTCCCACGGCGTCATCGTCGGCAGCTTCGGTGGCGTCCAGGCCGCTTTGCGCGCTGCGAGCTCCCCGGGCGGCAGCAGCACGTCTACCTTGCGGGTGTTGAGATCGATCCTGATGCGGTCGCCGGTCTTCAGGATCGCCAGGCCACCGCCGACCGCCGCCTCGGGCGAGACGTTCAGGATCGAGGGCGACGCCGAGGTGCCGGATTGCCGCCCATCGCCCATCGTCGGCAGCGCATTGATGCCGCGCTTGAGCAACGCGGCTGGCGGCTGCATGTTCACGACCTCGGCGCTGCCGGGATAACCGACTGGGCCGCAATTGCGGATGACCAGGACTGATTGATCTTCGACACCAAGGTTGGGGTCTTCGATTCGGTGGTGGTAGTCCTCCGGCCCGTCAAACACGATCGCCTTGCCCTCAAAGACGTTCGGCCGATCGGGATCGGACAGGAAGCGCGTGCGAAACTCCTTGTCGATCACACTGATCTTCATCACCGCGCTATCGAACAGGTTGCCCGACATGACGACGTAGCCGGCAGCGGCGAGCAGGGGCGCCTCGTAGGACCGGATCACTTCGCGGTCGCCGTCGGGGACGTCGGCGAGATCCTCGGCCAGGGTGCGGCCGGTGACCGTTCGCACGTTGCCATGCAGCTTGCCTGCGGCTAGTAGCTCTTTCATGACCGCCGGGACGCCGCCGGCACGGTGGAATTTCTCGCCCAGGAAGCGTCCGGCGGGCTGCAGATCAACCAACAGCGGAATCTCCGGACCCAGGCGCTGCCAGTCGTCCAGGGTGTGTTCGACCCCCATATGCCGAGCGATCGCCACCATATGGATGGGGCAATTTGACGAGGCCCCGAGTGCCGCCGCGGCGACGACCGCGTTCTCGAATGCCTGCTTCGTCATGATGTCGGAGGGGCGCAGGTTTTCCTTTACCATACCGACGATGCGCTTGCCGGTTTCGAAGGCCATCCACCCACGCTCGCGATACGGCGCGGGGATCGCGGCGCAGCCTGGCAGCGACATACCCAGGGCTTCGGCCAGCGAGTTCATTGAGGTCGCGGTGCCCATGGTGTTGCAGTGACCGACCGAGGGGGCGGATGATGACACCATGTCCATGAACTCGTCGTAGCCGATTTTGCCTTCAGCGTAGAGTTTGCGGCCTTCCCATACGATGGTGCCGGAGCCGGAGAGGCGGCCCTTCCACCAGCCGTCGAGCATTGGTCCGCCCGACAGCACAATCGCCGGGATGTTCACCGTGGCGGCGCCCATCAGGCACGCGGGGGTCGTTTTGTCGCAGCCGGTCGTAAGAACGACCCCGTCGAGCGGATAGCCGTGCAGGATTTCGACCAGGCTCAAATAGGCCAAGTTGCGGTCCAGGGCTGCGGTCGGCCGCTTGCCGGTTTCCTGGATCGGGTGCATCGGAAATTCCAGCGGCACACCACCGGCGCCACGGATGCCGTCGCGAACCCGGCTGGCGAGCTCGATGTGATGGCGGTTGCACGGCGAGAGGTCGGAGCCGGTCTGCGCGATGCCGATGATCGGCTTGCCGCCGCGGAGTTCCTCCGGGGTGATGCCGTAGTTCATGTAGCGCTCGAGGTAGAGCGCGGTCATCGCCGGGTCGGAGGGTTCGTCAAACCACCGACGGGAACGCAGGCGCTTGGGGTCGCTGCCGTTGTGACTGGTCATAGTGAGCTCCTCCCGGGGCTGTTGCGGCGCGGACGGTTGCGACGCAGGCAGACTGTTGGGGCGCAGACTGTGCGGACGGGGAATTTGGGTCAAGCGGAGGCATGTTCGCGCTATATTCGCGGGTGGGTTCGTGCTCGCAGACAGGGCGCAAACGTGTGAGTGGCTCAGAAGCCACTGTCGGCGGCAGCATTGGCGCGCTCATACACCAAACCAGCGGTTTGGTCGGACACAAGATCCGCTAATGGGAGGAGTTGCCTTACGGTGCTCCGGCTTGTCCGTAGCCGTTCGCCAAATTCGCTCGATCAGCATCACTTTTTAAGCCGAGTGACGAGGTGCCGCGCGAAGATAGCCTTCAGGCTATCAACGAAGGTCTCGCGAATTTTTCGTTGACGCAACCATAAGTAGCATGTAAATGGCGCCTACTACCGGACTCGTGCGGTTCACAGAATATTCCTGGATACAGTATGAGAATTCTATCCACAGAATTACCGAGTCTCTACGCACATATTGGAATGATGAGAACGATTTAAACGCCCTAACGCAGTCTCCTTGTTCATCTAAATAATACGATATTGTGCAGAGATGGATGATTATTTACATTCTCCACAGTGTGGGAGAGGAATATTGCGTAATGCGATTGGATACCCATACGGCAGGTGAATTGGCGGCGATTAGGGTGCCAGAGCACCCGAGGCTCTTAAATTGAAGTAGACGGAGAATAAAATGGCGAACTGGGTTACAGTGCCGGGTGCAGCAAACACCCCAGTAACAATTTCTCCTGGTCCAGGGGATGTTCTGCTGCTAGCACAGCAGATCGGTAATCTTCTCGGTAATCCTCTGTTGCCGATTCAGCAGAACAATAATCTATCCGTCACGAACGACACGCTGTCGGGGGCGATACCAACGCTGGGGACGGCCGAAGTCTTTCTGCACGGTCCGGCGGCAAACTACGCCATTGCCAACGACGGTGGATCGCTCCCAGATGGGGGATTGCTTTATGTCCGCGACAACGCCCCGTTACCGGATGGCACACAGATCCTCGCGGGCGACACACTGGTTGCGTTCACTAATGGATTGGGCGTGGTCGATCCCACCGGCGCGGCAGAGGATGTCTCCCGCTTGTATGAAGGACTCCTCCTCCGCGCGCCGGATATCGCTGGACTACAATCTTGGGCGGGTCTTGTTAACAGCGCAAACGGGTCGCTGACTTCCGTCGCCAACGCCATTATCTCATCGCCCGAGTTCGAGAACCTAAATCTGGGGACAAATGCGGCTTTCATTTCGGCGCTCTATGAGAACGCTTTGGGGCGGGCGGCCAGTAACGCCGAAGCGCAATCTTGGATTAATTTGCTTACGTCCGGGACCAGCCGCGGGGCGGTTGCTGTAGCCATCGCGGAAAGTCCTGAAGCGATAGCCTATTCGATTTCGCTTGGAACCGCGGGCGACAACAACGAAGGAGATATCTATCGCCTTTATAAAACGGTTTTCGGACGTAGTCCGGACACAGCGGGCATGGCATCCTGGTCCGCGTCGTTGGACGCTGGCGCAACGACAGCCCAAACGGCCCAAGCTTTCGTCAGTTCGGCCGAGTTCCAGGCGGATTACGGAACGTCGAGCGCGTCGGCCTTCGTCACCGCTCTTTATCAGAACGCATTTAACCGGCAGCCATCGGCGGTTGAGTTGCAACCCTGGGTCAATCTCCTGCAAGGGGGGGTAAGCCGAGCGAGCGTGATCGTCGACATCTCCGATAGCCTTGAGAGCAGGGAAGACACCGCTGCCGCAACCCACGCCAACTGGGTGTTCGCGCCTTCAACCCCATTGACCACCGAACTGCTGCTGAACGGCCAGGGCGGTCGGAATACAACCGTCCCCGGTGGTTATGACTATATCGTGGTGAACGATGCCAATCCAGACACCCTGACTGCCTCGAATGCCGTCATCGCCACCAACACGGTCGGCGGAACGTTCTTTATCTCTGGCATCAGCACGCTGGCCGGGACGGGTGGCAACAACGCCGTCAACGCGACGGGACAATATGATTTGTCGTTCGGATTGGGTAATAACACTATTATCGCAGCTGGCTCTGGCACCGTCGCGGCGGGGGCCGGGGCGAGCGCGGTCAGCGTAACTGGCTCCAACGATCTCGTTCTCCCGGGTGCGAGCAATATAACGATCACGGCCAGCGGCAACAGCTCCGGACTGACTGTAGATGGAACCAATGGGACCGGCACGATTCAATTCGTCGGCGATGCGCATACTTCAACCATTATCGGCGGTTCCGGTGGATCAACCGTGACTTCTGGGATCGGTGGTGTGGTCTTCACCCCGGATAGCGCGTCGGACAGCGTTTCACTCGCTCCGGGGTCATACTCGACCATTTTTGGCGGCTCCGTCAACAGAGGGAACTTGACCGTCAGCGGATCCGGCGAACTTGCCTATTCTGCAGGTACTGGGAATGTCACGCTGAACGCGGCACAGGCATCAGGTAACGTAATGGTTGATCTTGGGTCAAACGCGCACGCCAATTCAGTTAGCTTGGGTACCGGCAACAACACGGTCATCGCCGGCGGAGGTTCGGAAACCCTTGGCGGGCCTGGCAGTAACCTGTACCAGTTCGCTTTGGGCACAGCCGGGAATAATACAACTTATCACGTTACGGACTCGTCTCTTGCAAATGACACTTTTAGTTTCATTGGATATGATGAGCTGCCGACTCTGTCCGGGAACACTCTGACCGTCGCAACGGGGGAGTCAACGAACCTGACGATCGTCTTCTCGAACCTGTCGTCCGACCTGACCGGCATTAACCAGATTGGGCACATCAACATTTCTAGCTCTTAGTCACAGTACGCCTATTGTAAAAATGGCTCGCCTCAACCGTTGGCCGTTTGCCCGAGAGGAGCCTGATCATTTTCAGCGTCACCGTGCGGCAACACAGGGAGAGGAAAACAGTCGCCGCACACCCAGAAACGTATCTGTGCGCAATCGACGGGGATGTCTGGTTCCCCACCGACTTGACGGCGACGAGTAAGGTTGGGTGCTCGTTTGTCGATTTGAGCAGTCCCGGCGTAGAATACTTTGACTAGGTGCAAAACGAGTAGTCAGGTAGAAAATGATCTAGCCACCGGGGTCTGAGCCGCGATGTGTCAGACAGGTTCTGAGCGCACGGTGTCGTGCCGAATTGATTGTCCAATATCGGTCAGCAATTGTGCCTAATCCAACCGCGACTGGTCATCCGGCACCGAATTCTTCTACGGCCCAGCGCCGGGCTCAACTCCGAAGCTCTCGCAACCGTCGCCCACACCCATTAGATTAGTCCCACTTTGAATCTGACTTGCGGTGAACCTGTCGTGGCGCGACAGGCCAGAGTTGCCTTCCCGAAGCCGAACACATGGTGTAGCCGGCAGCCGCATTGGGCCTCCCATAGCATTGTGATGAGGCACCACCATCGTCCCCACCGGCATTTCAGAGGCTCTGCCTTGATCCGTTCTTGGCGGTAAGCCAGGCAGCAAAGGTTAAGGATGCAAATCGAAATCAGCCTTGCTTCTGGATTGTGTACCTTCAAGAAAGAGAAGTCCACTTTGTTGATCCCTGTCTTCGTGGGCCTCTAAACGGGCTTCCCGCGCTCAGAATGCGCCGGGTCGCGCGGCCCCGATCCACCACCGCGGTCGCCTCCGCCATGCTCGCCGGGTCGGCCGTGGCGACAACGAGGCGCTGGTAGCCTGCAGCAAAGATGATGCCGCTTGTCGCCAAGCCAGGGATGCATCGGTGGGTTGCTGCACGGGTGGCAATGTCTCCAGCCAACGGCAAATGGCCTCGGCGAGGCTGACTGGATCGGGCTCACACAACATGGTCTGGGGAACGCCGGACAGTTGTTCCGGCAAGCCGCCGACGCGTGTCGCGATCACCGGCCGGCCTGCCGCAATGGCCGCCGCGGCGACCCCGCTTTGGCTAGCCTCGCGATAAGGCAGGATCAGCGCGTCGGCCCAGCCGAAAACCGCGCCGAGCTCCGTCTCGGCCGCCCAGCGGTTCTCAACCGTTACATTGCAGCAGGCCCGCAGCGCATCGAGGTCAGAGGACTCCCGGCCGCGGCCGACGATCCGAACGGAAATCGCAGTCTCCGGCGGCAACAATCTCATCGCGCGGGCCAGCAGATCCAGCCCTTTGTATGGCAGCAGTCGACCGAAAAACAGCAGACGGGGCGGTCCTGGCGGGCGCACCCAGGGCGGCAGGTCGAAAGCGAAAGGCGGATGGGTGAGGGCGATGAGCGGACGTTTGGCATGAATAAAGTTCTGCCGCTGAAGCTGGGCCCCGACATGGCTGCTCAACGCCACCAGACCATCTGCGCAACGACAGAGGAGGCGTTGCAGGGACATTTGCACAGGATATCCGTCGCCCGGATGCACCTCGGCTTCGTGGACCACGACCAGCAGCTGCGCTCCCAGGAGGTGCAGGGCCGCCGCCATCACCAGATCCAACGGTCCAGGCATCGCGCAAATTGCGATATCCGGCCGGTTACGCAAGAGTCTGGCCGCCAGCAGGGGCACCGCGAGGGGCGCGATAACCAGCCTGACCAGGAATGATACGAGGCCACAATAGGTACGCACAGGCATCTCGCATCGAGGCGGGTTGGGTCCCGCCATGATCTCCGCGTCGCGGCAGAGCGAAAGACTTACCGCGACGTCAGCATCAGCCCGCAACGAGTCAGCGAGGCAGGCAGCAAAGCGCGGGCCGGCGCCGCGCCGCCCCCATTGCCAAACGAGAATTCTCGTCAAAGCGGCCTTTTCATCCCGTAGAGTGGCCAACGCAAGGCCGATCACGTCGACAGACACGCTTGGCGGGGCAGCGCGGCCTGGGTATGCTACCCTGCCAACAGGGACTTTGCGTTGCATCACGGAGCGCATCCATCTCGGAGCCAGGTAGAAGCCTAAACGCAAGGCTGATATATCTACACGCACGACTGATATATTTGGCCTCGACACCTATACCCGGGTGCAGATATCAAGACAGGCTGCTCATAACGAGTCGGCCGTAGGGAGTGCAACGGGCAAATAGCCCGCAAAGGGAGACGTCCATGCAGGAAACGATTGCAACCGCGTTCGGCCGCCGCACTCTGCTCAAATCCAGCGTTGCCCTCACCGCTCTGGCTGCACCGCCGATCATCAGCGCGCGCGGGGAAACCCCGGTACGCATCGGAATGGTCGATCCGCTGACCGGTATTCTCTCCGCTTTGGCCGCCAGCGAGGTCGAGGGCGCCAAATACGCCGTTGAGAGGCTAAACAAAAAGAATGGCATCCTCGGCCGTCAGGTGGAGCTTCTGGTTGAGGACTCCGCCAATGACGTCGGCACCGGGGTGCAAAAGACCCGCAAGCTGATCGAGCGCGACAAGGTCGATGTCATCTTCGGCGACGTGAACTCCGGCATCGCGTACGCGATGGCGCAGGTCACCTCGGAGCTGAAGGTGTTCCATATCGTCCCCGGCGGCCACACCGATCCGATCACTGGGACAGACTGCAAGTGGAACGTCTTTCGCATTTGCAATACAACCTCGATGGACGCCGCCGCGGTGACTGGCGACCTGGTAAAGCGGTTCGGGAAGAAATTCTTCTTCATTACGCCAGACTATGCATATGGCCATTCACTACAAGATAACTTCATCAAGAACCTGAAGGGCCTCGGGGGCGAATATCAGGCCGAAATGCTGCCGATCAACACTTCCGACTTCTCCGCCACTTTGATCAAAGCCAAGGCCTACAAGCCCAACGTCCTGCTGAATAACATGGGCGGCCTGGCGCAGATCAACTGCATGAAGCAATTCACCCAGTTCGGCATGCAAAAGGAAATGGCACTGGGCGGTGCACTTTTCGAGCTTGAATTGGTCAGGGCCGTGCCAAAGGAGGCCCAAGCCGGCACCTGGGCGATGGAATGGTGGTGGGATCAGCCCAATGTGTCGGAGGTCGCGGCTTTCGTCGCGGACTTTCGCAAGGCCACCGGGAAAACGCCTTCCGCTCGCCACTGGTTCGGGCTTGTCGCGATCGAATCCGTCCGCCTTGGAGCCGAAAAGGCCCAATCGCTGGAAGGCCCGAAACTGTCCCTGGCGATGGAAGGGATGGAGCTTCCACCCGATGTGGCACTCCAGTCTGGCCACGCGTTCTACCGCCCCGGCGATCATGAATTGATGTGCGACATCTTCGTCGGCGACGTCCACCCGCCCACCGGCGGCAACCCCGACGCAGTCTTCACCACCACCAGCCTTGTGCCCGGCGAGAAGGCGGCCGGTCCGGTTTCGGAAACTGGCTGCAAGATGGTACACCCGGCCTAAGCTCGCAACCGGAGGCCGGCCGATGCTGCAACTGGTCCTGTTCAACGTCACGAACGGTCTCATCATCGGCGCGTTCTACGTGCTGATGGCGTTGGGCCTGTCGCTCATTCTTAACCTTTCCAACGTCATTAATTTCGCCCACGGCAATTTCCTGGCCTTGGGTGGCTACATGGCCTTTGTGCTTACACCGTATGTCGGGTTCTGGGGTGCACTTCTAGTGTCCCCCATCCTCACCGCGGCGTTTGGGTTTGTTATCGAGCGTCTGATGATCCGACGCGTCTACTCGCGCGATCCGGTTTACAGCTTGCTGCTGACCTTTGGTCTGGCGTTCATCGTGCAAGATGTTTGTCGCTACATCTGGGGGCCCAACGGCTTGCCGATGAGCATTCCGGACATTCTGTCCACACCGCTGTCGGCTGATCTGTTCTTCATCACGTGGTACCGTATTTTTATGGTGGCGATCGTGATCGCCGCCGTGGTCGGTCTGTTCGCCTTCCTCCGGTTCACGCGTGTCGGCATCCGTATCCGGGCGGGAACGCTGGATCTGGACACCGTGGCCGCGCTGGGTGTGAACGTCGGCATGCTAAGGTCTTTGAACTTCGCTGTCGGTTCCCTGCTTGCCGGTCTCGCCGGTGTGCTGGCGGCCGGCCAGATCGGCCTGAACCCGAACATGGGCGACGACCTGCTGATGCCGAGCTTCATCGCCATCATCGTCGGCGGGGTGGGCAGTCTGACCGGCACGTTGCTGGGAGGCTTGCTGATCGGGGTCGCAGGAGCCCTCACAACCGTCGTCTGGCCGGCTGCCAGTGAGGCCATCATCTACGTCATCATGCTCGTTGTCCTGGTGATCCGACCTCGGGGTCTCATGGGTGAAGAGGGGATGCTGACGTGAGCGCTACGACGGTGACGGTAACCGCTGCCACGGCGCAGCCGCGTCCCTGGCTGACCGCGACCATCGTCTGGGCGCTGCTGCTGACTGTCCCTTTCTGGCTGCCGATGCTCGGCGGATATACAGCGCTGGCCGGTCGCGTCCTGGTCCTCGGCCTCGCGGCGATGTCCTTCAACCTGCTGCTGGGCTTCACCGGCGTGATGAGTTTCGGTCACGCCGCCTATTTCGGCCTGGGCGCGTATGGCGCCGGCCTGACATTGAAATACGTGGCGGCCAGTACCCCGCTGGCCATGTTGGCGGGAGTCGTTCTCGGGGGCTTGGCCGGCACGCTGTTCGGCCTGCTTATCGTCCGCCGCCGCGGCGTCTATTTCGCCATGGTCACTGTCGCATTCGGCCAGATCGCGTTCTACCTTGCCTATAGCTGGGACAGTCTGACGGGCGGCTACGACGGACTGCGCGGCTTCTCACGGGCGCCGCTGCACCTGGGCTTCACAGCCATCGACATCGCCAACAACGACATTACCTTTTACTATTTCCTGCTGGTCGTCTTCGCCATTGCTACCGCCCTGCAGGGCCTGCTGCTCGCGTCACCGTTCGGCCGCACCCTCGTCGCGATCCGCGAGAACGAACGACGCGCGCGGTTCCTCGGCATCCCGATCGAGCGGCACATTTGGATGTCCTTCTCCATCTCCTGCTGTTTCACTGCGCTGGCGGGTTCACTCTATGCATTGCTGAACAACTTCGCCGACCCGATGGGCCTGCACTATTCGCTGTCGGGGGAGATTGTGATCATGACGGTGATGGGCGGCATGCGCGCTTTCTGGGGGCCGCTGGTCGGCGCCGCGTTGTTCGTGGTCCTGCAGGATTATATTTCGTCCATGACCGTCAACTGGATGTCGTTCGTTGGCCTGATCTTTGTCCTGGTCGTGCTGTTCTTTCCCAGAGGTCTTCTCGGCATGCTCCAGCGAGGGGCCAGAAAATGATCATGCTCGATATCCGTAATGTCACAAAGAGATTCGGCAGCCTGGTTGCGGTGAGCGACGTGTCGATGCAAGTGGCGGCGGGAGAGCTTCGCGCCATCATTGGCCCCAATGGCGCCGGCAAGACAACCTTCTTCAATATGATCTCCGGTTTCTTCGCCCCCACCGCTGGCGAGATCGTGTTCGACGGCGAGACCGTGACCAACAGGAAGGTTACCGACCGAGTCGCCATGGGTATGGCGCGCACGTTCCAGATCACCGAGATCTTTCCCGAACTGACGGTGCGGGAAAACATTCGCATCGGGGTCGAAAGTGCTCAAGGCCTTCGCCAACGCTTCTGGATCGATCACCGCCACAAGGCTGAGGTCAACCGCGGAATCGACGAAGCGCTGACGCAGGTCGGTCTCTCCGGCAAGGCGGATCGGCTGGTCGGCGAACTGTCCCACGGTGACCAGCGCGCGGCGGAGATCGCCACCGCTCTGACGCTGAAGCCTCGGCTGCTGCTGCTGGACGAACCGACCGCCGGCATGGGCGAACACGAAACCTTCGCCGTTGCCAACCTGATCCGGCGCCTGCACAAGAATAGCGCCTATACAATCGTCCTGATCGAGCACGACATGCGCGTCGTGTTCAATTTGGCCGACCGCATCACCGTGCTGGGCGAGGGCAAGCTATTGGCGGAGGGCACCCCGCCGGAGATTTCGCAAAGTCCTATCGTTCAGGAGGCCTATTTGGGAAAGTCCGAATGAGTGCGCTGACAGCCGAGGGGCTCAACACCTACTACGGCAAGAGCCACATCCTGCACGACGTCGGACTGACCGTTTCCGAGGGCGAAATCACGACGTTGCTTGGAAGGAACGGTGCCGGCAAGTCCACCACCTTGCGCAGCCTGGTCGGCCTGACGCCGCCACGCTCCGGACGGGTCATGTTGTTTGGCCAGGACATCACCGGCCAACCGCCATATCGCATTGCCGCGGCGGGCGTCGGCTATGTCCCGGAGGGCCGCCGCGTCTTCGCCAACCTGACCGTCGACGAAAACCTTCGCGTCCCGATCGAGCGGCCAGGTCCTTATGACATCCACAGGGTCTATCGACTGTTCCCTCGCCTGAATGAGCGAAAGCAGAACCTTGGGCGACAATTGTCCGGCGGCGAGCAGGAAATGTTATCGATCGGTCGAGCACTGCTGCTGAACCCGAGACTGCTGATTTTAGACGAACCCAGCCAGGGGCTGGCACCGTTGATCGTGAAGGAAGTGTTCCGTATCGTCGCCCAGTTGCGGGCGGAGGGCATCTCCGTCCTGTTGGTGGAGCAGAACGTGCGCATGAGCCTGGAAATCTCTGACCACGCCTATGTGCTGGAGAACGGCCAGATGGTGTATTCCGGTCCGGCCGCGGAGCTTCGGGCCGATGAAACCCGTATTCAGGCGTTGGCCGGCGCGTCGGCGGAGGAATGGAAGTTGGAGGATTTGTTGCCCGTGTGATGCCGACCCAGGACGCCGCCGCGTCGCGGCGCTGCCGGGCACCGGCCGGAGATCAACGATTTCCGGCGCCTGACCCAGCCCCGGCAGTGCGCGCATGATTCTCCCCCGGCTCCCCTCAATGCGCCTCGAGGGCCGACGTGCGCTGGTCACTGGAGCAGGCCGCGGCATCGGCCTGGCTGCCGCGGCCGCGCTGGCCGAGGTTGGTGCCCACGTCACCCTGCTTGCCCGAACGGTTGCAGAAATCACCGAAGCCGCCCAAGCGATCGAGGAAGCCGACGGCCGGGCCGATACGATGGTGCTCGACGTCACCGACCTCGCCGCCGTCCGCGCTTCGCTCGACGCCGCCGATCCGTTTGACATCCTGGTCAACAACGCCGGCACCAATCGCCCGCGCACGTTCCTTGACGTCACCGAGGACGACTACGATTCCATCACCGGTTTGAACCTGCGCGCTGCCTACTTCGTCGCCCAGGCGGTCGCGCGGAGGATGGCGGCGGTGGAGAAGCGCGGGTCGATCATCCATATTTCGTCGCAAATGGGCCACGTCGGCGGCCAGAACCGCACCGTCTATTGCATGACCAAGCACGGCATCGAGGGACTGACCAAAGCGATGGCCATCGACCTCGCCCCGCTCGGTATCCGCGTGAATTCCATCGGCCCCACTTTCATCGATACACCTTTGACAAAACCGTTCTTCGAGAACGTGGCGTTTCGGGACGACGTGCTGCGCCGGATCAAGCTCGGGCGGCTAGGCACGGTTGAAGATCTGATGGGGGCCGTTGTGTTCCTGGCGAGCGACGCCGCCGCGCTGGTGACTGGGACGGCGCTGGTGGTCGATGGAGGGTGGACCGCGGAGTAGGGGTCAGGCCGCCACAAACGGATCATTCAACCCTGGCTGCCTCACGGCGCTCAAGCTGCGGCCTGGGATATAAGCGATCAATCGATCGTCTCGGCGCAATTTGACAACCCCATCCCACACGCCTTTCCTCCGGCGAAACCGTGAGGAAGCCCCAATGCCCCGTCTCCAAAACAAGAACATCCTGATTACCGGCGCCGCCCGTGGCCAAGGCGCCGCCGAGGCCCGCCTGTTTGTCCGCGAAGGGGCCCGCGTCATCATCACTGACATTCTCGAAGCCCAGGGCCAGCAACTCGCCCAGGAACTCGGCCCCAAGGCCGCCGTCTTTCTTCGCCATGACGTCTCGAGTGAGGCCGATTGGCAAAAGGCGGTCGACACCGCCGCATCGCTCGGCGGCCTTCATGGCCTGATCAACAACGCCGGCATCTACCAGCCCGCCACCCTCATGGAGACCAGTGCCGCGCTGTTCGAGCAGCACATGCGGATCAACCAACTTGGACCGTTCCTCGGCATGAAAGCCGTCGTCCCCCTCGTGGAGCGTTCCGGCGGGGGCGCCATCGTCAATATCTCGTCCGTCGCGGGCCTGCGCGGTTCCCCCGGCGCTATCGCCTACAGCGCTACCAAGTGGGCACTCCGCGGCATGACCAAGGCCGCCGCCATCGATCTCGCGGCGCGCAACATCCGAGTGAACTCAATTCACCCCGGACCGATCGACACACCCATGCTCGACGTCCGCACGCCCGAACAAAATCAGCAACGTCTCCAGCAAGTCCCAATGAAACGCATGGGCACCGCCGAGGAAATCGCCGACCTCGTCCTCTTTCTTGTCTCCGACGAAAGCCGCTACGTCACCGGCGCCGAGATCACCATCGACGGGGGCGCCACATTATAGCCGACGGGCTTGCAGTGGCGGCGTCGGACAGACGACATTGTTCCCCGTCGCTACCGAAAGCCCCTCCATGCCGCCTTCGCCCATGAGCGCCGAATGGGACCTCGATCCTGAGTTTCTGACCGTCAATCACGGTTCATTCGGCGCCACCCCAAGGTGCGTCCTGGCCGACCAGCGGGCTTGGCAGGACCAGATGGAGCGCCAGCCCAGTCGGTTCATGAGCACCATTTACCCCGCGGCGATCCGCGACGCAGCGAAGACGATCGGAGCGTTCCTGAACGCAAGTGGCGAAGACATCGTCTTCGTTGAAAATGCGACCACAGGCTGCAACGCCGTCCTCCGGTCCGTCGCCTTGCGGTCAGATGACGAAGTCCTGATCCTCAGCCACGCTTATGGCGCCGTCCGCAATGCCGTTTGGTTCGTGACGGAACAGGCGGGTGCCCGCATCGTCGAGGCCACCATCGCCTTCCCTGATCCGACCGAAGACAGCCTTCTGAATGCCGTCGCTGAAGCCATCACCCCGCGGACGCGCCTGGCGGTGATCGACCACATCACCTCTGGGAGCGCCATCGTTCTGCCGATCGAACGGATTGTTGCCGCCTGCCACGCCGCTGGCGTGAAGGTGCTGATCGACGGCGCCCATGCCCCAGGACAAATCGACCTCGACCTGACCGCGATCGACGCCGACTGGTACGTCGGCAACTGCCACAAATGGCTCTGCGCCCCCAAAGGTTGTGCTTTCCTTCATGCTCGGCCCGTCGCGCAAATTGATTTGCATCCGGGAACGATCTCTCATGGCTACGGTCAAGGTTTTCTCGCCGAGTTTGACTGGGTAGGCACCACCGACCCGAGCCGCTTCCTGGCCGTGAAAGCGGCGATCGCCTTCCATCAACGCCTCGGCGGGGCGGCACTGCGCGATCGCAACAGGACCCTGGCGGCGCAAGGCTCCGAGGTGGTCGTGCGCCGCCTCAATACGCAGACCGGAACGAAAGGCTCGGTCGCTGGCGCGATGGCCGCCATCCGCCTGCCGGTCGAGGATTCCAGTCCCACCGACGCCCTCGCTATCCGCAAACGTCTGGCGGCAGCCGGCACCGACGCACCGGTCCATGCCCTGGACGGCGCCCTCTGGCTCCGCCTCTCCGCCTTCGCTTACAACGAACTGAACGACTACGCGCGTCTGGCCGAACTTGTGGCGTCCGTTCTGCGCGGGTGATGGCCCAGGCATCCCGACGACGCTATCCTGGCGCCAAATACAAGGACCCCACCATGACGGTCGAATTCATCGGCATGATCCACCATCGGGAAGCCTCCGAGATCATTGCGCCTCCGCCGGTCGTGTTGGACCGCGGCTACATCCGGGACTTCGCCCAGGCCGCCGAGGCAGGCGGCTTTGACAAGGTTCTCGTCGGTTACTACTCCGATGGACCCGACGGTTTCCTGATCGCCGCTGCCGCCGCCGCGCACACCGAGCGGCTGGGCTTTCTTGTCGCTCATCGCCCCGGCTTCGTCGCTCCCACCCTGACTGCCCGGAAGTTCGCCACGCTCGACCACATCACCGGCGGACGCGCCGCGATCCACGTCATCAGCGGCGGCGACGACGTTGATCAGTTCCGCGACGGCGATACCTTATCGAAACAGGATCGTTACGCTCGCACCGATGAGTATGTGGCGATCCTGAAGCGGATCTGGACGGAACCGTGGCCGACGGTTGACCACGAAGGGCGATTCTATCGTTTCGTCGGCGCATCCACTGCTCAGCGCTGCGTGCAGCAGCCTCACATCCCGATCTATTTTGGTGGCGCCTCTGATGCCGCCATCGCCGTCAGTGCCAAACATGCTGATGTTTATGCCCTGTGGGGCGAGACGCACGACCAGGTGCGTGAGATCACCGCACGCTTGCGGGCAGAGGCCACCAGGCACGACCGAACCGTCCGCGTCAGCCTGTCGCTGCGCCCGATCCTGGCGCCGACCGAAGATGAGGCATGGGCGCGGGCGGAGTCGATCAAGCAACGAATTGCCGAGCGTCGCGCCGCGGCGGGGCTTGGTCCACGCAATCCGGCGAACGAGGGATCGAAACGATTGCTCGCCGCTGCGGCAAAGGGGGAGCGTCTCGACAAGCGTCTGTGGACCGGGGCGGCGTTGCTGACTGGCGCGAGCGGCAACACCACTGGTCTGGTTGGCACGCCGCGGCAGGTCGCCGAGGCGCTGTGCGAGTATTACGACCTGGGCGTCACAACGTTCCTCATCCGCGGCTTTAACCCGCTGGACGATGTCATCGCATATGGCCGCGATCTGTTGCCGCTGACCAAGCAACTGATCGCCGAACGAACTGCCGCCCGCGCGGCGTGACTGCCTGGGTGTGGCCCCGGCTGTGACAAGCGCCTGGAGGCAGAGACTTGGTCGAGAGGGTGCGTCTTTGGCTCGTCCGCAACCAAGGCAGGCCTATGATCGTTACACCCGTGACGTGGGTGCGGGATACGGTCCCCGGGGCACGACCCTACGCGTGCGCGATGGCTCCGCCATACCCCGAACTATCCACAGTCTCGTGACACCAACGACTCACGTAACGAACTACATCGCCAATCGTATTGAAACGCTCGACGGCTTCATCCGTAATCTCCACGTCGAACGTTTCCTCAAGATACAGCGCCAGCTTAATGCGCGCGAAACGTCCAAGTCTCAGATCGTCATCGAGTCGGGAAGTGGGCGTGAGATCTCTGCCCTCAACATAAACAGTCTGCTCGACCGCTTGCACGACCTTCTCGAACACTGCGTTACGGGTATCGGATCGCATGACAAATCTCTGCTCACGGCCGCCTCCGGCAGGAAGCGGGGATGAAACCGGTCAAAGTGGGCGAACATTGGCAATGACTGCGGCGTCGTTACACCGCCGGCAACCGCCTGATCGTCAGGCGGCCCGCTGCGTAACGGCCTCGACGCCGCGGGCGCTCTTGCGCGTGCTCTGGGGCAGTTCGACCAGGGCACCGCGGACCGCGTCCTCGATCGTTTCAAGCAGTGTTGCCCGGCTTCCCAACGCGGTACGGCGTTCCGACGCCAGACCGGGACGCGTCATGGCCTGGCGGGTCGTGTTCGCCAGCACGGCCAGGTTGGCCTGCAGGAATGCGGCGTGCTTCTGAGGCAGGCGTACGGTGATAATGTCATTCGACATTGATATGACTCCTGTCAAGGGGAACCAAAGTCAGTATTCGGTGGTCGACTGGACTGTCAGGACATTGGCTAAGCGGGCCAGCGTCCTGGTCTGATATCAGTCAGGACAACGGGTTGCTTCACGGCCAAAGCCTCAAAGGCTTCGGCTACAGACCCGTATCGTTGCACTCGTCCGATCAAAGGCTGTATGTAGACGGCCGCGGCGTCGCGCCACATGATCCAGTGGCAGAGCGGACTGTCCCCAAGGTGCAAGGCCAGCACCTCTTCATACTCCTCCGCATCCGAGCCATGATCCAGACGAACAACCATCCGAAGCCTGTTAGCTTCCGACCAGCTTCCAATCAGAATCAAACTCGGCAACGCTGAACGATAGACCCTTGAGGGCTTTGAAAGGCGTTTGGACGACCGGCATCTCGGCCTCACTCCGGTTCAATCGATCACGGTGAGGTGAGGATAACCACACGTATTTGTGATCGGCAAGCAAAACCTAAGATAAATCCGCATGAAGATCCGGCGGCCTCACAAACTTGGGAAAACCCCCGGCAGAATGCCGATAATCAATCGATATCGAAACAATATCCCTCTCTGCCGACCGCGCTCAGCCCAGGTCTATCGGGTCCCATAGAACCGGTCACCGGCATCCCCCAGCCCCGGCCTGATGTAACCGTTGCCGTCCAGCTCTCGATCAACCGCTCCCGTGAACACCGGCACGTCCGGATGCGCCGCGGTAAACGTGGCAATTCCTTCCGGCGCCGCCAGCAGACAAACGAACTTCATCGCCGTAACCCCGGCCTGCTTCAGCCGCGCCGCGGCCGCGGCCGCGGAGTGCCCCGTCGCCAGCATCGGATCAACCAAAATAACCAACCGCTCCGCCACATCGTTCGGCAGCTTCAAGTAATACTCCACCGGCCGCAGCGTCGCATGATCGCGATACAGCCCGATATGACCCACCCGAGCGGAGGGAACCAGATCGAGCATCCCTTCCAAAATTCCGTTCCCCGCCCGCAGAATGGAGACGATGCAAAGCTTTTTCCCCGCCAAGTGCACGGTTTGCATCGGCTCCAACGGCGTTTCGATGTCAATTGTCTCCAGCGGCAGGTCGCGGGTGACCTCGTATGCCATCAGCAGACTGATCTCCCGCGCCACCTGCCGGAATTTCGCTGTGGTGGTGTTCTTGTCCCGCAGCAGTGCTAGCTTGTGGCGCAGCAACGGATGATCCAGCACAGTCACGTCGGACATGTCGACCTCCCGTTAGAACGCCCGTCTGGCGGCCAGCGCCCGACGATGATCACGGAGCAAAGAATAACTGTGAATGAGCACGGTGTCGTCAAAGTTCGCAGAGCGTAAAGCACCGGCGTCGTGGCGACGGTCGTCATGCCAAAGACCTCCAGCGGCAGGGTATTGTCGTTTCCCGCCGTCAGCAGCGTTCGGGCAACCGCCGTAGGCCAGGGTGAAGCCGAACGACACAATCCCAATCACGCGCGCCGCGATGATCGGCTGCACGACTTGTCGGAACGACTGCCACGGCGTCGCCCGCTGATCGCGTGGGCTTGCTCCCATGCGTTATCGGAACGATTGAGCACTGCGCACATGATCGACAATCCGAACCGCAAGGTCCAGATCAACTGCGCCCGGATGCCGAACTGTATCAACCCGGATCGAGTCCTAACGCGTCGAACAGGGGCCCGACACCGGGCTGACCAGGGTCGACGGAATGATGTGGCTGGCAACGGTCAGCGTGAATACCGACCTGATCCGCGGACCTGCCGCCTGAACATCATCCTGCCGCCAGCGAAACCACCGTCATCGCCATGATCATCGTCGCCAGTGGGAACGACCGCATCAGGGCCCGGCGAAATCCCCACCGCCCGCGCCTTGAGGAGTCGCGCAGACCAGAGCAGCGAGGAGCCGTTTGTCGGACGCACCAGGACGGCCAATGTCGATCCGTACGAAATCGGAATGAATAGCCCCAGAACGCGCAGCTCGCAGCAGCGAAGTGTCGCAGCCATCAGAGGTTCCTTCCGGATATCGACGAGCGCAGGATCGCGATCACCAGCGGCACATCGCCAGAGCGCCACCGCGTTTCGCGCACGCCGTCGAAACTGCGGCGACGCAAACTGGCTCGAAATCGTCAACCCAACCGAGGTGCTTTGCCCTCCGCTCATGAGCCGTACAATAATAAAGTCTCGCCTCACAATCGTAACGACAAAGATCGAACCGATGGCGATCCGAGGGCCGGCGTCACCATGGACAGCGCATAGAGATGTGATAAAGCCAGCACCACGACAAAGTCGGAGAACAGCAGCAACTCCGGCGGCTGATGTATAAGGTCCAGTTTCGGCAGCGCCCGGTTCATCAGTCCTTCCCGCCCCAGGCGAATCCAAGAAATCATGCGAGTGATGTTGGTGGTCCGGAAAGGAGCGGTGCGATCAGGTACAGCGCCATCTGTACGGGGCGGCTGCGTATTTCGAAGGCCAGCACGTAGGTGACAATAAAACCCAGCGCCGCAGTCACAGCCCAGGCAATGACTATGTAACGGAATGTATTGAGGTAGATACGCCAGGTGACCGCCGACCCCAGCACATTGGTATAGTTGCTGAACTCGAAGGCGCGGATGGTCCGGACGCTGTCGTAATCAAGGAAACTGACAACGACCAGGGCGCGCATCGGCAGCAGCAGGAAGACGATCAGAATAAGGGCGAGAGGGGCGGTTTGCGGGAAGGGGACCAGTTTGGGCCGCACCCTGCATCTACCCGACTTCGCTCGCCGCTTCGACCGAAAGTGCGGCGTCGCAAGCCCGAGGCGCAACGGTCAGGCCCGCCAACGGCCCGAGCGCCGCCTCCAATTGCGTCGCCATGTCCCGGGCGGCCGCCACCGGAATATTGGTGAATGACAGCAGCAGCCCCTGTCCGCCATCATGCGCCATCGTGTGCGATGAAAGCGCCGACGGGGCCATCCCAGCCGCCGCCGCCCGCTTGGCCAGCGCCAGGTCATCCGACCCACCGGAAAACCGAGCCACCAGGTGCATCCCGCCGCCCGCCATCTCCACCGTGACGCGCGCACCGAACGTCGCTTCCAGCGCCGAGGCCAGTGCTCGCCGCCGATCCGCGTACAGCATGCGCATCCGGCGGATATGCCGGGCGAAATGGCCCTTCTGCATGAAGGCCGCGACAACACCCTGTTCCAACGCTGAGTGACCCAACGTCAGCAGGCGAGACGATCGCATGAACGCGGTCACCAGTTCCGGCGGCACCACCAGGTATCCGAGGCGAAGGGCGGGGAACAGCACCTTGCTGAAGCTGCCTGCATAGAGCACTCGGTGGCCCCGATCGAGGCTCTTCAGGGAGGGCAACGGGCGGCCGGCGTAGCGGAATTCGCTATCATAGTCGTCTTCCAGGATCCACGCTCCGGCCTCCCCCGCCCACGCCAGCAACGCCAGCCTCCGAGGCAAACACAGCGCCACCCCTGTCGGGCATTGGTGCGTCGGCGTCACGACCGCCAACTTCGCCTTCGGTGCCGAGCTGACACCGGAAGCGACCTTCAAACCATCCTGGTCCACTCGCACCGGCACGATCCGCGCCCCGCCCGCCTCGAGCGCTTGTCGCGTCATCACATAGCCCGGATCCTCCATCCACACCGGATCGCCGTGCCGCAGCAGGACGCTGAGCACCAGCGACAACGCCCCTTGGTAACCGGCCGTTATCAGCACCTGCGCCGCCGAACAGCGGATGCCGCGTGCGACGCCCAAGTAGGCTGCGACTGCTTGACGCAATGCCGGCAGCCCGGCGGGATCGGTTGCGGCCAAGTCCGACGGTCGGGTGGAACGAGCCGCGTGAACCGTCAAATTGGACCAGAGCTTTCGCGGGAACTCATCCAATGCCGGCAGACCCATCTGGAACGGCAGCGGCCTAAGCTGCCCGGATACAGCCTCGGCGTCGAACATGAACGGTGTATGCCCCACCGCCTCGATCCGCGTTGTGCCAGACACGACGGTTCCGGCTGACCCGTGCGTCACGATCGCGCCTTCGCCCGCGAGCAGCGCGTAGGCCGCGTCCACGGTCCCGCGAGCCACCGCAAGTTGCGCCGCCAACGCTCGGGCCGAGGGTAGCCGTGCCCCCGGGTCCACATGGCCCGCAACGATCGCCGATCTCACCCGGCTGGCAATCTGCAGAAACAAGGGCTCGGTTTCCGTCGGGTCGACGGTGAAGTTCAGCATCATGGACCAGTCGATTCGTCCGTTCTTGGCCCTTCACGCTATGCCATGATAAGCGCTCCTTAGGCGAGCTTGAAACGAAGGAGCTTGCGATGTCCCATCCACAAAAATCGTCTCTGGCTCAACTCGTGCCGGACGCCTATCGCGCCTTGTCGGGTGTGGAGACCTACATCCGCGGCCGCGGGCTGGAAAAATCACTGATCGCGTTGGTGAAAATGCGCGCTTCCCGGATTAACGGCTGCGCCTTCTGCCTCGACACGCACAGCCGGGACGCGCGGAGAGACGGCGAGACTGAACAGCGGCTGTATCTGCTGAATGCCTGGCGGGACGCGCCTCTCTATTCGGAACGCGAGCAGGCCGCCCTGGCGTGGACCGAGCATCTGACACGGGTATCGACCGACGGTGCGCCGCAGGCAGCCTATGATCGGCTGTCAGTCGCGTTTTCCTCCGTAGAGATCGCCAACCTGACGGTGCTGATCGGCCTCATCAACCTGTGGAACCGCGTTTCCATCGCTGGCGGCTTCCATCTGAAGAAGGAGGCGGCGGCGTGACGATTGACATCCGCCCGGCCCGGACGGAGGCCGAACTCGTAGCGTGTTTCCCGGCCCTGCACGAACTGCGTCCGCATCTGACCGGGCCGCGGGAAATGATTGAGCGTGTCCTGCGCCAGTTCGACCAAGGCTATTGCCTCATGGCGGCTTGGTCGGAGGACACAGTCGTCGGAGCCGCCGGCTACCGCATGCAAGAAAACCTGATCCGCGGCCGGTTCTGCTACGTCGACGATCTGGTCGTCGCAGAACCGCAACGTCGAAACCGCGTCGGCGTCAAACTACTAGACGCCGTGGCCGAACAGGCGCGGGCGGTCGGCTGCCAATGGCTGACCCTCGATACCAGCCTGGATAACCTGCTCGGTCAGCGCTTCTACTTTCGCTACGGGATGCTGCCGGCAGCCCTACGTTTCGGCATGAAATTGGACTGACAAAGGACGCAAATTTCCGACATTATGATCAGCCCAAATTGCTTTCACTACGATCCGACAGCCTCCCGCCGTCACGTCGCCGCCGTACGCCGCCTAGGGCCTTGGCGAATGTTTTCCGTTCGGGCCATCCGCCTATCCGACACAATATGGCGTCGTGGCCTGAGCAACCGGACTGTTGGCGCCAGCTTTCCCGTGGCGAAGACCGGCACCATTTTGCGTACAGCTTATTCTTTTTCGCATCAAATGGCTGCATCATGCCGTCGGGAGACTCTTTTGATGACGAAATACTCGATGTCGGCAATGTCGTAGGACTACGGCTGCGTCGCCACCGGACAATCCGGAGCCACCGTCGGCGGCCGGCCCATTGCTGAAATAGTTGCTTTTGCTGGTGACCGCGTCGCAGTAGCCCTCACCCGAAACCTGCCGAGAGAATCAGCCTTCATGCCGCTCCCGCTTATGCCCGCCGCCGTCGTTTTCGACATGGATGGCCTGCTGTTCGACACCGAAGCACTCTATGAGGAGGCAATCCTGGTCGCCGCTAGGGAAACCGGCCACGATCTGAATCCAGCCTTGTTCCGCCACATGCTGGGTGGGGTCTGGCTTAAGAACAGGGCCCTCCTGCTGGACCATTTTGGCGATGCCTTCCCGGTCGATGAACTCCGCGCGGCATGGATGCGCCATTTCGAAGTGATGGCGGAGACGCGCCTGACGCTGAAGCCGGGCGCGGCCGAATTGCTCGATACGCTGGATGCGCTACGGCTGCCTCGCGCCATCGCCACGTCGTCGTGCCATCGCGACGTGCACCATCATCTGGCCGCCCACGGCCTCGCCGGCCGCTTCGACGCCATCGTCGCGAACGGTGACTATGCGGCAGGCAAACCGGCGCCCGATCCGTTCCTTAAGGCCGCAAAACTCCTGGATGCCGAACCAGCATTCTGTCTGGCGCTGGAGGACTCCTTCAATGGCGTTCGCTCGGCGTCCGCAGCCGGCATGATGACCGTGATGGTGCCGGATCTTCTCGAACCCACGGATGAAATCCGGTCGCTGTGCACCGGCGTCCACGCCGACCTGTCCGCGGTCAGCCATCTCATTACAGCCGCTGCCAGGGCGTGAGGTGAGCGGCCATCGACCAACGCCCCACGATCCACCACGCCAGGCCGGCGATCAGCACCAGAACAATGATTGGCTCCGCTGGTGAGCCAGTTCGGCATAGAGGAAATCCCCAGGTCCCGCGGAGTGGCCATGCCAGTCTCAGCCCCTGCGGGGTGAGCATGTCCCCGCCCAAATGGGACAGGTAGCCGACCGCCAGCGCGGCGACGCCAGGCCACCGGTACCCTACGTGCAACAACAACGATGACAAGCCAAGCACCGCGATCGCCGAATGGGTCACCCCGCGATGGCCGACGACCGCGGCGACCGCCGTAGAGATTGGCCTCGTGCGCCGGCCGACCCAGGACCTCGGATGGTCCACGTCCGGGAGCAGTGATCCAGCGACGGCCAGACCAACATTGACCGGTTCGACAACCGAAAGGTGCAGAAGCGGCGCCACGACGACCCACGCCGCCAAGCCGACGACGACATGGGACCGGGCCATCATCTCCAATCCACCAGCGGCGAGCTCAGCGACCGGCCAACGGCGAGCGCGTCAAATTGCGGGGATCGTATCCCTGTCGCATCACCGGGCGTTACCATTGCCTCCCGCCCGGACATGAACAATCCTCCGCCCAACAAGCCCAAAGGGGAAAGACGATCAATGCCGGACACCTACGACTTCATCGTGACCGGCGCCGGCTCCGCCGGTTCCGCGATCGCGGCACGCCTGGCGGAATCCGGCCGCCACCGCGTGTTGCTTCTCGAAGCCGGCCCTCCCGACAAAAACCGCTGGATCCATATCCCCCTCGGCTACGCCAAGACCTATGTCGATCCCTCGGTGAATTGGCAATTCGAAACCGAACCCCAGCCGCAGATGCAGAACCGCCGCCTCTATCTGCCCCGAGGCAAAACCCTCGGCGGATCGAGTTCCATCAACGGCATGCTGTATATACGTGGCCATCACGGCGATTATGACGAGTGGCGCCAGCGCGGCTGCACCGGCTGGGACTGGGACTCCGTTCTGCCCTATTTCAAGAAAGCCGAGCACCAGTCGAGAGGCGCCGACGCCTATCACGGTACCGGCGGCCCCCTCCACGTCTCCGATCAAACCGAACACGGCGAACTCTCCAAGGCCGTTCTGCAAGCGTGCGTCCAGGCCGGCATCCCGGCCAACCCCGACTTCAACGGTGCGCAACAAGAAGGCTGCGGTTACTATCAAACTACAACCAAGGATAAACGCCGCTGGAGCACCGCCAAGGCCTACCTCTCCAATCCGCCTGCAAATCTGATCATCCAGACCAACGCCCACGCAACGCGCGTCATCATTGAAGGCGGCCGCGCCACTGGCGTCGAATACCACACGCCCGCCGGCCGCCAGACCAGTGGCACGCGCTGCGAGGTTATCGTTTCCGGTGGCGCCTACGGCTCGCCCCAACTGCTGCTGCTGTCCGGCCTCGGCCCAGGGCAACATCTGCAGGACATGGGCATCGAAGTCATTCGCGACACGCCGGCCGTCGGCGCCAACCTGCACGATCATTTCAACACCGCCGCGAGTTGGCGCTGCAGCAAACCTATTACCCTCAACGACCTGCAGAACAGCCCGCTTCGGAAGGTCGCTGCCGGCATTCGTTACGCCATGTTTCGCTCTGGACCGATGGCCGGCAACGGGATCACTGTCGGTGCCTTCACCCGCTCCGACCCCCGTCTGGAGCGCCCCGACACCCAGATCAACTTGTTCGAATGGAGCACCAAGGAACGCAGCCGAGACGCCGTGACCCCGCATCCGTTCCCCGGCTTCACCCTCACTCCCGTCCACCTCCGACCAGACGGCCGCGGCACCGTCCGGCTCGCTAGTCCCGACCCCTTCGCATCGCCCGCCGTCCTGTTCGACTATCTGCGCACCGACTACGACATCCAGGCCGCCCTCGCCGGTCTTCGCCTGGCGCGCAAGATCGCCGAACAACAAGCGCTGACACCGTACATCGTATCCGAAATATTCCCTGGTGTGGACATCGAAAGCGACGATGCGCTGCTGGACTACGTCCGCCGCACCGGTGTCTCCAACCAGCACCCGACAAGTTCGTGCGCCATGGGCACGGGTCCGAACTCCGTGGTCGATCCCCGCCTGAGGGTGCACGGCATCGCCGGCCTGAGGGTGGCGGACGCCTCGATCATGCCCGTGGTTGTGGGTGGCAACACCAACGCCCCCACCATCATGATTGGCGAGAAAGCCGCCGCGATGATTCTGGAGGACGCCAAGGCTGCGGCCTGTCCGCGGCCTTGAAAACCGCTGACAACCACGCCTGTGGGCCACGCAGGTTTGCCAACACCACCAACAAGCGCGATCCTCCCCCAAAACAAGCGGGAGCAAGAGGTGCCAGACACCTATGACTACGTCGTAACCGGAGCAGGCTCCGCCGGCTGCGTCCTCGCCGCTCGGTTGACTGAATCGGGCCGCTACCACGTCCTCCTCCTGGAGGCGGGCGGCAAGGACACCAACCCATGGATCCACGTCCCAATGGGTTATGCGAAAACCTTTGTCGACCCGAAGGTGAACTGGAAGTTCGAGTCGGAGCCGGAGGAGGAGTTGAACGGCCGCACCATGTACCAGCCCCGAGGCAAGGTCCTGGGCGGCACAAGTTCCATCAACGGCATGATCTACATGCGCGGCAACGCCGCCGACTATGACCAATGGCGTCAGCTCGGCAACGAAGGTTGGGACTACGAGTCCGTCCTCCCCTACTTCCGCAAAGCTGAGGACAACGAACGCGGCGCCGACGAATACCACGGTTCGGGAGGTCCGCTCCGTGTATCCAACCAACCGTACGAATGGGAAATCGCCAAAGCCCTGTTGGAGGCCTGCCAACAAGCCGGCATCCCCTACAATCCGGACTTCAATGGGGCGAAACAGGAAGGCTGCGGCTACTATCAGACCACGACGAAGGACAAACGCCGCTGGAGCACCGCCGCCGCCTACCTGCGCATGGCCAAAACCCGCCCCAACCTCACCATCAAAACAAATGCCCATGCCACCCGCATCCTTTTCGACGGTAGCAAGGCGACCGGCGTCGAATTCCGCACGCCGAAGGGCCCCGAGACCGCCCACGCGGCCCGCGAAGTCATCGTCTCGGGCGGGGCCTACGGCTCCCCGCAACTTCTGCAACTGTCCGGCGTTGGCCCCGCCCAACACCTCACTGACATGGGCATTCCGGTGGTCCGCGATATCCCAGGTGTCGGCTCCAACCTGCAAGACCACTTCAACACCTACTGCACCTATCGCATTTCCAAGAACCTGTCGCTGAACGCCCTCCAATACAGCCTGCCCCACCGCCTCATCGCCGGCGCCCAGTATGTGTTCTTCCGCTCCGGCCTGATGTCAGGCAACGGTCTGTATGTAGGCGCCCTGGTGCGCAGCGATAAACGCCTTGAGCGGCCGGACCTCCAGTTCAACATTTCCGCCTGGAGCACGATCGACCGCACAGCCGCATGGGATCATCTCCCACCCGTTCCCCGGCATCTCCATCAGCCCGGTGCACCTCGCGCCGGAAGGCCGCGGCACCGTCCGCCTGCGCGCCAACGACCCCTTCGCACCACCCGAGATCAAATTCAACTTCCTGCGCTCTGAGAACGACATGCGCGTGATGATCGCCGGCGTCCGCATTGCCCGCAGCATTGCCCGTCAGCACGCAATGCAGAAACTGATCGTGGAGGAAACCGCACCCGGCGTCGCCGCCCGCACCGATGAGGAAATCGCCGAGGACGTCCGTCGACGCGGCGTCTCCAACCTCCATCCGGTCGGTACCTGCGGTATGGGAAGCGGCCCATGGCAGTGGTCGATCCGCGGTTGCGCGTCCATGGGATCGCTGGATTACGTGTTGTTGATGCCTCCATCATGCCCGTCATTGTCGCCGGCAACACCAACGCGCCCACGATCATGATCGCGGAAAAAGCCGCCGACATTATCCAGCAGGAAACCTGATCACGCATCCCGGCTGATGTCTTGCAACCATTGGCTCCGCCCCGCGTTAGCGTTTTTCCCGGTTAGTCAGGAGGCTTATATGAACGATCGCGTTGAAGGCACGGCCCGCGAATTTGGCGGCCGCGTGCAGGAAGCCGTCGGCAACGTGACCGGCGACAGCAAGACCCAGGCGCAGGGCCTGTACAACCAGGCGACCGGCCAGGCTCAACAGGCAGCGGCGCAATTCAGCGACGTGGTGAAGGCACAGCCCATCGTCGCCACGCTGGTCGCGCTGGCCATCGGCTATGTGCTCGGACGACTGACGGCCTGATACAGTCCTGAACGACAAAGGGGGCGCCGTGCCCCCTTTTTTTTGCTCAGCGCTTGCCAAGGAGGTTTCCGATGCCCCCGCGATCCAGAAATCCCGTGTCAGCGAAGGTTCGCCCCACCAGCTCGGCGCGACCTGGGACGGCCTTGGCGTCAATTTCGCGCTGTTCTCCGCCAACGCGACGAAGGTCGAGCTATGCCTGTTCGACGACACCGGACAGCGAGAACTCGAACGGATCGAACTGCCCGAATACACCAATGAGGTCTGGCACGGCTATCTGCCCGACGCCCGCCCCGGCACGACCTACGGCTATCGCGTCCACGGGCCATATGAGCCGGACGCGGGCCATCGCTTCAACCCGAACAAGCTGTGCCTCGACCCTATGCCAAGGCGCATGTCGGGCAGCCTGAAATGGGATCCAGCGGTATTCGGCTACACCATGGGCAAGGACGACACCACATTCGATGAGCGCGACAGCGCCCGCTTCATGCCGAAATCCCGGGTCATCGATCCCGCCTTCACCTGGGGCCGCGAACGCGCCCCTTCGGTCCCCTGGGACCGCACTATCATCTATGAGACCCATGTCCGCGGCTACACCAAGCTGCATCCGGCGGTCCCCGAACATCTGCGCGGCACCTTCGCCGGTCTCGGCCGCAAGGAAGTGGTGGACTATATCAGGACCCTCGGCGTCACCTCGGTCGAACTGCTGCCGATCCACGCCTTCGTCAACGACAGCTACCTGCTGGACAAGGGGCTGACCAACTACTGGGGCTACAACTCGATCGGCTTCTTTGCCCCCGATCCGCGCTATTCCGCCGTGCCGGACTTCGTGTTCTCGGAATTCAAGGAGATGGTCGCACGCCTGCACGATGCCGGCCTGGAGGTCATCCTGGACGTGGTCTACAACCACACCGCCGAGGGCAACGAGAACGGCCCGACGCTGTCGTTCCGCGGTATCGACAATCTGATCATATTACCGGCTGATGCCGGACAATCCGCGCTACTACATCAACGACACCGGCACCGGCAACACGCTGAACATGAGTCACGCGCGTGTGGTGCAGATGGTCACCGACAGCCTGCGCTACTGGGCGACAGAAATGCACGTCGATGGTTTCCGCTTCGATCTTGGCACGATCCTGGCGCGCGAGGACCATGGCTTCAACGAGGCGCATGGTTTCTTGCAAAGCTGCCTGCAGGACCCTGTGCTAGTCGGCCACGAAACTGATCGCCGAACCATGGGACATCGGGCCGGGCGGCTACCAGGTCGGCGGTTTTCCGCCAGGCTGGGCCGAGTGGAACGACAAGTTCCGCGATACCGTTCGCGCTTACTGGAAGGGCGATCCCGGCAAACAGGCGGAAATGGCGACGCGCTTGTCCGCATCGGCGGACTCCTTCGCCCGTCGCGGCCGCAAGGCGTGGGCGAGCGTGAATTTCATCACCGCGCATGACGGATTCACACTGAACGACCTGGTATCCTACAACGAGAAGCACAACGAGGCGAATGGCGAGGAGGGCCGTGACGGCCATTCCGACAACCACTCCTGGAATTGCGGCGTGGAAGGGCCGACCGACGATCCGGAGATCATCGCGCTGCGCGAACGGCAGAAGCGCAACCTGCTGGCGACGCTGCTGCTGGCGCAGGGCACGCCGATGCTGCTGGCCGGCGACGAGTTCGGCCGCACGCAGGAAGGCAACAACAATGCCTATTGCCAGGATAATGAAATAAGCTGGGTGAACTGGAATTTCGGCGAAAAGGAAGTCGAACTCGCGGAATTTGTCCGCAAAGTCATCGTACTGCGCCAGTCCTTCCCGATCCTGCGCCGCTCTCGTTTCCTGACCGGCGAATACAATCCGGATCTCGATGTCCGCGATGTACGCTGGCTGTCGCCCTCCGGCCAGGATATCGAGGACCAGCAGTGGGGCGATGCCAATGCCCGCTGTTTCGGCATGCTGCTGGATGGGCGCGCGCAGGCCAGCGGCATCAAGCGGCCGGCGATGGACGCGACGGCGTTGCTGGTGCTGAACGCGCATCATGACGTGGTCAATTTCGCCTTGCCTGATGTCGTGGGCGGGAATCGTCTGGCGCTGCCTGCTGGATACCAACAATCCCGACGACAGCAGCCATGAATCATTTCAAACAGGTGAAACTTACGAAATAACCGGACGATCACTTGTCCTGTTCGTTTTGGAGCCGGAAAGCAAGCGTTCGGTCGCTTTGCGGCGCGCGATCGAAGGTTTCCGCCAGATGGCCGAGCGTCCGATCCCGGTGGCGACGCCGGAATCCGGGCCCGAAACGGAACGAGCGTTGGCCGACGCACCCGGAATAACGCGTCCGTGAATCACCCGCCAGCGTTTTGACGCGCTATGGTGCAAGTGCGTCATCGGGCGAAGCCGCTGGCTGTGACCGCAGGCCGGGTCAGCCCATGACCGGTGCGACGCTGATTCAGTTCATATCCTCTATGAGGACATATCATGTCAGAAACAACAAAGACCGCGGAAGCCGTGAAGCAGGGCAACGGATCAGGCGGCCAGGTCCAGCCAGGCCAATATCGACGCGGCAGGCAAGACGACCAAGGAAGCCATCAACGAAACCAGCCATGTGGCGCAGAACGGCGCCGATCGCGCCAAGGACGCCGCTCAGAGCATGACCGAAACGGTTGCCGAAACCGCTAATGCCGCCGCCAATATGTCGTACCAAAGCGGCCGAGCAGAGCCGCGAGGTGATGATGATGGGCATGCGCACCGCGGCCGGTGTCGGCAGTCGGGTTGCCGATATCAGCTTCGGCCGCGGGCATGCATTTGATGTCCTCCGCCGCGCATGCGATGGACATCTATCGTGACGCCTCCGAACGGTCCGCCGAACGGGTGCAGGCGCTGTTTTCCAGCTCCATGATGTTGGGCCGTGGCCTGCAGAGCATGCAGCATGCCTGGCTCGAAATGATGGACCACTCGATGGAGCATGCGGCGCATAAGCCGCAGGACCTGTTACGGTGTAAGAACATGGTCGAACTGGCCGAGGTGCAGCGCGACCTCTATCTCGATGCGATTAACCATGCGTTCGAAGTCGACCAGCCGCCTGCTGGACATCGCCGGCCGCACGGCCCAGGACGCGGTGCGGCCGTTGCGGTCGTAGACATCTTGTGTGTAGATGCTCGCTGTCGGATCCGCCGGTTCCCCCCGGCGATCCGCCAGTGGCTCCTGATCCGGACGAACCGGCACCGATCCAGGAACCGCCGGCTCCGATCCCGGTGCCTCCCGATCCACCGCCGGAGCCACTGCGGGCCTAGCCCTCGTGGCACGCCCGGTCATGGCCAAGTTCTCATGACGGGCTGTGCGCATACCAAAACGCCCGGGACTTCTGGTGGGACGCGTTCCGCAGAAACGGAATACGCTATACACGTCGCCCGACACTTCCGGGACGGCTAGATGGCGCACGATCTGCTGGACTGGTTCCTCAACAACGCCTTCGCGCGCACCATCGCCAGTTTGGCGACCGCCTTCATCCTGGCCACGTTGATTGGCGCCGAGCGCCAGTGGCGGCAGCGAACGGCCGGGCTGCGGACGAATGTGCTCGTCGCGGTCGGCGCCGCGGCCTTCACCGACCTCGGAACACGCCTGCTGGGCGCGGATGGGGCCACGCGGATCATTTCTTACGTTGTGTCTGGCATTGGCTTTCTCGGCGCCGGCGTGATCCTCAAAGAAGGCACCCAGATCCGCGGCCTCAACACCGCCGCCACGCTATGGTGTTCCGCCGCCGTCGGCGCTTTCGCGGGCGCCGCGCTGTGGGGCGAGGCGATCGCGGTCTCATTCTTCGTCGTCGCAGGCAACACGCTGCTGCGGCCGCTGGTCAACTATATCAACCGGCTGCCGATCGATACCCGCACGACTGAGGCCCGCTACCGCGTCCATGTGGTCACAGACCACCGCAAAGTTTCCGAGGCTCGTGATATCCTCGACGAAACGCTGGAAAAGGTCGGGTATCCGATCCTCGAAATCGAGACTCTGTCGGAGACCGAATTCCAGGTCGAACTGGCCGCGGTCCTGGTCCCAAGCTCCGCAGATTCCGTTGTGCTGGACGCCGTCGTCGCGCAACTGCAGAAATCACCGGCGGTCGACAGCGCCACCTGGTCGGTCAGCACGACGCCATAGGCCGTAACCCGCGCGATGTTGGAGACATTCGGACTGAAGCCCGTCCATCGTCAGCCGGCCGGGCGCGCCGTCGTCCTCTCGCAACCAACTGGACACATCCAAAATCGGCGGACAGTGGAATTCTTGGTTGCGACGGGCGTCAGGTTTCGCTTGCCGAGCGAAACGTGTGGGACGATATGGCGGCCGGCGTGATGCCGAACAAAGGATAGCCCAATGTCTAGCTGGCAGGCTCATGTGCTGAACATGCTGATCCGCGTGCAGGTCAAGCGGCGCTTTAGAGGCAATCCGGACGCCGTGCGCGCCCGCGCCATACTCAGTCGTGGCACACTTCGGGTTCCCGCCGGCGCCAATTACCGCGCATCGACCTTGGGCGGCGTCGCAGGCGAATGGGTCACCCGCGCGCGGACGACTGGGTCCGCGCCTGTGCTGCTCTACCTTCACGGCGGCGGCTATTTCGCCTGCTCCCCACGGACCCATCGCCCTATTACCGCCAGCTTCGCGCTGGCCGGCTTCGATGTGTTCGTGCCGGAGTATCGCTTGGCGCCGGAACACCCTTATCCCGCTGCCGTTGATGACGTCGAAACCGTCTGGAATGCGCTCCGGGCCGCGGGGCATGACGCCGTTGCGCTCACCGTCGCCGGCGATTCCGCGGGTGGCGGGCTCGCCTTGGCCCTTATGATCCGATTACGAGACGAGGGTAACGCATTGCCCGCCGCAGCGGTCCTCTTCTCACCTTGGACCGACCTCGCCGCCACCGGCGCAAGCCTTCGCGCCAACGCTCGCCGCGACCCAATGTTTCGGCCGCAAGGCGTACCGACCGTGGCCGCCTGGTACCTCAAGGGCGCTGACCCGCGCACCCCGGAGGCCTCTCCGCTCTACGCCACCCTCGCCGGCCTGCCTCCCATGTATATCGAAGTTGGGGAGCGGGAGATGCTTCGCGACGACAGGTACTCGCCTCGCGGCCCGTGCCCGGGCTGAGGGCGTCGACGCCACGCTTACGATTTGGCCCGTGGTGCCCCATGTCTGGCAGCTAGCCTGTGCGTTTCTCCCGGAAGGCCGTGAGTCCCTCCGGCGTGCAGCTGCGTTTTTGCACCAGCACGTTGGTGCTTCAGAACCGGCGCATGCCGCCACCGCCTGACCGCTCCCCGGAGGGGACGGACGGGGGTCGCCTCGATGCGAGAGACCGGTGGAGACACAGCCGTTGACGCCGGCCAATCGCCCAGGCGACATTACAATTTGGCAAATCCTTGACGAAACGAAGCGCTCCGCTGCAACCCTTGCAGGCCGTGCTTCTGTTGACCCGATCCAGCGGAGTGAGCCGGATCGGCGAGTGGAATTGAACTTTGCTACCATGGCGGGGATAATCGATGTCGAATCCGTTCGGTAAGTACGCCGTTGTCATAGGGGCCGGCATGGGCGGCCTTGCAGCGGCGAAGGCCCTGTCCGGTTATTTCGATCAGGTGACCGTCCTGGAGCGCGACCCCCTGCCCGGGCAACCGGAACCGCGACCAGGGACTCCCCAGGCGCGACATGGCCATGTACTGCTTTCTGCAGGTCAGGAATCACTCGAGAAGCTTTTTCCGAATTTCACCAGCGATCTCGAACATTCCGGCGCCCAAAGGATCCGCAATGGTCGCGATATGTGGTGGGAGCGACCCGGCTACGATCCCTTCCCGGTGCGCGACCTCGGGTCCGATGGCTTTTTCATGTCACGCCCGTTGCTCGAGTTCGTCACCCGACGGTGCATTGAACGGCAAGACAACATCAGTCTGCACTCGCGGTGCCGCGTCGTGGAATTTCTAACCTCACCCGATCAGACCGCGGTCACAGGCGTCCGATACGACGACGCCGAGGGTCGGGCGTCGATGCTCCCCTCCGACCTCGTCCTCGACGCTTCCGGGCGGGGTGCCTTGACCCTCGCCTTGCTTGAAACCATCGGTGCTTCGAAGCCCCAGGAAACCGAGATCGGTGTCGACATCGCTTACGCTTCGGCGATTTTCGAGATCCCTGGAGATAGACCGTTCCCGTGGAAGGGTCTCATACACCTGCCGCTCTCCCCTGACAGTAGCCGTGGCGCGTTTTTACTTCCGATTGAGAACAGGCAATGGATCGTCAGCCTCGGTGAAGCCCACGGCGACGGTCCCCCCGGGGATATCGAGGGCTTCATGGCATTCGCAGAAGGACTGCGCACGTCCACCCTTTATGACGCCATCAAGACCGCAACGCTCGTCGGAACCATCGCTCGCTTCAACTTCCGGAGCAGTGTACGACGACACTTCGAGGCGCTGGAACAGTTTCCGCGCGGCCTTATTCCAATTGCCGACGCCTTTTGTCGCTTCAATCCCACCTTTGGCCAGGGCATGACCGTCGCGGCCCAGGAGGCCTGCGTGCTTGATCGTCTCCTTAATGAACGACGCGGACTTGCAGATCCCCTCGATGGGCTAGCGCAGGCCTTCTTCGCCGCCATTCAAGGGCTGCTCGACGCGCCCTGGGGCGTTGCCGAGAATGATTTCATATATCCGCAAACGCGCGGGCAGCGCCCGGCGGATTTCGATAGAAGGGTGCAATACGGAATTGCCCTGACACGACTGGCAGCGGAAGACCCGTCGGTGCACAGATTGCTGGCCGAGGTTAACGGTCTCCTGAAGCCGCCTGCCGTCCTCCGTGAGCCGCAGTTGGCTGAGCGTGTCATGCAACTCATGAAACCGCCCGCCTGATTGAGAAGTCCTGCGTAGCTGTAGCGAAGCAAGGCTTTCACCCGCCACCACCCCATATCGGCGGGGCGCGCCTTCAAGTCCTGCGTAGCTTTAGAGCATGAGCACGCTAGCCGGAACGTCTCAAGCGTGTGACTCATGCGATCAAACAAAGAGATAGACCATTTGTGGCCTGCACAGTCAGGCTGAAAATGGGCTAGAGCATGATCGCGCTGAGCGGAACGTCCCAGGCGCGTGAATCATGCGATAAATCGAAGAGATAGACCACTTTCATCCTGCACGGTCAGGATGAGAGTGGTCTAGCGAAGCAGGAACGAAGGAATATTATCCAGCAACCGGACCATCCCCAACCGCGCCGCCGCGATCAACCTCGCACCCGGCGCCACGGCATCGATCGGCGCCAACCCGGACCCGTCCACCAGGGCCAGGTAATCCACCCCGAACCCGGCGCGCTCCAGCGTGTCCCGCGCGCTCGCCAACGTCTCCGCCAAGGGCGCACCACCAGCCATCGCTCGCGCCGTCGCTTGCAGCACCGAGAACAACGCCGGCGCAACCGCCCGCTCCGCCGGAGTCAGGAATCGGTTCCGCGACGACATCGCCAGCCCATCTGCCTCGCGCACCGTCTCCACGCCCACGATCTCCAGCGGCAGCAGCAGATCGGCGACCATCCGCTTCACCACCTGCAACTGCTGCCAGTCTTTCTCCCCGAAATAGGCTCGGTCCGCCCGGACCTGCCCGAAAAGCTTGGCGCACACCGTCGCCACCCCACGGAAATGCCCTGGCCTCGCATCGCCCTCCCACCGCTCGGCCGGGCCGCCGACCACCACCGTCGTCGCCTCGCCGGCCGGATACATCGTCGCCACATCCGGCAGCCACGCGAGCGCGCAGCCCTCTGCTTCCAGCGCCGCCAGATCGGCCGCCTCATCCCGGGGATACCGCGACAGATCCTCATTCGGCCCGAACTGCAGCGGGTTGACGAAGATCGAGGCCACCGTCGCCGCGCCGGACGCCACACCGGTTCGCACCAGCGTCCGATGTCCCTCATGCAGCGCGCCCATCGTTGGCACGAAAGCCAGCGCCCCGGCGGTAGACCGCAACCGGTCACAGGCGGCACGCAGATCCGGCAGCGTCCGAGCGATCAACATGCGGCGGACCTTGGTTCAGACTGCGTCCGCGAGCAACATGCCTCGACAATGCAGGAGCCATGCGCGATGAAACTTCACAACCAGATCGCCCTAATAACCGGCGGATCCCGCGGCATTGGCCGAGCGACCGCATTGCTGTTCGCGCAACACGGTGCGGACATTGCGTTCTGCCACCTGGACGACGACACCCAGGCCGATGCGACTGCCGCGGAAATTCGCACCTACGGCCGTCGCGCCCTGCACCGCTCGGTCGACGTCGCTGACATCGCCGCGGCCAGGGCCTTCGCCGAGCACGCCGCGACGGAACTCGGACCCATCGATATCCTGTTCAACAACGCCGGTATGAACATCCGCAAGCCGTTTCCCGACTACACCGAGGCCGACTTCGACCGCATCATCGGCGTCCACCTGAAGGGCATGTTCTTCATGGCCCAAGCGGTTTACCCGGCGATGGCCGCGCGCGGCCGGGGCTGCATCATCAACATCGCCTCCCAGCGTGCCCTGAAGGGCGCGGTCAATTCGGCACCATACTCCGCCGCGAAAGCCGGCATCATCGGCCTGACTCGGGCGCTTTCGTGGGAGGCGGCTCCACGAGGCGTCCGCGTCAACGCCATCGCCCCCGGCCCGATCGACACCGACCTGACCGCGACAATGGATCCCGCCGACCGCCAGGCTTTTATCAATGCCCTCCCCGTCGGCCGCTTCGGCCGTCCAGAGGAAATCGCCGCCACCGCCCTGCTGCTGGCCGGCCCGGAAGGCGGGTTCTACGTGGGCGCCACCCTGTCCCCCAACGGCGGCGACGTCATGTATTGACCGCAGCCGAACGGCTTACGACATGGCACGCCGCGGCGCCGTGCACGGGCGGCGCTGGCCACCCGTGAGCGCCGCTTCATGGGTGTTGACACCGCCAAACCATCGCGTAATCCAGCTCAATCGTGCAACAGGATGCCGTCCTGCGTTACCGGGGGAAATCAGAGGTATGACACTCGCTGAAGGTGATATGGCTCCTGACTTCGAGATGCCCGCGACCGGTGGGCGCACGGTCAGTCTCAGCGGATATCGGGGCAAACCACTCATCCTGTATTTTTACCCAAAAGCCGACACACCTGGCTGCACCAAGGAGGCCTGCGCGTTCCAGGAGGCGATGCCGAACCTGCAAAAGGTCGGCCTGGATGTGGTTGGCGTGTCCCCCGACAAGATCAAGCCGATCGAGAAATTCGCCGCGAAATACGGGCTGACATTCCCGCTTGCCTCCGACGAGCTTCATGCGGCGGCGGAGCGATACGGGACATGGGTCGAGAAGTCGATGTATGGACGGAAATACATGGGGATGGAGCGAACCACATTCCTCATCGGCGCCGACGGTAAGGTGCTGAAGGTGTGGCGGAAGGTCAGCGTAACCGGTCATGCCGACGATGTGCTGAAAGCCGCGCGCGCCGCGAACCTACTGTAAGCTGAGCGGATAAGAGTCCCGCTCGGTTGGCGCGGCGCCCAGATTGCACCGACGCGGCGACCCGAGATGCGACCTCGAAACTACTCATGTGCCAAAGCCTCAAACACCACGTCCCGCCATCAGATCGTCTGACGCGGCGCTGTCGGAAGAGAAGTGTCCGCCACACCTCGGCTCCCAAACACACGAAACGCCTGTACCGCGTTCAGTTGGAAAGCTGTCGCGCTCCCTCGACGCGAGAGATCGACGCGAAAGAAATCGGCGCCGTCGACGTCCTCGAGCCAGAACACAGGCCGCGCATCGGGCGTTGCGGGGACCATTTGCACGTTGTCGAATTCGATGTTGCGCGCATGGCGAATGAAAAATCCCTGCGCGGGCAGCGGACCGAACATCTCGGGCTCCGGATACGTCTCCGCCTGCTCCGACGGCTCGGTGACTGCCATCTCTGCCGTCCCGCCCCCCTTCTGTTCAATGTACATGTCGCTGATCGTCACGTCCTCAATGGCATGGCCGGGAACGCCGGCAATGATCGAAGGCATGTGCTGCAGAGGGCCGTAGCACGTGAGGTTTCTGATCATGACGCGCTTGATCGAACCGATCACCGCTCCGGCCGGCCCGCGTAGTCGCGCGCCAAGCCGCAGGAACAACGGCGAGGTGGTCGCATCGCGCATCGTGATGCCGACAATGCTGATATCTTCCAGCACGCCGCCGTCAACGCACTCAAGCGCCAGACCCCGCGAACTCTCGAACACGCAGTTCGTTATTGTGACGTTCTTAAATCCACCGTTGGATTCGGTGCCCAACTTGATCCGACCGGTCGGTTTCTGTCGCTGCTCGCCTGGATCAGCGCCAAAACGTCGCCAAGTGCCGTCGATCAGTGCGCCAACCTGGTACCCGCCCGTCACGTAGCAATCCGAGATCGTGACGTTCTCTGTAGCACGCGCGTAGCCAAGCGCAAATGAGCTTTTCAGACAAATCGCATCGTCCCAAGGTGAATTGACGCTGCACTTTGATATCCGGACGTTGCGGCAGCAATCGATGTTCATGCCGTCGCGAATGGTGTCGATCTTGATATCATCGATGGTGAGATTGTCCACACCCGTGGCCAGGATGCCGAAATGGCCCGCACTGAGAATCGAAAAGTCCCGCAGAAAGACGTTATGGCAATTCTTAAGTGCAATCGCCTTGTTGCCGACACCGGACTGCTCCTCGATCGGCAGGTCGGTATCGGAATCCCCCCGGCTCAGACCTTTACCCAAAATCAGTCCCAGCCCGGAAATCGCTACATCATGGATGCCCTCGCCCCAGAACAGGCTGTTATGCCAATGATTATGGCCAAAGTCTTGAAACCCCTCCCACGGCGCATTGGATTCAGCCGCATCATACCCGCCGCTCGCCGTGCCTTCGTGGGGCGTCTCGGCGGCGAGGATCACTGCGCCCGGGTCGAGGTGGAGTGCGACGAAGCTCGCGAGGCGAATGGAACGGCACAAATAGGTCCCGGACGGGAAATGGACGATCCCGCCGCCCTTCGACGCGGCTTCCGCGATCGCCGCGTTCACGGCTGGCGTATCGATCGCTCTGCCGTTACCGGTCGCTCCAAAAGCTCGCACATCCACGCCTAAACCAGCGCCCGGCGAGTCGAGGCCGGGGGCGCTATCGGCGGCGAACGAGATCCCGAACCTCGGTGCGCCGCCAGCAATCGTCGCCGCGAGAAATCCCAGAAAGCCTCTGCGATATGCGGTCACATCCCAACCCCCTCCCGGGCGTGTCGTTCAACTCTACGGCGGCTCGCGACCGGACACGTGGCAGCGCGGCAGCCTTTGACAAAGTTTAACCACGCTTCGGGCATTCCCGTACTGTCTATTCCATCGGCCATAGGCTAATCCCACCCTCCATGGCACAGGCAGAATCCACCATGGGCGCCGCGCGATCGTGGCTCCGCCGGGAGCAACGCGCAGGCAACCGAGCCGCTCGCCCCGTCCTGATGTGGCACGTGCTGGGGTCGATCGCCGGAATCGGACAAGCCTTTGCCGCCGCCACCGTCCTGGCCGCGGCGTTCACCGGATCGCTTCCTGAAGCTCCGGCGCTCCTGGCATTCGGCGTTTTGGCAGTAATGCGCGCCGGCATCACGTTCCTCACGGAGCGAGCCGCCTTCGCAGCCGGAGCCGCTGCCCGCCGCCGGCTGCGCAGCGATTCCCTGTCGCGTCTCCTGCATGCCGGACCAGCGCTGCTGCGTGGCCGTCACTCCGGCGATCTGGCCACTATCGTGGTCGATAAGATCGAGGCCCTGGACGGTCTTTTCTCGCGCTACGTACCCGCGGCGAGCTTCGCCGTCGTCGGGCCGGCCGTCGTTCTGCTCGCGGTGTTCTACGCCGATCCCTGGGCGGCGCTTTTGCTGCTGGGCTGCGGCGTCCTTGTCCCGGTTGGCATGGCCATCGCCGGCATCGGGGCCGCTGCCGCCTCGCGTAACCAGTTCCTCGCCATGGGCCGCCTGCAGGCCCGCTTTCTCGACCGCGTCCGCGGCATCGCCACTATCGTGCTCTACGGTCGCGCCGAGGACGAGGCCGTCGCGCTGTCACAGGCCGCCTCCGACCTTCGGATCCGCACCATGCGTGTCCTGCGCGTCGCCTTTCTGTCGTCTGTCGTGCTGGATCTTGCAGCGGCCCTGGCGATGGTCGTTCTGGCTATCCACTATTTCGGCCTGCTGCGAGCCGACGGTACCACAGCCATCCTGTGGCCCGCGCTGGCCGTCCTACTGCTGACCCCGGAATTCTTCGCACCGTTGCGCATCTTCTCCGGTGCCTACCAGGACCGCCTGCACGCCACTGGCGCCGCCGAATCCCTGGTCGACCTGCCGCCGCTCCCTGACCCCTCACCCGCCCGAGAAATCCGCACCGTCGCCGCGCAAGGCGTCACTGTCTCCTTCGACAACGTCCGCCTGACCTGGGATGCCTCGCGCGGCCCTGCCCTTGACGGCCTGTCTTTCCGTGTGTCCGCCGGCGAAACCCTGGTCCTTGCCGGCCCATCAGGCGCCGGCAAATCCTCCGTTATCGAAATCCTGCTCGGTTTTGTCCGCCCTGACGGCGGCCGGGTCACCATCAACGGCGCCGACATCACCGACCTCGTTCCACAGGCGCTGTCTCGTCTGACCGCCTGGATCGGCCAGCGCCCCGTCCTCTTCGCCGCTTCCATTCACGACAACATTCGGTTCGCTCGGCCCGAAGCCTCCCCCGACGAGGTCACCGCCGCCGCCGCCGCCGCGCGCCTCGATCAATTCGCCGCCGGGCTGCCGGCCGGCCTGGACACGCCGATCGGTGAGGGCGGCTACGGCCTGTCCGGCGGCCAGGCCCAACGCGTTGCCATCGCCCGAGCCTACCTGAAGAACGCCCCATTGCTGCTGCTCGACGAACCGACTGCTCACCTCGATCCCGTCACCGAGCAGGAGGTGCTGGACAGTCTTCGCCGCCTCGCCCTGGGCCGCACTGTAATCCTGGCAAGTCATTCGTCCGCTGCGCACGGCTTCGCGGGCCGGCGATTGGATCTGCGCGACGGCCGGGCAATCTCGGCCCGAGGTGCGGCATGATCGGCCCGCTCTTCCGGATCATGGGTCTGTGGGGCCGGCAAACCGGATGGCTGCTGGGCGGATTGCTTGTCGCGCTGGCCGCCCTGATCGCGGGCGTCGGGCTGATGACGATGTCGGGCCTCACCATCGACGCGGCGATCCTCGCAGGCTCAATGGCCGTTCCAACCATCCTGCGCGGATTCGGAGGCGCCCGTGTCGTGCTGCGTTACGCGGAACGGCTAGTGACTCACAACGCGACCTTCCGTGCACTGGCCGACCTGCGCGTGTGGTTCTTTCGCCGACTTGCCCACACCTCAGCCGGAGGCCTCGGTTTCCGCCACTCAGGCGACGTGTTGGCCCGCCTGGTCGGGGACATCGAAGCGCTGGACGGGTTGTATCTCCGTATGCTTCTGCCTCTGGCCGGCGCCGTCCTCCTGTTGCTCGTGCTCTTGCTGCATGTTGGCCACCGGTCACCCGGCCTGGCGGCGGAGATCGGTGTCCTCTTCGTCGCCGCCGCCTTCGTGCTGCCCTGGATGGCCGCGCGGGCGTCAGGCCGAGCGGGCGCCGGTTTGGCGGCCGAGGCAGGTGCCTTGCGCATCGCCGCCCTGGACGCCCTGACCGGCCTTCGGGAAGTCCGCGCCTTCGCCGCCGAAGGCCGCATGCTGGCCCTGGTGCAAGCCAAGGAAGCCGCGCTGCTGGCCGCCCAACAAACCATGGCAAGCCGAACCGCGCTCGCCGGCGCGGCCTCCTTCGTCTGTGCCCAGATCGCCGTTCTGGCGGTTCTGATCGACGCCGGCGCCCGCCCGGCTGTCGCCGTCGGCGCTGCCTTCCTGGTGCTGGCCGCGTTCGAGGCCGTCGGAGGCCTGTCGCGCGCCGGTGCCCTGGCCGGCCATGCCTCCGCTGCTGCCCGCCGGGTGCTTGAGGCCGCCGATGCCCCGATCACGGTTCCCGATCCCATCGACCCCGCGGCGATGCCCGCCGGCACCGCCCTGCGGTTCGAGGCGGTGGAATTCCGCTGGCAGCCTGACCGGCCCGCAGTATTCGACGGCCTGACTCTCGAGATCCCCCAGGGCGCCCGCGTCGCGTTGCTGGGGCCGTCCGGAGCCGGAAAATCAACCCTGGCCGCGTTGGCTTTGAAAGTGGTCGCCCCTCGGTCTGGCCACATCCTTCTCGGTGGGGTCGACATCGCCACCCTCCCCGCCACCCTCATCCGCGCGCGCATCGGCTGGCTCGGCCAAGCGACCCATCTGTTCGACGACACCATCGCAGCCAACTTGCGGCTGGCCCGTCCCGATGCCGACGATGCCGCCCTGTGGGGTGCCCTCGATGCCGCCCACATCGGCGACGTGGTCCGCGCCTTGCCGGACCGGCTAAGCACCTGGGTTGGAGAGGGTGGCACGCGTTTCTCGGGCGGTCAGGGGCGCCGCCTGGCACTGGCGCGAGCCTTGCTCTCCACAGCCCCGATCCTGATCCTCGACGAGCCCTCCGCTGGGCTGGACGCCGAGACCGAACGGTCGTTCCTGGAGACTTTGAACGAGACCGCGGCCGGCCGGACAGTGATCCTGATTACCCATCGCCTCACCGGGGTGGAGCGGCTGGACCGGATCTTCCGGCTCTCAGGTGGCAAAGCGGTCGCGGCAGCAGCTTAACTTTCCAGGCGAGCCGTTCTCGCTCTTGAGCGGTCGAAGGATGCCTGTTTATCAGGCAAAGATCTCCTCAACGGCGATCGTGATGCCGGGTGGGTCAAAGTGTATTTCGCCACCGGTGAGGATCTGCGTCTGGGTTCCGCCGTCCTCGCCGCGCCGGTGGTGGACAATATGCTGTTTATCGGCCCAGACGATAAGGTAATGACGCAGAGAGGACGGGCGGAAATACTCAATGAGCTTTAAGGCTCGGTCGATACCGCTGGTGCTCGGCGACAGGACTTCAACAATAATGATCGGACTTGGCACCGCTATGGCGTCACCGCTTAATCGGTCGCCGCAATGCACCATCGCGTCGGTTCATAATCACTATCGCCAATCTCGACCGTGACCCCGTCGGCATAGGCCTCGCACGGCAGCCCCTCTGCACGCACAGCCCTATCCAGTACTTCGTATGTCCGTCTCTTGCGCCGGTTATGCCCGACCCTCTCTGGCGCCATCGCCACGACGACACGGCTTATCCGCTCGAATCGTCCGGCTGGCTGCTGCTCGGCCCAAACTTGATATTCCTCGCGGGTCATCGAGGTAGTGGGTTCGTCGGCTGCCGTAGCCTTGCCCATGAGAGGTATCCCTGGCTGCGATGAGAATCGCGCATGATCGTCCCGCCCAGCCTGTCGTTGGCGCTGCCACGCTGCCGAAACGCGGGCTGAGGTAAACATCCCAAGTGGCGGATCACGCAAGCAAATAAGGCGAATAGGCTATGGTCAGCATGGCTCAAGTCGAACATGTGGTCTAGGTAGCCAGCGGACACTGACCCGGTCGTAGTTGGCCTTCGCCCGGCCTTCACCACCGGATTTCGCGGCCAGTTCGCGACGCTTCCGACCAGAACTGAACCAGCAACTCGCCCACTCGGCCCGGCTGTTGATGGCGAAGCCAATGGGTCGCCTCAGGCATGTGCACGGTCCGGACATTCGAGCACAGCCCGAGCCCACTCGATCTCGCGCCTGGACCAAGTGTCCGATTAGCGCACCCTCGGTAGGGCAGAGAGGTCCGAACCCAGCGGCCTCAGTCAATGCCTACTGCGATGTCGTGGAACAGTCTCGCCGGTAGTCCTCCGCCAATGACTCCCTTCATCGGCTCGTTGTCGTCGTTGCCGAGCCAGACGCCAATCAACATCCCTTTCACCGACCCGATGAACCAGGCGTCCCGCGAGTTCCTGCGTCGTGCCAGTTTTCCCGGCCACTGTATGCCCCGGCACCGCCGCCGCCCGGCCGCTGCCTCGACTGACCACCGCACCCAACATGCGCGCCATCATCGCGGCATGCTCGGGCGCGATCGCGGGCTGCGTCTGGTGCGGGATGCGGTCCAACCCGAACGGCATAACCCGATTGCCGCCATTGAAAAATGGTGCGTAGGCGGCTGTCTGTTCCAGCAGCCCGACCTCCCCCGTGCCCAGCGCCAGCGAGGCGTCGTTCGGCAACTTGTCGGCGATCCCCAACCGAGCGGCGGTGGCGGCGACGGCTTTCGCCCCGCCGGAGTTCAGCAGGAGCCGGACCGAGGCAGTGTTGATTGACTGGGCCAGGGCATCTTCGAGCGTGATCTCACCGGAATACCGATGCTCGAAGTTCACTGGGCTCCAGTTGCCGATGCGGATCGGTCCGTCCAGTACCCGTATCGTCCGGCGTCATGCCGGTCTCCAGCGCCGTCAGCCAGACAAACGGCTTGAAGGACGACCCTGGCTGCCGCCGCGCCAAAACGGCCCGATTGTACGAACTCTCGCGAAAATTCCGCCCGCCCACCATCGCCCGCACCGCGCCCGAGGACGCATCGATGACCACCACGGCCCCCTGACTGACATTCGCTGCTGCCCCTGGACCATCGAGTAGCGCCGAAAGCCTCGCCTCCGCCACTGCCTGATCGCGGCTGTCGAGCGTCGTGCGCAATACCGCGTCGACGTCCGGCGCCACCAGTGTTTGCGCCTGTTCGGCGACCCAGTCGGCGAACCACCCGGGTGCCATCGGGTTGGGAGGAAACGCAATCTGTGCCGCTGCCGCCTGGGCCTGATCGGGCGTGATCGCCGTGGCCTCGACCAGCGCGTTCAGCACCTGCTTGCCCCGAACCAACGCGGCCGCAGGGTTGACGCGCGGGTTGAAGCGAGACGGCGCCCGAGGCAACCCAGCCAGCACGGCCGCCTGCGCCAGGGTCAGCCGCCGCGCCGAAACGCCGAAATACATCCTCGCCGCGGCGTCCATCCCCCAGGCGCCTGACCCCAGATAGACACGGTTCAGGTAGATCTCGAGAATCTCCTGCTTGCTGAAATGCCGTTCAAGCCAAAGCGTCAGCAGCACTTCCTGAACTTTCCGCTTGGTGGTGCGGGCGTTGGACAGGAACAGTGTCTTCGCGACCTGTTGCGTGAGGGTGGAACCGCCCTGCACGACGCGCCCGGCGCTCAGATTGACCCAGGTCGCGCGCAGCACCCCGATCAGGTCGATGCCAAAATGATGATAAAATCGCCGGTCCTCCACCGCGACGACGGCGGCAGGCAGGAAGCGCGAAAACTCCGCCAGATGCAGTGGTTCCCCAACAAGATCGCCGAACGTCGCGATGACGTGGCCCGACCGGTCCTGCAGGATGAGGCTCGGACGGCGGACGGCGTTCAGCGCCGATTTCGGGACGTGGAAGGTCACGACATGTACCACAGCACCATAACAGCGGCCGCCAGGGTCAACCAAACCGAGGCGATGAAGCCCCAACGCAAGAGCCAGAAAAACGTGCGCGCCTTCCACGACCGCTCCGGCCGTTTGGCCGAGCCGTGCAGCGGCCCAGCGATCCTGGCCCGGGCCGACGTTGGGGGCGGATCGAATTGGGGAACGGTAGGGGCAGGGCGCGGCATCTTGGTGGCGTTTAGCAGATTCGCGAGCGTCGGCGATGGGTCATCGCAACGAGTGTTGCGGCCTCGATCGTCGTCGCGAGAAGCGACCAGGAGGTGGGAATTTGGCCGGCCGTGCACCCGTCGATTCGTTTGGCTGCCAGACCTCCAGTAACGGCTCCTTGTGTTCGCGCTTGCCCCGCACTGCCTCATCGTTGCACAGAGTGCGGCGGTTCTGCGTCAGGAGCGAACGATGAAGGGTGTGTTTTTGGATGCCGTGGACGATTTGGCCACGGTGTTCCGTAATGTCTCCCGGCCGGGCGACCCGGCGATGACAGTCCACGAGCATAGCGAGATAAGGCCCGAGGAGCTGCCCGGCCTCCTCGCCGGCTATGATTTCTGCTTCGACGATCATACGCAGATGCCGACAGAGGCGATGCGGCGGTGTATCGGCCTGAAGCACATCATCTTCCTGGGCACCGGTGCGCGCAGCTACATGCACCCTGAGGAACTTGCCGACATTGGCATCACCGTCCACACCATCAAAGGCTACGGCGACACGGCGGTGGCGGAGCACACCATCGCCCTGATGTGGGCCGCCGCGCGGGGCCTGGCTCGGATGGATGGTGGTATGCGCGCAGGCAACTGGATCCGCACGGAAGGCATGGAACTGACCGGCAAGACGATCGGTCTGCTCGGCTTTGGCGGCATCGCTGCGGAGGTGGCGCGGATCGCAGCTGGTTCCGGTATGCGCGTGCTGGCGTGGAACCGCTCGCCCAAATCCGCCCCGGGGGTGACGTTTGTCGACCTGGACACGCTACTGGCCGAGAGTCACGTGCTGTCGATCCATCTGCTGCTGAATGACGAAACGCGTGGCTTTCTGACCGCCGAGCGGCTGGATCGGGTGCGGCCGGGCGCGATCCTGGTGAACACGGCACGGGCCGCGATCGTCGATGAGGATGCGATGATCGCGGCAGTGGCGTCGGGGCGACTGCGCCACGCCGCGCTGGATGTCTTTCCCGTGGAGCCTCTGCCGGCCGGCCACAGGCTGACGGCTCTGCCGAACGTCACGCTGTCTGCTCACAGCGCGTTCCGAACGCCGGAGGCCAGCGACAAACTGATCCGGATGGCGCTGGATATCGCCTGCAGGTTGTAACTCGATTGTGAGGCTGGTTCCTGGAGGGGGCAGGGGCGGGGAAGCGTGGTTGCTTTCCGGTCATATCTTGGGAACTGTATCCATTGAAGGGATTAGCTCAACGGAGGAACGGAGGTTACCAGAAGTCTTAAATTTCGGCGCTTATCCCCCGATCGCAAAAAAGGAGTTCATAAGGCCAATGTAGAAACCGCCGAACGATGCAACTGTCATAGAAACTATAGCCCCCCAACACTATAAACATAACGATAGTTCTTTTTTTCGAGGAAAATTGCGGTTCCTGTCTGAGCGTAAGGGGTGATAAAACCTCTATTGGAAGAAAATATGATTTGACCTGGTAACTTCAAGCTCGAAGCGCATCCTGAATTCTTCTGATTTCCGGGCGAGCTCGCGACAAGTTCGGCGGGATTTATAATGGTATTTCGCAAATCTGCCGGGACTGGTAGCCGTGTCCAGGTAGTTGTAACCTCATCATGACAATTTCTTGGTGACTGGCTCTTTCGGCGTTACTTCTTCGACTTTGGCAAGATTCTCTAGCAGGTTTTCTCTAAGTCTGATCTCGAATTGCTGTTGCAACACCATGGCATTGGGAACCAAAGGAGATTGTGCCATCTCAGGTGCCTCAAACGGCTGCCAGGCGGCGATTGCGGTTGAGCCAGGCAATTGTGCGCTCTACCACCCAACGGCGCGGCAGCAGAATGAAGCCCTTGGCCGCGTCGGAGCGCTTGACGATCTCGATGGTCCAGTTGCCGAGGCCTTCGAGCGCCCCCTTCAGCGTGTCGCCGGCATAGCCTCTGTCGGCGAAGACATGACGCAGCCAGGGATACAAGTTGCTCACACTTGCCAGCAGGTCCGGGGCGCCGTCGCGGTCCTGCACGTTCGCCGGATGGACGATCATCCTCACCGGCAGGCCGATGGTGTCGGTCAGGATATGGCGCTTGCGGCCCTTGGTCATCTTTTCGGCCGCATAACCCCGCGGACCACCGGACGCGGTGGACTTGACCGACTGGCTGTCGATCACCCCGGCGGTCGGACTTGCCTTGCGCCCGGCGGCTTCGCGCACCTCCATCAGCAGCACATGGTTGATGGTCTGCCAAACGCTGCTGTCTCGCCAGGCGTAGAAATACCGCTGCACCGTCGTATGCGGTGGGAGATTTTTGGGCAGCAGGCGCCACTGGCAGCCGGTCTGGGCAATGTAGAAGATAGCCTTGACCACCTCGGGCATGCTGGTCTCGCGCGTTCGCCCGCAGGACGCCGGCGGCGGGATATGCGGCTCGATCAATGCCCACTCTTCATCGGTGGTATCGCTTGCATAGCGCAACTCGTCGCGCTGATACTTGGGGCGCGTGATTTCAGTCCAGGCCATGAGATGACTCCTCGTAGCGGCGCAGCTGTGCCGGATCGAGCGTGACGCCCAGGCCGGGGCCTGTGGGCAGACGGATGTGAAAGTCCTCGAACCGCATCGGTTCGGTCACCAGGTCTCGGGTCAGGATTTGTGGCCCGAAATGTTCGCAACCCCACGCAAGGTCGCGCAGTCCGGCGAAGACCTGAAGATGCGCAGCCGCACCGATGGAGCTCTCCAGCAGACAGCCGCCGTAAAGGCCGATACCCGCCGCCACCGCCCCCACGTCGCGGGTCGCCAGGAGGCCGCCTTGCTTGACCAGTTTCAGCGATACCACGTAGGCGGCGCCGGCATGCACGACATCCAGCATCTCGTGCGTTGAGAACACGCACTCATCGGCCATCAACGGAACCGAGGACCGGGCGCGCAGGCGACCCATGCCAGGCAGATCCCAGGCCGGGAGCGGTTGTTCAACCAAGGCGACACTGATGTCAGCCAGAACCGGAAGGCAACGCAGTGCCGCAGTCTCATCCCAGGCCTGGTTGGCATCAACGATCAGAGTTGCGCGCCCTTCCAGGGCCGAGGCTAGCCGGCGCAGCCGCGCCATGTTGGCTGCGGGCACCTGCGCGCCGATTTTCACTTTGAACTTGTTGTGCAGACGGGCGGCGATCTTGTCTTCCGCTTCCTCGATTTCCTGCCCGGGTCGCCGGACGCCAGGGTCCACAACACCGGTATGCTGTCGCGAACCACACCGCCCAGAAATTGCACGGCGGGAACTTCCAATGTCTAGCCGACTGTATCGAACAGAGCAGTTTCGATCACTGATTTGGCGGCGTTGTTGCGTTTGGCGGCTTCGTCCATGCGGGCGCGTGCCGCAACAAACCGGTTACCCACCGAACCGATCAGGGCGGCCGCCAGATAGGTATCGATGGTCGCCTTGATGCTCTCGACGCTTTCTTCGCTCCAGCGAGGACCGCCGAGCGTCGCGGCTTCACCGATGCCGGTTACGCCGTTGCCAAGCGCAACTCGACGATGACATAGCTTCGCGCGGTCACCGAAAGGAGGAAAGTTTGTGCTTACGGATCGTCGGGGCATCCACGATGGTGGATTTTACGTCCTCGATCGTCAGGTCGCGCCGCAGATCGCTTGAAAGGGACACAGTGGAATCCGGCATTGTTTGACCGGGTAGGGCGCGGAAAAAACCGACCACCACAACGGGCGGTCGGGGCATCGTCAGGCGGCTTCGGCGTGCGGCCGTGTCAGGACAGTGTTTGGCGCGGCCGCTGCCTCGCGATGCAGAACGAAATCGAAGGTGATCTGCGCGAACGGCGCGTTCAGGCCGCGGGCGCGAATTTCCGTCGGATCCGTTGAGCGCCGCACTTCCGGGATCAGGCCGTCGCGGGTCGCGAAGGCGAAATCATTGTGTAGATACGCGCCGCCATCGATATTGATCTGCGTCGTTAGCTTCCGATAGTCTGGTGAGGTAACGAAGAAGTGGATATGCGCCGGCCGATTGCCGTGACGGCCTA